>CAZKIO010000008.1:0-101034 GCA_964552795.1 uncultured Planctomycetaceae bacterium
ACGAAGAAGATGAACCCCATGGACAGCACCGCTGCCGTTCCCGAGAACAGCTTCAACCAGCGGAATGCCACGTAGAAGAACCACTCCGGCTTGATGACCTCCGGCGTCACCAGCGGATCGGCGCGCGGCCCCATCGTCGCGGGCAGGATCGTGGCCAGCGCCGACAGGAGGATCATGAGCACCAGGCCGATCAGGATCTCGGTGAGGAAGTGGTCGGGGAAGAAGTTGAAGAACTTCTTCTCCTGCCTGGCGTCGCTCGGGAAGTGGAACTCGGTCACGCCCTGCAGGCGGATCACCGTGATGTGGATCGCGAGCAGCCCGATCGTCACGACCGGCAGGACTGCGGCGTGCAGGATGAAGAAGCGCGACAGCGTGCGGTCGTTGTACACGTCGCCGCCGAGCATCATCTGCTTGGCGAGCGTGCCCACGAAGGGCACGCTCTCGGTGATGTTCGCGCCGACCGTCGCGCCCCAGTAGCTGAGCTGCTCGTAGACCAGGCTGTAGCCGGTGAAGCCCAGAGACAGCGTGCAGACGAGCAGGAACATCCCGATCATCCAGTTGATCTCGCGCGGCTTGCGGTACGCGCCGGTGAAGAACACCCGCATCTGGTGCAGGATCACGGCGGCGATCATCAGCGTCGCGCCCCACTTGTGGATGCCGCGCAGGTACCAGCCGAACGATGCGTCCTCGGTGATGTACCGCACCGATTCGTAGGCGGTCTTGGGCGACGGCTCGTAGTAGAACGCCAGCAGGATCCCGGTCGCGATCTGCACCAGGAACAGGAACGCCGGCGTCCCGCCCAAGCAGAACCACCAGTGCTTCAGGTGGTTCGGCACGGGCTCGTTGGAGAGCTCGCGGAGCTGGTCGCCCCGGATCGGCAGCCGCTCCTGGAACCAACGCGCGATCAGCGCCATCTCAGGCCGGCTCTCCCCGGCCGCGTCGCGCGTGCGGATCCAGACACGGATCGTGGCCGGGACCGCGCGGGAGCTCGTCCGCCGGCAGGATCCCGCCCGCGACCTCCGCGCCGCCGGACAGCGACTCGAGCGGCACCTCGATGTAGAGCAGCCCGCCCTCGATCTTCAGCGGATAGCGGCCGAGCGACTGCCCGGCTTCCGCCGGCGGACCCGCGGTCGCCTTGCCGCCCGGCTCGAACACGCCGTTGTGGCACGGACAGAAGAAGCGGTTGTTCTGCGGCTCCCAGTGCACCTGGCAGCCCAGGTGCGGGCACGTGCTCGACAGCGCGATGAAATCGGCGGCCGTCGCGCCCTCCCCTTGCCGCGCGATCGCGATGCGCTCGCCCGTCGGCGCGCGGAAGGGCAGCGATCCTCCGCGCGGGATCGACGCGACCTCGGCCACGTAGATCCACGCCAGCTTGCGCGCGCGCGCCGGATACAGGTAGCGGCCGCCGATCGCGGCCAACCCGCCGTAACCGGCGACCAGACCGCCGGCCATGGCGACGGTGGACGCGCGCGCCAGGAAGCCGCGGCGATCGGGCTCCTCGGCGCGGCCGGATCCGCTGGATTGGGTGTCGTGCTGCATCGTGCCTTGCCGCACGCGGTGTGCGCGCGATGGGGAGACTCGGGCTGTGGCTCACGAGTATCCGGCCCGTAGGGAAGGCCCGCGTCAGCACTGCGGCGTAGGCCGATACGAGATGGTGCGTACTCGCCGATGGCGACGCCGCGACCCTCGGCGGGTTCTCAGCGCGACCGCGCCGTCCGCAGCGTCTCGAGCACGCCGGCGAGCGCCGGTCCGACCGTCCGCGCGATGCGCCGGTGCCCTTCGGCCGTGGGGTGCAGGCCGTCCGGCAACGTCAGCTCCGGCACGCCGCCCACGCCGTCCAGGAACGAGGGCACGCACGCCACGCCCAGGTCCGCGGCGATGCGCGGGTAGATCGCCGCGAAATCGCGCGCGTACTCCGCGCCGTAGCTGGTCGGCAACTGCACGCCCAGGAGCAGCACGCGCGCGCCGGCCGCGCGCGCGCGCGCGACGATCTCGCGCAGGTTGGCCTCGACCTGCGCGGGCTCCATGCCGCGCAGCCCGTCGTTCCCGCCCAGCTCCAGCACGAGCACGTCCGGCTTCTGGCCCAGCACCCAATCGATGCGCCGCAATCCGCCCGCGCTGGTGTCGCCGCTGACGCCGGCGTTGACCAGGCGGAACGGGTGTCCGTCGGCGGCGAGCTCCCGCTGCAGGACCGCGGGGAACGCCTGCTCCGCCGCGAGGTGCAGGCCGGCCGAGATGCTGTCGCCCAGGAACACGACGAGCGGCGCATCGTCGGGGACGGCGACCTCGTCCGGCCGCGCGCCGGCCTGGCCGGCGGCGAAGCCGTCGCCGGGCAGCGACTGTTGCGGTGCGCGCTCCGCGTCGCCGCAGGCGACCGCCAGGGTCGCCGCGAGCGCGATCAGGGTCGTGCGGACGAGGATCATGGTCCGGAATGTAGGCGAGCCGCGCGCCGCGCGCACCTCCGTCGGTACCGCGCGGTGGATCGGACGCCGCCGGTCCGCAAGACTCTCGCCGACCCGGGCACACCGGGCGCCGCCCCGCGTGACCCTTCCCGCCGCCACCACGCCGCTCTGGCGCCGTCTCGCGGCGTGGATCGTGCTCCTCGCCGCGCCGCTCGTCGTGTTCCGCCCGGTCCTGTTCGGCGGGTACACGTTCGCGCAGAGCCCGTACGCGGCCGACATGGCCGTGACGTACGGCGCGACGGAGACCGTGCCCGTGCTCGATCCGGGCGCGGCCTCCTCGCAGGACGAGAGCTGGCTGGTCTTGATCCAGCGCTCGCTGCTCGAGGGGGAGATCCCGCTCGTCAACCTGAAGAACGGCCTGGGCGCGCCGCTCCTGGAGACGCTGCAGCCGGGCGTCCTGTACCCGTTGAACCTCGTCCTGCCGCTGCTCGCGCGCGACTCGGCCTGGATGTTCGACGTGTTCGTGCTGCTGCACGTCGCGATCCTGCTCGCCGGACTGTTCGTGCTGCTGCGACTGTACGCCCGGGACGAGGCGGCGCTGGTCGTCGCGCTCGCGGTCGGCCTGTCGGGCGCGACGTACCAGCACCTCGACATGGTGCACTACCGCAGCTTCGCGTGGCTGCCGCTGGGGTTGTGGGCCGCCGTGCGCATCGCGCGCGGCGAGGGCGGAGCGCGCGAGGCGCTGGTGTTCCTGGCGACGCGCGTGGCGGCCATCGCGTCCGGAGCCTTGCAGGACGCCTTCGTCTCCTCGCTGGCGATCGGCGCGGTGTTCCTGGTCGAGTTGTGGAACGCGCCGCGCGCCGCCGTGCCGCGCGCGCGCCGCCTGGGCCGCTTCGCGCTCCTCGCACTGGCCTCCACGCTGCTCGCCGCGCCGTCGGTGGTCCCCTACCTCGTCGCGCGCGCGAGCGGCGATCTCTTCACCCAGGCGACGCCGGACCGCTCGATCACGGGCCTGGACGGCGACGCGCTCCTGTCGCTCGTGCTGCCGCACGCCCACGGGCTGTACCCGCACCTCCTGCGGCCCGACCGCTCGATCCGCTGGATGTCGAACTTCGCCGCCGTCGGCGCCTTCCTCGTCGTCCTGGGGATCGTCGTCGCCGTGCTCTGCCGCGACGGCGCGCGGCGTCGGCTGTTCCTCGGGCTTCTCTCCGTGACCGCGCTGGCGGCGCTGAAGGTCCAGCACGTTGCGCTCCTCGACTTCGTGCAGCGCGTGCCGCTCCTCAACGAGGTCCTGTTCTCGAAGTACCACCTGTTCCTGTTCGTGCTGTTCGGGATCCTCGCGGCGAGCGGTCTGGAGGAGTTCCTGATGCGCGCGCCGGGCGAACGCCGCGCGCTCGCCGCGCGCGCGGCCGTCGCCTTCTGCCTCCTGCTCGTCGCGGCGGGGGCGTACACGGCGTCGAGCGCCGCGTGGATCCCGGTCTCCACGCTGCCGGAACCGACGCGGACCGAGCTCCTCACCGCGCACGCCGGTTCGCTGGGCGCCTTGCTCGTGGCGTTCGCCGTGCTGGTCCGGCCGGGGCGCCACGGCCTCCTCGTGCTGGCGCTCGCGGTCGTCGCCCAGGCCGCGCTGGTCGTCCCCGACGGCTGGCTGCAGCGGTTGCCGCGCTACTGGACGCCGGCCGAGATCGCGCCGTTCGTCGCGCAGCCGGTTCCCGAACGCGTCCTCACCGTGATCCCCGCCAACCAGAACCTGATCCAGGACTTCGAGTCGATCTCGCTGTTCGATCCGGTGCAGCTCGACAGCACGCACGGGTTCTTCTCGCGCTGCTTTCGCGTCGAGAACGCCGGCTTCAGCCTGCATCCCGTCGCCGGCGACGACGGCTTGAACGAGCGCGAGCTGCACGCCGCGCGCCTCCTGGGCGTCACGCGCATCCACGGGCACCGGGTGAACGGGCAGGAGGGCGTGCGGCCCGTCGGCAACGGCGTCTTCGTGCTGGAGGACTCCCTGCCGCGCGTCTTCCTGCTCTCGCGCGCGGCGTTCGAGCGCATCGAGGGCCAGTCGGGCCGCCGGGCGTTGAAGGACACGCTGGACGACATCCGCGGCGAGATCGCCGCCGGCCCGCGCGCGCGCCTGACTCGCGTCGGAACCAGCAGCGTCGAGTTCGGCGTGGACCGCGCCTTCCGCGGCGTCGCGGTGGTCGCCCAGGCGTACTCGCGCGGATGGACGCTCGCAGGCCGCCCCGCCATGCCGTTCGCGTCGATCCTGTGCGCCTGGGACGTCGACCTCGCCGGCGGAGAGCGCACGAGCATCGCGTACCGGCCGCCGGGTCTGCGCATCGCTTTGCCGCTCGCCGTCGCCGGCCTCGTGTTGGCGGCGCTCGCGACGTGGACCGCGCGGCGCCGCGTTCCGCCGCGGCGCGAGGTCTCGCAGGCCGCCGTCCCGTAGGCTAGGGAGCGCCATGCCCGCCGTCCCCAGCGTCGAATGTCGTCGTCTCACCCGTCAGCTCTCCTCCGGCGGACGGCCGCTGACCGTGCTCGATGCGGTGGACCTCGCGATCCAACCCGGGGAATCCGTGGCGATCCTGGGACCTTCGGGCAGCGGGAAGTCGACGCTCCTCGGCCTGCTCGCGGGTCTCGACCGGCCCACGTCGGGCGAGGTGTGGATCGAGGGGCAGCGCATCGACGGACTCTCCGAGGACGCCTTGTCGGCGCTGCGCCGCGGCCGGATCGGCTTCGTGTTCCAGAGCTTCCAGCTGCTGGCGAACCTGACCGCGCTCGAGAACGTGCTGCTGCCGCTGGAACTCACGGGCGTGCGCGACGCGCGCGCGCGTGCGCGGCGCCTGCTGGGCGAGGTCGGATTGGGCGAACGCACGCACCACTACCCGGCGCAGCTCTCCGGAGGCGAGCAGCAGCGCGTCGCGCTGGCCCGCGCGTTCGCTCCCGAGCCGGCGATCCTGTTCGCCGACGAGCCCACCGGCAACCTGGACGGAGCCACCGGCGCTGCGGTGCTGGCGCTGCTCACCGACCTGCGCGCGCGCCTGGGCGCGACGCTCGTGCTCGTCACGCACGACCCCGAGGTCGCGCGCAGCGCCGGACGCCGCATCCACCTGCGCGACGGCCGCGTCGAGCGCGTCGAGGCCGCGGCTTGAAGCCCGGCGCCGTGCTGGCGTTCGCGCTGCGCGAGAGCCGCGGCGCGCGCGGCAGGCTCGTGTTCTTCGCGGCCTGCCTGGCCCTGGGCGTGGGCGCGATCACCGGCGTTTCCTCGCTGTCCTCGGCGATCGAGGAAGGCATTCGCGCGCAGTCGCGCGAACTGCTCGGCGCCGACGTCGAGGTCGAGTCGCGCCGCGTGCTGCCGGACGAGCTGGACGCGCACGCCGCGGCGCTGCCCGGCCTGAGGCGCGTCGACACGCGCTCGCTCACGACGATGGTGCGGCCGGTCGGCGGCGAGCGCAGCCGCCTCGTCGACCTTTCGGCCGTCGGCGCCGGCTATCCCCTGTACGGCGCGGTCGTGCTCGATCCGCCCGGGAGCCTCGATGACCTCGGCGACGACGGCATCGCCGTCGTGCCCGAGCTCTTGGCGGAGATCGAGTCGGCCGTCGGCGCGCGCCTCGCCATCGGCAGCGCCGAGTTCACCGTGCGCGCGGTGGTCGTCGACGCGCCGGGTCGCCTGGGCCTGGCGTTCCGCAGCGACCCGCGCGTGTTCGTCAGCCTCGCCGGTCTCGAACGCACGGGGCTCCTGGGCTTCGGCAGCCGCGTCCGCCACCGCGCGTTGTTCCGCGCGCCCGCCGGCACGCCGGCCGAGCGCGTCGAGGCCTGGGCCGCCGAGACGAAACGCGTCCTGCCCGGCCGCGAGTACATCTCGGTCGAGACCGCCAACGAGGCGCAGCCGACGATCCGCAGCTCGCTGGCGCGCGTCGAGCGTTTCGTCGGCCTCGCGGCGCTCCTGTCGCTCCTCCTGGGCGGCGTCGGCGTCGCGCAGATCGTGCGCGCGTGGGTCGCGTCGCGCGTGCAGGCGGTCGCCGTGCTGCGCGCCATCGGTTTCCGACCCGCCGAGGTGCTCGTGCTGCTCGCCACGCACGTCGCGCTGCTCGCCTTCGTCGCCAGCCTGGCCGGCGCGCTCCTGGGGACGCTCATCCCCTTCCTCGTGCCCGCGGTCGCGAGCGACGCGCTGCCGGCCGACTTCCAGATCGCCTGGCAGCCCCTCGCCGCCTGGAGAGGCACGCTGATGGGCGTCGCGATCGCGCTCGTCTTCGCGCTGCCGCCGCTGACGGCCGTGTGGCGCGTGCCGCCGGCGCGCGTGCTGCGCTCCGAGGCCGAGCCGCTGCCCGCGCCGCGCGCGGTCGCGTGGATCGCGGCGTCGGCGGTCGTGTCCGGCGTCCTGGCCGCGGCCTGGATCCAGGCCGAGTCGCTGTCGCTCGCGGCATACTTCACGGGCGGCGTCGCCGTCGCGGCCGCGCTGCTCGCGCTGGGCGCGCGCGGACTGACGTCGCTCGCCGCGCGCCTTCCGCGCGAACGACTGCCCGCGTGGCTCGTGCACGGCGTCTCCGCCCTCGCGCGGCCGGGCGCGGGAACGCGCGGCGCCGTCGTCGCGCTGGGCCTGGGCGTCCTGGTGGTCGCGTCGACCGCGCTGATCGAGCGCGAGGTCGCCGAACGCCTGCGCACCGCGCTGCCGGCGGACGCGCCGAGCATCTTCCTGGCCGACGTGCAGCCCGATCAGTGGCCCGGGATCCAGGACGTCCTGGCGCGCCACGGCGCCGTCAACGTCGTCGGCGTCCCGGTGGTCACGGCGCGCCTCGCGGCCGTCGGCGGCACGCCGGTCGCGAGCCTGGCCGCGGACCGTTCCGAGGACGCGCCGGACCGCAAGCGCTGGGTGCTGACGCGCGAGCAGCGCATCACCTGGATGGGCGAGCTGCCTGCCGACAATCGCGTCGTCGAAGGCACGCTGTGGAGCGACCCCGCGGTGCCCGAGGTCAGCATCGAGGAGGGCTTCGCGCGCGACCTGGGCGCGACGCTCGGCACGCGCCTCACCTTCGACATCCAGGGCGTGCCGCGCGATCTCGCCGTGACGTCGATCCGCACCGTCGAGTGGGAGTCGTTCTCGATCAACTTCTTCCTGGTGGCCGAGCCGGGCGCGCTGGACGACGCGCCGCACATGCTGCTGGGCGCGGCGCGCGTCGAGGCCGCCGACGAGCAGCCGTTCCAGGACGAGCTCGCGCGGACCTACCCCAACGTGACGCCGCTGCGGGTGCGGCCGATCCTGGAGCGCGTGCTCGACATCCTCTCGCGCATGGCGGTCGGCGTGCGCGCGCTGGGCCTGTTCACGATCCTGGTGGGCCTTGCGATCCTGGCCGGCGTCGCCAGCTCCGGCGCCGTGCACCGCGCGCGCGAGGTCGCGCTGCTGAAGTCGCTCGGCGTGCGGCGCGCGTCGATCGCGGGCCTGTTCGCGACCGAGTACGGCCTGCTGGGCCTCGTCGCGGGGCTGGTCGGCGGTACCGCCGCGGCGGTGCTGGCCTGGACCTTCCTCGAGCAGGTCATCGACCTGGGCGCCGACGTCGCGTGGTGGATGCCGCTGGGCGCCGCGCTCGGCACCGCGTTGGTCGCCGCGCTGTGCGGCCTGCTGGCGAGCGCGCGCGCGCTGACGGCCCGGCCGATCGAGACGCTGCGCGGCTGAGCGGGCGTTCGAGCGCGCGAGCGCGCGCAAGCATCGCACGTGCCACGGATTTCGCGCGAAGCACTTACGGCGACGATTTCCCCCATGGGCGAGGAATCGTCGCAAGTCCTTCCGTCACACGACGAGGGGCTTCCCTGCTCTGGAGTCCGGGGCGAGATTGGCGCCGTGGTTCGAGACCGCGTTCGCTAGCCCATCACAGGAGCCATGGACATGCCCGCGCACCGTCAGCCCTTCCGCCTCGTCGCCTCCAACCTCGTTTACATCCGCCGGAGCTTCTGGTACCCCGCCCGCCGCAGTCAGCGCATCGTGCTCCACCACGCTGATTGCCGCTATTGCCGTTGTGGCCTGGGAGTCTCCGGCCGGACGGCCCGCGTCGGGCCCGATCACCCGCTCATGGACTTCCCGAAGACAGCCTGGATCGGGCCCTTCGTCTCGCTCGCAGCGGCGAACGCGTGGCTGCGTCAGTTCCCCTACGCGCGCGGCCGACTCGCTGAACGATGCAGCTACTGCTGCAAGGTTCCGGAGTCCTGGCCCCCGCGGTGATCCGGAACGACCACGTGAGCGCGTGTGAGCCTGCCTGGAGAGCTCCCACGCGAACTTGATTCGGCACCCTTTTCTGGTCCCGGCTGGCGTGCGAGGAAGCCGGCATTCGCGACCGGTCCACACGGGCCTCGACCGCAGCGCCACGCTCCTCGCACGCCAGCGGGGTCGACAGCCGCTTCAACGGCTCGGCTCGACCGCTCAGCCCAGCTCGAAGCAGCCCGTGCTGTCGCCGAAGCGCGGCGCGTCGACGCCCATCCGCCCGAGCAGCGCGAGGTGCAGGTTCGCGAGCGGCGTCTCGCGCGGCGCGATCACGTGGCGCCCGCCGCGCACGCCGCCCGCGAACAGGAGGATCGGCAGGTCGGCGTGATCGTGGCGGTTGCCGTCGCCGATCCCGCTGCCGAACAGGACGTCGGTCCGGTCGAGCAGCGTGCCGTCGCCCTCCCCCGCCGCCTCCAGCTTCGCGAGCACCTGCGCGAGACAGCGCATGTGGAAGGCGTCGACGAGGCCGACCTTGGCCATCTTCGCCGCGTCGCCGCCGTGGTGGCTGATCTCGTGGTGCCCCTCGGGCACGCCGATCGCGCGGTGGCTGGCGTTGCTGCCCTCGTTCGCCAGCGAGAACGTCGCGATGCGCGTCGAATCCGTCCGGAACGCGAGCGCCAGCACGTCGGCGAGCAGCGCGGCGTGCTCTCCGCGGTCCTTCGGAGTCCCCGCCGGCCGCGCCGCATCCGGCACCTCGTCGTCGCCCTGCGCCGCCCGCTCGAGCCGCCGCTCGAGCTCGCGCACCGCGCTCTCGTACTCGTCGAGCTTGCGCCGGTCCGCCGCACCCAGCCGCCGTGACAGCGCGCGCGCCTCCTCGCGCACCAGATCCAGCACGCTGCGGCGCCGCGCGAGGCGCGCCGCGCGCTCCTCGTCGCTCTCGCCGTCCGCGCCGTCGCGGAACAGGCGGTCGAAGACGCGCCGCGGATCGGTCTCCTTGGGGCACGGCGTGCGCGGCGAGGCCCACGACAGGTTGCTGGAGTACGCGCACGCGTAGCCCGAGTCGCACTGGCCCGACTGCGAGCCCCCTTCGCAGCCGATCTCCAGCGAGCGCAGGCGCGTGCGCGCGCCGATGCGCTGCGCGGCGAGCTGGTCGACGCTGATCCCGGCCTCGAGCTCGGCACCGTCGGTCTTGCGCGGGTGCGCGCAGGTCAGGAACGCCGCGTTCGCGCGCGCGTGGTCGCCGGGGCCGTCGCCGTGCGCGCGCGCGCCGTCGAGGGCGAGGCCCCCGATGGACAGCATGCGTTCGCGCCACGCCGCGAGCGGCTCGAGCGTCGGCGGCAGGCTCTCGAGCGGACCCGCGGCGGCCGGCGTCCACAGCGCGCGATGGACCCCGTTCGGCGCGTACACGAACACCAGGCGGCGCGGCGGCGGCGCGCTCGGCGCCGTCGACGCGCGCGCGCCCATGGCGTCCAGCAGCGGCAGCGCGAGAACGGCTCCCGCTCCGCGCAGCACGCTCCGCCGGTCGATGGCCCGCATGGCGCCATCCTCCACCCGCTCGGTGCGCCGCGCCAGATCCCGAGGCGTTCCGCCCAGCCGTGGTCGCCCCGCGGGTGTATCCTCGACCCCGTGAGACGGATCCTCCGCACGACCATCCAGGTCGCGGGCGCGCTTCTCCTGATCATGCCGGCGATCGCGCAGGAAGTCCTGCGCACCGCGCGCGGCGACGGGCCCGGCGATTTCTTCGGGCAGTCCGTCGCGGGCGGCCTCGACCTGTCCGGCGACGGCAAGCCCGACCTGGTCGTCGGCGCGATCGAACCGCATCCGATCGCGCCCGGTCCGGGCTTCGTGCGCGCCATCGACGGCCGCACGGGGGCGGTGCTGTGGACGACGCCGGGCCTGGCCCAGCTCGAGCATTTCGGCACGGCGGTCGCGCTCGTGCCCGACATCGACGGCGACGGTCTCGCGGAAGTCCTGGCGGGCGCGCCGCGCGCCAACGCCAGCACGGGCGTCGCGCGGCTCCTGCGCGGAGCGGACGGCGCGGTGCTGGCGGCATTCCCAGGCGCGACCGCCAACGACTTGATGGGCGCCGCCGTCGGAACGGCCGGCGACATCGACGGCGATGGCGTGCACGATCTGGGACTGGGAGCGCCCGGTGCGGGCGCCGGCGCGGGCCGTCTGCTCGTGATCTCCGGCGCGAGCGGCGCCACGCTGCTGGACCGCCCTGGCGTTGCCGCGGGCGACCGCTTCGGCGCCGCGTTCGTGCCGCTGGGCGATTTCGACGGCGACGGCACGGACGACCTTCTGGTCGGCGCGCCCGGCATGGACCTGGGCGGCGTCGACACCGGCGCCGTGCTGGCGATCTCGGGCGCGACCGGCGCGATCCTGGCGAGTTGGACCGGCGGCGTGCCCGCTTCGAGCTTCGGCGGCGCGCTGGCCGTGCTGGGCGACGTGACCGGCGACGGCGCGCCCGAGATCGTGGTCGGCGCGTGGAGCGATCCGGGCTTCACGCCGGGCCTGCAGCCGGGCAGCGTCAACGTGATCTCGCTGCCCGCCGGCACGCTGCTCTACCGTCGCATCGGCGTGACGGCCGACGATTTCATGGGCCGCACGCTCGCCGCCCTGGGCGACTTCGACGGGGACGGCTGGCCGGACTGGGCTGCGTCGTCGCGTCACGATCCGGACAACGAGCACCCCGGCGTGGTGTTCGTCCACTCGGGCCTCACCGGGGAGATCCTGCGCGTGCTCTACGGCGATCGCGATCAGGACGGCCTCGCGACGTCGATCGCGAGAGCGGGCGACATCGACGGCGACGGCCTGGCCGACGTGCTGGCGGGCGCGCCCGAGCCGTACCACGGCACGCCGGGCACGGGCTACGTGCGCGTGTGGCGCGGCGGTCCCGGCCACATCCTCTGGGTCGGACGCAGTTGCTGGACGCCGCCCGCGCCGCGCCTGGGCCTGGACGTGATCGTGCAGCCCGCGCCGTTCGCGCCGGCGCGCCTGCGCGTGCGCAACGGAACTCCCAACGGCCTGGCGGTCGCCGTGATCGGTCGTCGGCAGCACGTCTACAGTTCCTTCTCGCCCTGCGCGCCGATCGCCGCCGACGTCGTGTTGCGCCTGCCGATCCCGCTGGACGCCGGCGGACAGGGCGAGCGGATGCTGAGCCTGCCTCTGCAGCCCGTGGTCCAGCCGCAGCTGTGGTTGCAAGCGTTCTCGCGCGCGCCTTCCGGCGGGCTCGCGGCGACCTGGGCCTGGCACGTCCTGCTCTGAGTGCTCGGCGAGCAAGCGGACGCCGTCCCGGCCGAGTCCGGACGCGCGATCGGCGGACGCGAATGGCATCATGGCCGGGAATCCCCGCCGTCGCGCAACCCCCGCACGCCCCCGCTCATGACCAAGCCCGATCCCATCCTCGACAGCAACCGCGCTTGGGCGAAGAGCCAATTCGGGGGCGCACTGCCCATCGCGCCCGCGCGCCAGATGGCCGTGGTGGCCTGCATGGACTCGCGGATGCCGATCTTCCCGATCCTCGGGCTGAAGCCGGGCGAGGCGCACGTCATCCGCAACGCCGGCGGGGTCGTGACGGACGACGTGATCCGCTCCCTGCTGCTCTCGCAACGGCTGCTGGGCACGCGCGAGATCGTGCTGGTCCACCACACCGACTGCGGCCTGATGAAGATCAGCGAGGACCAGATGCGCGCCGAGATCGAGCAGGAAACCGGCGTCAGCCCGCGGTTTGCCATGGAGGCCTTCAAGGATCCGTTCGTCGACGTGCGCCAGTCGATCCGACGCCTGCAGCGCTCGCCGTTCCTGAAGCACCGCGACAAGATCCGCGGCTTCGTCTACGAGATCGAGACGGGGATGCTGAAGGAGGTCTTCGTCGAGGAGAGCGAGGCCGCCACCAAGTGAGGCGGCGCCGCGCGGACTGCGCACGCTCCCGCCCCGGCCCGTGACGAGCCGGGGCGGGAGAAGCCGCCGGCTGACGGGCCGCGGGACGGCGCCCGGTCCTGGCCGCGCGGATCCGGACCGGCGCGGCGCACGACGGCAGGTTCTCCGAGACCGGCGCGCCGCCGCGCGGTTCCAGCGCGCGTCCGCGAACGTACGCTGGCGGCCCCGTGCACGCGCCTCCCACGATCCCCACCGAACGCTGGACCGCGCGGCGCGCGGGGCTCGCGCTGGCGGCGATCACCCTGCTCGCGCTGGGGCTGCGGCTCACGGGCATCGGCTTCCTGCTGCCGACCTTCTGGGAGCCGGATCAGCGCGTCTACACGACGCAGGTCGAGCTCCTGCGCGCGAGCGACCCGCACCCCGAGCGCGACGTCGACTTCGGCTGGTATCCCCTGCTCGTCGCCCGGATCGCGGCCAGCCTGCCCGATCCGCGGCCGGCAGTGCCACCCGCGACGCTCGAGGAGCACCTCGACGCGGCGGGCGCACAGCGCCGGCAGATCCGCAGCGTGATCGCGTGCCTCTCCGTGCTGCTCGTTCCGGCGGTGTACCTGCTCGCGCGGCGCTTCGTGCGGCGCGATGCCGCGCTGCTGGCCGCGCTGCTCGCCGCGGCGAGCACGCTGCACCTGTGGTACGCGCAGCAGACCCGGCCGCACGGCGCGTCGTCGGCGTTCATCGCCTGGACGCTGGTCGCGGCGCTCGCCATCCGCCGGCGCGGGACCCTGCCGACGTACCTGGGAGCGGGGGTCGCGCTGGGCCTGGCGGTCTCGGTGCTGCAGGGCGGACTCGCGGGCCTGCCGCCGATCCTGGCGGCGCACGTGCTGGGCCCGCGCCGCACGTGGTGCAAGCGGACCGCGTGGCTGCTCGCTGCGCTCGCGATCACGTTCGGGTTCATCCGCGTCTTCTACCCGTTCATCTTCCTGCCGAGCGCGGGCTTCGGCGCGGATGCAGCGCAGTTCGGTGTCGGCGAAGGGCAGGTCAACCTGTCCGGGCACCGGTTCCACCTCACGAAGCTGAACGGGCACGGCTTCGGCGTGCTGCTGCAGGCGTTCTGGAGCTACGACCCGTTGCTGCTCGCGTTGGCCGCGGCGGCGCTCCCGTGCGCGTTCCTGTTGGTGCGGAGAAGCGGGCCCCGGTCGCGCCCGCGCTGGTGGCCGCGGCTGCGGCGGCACGCGGACGCGCTCGTCGTGCTGGCGTTCGTTCTCCCCTTCGTGCTGCTGTTCGGGATGTACGGCCTCACCTTCGTGCGGTTCGCCCTGCCCCTGGTGGCGATCGCGGCCCTGGCGGCCGCGGTGCTGTACGACCGGACCAGGTCGCTGACGGGCCGGCGACTGATCCTCGCGGCCTGCGCGCTGCAGGTCGTGTGCGCGCTGCGTCTCGCGCACGTCCGCTCGCGGCCGGACACGGCGCGGCGCGCCGCGGCGTGGATCGCCGCGAACGTCGACCCGGAGCGCCAACGCATCGTCGTCGACCCTGGCCAGGACCTTCCGCTCTTGCGCCACGCCGAGTCCCTCGCCGGCCCCGATCCGCTGCTGGGCATCCACAACTACCCGTGGGTGAACTACCAGGCGGCCACGCCGCACGCGGCGCGAGACCTGCCCGCGTTCCGCATCGCGAACCTGCGGTTCCTGCGCTCCGAGCAGCGCCAGCGGCTGTTCGCCGATCCGCGCGCCTGGATCCTGTCCCAGGACGCCGACTACGTGGTCGTCGCGGTGGGCTGCAACGCCGGGACCCTCGAGCTGAACCAGATCGAGGCCGGCACGCGCGCCGCGGGCGAGCTCGTCGCGCGCGTCTCGCCCCTGCTCGTGGGCCGCGGCGATGACGGGCCGTTGCGCTACCAGGACGACTCCGAGATCCGCAAGATCTGCCTCTGGTGGCGCGTCCTCGTCGCGGACAGCATGGGCCCGGTGTTCGAGATCTACCGCCTCCCCCGCCGTTGAGCGCCGCGCTGCCGAACACGCCGGGCCCCGACGCGCGGCTGCTCCACGAGTTCTTCGCGGACGCCGCGCGTCGCCATGGCACGCGGACGGCGATCGACGTGCCGCCCGGACCGGACCGGCCCGCACGGCGCCGCGCGACCTACGCGGAGCTCGACCAGGCGGCCTGCGCGATCGCGGCCGCGCTGGCTGCGCTGGTCAAGGGGGAGTGCGTCGTCGCGGTCCTGCTGCCGCGCGAGATGACGGAGCACTTCGCCGCCCAGCTCGGGGTCCTCGAGTCGGGTGCGGCCTACCTGTGCCTCGACCCGGCGTTTCCCGACGAGCACGCACGCGCGATCCTGGAGGACGCGCGGCCCGTCGCCCTGCTCGCAGACGCGCGAGGCCTCCGGCGGGCGCGCGCGGCTGGCTGGAACGCGGGCAGCCTTCTCGACGTGCACGCGCTGCCCGCGGTTCGCGGCGGCGCGCGGCACGTGCCAGCGTGGCTGACGCCGCGATCGCTGGCCTACGTCATCTACACGTCGGGCACCACGGGCCGACCCAAGGGCGTCATGATCGAGCACGCCGGGATCGCGAACCTGGTGGCGTCGGACCTGGAGCAGTTCGGCCTGGGACCGGACGACCGCGTGGCGCAGGGATCGTCGGCGGCCTACGACTCGTCGGTCGAGGAGACCTGGTTGGCGCTCGCGAGCGGCGCGACGCTCGTCGTCCTGGACGACGAGGCCGCCCGGCGCGGGCCTGACCTGGTCGGGTGGTTGCGCGACGAGCGCGTGACCGTGCTGTGCCCGACGCCCACGTTGCTGCGCGCGATGGGTTGCGACGACCCGGCGGTCGCGCTGCCCGACCTGCGCCTGGTCTACGCCGGCGGCGAGGCGCTTCCGCGCGACGTGGCCGATCGCTGGGCGCGCGGACGCTGGTTCGAGAACGGCTACGGGCCGACGGAGTGCACGGTCACGGTGCTGCGCGGGCGCGTGCGCGCCGGCGAGCCCGTCACGATCGGCCGGCCGGTCCGCGGCAACGACGCGCACGTGCTCGACGAGGCGCTGCAGCCCGTGCCCGACGGCGGGAGCGGCGAGCTGTGCATCGGCGGGATCGGACTGGCGCGCGGCTACCTCAACCGTCCGGAGCTCACGGCCGCGCGCTTTCCCGCGCACCCCGCGCTGGGACGCCTGTATCGCACCGGCGACCTGGTGCGGCGCGACGCGCGGGGCGACCACCACTTCCTGGGCCGCATCGACGCGCAGGTGAAGGTGCGCGGACACCGCATCGAGCTCGGCGCGATCGAGGCGTGCCTGGCGCGGATCGACGGCGTGCGCGCGGCCGCATGCTGCGTGCAGGGCGCAGGTGCCGGACAGGTGCTGTGCGCGTTCATCGTCGCCGCCGACCCCGCGCGCGCGCCGTCGTTCGACGACCTGCGCGGTCGGCTGGCCGCGGCGCTGCCCGCGCACATGGTGCCCGCGCGCTTCGCCCGGCTGGAGGCGCTGCCCACGACGACCGGCGGCAAGCTCGATCGCGCGGCGCTGCCCGTGATCGCGGAGGCCGGGCCGCGGCCGGAGCGGGTCGCGCCGCGCGACGAGCACGAGCGCCTGGTCGCCGCGGCATTCGAAGCCGCGCTGGGGCATGGTGCAGTCTCGGTCGAGGACGACTTCTTCGTGACCCTGGGCGGCGACTCGCTCGCGGCGGCCGTGGCCGTGTCGCGCCTGCGTGCGGATCCGCGGACGGCGCACCTGACCGTGCGCGACGTGTACGCGGCGCGCACGGCGGCGGCCCTCGCGGCCCGCGCCGGCCGCTCGCCGGAGGCCCGGCCGGAGGCGCCCGCGCCCGCGCGCGACGCGAACCCCTCGTGGATGACGGCCGCGCAATCGGCCTGGCTCGGTGCGGCGCTGGTCGTCACCTCCTCGCTGCTCTACCTCGCCGGCCTGGACCTCGTCCCGTTCCTCGCGCGCGACCTGGGCCTGGTGGCGTTCGTGCTGGTCTCGCCGCTGCTCCTGTTCGCGGCAGGCTGCGCCTACGCCGTGCTCGCGATCGCCGGCGCCGTCGCCACCAAGTGGCTCGTGATCGGCCGCTACCGCGCCGGGCGCTTCCCGGTCTGGAGTTCCCTCCACCTGCGGCACTGGATCGTGCAGCAGATGGCGTCGCTCGTGCCGTGGACGGCGCTGCAGGGCACGATCCTGCAGACATGGACGCTGCGCGCGCTCGGAGCGCGCGTCGGACGGCACGTCCACTTGCATCGCGGCGTGAACGTCGCACGCGGGGGCTGGGACCTGCTCGAGATCGAGGACGGCGTGACCGTCTGCCAGGAGGCCGAGCTGCGGCTCGTCGACCTCGAGGCCGGCGAGCTGGTGGTCGGCGCCGTCCGGCTGGGTGCGGAGAGCACGGTCGACATCCGCGCCATCATCGGCCCCGGCGCGAGCCTGGGCGAACGCGCGTGCCTCGCGCCGCTGTCGACGCTGCCTTCGGGCGCGCGCATTCCCGACGGCGAGCGCTGGGACGGTGTGCCGGCGCAACCGGCCGGCCGCGCGCCGGAGGCGCCCGCGCTGGATGCGGGCGCGCGTCCGCACGGGGAAGGCCTGCACGCGCTGGCGCTGCTCGCGTTGCGGCTCGCGCGCGTCGTCGCCGGTCCGTACGCCCTGATCGCAGCTACGCTGGCCTGGGCCGCGTGGATCGGCGGCGTGACCGCGAACGAGGCGCTCGCCATCGTGCTCGACCCGCACGGGTTCGCGCCCGAGCTGGTCGTCGTCCTGGCGCTGGTCGTCGTCGCCGGCCCCGCGTCGGCGCTGGCGTCGGCGCTGTTCGTCCGCGCGATCGGCCGCGTGCGCGAGGGCGTCATTCCCGTGCGGAGCCTCGCGCACCTGCGCGTGCTCGCCAAGACCGATGCCGTGCGCCACGCCGGCGACCTGCTCAGCGGCACGCTGTTCTGGCCGGCCTGGCTGCGCCTCGCGGGAATGCGCGTGGGCAGGAAGTCGGAGATCAGCACGATCATCGACGTCGTCCCCGAGTGCGTCGAGATCGGCGACGAGTGCTTCCTGGCCGACGGCATCTACCTGGGCGGGCCGCGCATCCATCGCGGGACGGTGACGCTGGCGCGCACGCGCATCGCGCGCGACACGTTCCTCGGCAACCACGCCGTGCTCCCGTGCGGCACGGAGCTGCCCGCAGGCACGCTGGTGGGCGTCAGCACGGTGGCCGACGGACGCGTGCGCGCCGGGACTTCGTGGTTCGGCCGGCCCGCTTTCGAGCTGCCGCGGCGCGCGGCGACGGAAGTGGACCGCGCGCTGACGCACGATCCGGGCACGCTGCGCTACGTGAACCGCTGGCTGTGGGAAGCTGCGCGCGTGCTGATCCCGGTGCTGCCCGTGTTCGTCACGTTGGAGTGGCTCAAGCTGGCGGCCGGCGCCGCGGCGTCCGGTTCGGCGCTTGAGCTGCACCTGTTGCACCTGCCCGCCGTCAGCCTGGCCGCCGGCGCCGTGCTGTGCGCAGCGACGCTCGCGCTGAAGTGGTTGCTGCTCGGCCGCGTCCGGCCCGGACGGCATGCGCTGTGGTCGTGCTGGTGCAGCCGCTGGGACTTCCTGTACGTGGCCTGGGGACAATGGGCACGGCCGATCCTGTCGCGCCTGGAGGGCACGCTGCTGCTCGCGCCCTTCCTGCGCGCGATGGGCGTGTCGATCGGCCGGCGCGCGGTGCTGGGCGCCGGGTTCGCGCACGTCGTCGACCCCGACATGCTGCGCATCGAGGACGACGCGACCGTGAACGGCCTGTTCCAGGCACACAGCTTCGAGGACCGCGTCCTGAAGATCGACCGCGTGACGATTCGTCGCGGAGCGTCCGTCGGCGCGGGCGCGGTGCTGTTCTTCGGCGCCGAGGTCGGACCGGGTGCGCGCGTCGCGCCGGGCAGCGTGGTGATGAAACACGAGCGCCTCACCGCCGGCGGCCGCTACGAGGGCTCGCCCGTGCGGCCCGTCGCGCGCGCGGATCAGCGCTGACGGAACCGCGGCGACAGCACGAGGGCTTCGATCAGCCCGGCGAGCGTCGGGTGCTTGCCGGCGGCCTCGACGATCGCGTCGATCGCGCCGCGGTCGGCCGCGTCGACGTCATATCCGAGCGCGTACACGGCCAGTTTCTGCGCGAGACAGCGCACGAACGCCGGGTCGTCGGCCACAAGCCGCTGCAGCTCCGCCGGCCCGTCGAACGCGCGCCCGTCGGGCAGCACGCCGCGCGCGTCGATCGGATGGCGTCCCTCGCGCGTCCTCCAGCGACCGGCGGCATCCAGGTTCTCCAGCCCGAAGCCGAGCGGATCGATCGACTGGTGGCACGCCGCGCAGCCCGGGTCGCCGCGATGCCGTTCGAGCCGTTCGCGCAGGCTCGACTCGCCTGCGGCCTGCGCGCTCTCGTCCAGCACGCCGACCCCGGGCGGCGGCGGCGGCGGCGGCGCGCCGAGCAGCGCCTCCAGCACGAACTTGCCGCGCGACGACGGGCTGGTGCGCGTGGGATAGCTCGTGGCGGTCAGGACCGCGCCCAGTCCCAGGATCCCGCCGCGCACGCCGTCGGTGACCCGCACGCGGCGCGGCGTGCCGCCGCGCACGCCCTCGATCCCGTAGTGGGCCGCGAGGCGTTCGTCGACGAACGTGAAGCCCGGATCGAGCAGGTCGCGCGCACGGCGGTCCTCGCGCAGCACGGCGTCGAAGAGCAGCGTGGCTTCGGCCCGCATCGAGGCGCGCAGACCCTCATCGAAGCCGGGAAACTGCGCCGGATCCGGTGCGGCCCGCTCGAAGCGGCCCAGTTGCAGCCACTGCACGGCGAAACCCTCGGCCAGCGCGGTCGACCGCGCGTCGGCGATCAGGCGCCGCACCTGTCCCCGCAGGATGGCGGGATGGTCGAGCATGTCCGCGTCGGCGGCCGCGTCGAGCTCCGCATCCGGAGCGCTGCTCCACAGGAAGTACGCGAGACGCACGGCGAGCGCGTGATCGTCGATCGGCTGCGCGCCCGACGTCGGGGCGTCCCTCTCCACGCGGTAGAGGAAGTGCGGCGACGCCAGCGCGGCGACCAGCGCGGCGCGGGCGCGCGCCTCGAGGCCTTCTTCCCGCTCGGCCAGCGCGAGCACCGCGTCCACCTCCGCCGCGTCCGGCGGCCGGCGCCACGCGCGGCGCAGCAGCCGGGCGACGACGTCGCGCAGCGTGCCGCGCGTCGCCGGGTCGAGCTCCTCGCGCTGGTAGCGCGGCCAGGCCGGCGGATCGAGCGGACCCTCGATCTCGAGCCACTCCACGACCAGGTTGCGGTCGCGCTGCGCCGGATCCGGGTCGTCGGGCACGTAGTAGTCGTTCAGGAAGGCGACGGCGATCCGGTTCGTGCCGGCGGGAAGACGCGCGAACACCTCGACGATCCGGTGGTCCGGCGCGCGTTCGGGAACGTCGGCGCGCAGGAGCTCGCGCGGGCCGGCTCGCAACGCGAGGCGGCAGGGGTCCGGCCCGGCCTGATCGCCGTGCACCCGCGCGCGGATCGCGTACTCGCCGTCGCGCGGCAGCCTGCGCGTCCACGTGACTTCGCCGTTCGAGAACAGCCCGCGATGCCTGCCGCGCGCGCTGCTCGCCCGGCCGGCGCCGAGCTTCGCGCCGTCGATGCGCGCGCGCGGCGGCTCCGGCGCGTCGGCCGGCAGCACGGCGCGTTCGGCGACGCGCTCCGCCAGGCGCAGGTGCTGCTCCAGCAGGAGCTCCGACGTCGCAAGCACCTCGCCGATCGTGTCGAAACCGTGGCCGATGTCGTCGGGCGGCAGATCCGCGGGGTCGATGCTCACGCCGAACAGGTCGCGGACCGTGTTCACGTACTCGCGTCGGTTCAGGCGCCGCAGCACGGGGCGTTCCACCGGGGCACGCGCGACCTCGGGCCCCAGCGCCGCGTCGATCCAGGCGAGCAGCTCGGCGCGTTCCTCGGCCGTGGGCTGCGGTTCGCCGTCGGGCGGCATCTCGTGCGCGCGCACGCGCCGCCGGACCGCGCTCCAGGCGCCGGACTCGCTCGCCGCGTCGCCGCGCAGCCGATCGAGCCCGAGTTCGCCGTCAGGATCCGCGCCGGAATGACACGCGAAACAGCGTTCCGCGAGCACGGGCCGCGCGCGCTCCGCGAACGCGTCGCCCCGGCCCGCGGCCGCGCAGCACAGGAGCAGCCAGCCCAGCATGCCTCGGCCAGCCTACTCGCCCGGACGGGCGGCGACGGGCCGGCTCGGCACGGATCCGGGCGGAAGTCGGTACCGCACGGCCGACCCACGCCCCACGGACTGCGCGGGAACGGTTAGGCTGGTCGAGTTCGACCCCCTCACGGAGATCCCTCATGCTGCGAATGCCCCTCGTCCGCCTCGTCGCCCTTGGAACCCTTGCCGCGCCGGCCCTGGCCCAGGGCTCGGATCTGTGCGCCACCGCGCAGGCGATCTCCGGCACCGGAACGTTCCCGTTCACGAACGTCGGCGCGACGACCGACGGCGTCGCCGACCCCTTGTGCAACTTCTTCGGCCAGAGCGACATCACCAACGACGTCTGGTTCGCGTGGACGGCGACGTCGACGGGGCTGGTGACCATCAGCACGTGCACGCTGACCACGATCGACTCCAAGATCGCGGTCTTGAACGGCTCCTGCGCGGGCGCCGTGCTGGCGTGCAACGACGACGCGTGCGCGCTGCAGACGTCGCTGGACGTGAGCGTCACCTCGGGCAACGTCTACTACATCCGCGTCGGGAACTACCCGGGCGCGGCGGCCGGCTCGGGGTCGATCAGCATCAACGCGCCGGGCATGCTCGCCGTGCTCGACACGCGCATCAACCCCGCCAACGGCCACACCTATCAC
Source organism: uncultured Planctomycetaceae bacterium (assembly GCA_964552795.1). Taxonomy (GTDB): domain Bacteria; phylum Planctomycetota; class UBA1135; order UBA1135; genus JAEUHZ01. The sequence continues at coordinate 21,300 of CAZKIO010000008.1, forward strand.
CTGTTGGCTGGAGGCTCGTGGGCATCGGCCGAAGCCACGGCGATCTCGCTGGGCGGACATCTCGCGACGGTGAACGACCAGGCCGAGCACGACTGGCTCACCGCGCAGTGGCACAGCTACCTGGGCATCGACCGCGATCTGTGGATCGGCCTCAACGACGTCGCCGTCGAGGGCACGTTCGTGTGGGCCGACGGCACGCCGGTCACGTACACCAACTGGGACGTTGGCGAGCCCAACAACGGCGCGGGCGGCGAGGACTACGCCGCCATGCGCAAGAACAACCCGCTGGCGTTCTGGAACGACCTCGCCAACGCGCCGACGGGCTACCACGCCAACCCGCACGGCGTCGTCGAGATCGGCGGCCCGGCGGGCACGCCGCTGTGCTTCGGCGACGGATCGGGCACGGCCTGCCCGTGCGCCAACAACAGCACGGTCGGCGCCGAGGAGGGCTGCCTCAGCTCGCTGGCGACCGGCGGCAAGCTGACGACCACGGGCGGCGCCAGCATCGGCAGCGATTCGCTGGTCCTGCAGGGAACGCAGATGCCGAGCGCGCCGTGCCTGTATTTCCAGGGCACGACCGTGATCAGCGGCGGCGCTGGAGTCGTCTTCGGCGACGGCCTGCGCTGCGCGGGCGGCGTCGTGACACGCCTGGGAACCAAGACGAACGTCGGCGGCGCCAGCCAGTACCCGGTCGCCGGCGACCTCTCGGTGTCGGTGCGCGGCATGTGCAGCGCGGGCGACTTGCGCTACTACCAGATCTGGTACCGCAACGCCGCGGCGTTCTGCACGCCCAGCACGTTCAACCTGACGAACGCGGTGCAGGTCACCTGGGGCACCTGATACGGAGTCGGGACAACTTTCGCGACTTGGACGCGCCCCGGCGGCCGTTTGGCCGCCGGGGCGCGCCCAAGTCGTGAAAGTTGTCCTGACTCCGCATCAGGTCCTATCCTCGGCGGCATGAGCCTCGAGCGCATCCTGGAGCTTCTGAACAAGGAGCTCTTCAAGCTCGGCGACGCGTCGGTCACGCCGGCGACGCTGCTGCAGTTCGTCCTCATCATCGCCGTCGTGATCGTCGCCGGGCGGCTCACGCGGCGCTTCCTGCGCGACCGGGTGCTGAAGCGCACCGCGCTCGATCCGGGCGCCCGCGACGCGATCGGCCGCATCTCGGGCTACGCGGTCGTCGTCCTGGGCGCGATGGTCGGCCTCTCGACGCTGGGCCTGGATCTCTCCGCCCTGGCCGTGCTCGGCGGCGCGCTCGGCGTCGGCATCGGCTTCGGCCTGCAGAACATCGTCAACAACTTCGTCAGCGGGCTGATCATCCTGTTCGAGCGCCCGATCACCGTCGGGCACCGCGTCGAGGTCGGCGGCACGACCGGCGTCGTGCGCCGCATCGGCGCGCGCAGCACGTCGGTCGTCACGAACGACAACATCACGCACATCATCCCGAACTCCGAGTTCGTCTCGCAGCCCGTGATCAACTGGAGCCACGGCAACGACCGGCGCGTGCGCATCTCGGTCCCGATCGGCGTTTCCTACGGGAGCAACCCGCGCGAGGTGGAGCGCCTGCTGCTCGATGTCGCCAGCAAGAACGAGAACGTCATCCAGGAGATGAACTCCGACGTCCTGTTCGTCGGATTCGGCGAGAGCTCGATCGACTTCCAGCTGCGCGTCTGGTCCGAGACGCTCTCGGGAACGCCGCACGTACTGCAAAGCCAGCTCCTGTACGCCGCGTGGGACGTCCTGCAGGAGGCAGGCATCGAGATCCCCTTCCCGCAGCGCGACCTGAACTTCCGCAACCCGGTGCGTGTCGAGATGTCGAGCGCGAGCGGGCCCTCCTCCGGGACTTGAGCGCGCGCTTGCGTCGCGGGATGATGCGGGCGCCGGAGCGCTCCCGTCCGGCGCTGCACTAGAGTTCGCTATCGAACCGCGCAGGGGAGCGCGCGGTGCCGCGGAGGACCATCGCATTGCACAGCATCAAGACGGACCGCACGACGATGACGATCGCGGAGCTGGAGGCCGACCTGCAGGCCGCCCTGGAGAACCTGCGCGAATTGGAGCGCGAGGGCCGCCTGCCGGCCGAGCTGCGCCCGCTGCTGCTCCTGTCGCCGACGGACGGCGCCAGCGTCCACGTGTCGCTGCGCCACCGCGACAAGGCGCGCCAGGTCCGACGCTCCTACGGCGCGCAGGCCTTCTCGCAGCGCACGTGCGGCGCGTGGCTCGTGTTCGAGGTGCCGCACCACGACTGGGAGGACACGCGCCCGGGAGGCGAACCCGCGGAACCCTTCGAGGGCTTCGTGCGCGCGCTCGACCAGGCCCAGGGCGAACCGCAGCTCTCGTTCGTTTCGCTCAAGTGGTTCCGCGACGTCTACCTGTCCAAGTTCGGCTTCGCCTGGGCCGAGGATCCCGACACCGTGCGGCGGCTGCTGTACGAGTCGATCGACCGCGGCGCGCTGCTCACCGAGAAGGTGCCCAATCCGCGCAGCCCCGAGCACCCCGTCACCGCGATCCGCCTCAACCGCGAGCACCCCGAGGTCCGCGGCATCCTGGGCCTGGACACGGCGGATCCGGGCTCCGCGCACGCGCCGGGAGCGTCCGACGCCGGCCCTCGGGGTCCGGCCTAAGCGCCTGCCAGCAAGAAGGTTCCGCGAGCGCGCTCCGACGCAGCCAGGAGGCTGTCGATGAGGGGGATCCGATGGGATCCAAGAAGACCGCCGGCGTGCGCGCCGGCCTGGACCTGGGCGGGACGAAGATCCAGGCCGCCGTCCTCTCCGATGCCGACGAAGTCGTCGGCGCGGCTCGCACGGCGACGCCTCGCACCGGCGGACCGGACGCGATCACGGCGGCGCTCGCCGACACGTTGCGCACAGCGCTCGATGCGGCCGGGCTCGCGCTCGATGCGGTCGCCGGCATCGGCGTCGGCACGCCGGGCGCGGTGAACGCATCCAAGGGCACGGTCAGCGGGGCGCGCAACCTGGACGGGTTCGACGGCGACGTGGCGCTCGCCGCGCTGTTGCAGCGTTCCGTCGACCGCCCCGTGAAGCTCGGCAACGACGTGGGCGTCGCGCTCGAAGCGGAAGCGCGCCTGGGCGCCGGCGCCGGCGTGAAGTCGTTCCTCGGCGTGTGGTGGGGCACGGGCATCGGCGGCGGCGTCGTGATCGACGGCCGGCGCTGGCTCGGACGCGGCGCGGCGGGCGAGATCGGCCACGCGGTCGTGCGCCTGGGCGGGCGGCGCTGTCCGTGCGGCCGCAAGGGATGCGTCGAAGCCTACGCGGGCCGGCGCGCTCTCGAAGCGCGCGCGCGCCGACTCGCGGACCGCGGCACCGACACCCGGCTGTTCAAGATCGCCAAGAAGAAGGGTCGCGAGCACCTGACGAGCGGCGTCTGGGCCAGGGCGCTCGACCGCGACGACGCGTTGGCGAAGGAGCTGCTGGACGAGGCGGTCGCCGCGATCGCCGCGGGCGCCGCTTCGGCGGTCAACCTGCTCGACGTGGAGGCGGTCGTGATCGGCGGCGGTCTGGGCACGCGCCTGGGCGAGCCGTACGCGCGCCGCATCGCGGCCGCGATGGTCCCCCACTTGTTCGTGCCCGAGCGCCCGCCCAGCGTGCGCCTCTCGAGCCTCGGTGACCTCTCGGGCGCGATCGGCGCCGCGCTGCTCCAGGGCTGAGCGGGCTACCATCCGGCGCATGAGCGCGCCGCAGTTCGTCCCCTACGCCGACCGCCACGTCCCAGAGTTGCCGCCGGAGGAAGCCGCGCGCGCGTTCCACGACGTGATGAGGAAGCGCCGCACGGTGCGCGAGTTCAGCAACCGGCCGGTGTCGCGCGCCACGATCGAGTGGCTGGTGCGCACCGCCGGCAGCGCGCCCAGCGGCGCCAACAAGCAGCCCTGGCGCTTCGTCGCCGTGCAGGATCCGGCCACGAAGCGCGCGATCCGCCTGGCCGCCGAGAAGGAGGAGCGCGAGTTCTACGCGCAGCGCGCCAGCGCCGCGTGGCTGGCCGACCTCGCGCCGCTGGGCACGGACGAGCACAAGGAGTTCCTGGAGATCGCGCCCTGGCTGGTGGTGGTGTTCAAGCACACGCGCGGCACGGACGATTCGCAGGTCTACTACGTCATGGAGTCGGTCGGCATCGCCGTCGGGCTGTTCCTGGCGGCCGCGCACCACGCCGGGCTCGCGACGCTGACGCACACGCCCAACCCGATGGGGTTCCTGTCCGGGCTCCTGGGTGCGGCGCGGCACGAGAAGCCGTTCGTGCTGATCCCCGTGGGGTTCGCGGCGGAAGGCTGCCGCGTGCCGGCCGCGGCGATCGTGCGCAAGCCGCTCGACGAGATCCTGACCGTGCGCTGAGTCAGCCCTTCCAGCCGACGATCGCGTCGATCGTCCCGGTGGAAACGGAGTGGTAGCGCGGCCGCACGCGCGCGTAGATGGCGAGCGCGCGTTCCTTCCCTGCCGCGCTCTTGCACAGCTCCTTGTACAGCGGCTGGAGGAACTTCCGCCGCCCCACGTCCGTCAGGAAGCGCTCGAGCGCGGCGTCCGCGGCCGCGTATCCGTGCTGGATCGAGAGGCGCAGCCACACGCACAGGATCTCGGCATTGCCCGTCGACGTCAGGCCGAACCGTCCATCCAGTGCCGCCATCGCCTCGGCGTCCAGCGCCGGGGCCAGCGCCTCGAGGAAGTGCAGCCACTGCTGCGTGGTCCAGCCCTCCGTCGCGACGTCGGCGGCGGCGCGCGTGGCGCGCCAGCGCTCGACTTCTGCATCGACCGCGGCGAGCAGGTCGGATGCGGGCCGCGGAGCGTCGGCCGGCAGGCCCGGGCCCTCGATCCAGGCGTCCAGGTCGAGCTGTGCGGCGGCCGCGGGGTGCCGCGCCAGGAGCTCGCGCTCCAGGAACCGGCGGAACAGCGCCGTCGTCACGCTCTGGAACGCGTGCTCGTCGAACCAGCGTCGCAGGAAGCGGTCGAACGCCTCGCGCCCCACGACCTCCTCGACGCGCATCAGGAACAACGCGCCCTTCGTGTAGGGCACGCCGGAGAAGCCCTCGTCGGGGTGGCGATCGGCGATGTCGACGTGCAGCACCTGCTCCCAGGGCTGCTTCTCGGCCATCTCGCGCACGAGCTCGGCCCGCGCGAGCTGCATCTCCATGTCCGCGCGCTCGACCCCGTAGACGCGCTCCATGATCCGGCGCTCGAAGTAGACGGTGAAGCCCTCGTTGAGCCAGAAGTCGCGCCACGTGGCGTTGGTGACGAGGTTCCCCGACCACGAATGCGCCAGCTCGTGCGCCACGAGCGACACCAGCGACTTGTCGCCGGCCAGCACGGTCGGCGTCGCGAAGGTCAGGCACGGGTTCTCCATGCCGCCGAACGGGAACGCCGGCGGCAGCACCAGCACGTCGTAGCGGCCCCAGCGGTAGGGCCCGAACAGCTCCTCGGCGGAGCGGATCATCGCCTCGGTGTCCTCGAACTCGGCGCGCGCGCGGTCGACGACCGCCGGCTCGGCCCAGATGCCCGCGCGCTCGGAGATCGGCCGGAACACGAGGTCGCCGCAGGCCAGCGCGATCAGGTACGGCGGGATCGGATGCGTCAGGCGGAACCGGAACGCGCCGTCGGAGCCGCGGCCGAGCTGCTCCGCGCTCATCAGCGGCGTCAACCCCTCGGGCGCGCGCACGCGCGCGGTGTAGGACACGCGCACCTGCGGCGAGTCCTGCAACGGGATCCACGTGCGCGTCAGGACCGCCTGACCCTGCGTGAAGAGGAACGGCGCCTTCCCGCCCGCGGTCTGCGACGGCGCGAGCCACTGCACCGCATCCGCGTGCTCGGTCGTGGCGTACCGGATCCGCACGGCGGCGTCCGCCGGCTCCAGATGGATCGTGACCGCGGAACCCAGGCCCCGCGCCTCGACGCCGACCTCGTGGCGGCGGGGCCGGCCGTCGTCCCCGGTCACCGAGGCGATCGCGAGCCCCTGCTGGTCGATCACGAGCGGCGCGGCGCGGTCGGGCCGGTCGATCGCGAGCCGCACCTCGCCGTGCAGCCGGCGGGCCTCGAAGTCGATCGCGAGGTCGAGGTCGACGTGGGTGACCCGCACGCGGTGCGGCTCCGAATGGCTGTGGGTGTCCATGGGCAGGCGGGTCGACGCGGGGGCGGCGCAGGCCGCGAGGAGGACGAGGGGCAGGACGCTCGGGCGGATCATGGCTGCCGGCAGGGTCGCCCCGGGGCGCGCGGTTGGCAACCTCCGGCCGAGGTTCCGGTCGAAACCGGAAAGATCTGCCGAGCGGCTCTTTTTCCCTCCCAACCGGCGCCGAATTCCTCTTCCATGGTGGCGGGCCCGAACCCATGCCGCTGAGCTTTCCTCCCCGGAGCAGCGCGGTGCGCTTCGCGCTGCCTCTGTGCGGCGTGGTGGCGGCGTTGACGGGCGGCGAGTTCGCGCTGCGCGAGGCCGATTTCGAGCACCCGCGGGCCCTGGATCGGCGCCCGGTCTGGAGCGAGGCGCGCGACCGCGAGCTGCGCCGCGGCGACGGCCTGTACAAGTTCGATTCGGATTGCATGTGGTCGCTGCGCCCCGGCGCGTTGCTGCCGTGGACCGACGGCGCGCGCGTGAACCCCGACGGGTTCCGCGGGCCGCAGCTGCCGCTCGATCCGACGGAGGGCGTGCTGCGGATCGCGACCATGGGCGGCGCGGTGGCGCTGGGCGTCGGCGTGACCTGGTCCGACACGTTCGGGGCCCGGCTGGTGCAGATCCTGGGCGAGCGCGGCGTGCGCGCCGAGGTCCTGTGCGCTGCCGCCGAGGAGCACACGGTCACGCAGCATCTCGAGGCGTGGCGCACCGTCGTGCGGCACTGGCGGCCGCGCGTGCTGATCTGTTCGATCAACGGGTTCTTCGAGGCCTCGCCGGCCCCCGGCGGGCGCACGGACGCCGCACGCATCGAGGAGTTGCGGCTGCACGCCCGCGCCGAGCGTGGGACGGACCTGCGGGACCGGCTGCGGCTCCTGCACCTGGGCTCGTGGCTCGTGGACGCGGCCGACGGATCGTACTGGCGCGAACGCGAGTACCAGTTCATCGAGCAGCGCCTCGCGCCCGGGTTCGGGTCGCCGGACTGGCCCGGGCAGCGGCGCACGCCCTACGACGATTTCGTGGTCGCGTTGCGCGATCTGATCCGCGAGTGCGCGGCGGAGCGGACGAAGGTGATCCTGCTGACGATTCCGCGCTCGCCGGAGCTGCCCGTGCTGCCCGTGCTCGACATCTACCAGCGCGGCGCGGCCGAGGTCGGCTGGGCCGAGGGCGCGATCCTGGTCGACGGACGCAACGCGTTCCTGCGAACGGTCGTCGACGAGTACGTGAAGCGCGAGGACCTGTTCCTCGACGCACAGGTCCCCTCCGAGTGCGGGCACCTGACGATCGCGCAGGTGCTCGCCAACGAGATCCTGGCGCGCCGGTCGGGGCCGCGCTGAGCCGTGGCCGCCCGCGTCCCCAGTCCCGAGCGCGAGCGCGCACTGCGCGAGGCCTTCGCTGCCTGCCTCGTCCAGCTGGTCGTGCTGGCCGCGTTCTTCTGGACGCCGCTGTCGCAGTACTTCGAGGTGCACTACTCGGCCGCGGATCTGACGCAGGCGATGAGCCTGACGCGGATCGAGCCGGGTCACCGGCCCGGCAACCAGTTGCAGTCCGACGCCGTCACGCAGATGCAGCCCTGGGTGCTGTTCAACCGCGACGAGCTGCTGCAGGGCAGGTTCCCGCTGTGGAACCCGTGGAACGGCGCCGGCTGCCCGCACTTCGCGAACTACCAGTCGGCGGTCGTCTCGCCGTTCTCGGTGCCCTTCTACGTGATGGACTTCAAGCCGGCGCTGCTGGTCAGCGCGGTGCTGAAGCTCCTCATGCTCGGGATCTTCACGTACCTGTTCCTGCGCGAGATCGGCTGCGGCTGGATCGCGGCGGTGACCGGCGGCGTGATGTTCGAGTTCGCGGGGCACAACTCGCTGCTCCTGTACTTCCCGCACGTGGGCGCGATGTTCGCGCTGCCGGCGGGGATGTTCTTCGCCGAGCGCGCGCTGCGCCTCGCCGCCGACGCGCTGCGGGAGGGGCGCAGCGCGCGCATCGTCGCCCCGATCGCCGGGCTCACGGTGAGCCTGCTCGTGGGCCTGTTGGCGGGCAATCCCGAACCGTTCTACTTCGGGTGCTGGGGCATCGGCGCGTGGATCACGGTGCGGATCCTGGGCCTGTGGCGCGCGCACCGCCGCGATGCCCGCGCGCGCGTCGAGCTCCTGCGCGTGGCCGGCGCGCTGGCGCTCGGCTGCTTCCTGGCGGCGGGACTGGCGGCGTTCCAGGTCCTGCCCTTCCTCGAGTACCTGGAGAACAGCCGCGTGCTCGAGCAGCGCAGCATGCGGCAGACGCCGCTCGATCCGCGCTGGTGGCCGCTGCTCGTGTTCCCCGACGCGCTGGGGAATCCCTCCAGCGCCTACAACCTGTCCGACACGATCCCGCCGCCCAACTACGAGCTCGTCAACATGAGCTACGTGGGCGGCGCCGCGATGCTGCTTGCGCTGCTCAGCCCCTTCGTGGCCTGGGGCCGGCGCGGCGGGCGCTTCTTCTTCTTCCTCGCCGCGGCGTGGTTCGTCTACGCGCACGATCTCGGCGGCGCGTACGACCTGCTCGCGCACGTGCCCACGCTCGACATGGCGCCGATGAACCGCAGCCAGGGACTGTGGAACTTCGCGGTGGCCTGCGCGGCGGCGGTCGGGCTCGACGCGCTGCTGAAGCACGGCGTCGCGCGGCCGGACTGGGCACGCGCGGGCGGCTGGCTGCTGGCCGCGGGCGCGCTGCTCGTGACCGCGCTGCTGGGCACGGACCGCCTGATCACCGAGTTCGCCGCCGTGTCGAGCCCCAACCACCGCCACTTCCTGGCGTTCGTGCCGGCGCATCTGGGCTCGATGACGCTGTGGACGGCCGTCGCGGCGCTCTGCGCGGCCGGTCTGTGGCTGGTGCGCGCGCGCGTGCCGCGCCTCGTGCTGGGCGTCGCCGTGGGCGTCAGCGCCTTCGCGCAGGGCGGCCTGCTCCTCTCCGACTACAACCCGGTCAGCAAGGACAAGTTCGTCTTCCCCGTCACGCCGCAGATCGCCGAGCTCCAGTCGACCATCGGCGACGAGCGGCTCGTGATCCTGGGCCAGGACGCGATCCCGCCCGACAGCAACCTCGTCTACCGCATCAAGCTGCTCGCCAGCTACGACGGGATGTGGGTGCGACACTTCGACCACCTGTACCGCGATCACTTCGGCGACGGCGACAACTGGCGGCCGGTCCTGCGCGGATCGCACCGGTCGATGAAGCTGTTCGGCGCGCGCTGGGTGCTCGCCAAGTGGGACTGGAACTTCCTCGACCGCGGCCTGGCGGAGTTCCCCAAGGGCAAGGGCCACGAGCCCGTGCGGCACGAGCTGCTGCCCGGACGCACGGTGACGCAGACCTTCCACCCCTACGACCGGAACCTGTCGTCGGTCATGGTCGTGCTGTCCACGCCGCGCAACGTGGGCAACTGCACGGTCCGCATGCGGCTGGAGGAGGTCGAGACGGGGCACGTCGTGAGCGAGCAGTCGATCACCGGCCGCGAGGTGCAGTCCACGGTCTACACCGGCCGCCACGTGACGTGGCCGGGCGAGTACGCGTTGAACCCGCACGGCCGGCCGGTCGTGTTTCGTTTCGAGCCGCACGCCGAATCCGCCGACCGCGACTTCCGCATCACGCTCTCCTGCGAGGACGGCCGGCCCGGCGAATCCGTGTTCGCCTGGTCGATGCCCGTGCTCGGCTACGGCCTGGGACGCTCGACCTACGCCGGCCAGCCGCTCGCCGGCGAGCTCCTGTTCGACTGGAACGCGCACGAGCCGCGCCGCTGGGAGAGCGTGAAGCGCATCGGCGACTACACGTTGTTCCGCCTGCGCGACGCGGTGCCGAGCCTGTTCGTCGTCGGGCAGTCGATGGTCGCCCGCAGTCCCGGCGACGCGCTCGAGCTCGTGCGCAGCCTGTCGTTCGACCCGCGGCGCCTCGTCGTGCTGGGCGCCGGCGACGCCGAGACGCGGCGCCACATCCAGGACAGCATCGCCGCCGCGGAGGCGCGCCAGATCGTCCAGTTCACCGACTCGCCGTTCTGCTACCTGGTGGCTCCCGACGGCCGCACGCTGGCGCACATCGAGGACGAGGCCACGTTCCTCGCCAACCGCTTCCAGTGGCGCCAGGTGAAACGCCTCCCGCCGAGCGAGCGCGCGAAGTACGTGATCCTGCCCGACGAGGACCTCGACGGCATGCGCAAGGCCGGCCTGCGCGTGCGCGGGCCCACGACGGAGCGGGACGGCCCGCCCGAGATCCTCGAGGACACGCCGAACAAGCTGCGCCTGCGTCTCAACCGCCCCAGCGCCGGCCACCTGGTCCTGGCGCGCGCGTTCGACCCCGGCTGGAAGGCCACCGTCGACGGCCGCGAGGCCCCGGTGCTGCGCGCCAACTACGCCTTCCAGGCGGTCGAGATCCCCGCCGGCCCGTGCGAGGTGGAGCTGCGCTACCTGCCCGATTCGCTCGTCCGCGGCCTGTGGATCGGGGCCGCCAGCCTGCTGGCCGCCGCCGCGTGCGTCCTGTCGGCGCGGCGCCGCCACGGCGCGCAGGCCGCCTTAGCCCGACGGCCGCCCGGGCGAGCCGGTCCCCCGCTGCCCTTGGGCTGATTCCGGTTTATGCTCGATAGGAACTGCATCCCGGGTCCGGAACCACGTCCATGAGGGGAGAAGACAGGCCAACCCAGCCAACAGCGAGCCACCTCGACCAGCTCACGATGGTCCTGGACGAATCCTGGCTCGCGATCCACACGGTCTCCGTCCGGCACGCGCTGCGCCTCCTGTCCACCGGGGCCGCGCGCGGGGTGCTGCTTGAGACGTGCCAGACGGTCGATTTCTATTCGTGGATGGAGATCGACGTGCCGCCGGGCGAGGACGCGATCCGCGCCGTGCGCAAGCCCGTGCGCGTGCCCGAGGTGATCGTGCTGACGCGCTACCGCGGCGCGCCGATGCGGACGCCAAGCTTCAGCCGGCGCAACTTGATGCGCCGCGACCGGCACCAGTGCCAGTACTGCGGCCTGCGGCCGGGAATCCACGAGCTGTCGATCGATCACATCGTGCCGCGATCGCGCGGCGGACGCAGCTCGTGGGAGAACTGCGTGCTGGCCTGCCGGCGCTGCAACAGGAAGAAGCGCAACCGCACGCCGCAGCAGGCCGGGATGGCGCTCCTGCACGAGCCGCGCGCGCCGCGCTGGTCGCCGTTCGTCGAGGTGCCCAAGGTGCACCTGCGGGCGAGCTGGGCCCGGTTCGTGGATGCGACGGTGTGGCAGAACGCGGTCGCGATCTGAGCGGGCCGCCAGGGGTCGCGATCAGCGCGGTGTTCTCGGCGGGATTCGCTCGGCCTTGCCGCCCGACAGCACCAGGCGCAGCTCGCGCTTGGTGATGTCGTAGACCTCGATGCCAGCACAGGTCGGCAGGTATCCCGAGCGCTCGTCGGGCAGGATCTCGAGGATCCGCCAGCCAGCGGCGCCCGGTTCGTGGAAGCGCGCGATGGAGCGCCCCGTGCGTGCTTCGAGGACGTGTCCGTGCAGGTTCGTGAGCACGCGCGATCCGTCGGATGAGTAGCGCGCACGGAGCGGATGAGGGCTCCCGCCTCCGTTGTCCAAGCGCCAGAGTCCCTTCCCGGTCGCGAGGTCCCACTCACGTACCCGCCACCAATCGTTGCCGGTGTCCACCAGGCGGGTGCCATCGGGACTGAACTCGATCGTCGTGATCTCGAGGGAATCGGCGACGGTCAGGTCCACGTGCGAGAACGCATGCTGCAGCGAGCCACCCTTGCTTCGTGACGACGGCCACGCGATCGCCTCCCGGCTGCACGGCCAGGTGGTCCAACTTCTCGCGCACGTCGAACGACGCGAGCACCTCGCCCCGTACATAGTCGAGAACATGGACCTGACCCGGAGGACGCGGCACGGCGACCAGCGTGCGCCAGGGATCGGTCGGCGGCATGTGCCAGTCGCGCTGATCCCCGGGCGCATTCGCAGCCACGGTCAGGAGGAACGCGGCGATGGCGGTCTGGATCGTCCGATCACCTTGGCCGGCCGGGGGCCGCAAGACCTGACTCGATGGGTCACCCCCGAGGACCGCCACCGCGGGGCGAGCCTGCGCAGGAATCAGCGATTCAGCCTCGGAGAGTCCGCGCGTCCGTGGAGATCACGAACTCCGGGCGGCGCGCTCCTGCCGGCGGATGAAGCTCCCCAGGAGCGGCACCGCGAACGAATAGCGCCCGTGCCTGTTCTTGTAGACCAGGCCGCTCCCGCCGAGCTTGGCCAGGAGTTGATTCACGTGGCTGGCGCTGAACGGCCGATCGAGCGACGCCTTCGACTGTGCGACGGCTTCCTGGAGGGTGAACTCATCGTCGCAATTGGGCAGCTGTGCCACGACCGCCAGCAGTTGCCGCTGCCGATCGGTGACCCGGCTCCAGCGGCCAGCGAAGAAGTCGTCGTCGAGCTTCTGCACGCTCTGTGCGATCGTCAGTGCCGGGTTCACCTTCCCGCTCGACTTCCGCTGAAGATAGGAGTCGTACATGTCGCGGCACAGGAACTGGATGAAGTACGGGTAGCCGCCGGATTGCTTGGTGATGTCGACTACCGCCTGATCGCTGAACCTCACCGGGCAATCCTGGTCTTGGATCGGCTTCAGGATCGCATCTCTGCACTCGTCCGGTTCGAGTCGACCGAGCGTCAGCACATGGAACATGCGCTCGGCGAAGGTGCGCGCTTCCACGAGCTTCGGAAACAAGGTCGGCAGGCCCGTGAGCACCACCAGGATGGGCAACTCGCGCTTCTGCAGCGATTGCGTGACGTCCAGCAACAGCGAGAGCGGGTACTGCCCAGTCGCCGCTTGGTCCGTGAGGTTCTGGGCTTCGTCGTACGCCAGGACGATGCCCTGCACCTGTGTGTGCTGAACGCTCTGCCAGACGAGGCCGAGACTCGCCTTCAACTTGTCGGACACCAAGCCGGGAGTGCGGTCGAAGACCATCCGGAGCAATTCGAAGCTCAGCTTGGTAGGGGTCTTGCTGACCGTTTCGCCGAATCCGATCCGCTTGCGCTCCTGCACGTCCACGACCACGCCCGCGACCAGCGGCGACAGGTCGGCCAGGATGCGGATGGCGATGCTCTCCTCCGTCGTGCTGGCCGCCTCGGACAGATCGGTACCGGCCCAGAGCCAACCGCTCTGGATGGCCGCGGGTTTGAACGTGTCGAGCAGCACGGTCTTCCCGACACCGCGGAGCCCCGTGAGAACGAGGTTCGTGAGCACTGGCCGCTGGGAGAGGAGCCGCTCGAACTCGAGCGTCTCGGACTGCCTGCCCGCCAGGTAGGGAGGCGGGTGTCCGGCACCGGGCCGGAATGGGTTGCGGAGACCTGCGCTCATGGAGTTCGGTCGGGGCGCGATGGTTCCGGGGCCTGAACCAAGAGCCATTTAGTCAGGAGTATAAATTTAGCTCCTGGCATAACTAGGTGTAAGCACGCCGTGCCAGCTGGGGGTCGTGCGAGCGGGGATCTCCCTGGTGACGAGACGAGCGTGGTGCGGCCAAGCTGCATGACCGGCCGACTGCATCCCTAAGCTGCTTGAGATGCAGGTCTTGCAATGGACATCACCCCGGGCCCGAGCGGCCTGGGGCTGCGTTCATTAGCCCCCTGCGGGCCGTCTGCCCGCTCCCGCCGACACGTGCGGTGACCTCCCGCGGGGAGCATCCCCCCCCCTGCCAGACCGGCGGCAACTCGTCACCGCCAGGCGGGAGCCTCCGATCGCAGACCCTCCTGCGTTGCTATCCTGCTCCGCTCGATTCCCTAGGGGAACGGCCCTCGAACGGGCGATCCTACGGATCGAGGAACCCCTGCCATGCGCCCCGAGGACCGTTCCCCCAACCCCGCCAACCTGGCGTTCGCCGAGGACCTGTACGCCGACTGGCTGGCGGACCCGGCGTCGGTCTCGCCGGACTGGCGCGCCTACTTCGAAGCCCTGCCGCCGGCCCGCGAGGGCGAGGCGCGCCTGGGGCCCAGCTTCCGCGCGCGATCGATCTTCGACGCCCCCGCCGCGCGCGCCGCCAACGGCAACGGCAAGGCCGCCGCACGTCTCCTGGGCGAGGTCGCGGCGGCGCAGGACAAGGTCGACCAGCTCGTGCGCGCGTACCGCGTGCGCGGGCACCTCGTGGCGCAGCTCGATCCGCTCGGCCGCCCGCGGCCCGCGGTGCCCGAACTCGATCCCGCGTTCTACGGGTTCACGGACGCGGACCTCGACCGCAGCTTCTCGACGATCGGGATCTTCGGCGCGCCGACGATGACGCTGCGCGAGATCCTCGAGAAGCTGCGCACGACCTACTGCCGGTACATCGGCGTGCAGTTCATGCACATCGACGACTGGTCGCGCAAGAACTGGCTGCAGGAGCGCATGGAGGGCAGCTCGAACCGCATCGAGCTCGCGCGTGCCGAGCAGGTGCGCATCCTGACGCGACTGACCGACGCGGTGCTGTTCGAGGAGTTCATCCAGAAGAAGTTCCTGGGCGCCAAGAGCTTCTCGCTGGAGGGTTCCGAGAGCCTGATCCCGCTTCTCGATCTCGCGATCGAGAAGTCCGGCGAGCACGGCGTGAGCGACATCGTGATCGGCATGGCGCACCGCGGCCGCCTCAACGTGCTGGCCAACGTGATGGGCAAGGGCGCGCGGCAGATCTTCCGCGAGTTCGCCGACGTCGACCACCAGCTCTACCGCCAGGGCGGCGACGTCAAGTACCACCTGGGGCACTCCAGCGAGTACGTCACGTCGCGCGGCGCGCGCGTGAACCTGTCCCTGTGCTTCAACCCCAGCCACCTCGAGTTCGTCGACCCGGTGGCGCTGGGCCGTTCGCGCGCGCGCCAGGACCGCGCCGGATCGCGCGACGGCGAGAAGGGCATGGTGCTCCTGATCCACGGCGACGCGGCGTTCATCGGCCAGGGCGTCGTGCAGGAATCGCTGAACCTGTCGCAGCTCCCGGGCTACTCGACGGGCGGCACCATCCACGTGGTCGTCAACAACCAGGTCGGATTCACGACCGATCCGCAGGATGCGCGCAGCACCGTGTACTGCACCGACGCGGCGCGGATGCTGCAGGTGCCGATCTTCCACGTGAACGGCGAGGACCCCGAGTCCGTGGCGCAGGTGATCCTGCTCGCCATGGACTTCCGCCGCCGCTGGAAGAGCGACGTCGTGATCGACATGTACGGCTACCGCCGGCGCGGGCACAACGAAGGCGACGAGCCGTCGTTCACGCAGCCGAAGATGTACGAGATCATCCGCGCGCGCACGGGCGTGCGCGACGGCTACGTCGAGCACCTCCTGACGCTCGGCGGACTGACGCAGGCCGACGCGGACCGCATCGCCGAGGAAAGCCGCGCGCGCCTGGAGGTCGAGCTCGACGCCAGCCGCAGCGACGGCTTCGTGTTCCAGAGCGCGGGCCTGGGCCACGTGTGGTCGGACTACAGGGGCGGCGCCGACGCCGAGGTGCCCGAAGTCCCGACGGCCCTTCCGCGCGAGAGGCTCCAGGAACTGCTCACGGCGACGACGCGCGTGCCCGCGGACTTCACGGTGCATCCCAAGCTCGTGCGCATCCTCGACACGCGCCTGGAGATGGCGCGCGGCGAGAAGCCGCTCGACTGGGCCGCGGGCGAGGCGCTGGCTTTCGCGACGCTCGCGACCGGCGGGACGCGCGTGCGCCTGTCGGGCCAGGACTCCGAGCGCGGCACGTTCAGCCACCGCCACGCGGTGCTGCACGACGCGGCGAACGGCCGGCGCTGGATGCCGCTCGCGAACCTGGAACCCGCGCAGGCGCCGGTCGAGATCTGGAACAGCCCGCTGTCCGAGAACGGCGTGCTGGGTTTCGACTACGGCTACTCGCTCGACTATCCCGATGCGCTCGTGATGTGGGAGGCGCAGTTCGGCGACTTCGTCAACGGCGCGCAGGTGATCATCGACCAGTTCCTGATGAGCGCCGAGGACAAGTGGAAGCGCCTGTCGGGCCTGGTGCTGCTGCTCCCCCACGGCTACGAGGGCCAGGGTCCCGAGCATTCCAGCGCGCGACTCGAGCGCTTCCTGCAGATGTGCGCCGAGGACAACGTGCAGGTCGTCAACCTGACGACGCCCGCGCAACTCTTCCACTGCCTGCGCCGCCAGGTGCTGCGCCCGTGGCGCAAGCCGCTGGTCGTGATGACGCCCAAGAGCCTGCTGCGCCATCCGCGCGCCGTGTCGCCGCTCGATGAATTCACCGATGGCGGCTTCCAGCGCATCCTGCCGGACGTGCCGCCGGCCGGATCCGCGAAGCGCGCCGGCGTGACGCGCGTCGTCTTGTGCAGCGGCAAGATCTACTACGAGCTCGCCGAGCACCGCGAGAAGCTGGGCCGCGAAGACGTCGCGATCCTGCGCCTGGAGCAGATCCACCCGTTGCAGGACCGCGACCTCGCGGCCGCGCTCGCGCCCTACGGCCCCGATGTGCCGGTCGTGTGGGTGCAGGAGGAGCCGCTCAACATGGGCGCGTGGAGCTGGCTGCGCATGCGCTTCGGCGTGCGGATCGCCGGCCGTCCGTTCTCGGGCGTGACCCGCAAGGCCTCGGCGTCTCCGGCGACCGGCTCGCTGGCGAGCCACCGAATCGAGCAACAGGAAGTCCTCGACTGCGCGATCGCGAGCAGTTGCGAGGGCTCCGCAAAGGGACCGACCGATGGCGACCGCTGAACTGAAGGTGCCCTCCGTGGGCGAATCGATCACCGAGGTGCAGATCGGCGACTGGCTGGTCGGCGAAGGCCAGAGCACCGGCAAGGACTCCGCGCTGGTCGTGATCGAGACCGACAAGGTCACGGTCGAGCTGCCGGCGCCGGTCGCAGGCAAGATCACGCGCGTCCTGAAGAAGAAGGGCGACAAGGCCGCCGTCGGCGAGGTGATCGGCTACATGGAGGAGGGCGCCGCGGGCGACGCGAAGAGCGCGGCTCCGGTGCCGCCGAAGAAGGACGAGGCCGCGGGCAAGGGTGCCGAGGTCAAGGGTGCCACGCCCAAGGCCGCTGCTCCCGCGCAGCCGGCGCCGAAGGAAACCGCCACGCCCGCCGCGCTGCGCGAGACGGTGATCATGCCGTCCGCCGCGCGCGCGATGGCAACGGGCGGCGTCGCGCCCGCCAGCGTCGAACCGACCGGACCCGGGGGCCGGATGCTGAAGGAAGACGTGCAGCGCGCGGCAGCCGCGCCCAAGGGCGCGCTTCCCGGCGCCGGATCCGGATCCGGCCGCGAGGAGGAGGTCGTGCCGATGACGCCGCTGCGCCGGCGCATCGCCGAACGCCTCGTCGAGGCGCAGAGCACGGCCGCCCTCCTCACGACGTTCAACGAGATCGACATGGGCGCGGTGATGGAGCTGCGCAACCAGTTCAAGCAGGCCTTCCAGGACAAGCACGGCGCGAAGCTGGGCTTCATGTCGTTCTTCGTGAAGGCCTCGATCGAGGCGCTCAAGCTGGTGCCGCAGGTCAACGCCGAGGTGCGCGGCGACGCCGTCGTGTACCGCAACTACCACGACGTCGGGATCGCCGTCGGCGGCGGCAAGGGCCTCGTCGTGCCGGTCCTGCGCGACGCGGGCCGGATGAGCTTCGCCCAGATCGAGGCGGCGATCGCCGACTTCGGCCAGCGCGCGCAGGCCAACAAGCTGAGCCTGGACGAGCTGCAGGGCGGCACGTTCACGATCAGCAACGGCGGCATCTACGGCTCGCTGCTCAGCACCCCGATCGTCAACCCGCCGCAGTCGGGAATCCTCGGCCTGCACGCGATCCAGGAGCGCCCCGTGGCGCGCGACGGACAGGTCGTGATCCGCCCGATGATGTACGTCGCGCTGACCTACGACCACCGCGTGGTCGACGGGCGCGAGGCCGTGACGTTCCTGAAGCGCATCAAGGAATGCATGGAGAGCCCGTCCCGCATGCTGCTGGAGATCTGAGCGCGTGGCCGAGCGGTACGATCTCGTCGTCATCGGCGCCGGCCCCGGCGGCTACGTCGCGGCCATCCGCGCCGCGCAATTGGGCCTCTCGGTCGCCAGCATCGAGAAGGAGCGCACGCTCGGCGGCACCTGCGTGCGCGTCGGCTGCATCCCCAGCAAGGCGCTGCTCGAGTCGAGCGACCTGCTCCACGAGGCGCGCACGGGTTTCGCGCGCCACGGCGTGCGCATCGAGAAGGCCGACCTCGACCTCGCGGCGATGATGAAGCGCAAGGACGACGTCGTGAAGGCCAACACGTCGGGCGTCGACTTCCTCTTCAAGAAGAACAAGATCGCGCGCCACGTGGGCCACGGCCGCATCGTCGGGCCGGGCAAGGTCGCCGTCGAAGGCGAGCAGCGCGTCGAGATCGAGGCCAAGCACATCCTGATCGCGACCGGCAGCGTCTCGGCGCCGCTGAAGGGCGTCGAGCTCGACGGCGACGTGATCGGCACCAGCACCGAGGCGCTGGCGTGGCCTGCCGTGCCGGGGCACCTCGTCGTGATCGGCGCGGGCGCGATCGGCCTGGAGCTGGGCTCGGTGTGGTCGCGCCTGGGCGCGAAGGTCACCGTGCTCGAGTACCTCGACCGAATCCTGCCCGGCATGGACGCCGAGATCGCCGCGGAAGCGCTCAAGGTGCTGAAGAAGCAGGGCCTCGCGTTCCAGCTCGGCGCGCGCGTCACCGGCGCGAAGCGCAAGGGTGCGGGCGCGGTCGTCACGATCGACGGCGCCGCTCCGATCGTGTGCGACCGCGTGCTGCTCGCCGTGGGCCGCAAGCCCACGACCGAAGGCCTGGGCCTGGAGAACGTCGGCCTCGTGCTCGACGAACGCGGCCGCGTCCCGATCGACGAGCACTTCCGGACGAAGGTCGCGGGCATCTACGCCATCGGCGACGTCGTGCGCGGCCCGATGCTGGCGCACAAGGCCGAGGACGAGGGCGTCGCCTGCGTCGAGCACATCGTGACCGGCTACGGCCACGTCAACTACGACGCGATCCCGAACGTGGTCTACACGGCGCCCGAGATCGCGTCGGTCGGTCGGACGGAGGAGGAGCTCAAGGAAGCGGGCATCCCCTTCAAGAAGGGCGCGTTCCCGTTCATGGCCAACGGCCGCGCGCGTGCGCTGGGGCACACCGACGGGCGCGTGAAGGTGCTGGCGCACGCCGAGACCGACCGGATCCTGGGCGCGCACGTGATCGGCCCGCGCGCCGGCGACCTGATCGCCGAGCTCGTCGCCGCGATCGAGTTCGGCGCCTCCAGCGAGGACGTCGCGCGCACGTGCCATGCGCACCCGACGCTGGCCGAGGCGGTCAAGGAAGCGTGCCTGGCCGTCGAGGGCCGGGCGCTGCACTCCTGAGCGCCCGCGCCGCCGCTACTTGGGCGGCTTCGAGAACAGCACGAACTCGCCGCCGCCGTGCGTGCGCTCGTGCACGCTGAACTTGGGGCTCTGGGCCGGGAAGCGCGCGAACGCCGTGCTGATGTCGCCCCACAGCATGCCCGAGGTCAGCATGTCGCGATCCTTCGAGAGCGCGTCCAGGAACACCTGCGCGAACGGCGAGTGGTCCGTGACGCCGGCGTCGAGGACCTGCTCGTTCTTGCCGCCCGAGCTGAGGATGACCCGCGCCCGCTTCGACGCGTGCTTGTTCGCCGGCTGAGGGGTCGGCGCGGCGATGCCGCGCAGCGCACGCCCTCCGAAGCAGCAGTCGACCGCCACGAGCACGTGCTTGGCCTTGGCGCCGGCGAAGAAGAGCTGGAAGCTCTCGTCGAAGCTGAGCCAGTCCTGGTGGCTCTTGTCCTGGGCCGGAGGCCGCGCGCCCGCGGGCACGATGTAGCCGAAGTCCTCGGAGAGCTCGTTCGGCGAGCCGTGCCCCGCGTAGTAGATGAGCACGCGGTCGTTCGGTCCGGTGAGCTTCGCGAGGTCGTGCAGCTCGTCCCCGATGCGCTGCTTGGTGGCGTCGGGGCCGAGGATCAGCTCGACCTTCCAGCGCTCCGTGTCCTTCATCTCCTCCAGCTTCCTCGCGATCGACTTCACGTCGCGTTCGGCGTTGGGCAGGTTGTCGAAGCCCGTGCCCTCGTAGCCGCGCCCGATGCCGATCAGCAGCGCGTAGGAGTTGTCGAAGACGTCGCTCAGCCCCTCGGGCGACTCGAAGTGGACCGGGCCCGTCCACTCCTCCGGCCCGCGGCGCCCGTCGCCGGCCGCCGCCGGGCCCTTGAGCCACAGCGGCACCGAGGCCGCCGCCACGACGACCACGCCCAGACCCACGAAGATCGGCGTGCGGGACCGCGCCTGCGCCGCGGCACCGCCCGCCGGCGCGGCGGCGGCCTTGTCCGCCGCTTCCAGCGCCGCGCGCAGCTCGTCCGCGCTCGCGAAGCGCTGCAGCGGACTCTTCTTCAGGCAGCGCAGGATCGCGTGCGCCAGAGGCTTGGGAACCTGCGTGTCCAGCTTGCGCGGATCCTTCGGATCGCTCCAGCGCTCGACGTCCAGGTCGCGCGGGTACGGCGGCTCGCCGGTGAGCGCCTCGTACAGCACCCAGCCCAGCGCGAACAGGTCCGAACGCGCGTCGGCCGCGCGGCCCTGCACCTGCTCGGGCGAGGGATGCGGCGGCAGCGCCGACGACGTCGGCGGCGGATCGTCGCCCTTGCCGCGCGCATAGATGAACGTCGTGCCGGGGATGGCGGAATCGGCGCGCGCGTCGAACTTGGCGAACACGAACCCCGCCAGGCACGGGGCGCCGTCCGGCCGGATGACCACGTTCGACGCCGCCACGCCGCGGTGCACGATGCCCTGCGCGTGCACGGCGGCCAACGCACCGGCCAGTTCGCGCCCCAGGCGCGCCACATCGGCAGGCTCGAGCTTCTTCTCGCGCCCGAGGCGCTGCGCCAGCGTCTCGCCGGGGATCGGCTCCATCACTACGAGCGGGCCGTCGGGCGTCGGCTGGACGTCGATCAGCTTGACGACGCCGGGGTGCTGCACCTTCGCCAGCGCGCGGGCCGACCTCAACTCGGCATCGGCCACCTTGCTGTTGCGCCAGGTCGACGACAGCGCCGTCGTCGGGCGTCGCAGGATGACCTCGCGCTGCAGGACGCGATCGCGCGCGCGGAGCAGGATCTCGCTGTCGCCGTGCGCGATCTCCTCGAGCACTTCGAAGCGGTCCGGAATGACGGGCTCGGACATCGGAACGGGTCGCCGTGGGGAAGTTGGCTACCTGTCCAGGGTACGTCCTGGACAGGATCCATGCACACGAGACCCTTCCTGGGCCGGGCCGAACGCCCGCTCCCCCGAACCGCGGCGCTCATCGGGGCGCCGCCGGGAGCCGTCCTCTCAGCCCGCCTTGGCCTTGGCCCGGCCGCGGACGGCCTTGACCAGGGGCAGGATCTGGACGCGGTCGCCCTTCTCGATGCCGATCTTCCCGCTCTTGATCGCTTTGGTCGACAGCTTCACGCGCTGGACCGTGCCGTCCGGCATCACGACGCGGATCTTCTGGATGTTCGGCTTGAACTTGCGCTTCGTGCGGCCGGTGCAACGCAGGCCGACGCCGCCCTTGGACTTCGCAAGACCACGGCGGGCGACGCTCTTGCCGACGCGCGTGCGACGGCCTGTGACGGGGCAATAGCGGGACATGGGGAAACCTATCGGCGGAAACCGGCGTCCGGGGGCCGGACGAATCGGGGCGAGAGACTACCAGAGGGGGGCCCGGCTTGCACCCCCCCGGGACGGGCCTCTACCAGCGCAGGATGGCCGCCACGGGCGACTGGGTCGGCATCCGGCCGCGGGGCAGGGACAGAACCTCCCCCCCGCGCAGGAAAACCGCCTCGGCCACGTCGTCCAGGACGTCGTCGTCGTGGGCGTCCTTCTGCTGCTTGTGCAGCTCGATCGCCCCGGTCGCGCGGTCCATCCGCCCCCACAGGTGCGAGTCGCGCTCGACCATCAGGTCCCGGACCCGGCCCTGGACGGCATGGCGCGCGATCGCCGACACGTCGTCGAGGGCGCGGCCGCTCGAGAGCAGGTTGCCGTAGCGCTGGATCGTCTCGTCCTGGCGGCGGGCGAGGTCGGCCTGCACCAACGGCCAGGCCCGGGCCTGCAGATCCTCAAGCTTCGCGTTGGCGAAGCTGCCGTGCACGCTCTCCTCCAGGAGGCGCGGGTAGCGCGAGAGCGCCTGGAACGCGGCGCCGACCCGCGGCGTCGAGGCCACCACGAGGGGCGCGGTCTCGTCGCGCAGCACCTCCCACAGCGCGCGGTCGACGCTGCGCAGGAACTGCAGCAGGTCCTCGTCGCGCACGGCGTCGTCCCGGCCGTTGCCGTGGAAGACCGGCGCCTGGCCGCGGCCGGCGGAGTGGAAGTGCAACTCCTTCTCGCGGTGCTGGATGCCGAGCGCATCGGCCATCGAGCGCGGCAGCGTCGACAGGTCGATCGGGGCCAGGCCCATGGCGCTGCCCTTGAAGAAGCTCACGCGGCCCTGGCTCAGGTTGAGCAGGAAGTAGCGCTCGTTCGACTGCAGGAAGCGCAGCAGCGGCCGGATGTGGAAGCTGTCCGCGACCACGCACAGCTCCTCCAGGCGCAGAGGCAGGTGGTAGTAGACCGCGACCTCGCGCGAGCGGAACACGGCCAGCCCGTCGAGCGCGTGCGACCACAGGTCGTCCTTCTGCAGCGCCTCGAGGGGCGCGATCAGCTCCTCCCGTTCCTGGGTGGAGAGGCTCTTGGCCAAGAGCTCGCGCGCGCGCCGCACGAGGCCCGCGAACCGCTGCCGGTCGTCCGGGCCGCCGCCGCGGTGCGTCGGCAGGTAGAGCGAGATGCACGGGCCGGCCTCGTGGACGATCAGTGACTTCAGGTCTTCGGTGGTGAGTGCGCGCATGGCGATCGGTTCTCGGTCGGACGCGAGGGCTGGAAGCGATGGACGCACCCTCTACGCCACGGGGGACAAGGTTTCAGGATCCGGATCGGGCGCGTCGCGGACGATGCGCCCTTTGGCCCCGCGCAGACTTGGACTTGGGCGGGGCGGAAGCCTTGCGGGCCGCCTTCGGGACGGCGATGCCGGCCAGACCCGCGAGTTCGGTGCGCGTCAGCGGCCCGGAGGCGACGATGCAGCTCCGATCGGGGAACAGGTGCGCCGCGGCCACGCGCTGCACGTCGGCCGGCGTGACGGCCGCGAACTCGCGCAGGAGGCGCGTGAGGTGGTCCGGCGGGAACCCGTGCATCTCGGCCGACACCAGGTAGCCGGTGCGGCGCGACGAGCGCTCGAACCCCAGCGGGAACGAGCCCAGGAGGTAGCTCTGCACGGTCTCCAGCTCGGCAGTGGACGGCGGCTCGGCCTGCAGGCGCCGGATCTCCTCGCGGAATCCGGCGATCGCGGTGCCCACGTTCTGCGGCGACGTGGCGATGTACGCGGTGAACATGCCGGGCAGAAGGCCCGCCGAGGAGTGGATCGCGGCCTGCACCGAGTACGCCAGGCCCAGCTCGTCGCGCAAGCGGCGCGAGACGCGGTTGGTGAAGCCCGGCCCGGTGCCGAGCACGTGATCCATGACCACCAGGGCCGCGTAGTCGGGGTGGCTGCGGGTGATCCCCAGGTGCCCGACGAACACGTGCACCTGCTGGCGCTCGGCGTGGAACGCGTCGACGCGCGCCGCGACCGGCGGCAGCACCGGCGGCGTCACCGCGCGCGGCGTTCCCGGCTTCCAGCGCGCAAGCCGTTTCTCGAACGCACGGCGCACGCGCGCGGGATCGACGTCGCCGCACACCGCCAGCGTCGTGCGCCGCCCGACCCAGTGCGCGGCGCGGTGCGCGCGCAGATCGCGCGCCTCGATGCGCCGCATGCTCTCCAGCGAGCCGTGCGCCGGCCGGCCGAGCCAATGATCGCCGTAGACGAGGCGCCGGAAGCGCATCCCGCCTTGCTGGCGCGGGTCGTCGCGCTCCAGCAGCAGTCGGTCGAGCACGCGCCGCTTCTGCCGGCGGAACTGCTCCAGCGGATAGGTCGCCGACGTCAAGCCGTCGCACAAGAGGTCGGCGAGCAGTTCCCACTCGCCGTTGACGATGGTGCCCGCGAGGCCCGACGCGTCGCCGGAGAGCTCGCCGCCCGCCGGTTCGAGCGCGTTCGCGATCTGCTCCTCGGTGCGCGCCTTTGTGCCCTGCTCGGCCAGCGCGCCCGTGAGCCAGGCCACGCCCTCCTTGCCGTTGGGGTCCAGCGCGGGCCCGCCGCGGACGTGCGCCTGCATCGCGCACACCGGCGCGCCGGGCCGCACCGAGACGATCAGCACCGCGCCGCACGGCAGCACGCAACGCTCGGAGGGGATGGAAAGGGCGGGGACGCTCTTGGGCGGAGCGAAGGCGGCGCTGTCGCTCATCGTGCACGGCTCCGCATCTTGCGCGCGCGCCGGGCGCGCGCGGGCTTGCCTTCCGCGGCCGCGGCCTGCGGCAGGCACCAGGCCAGGACGCGCCGCTCGGGATCGAGCAGCCGCCGGGCGCAGTCGCGCAGGTCGCGCGGCGTCACGGCGCGGATGCGCTCCACGGCGTGGAGCGCCAGACGCCAGTCGGCGTCGACGGCGAACTCACCGATGTCCTCGGCGAGATCGGAAACGGTCTCGGTGTCGTAGGCCTCGCCGGCCTCCACCATCCGCTTGGCGCGCTCGAGTTCGCGCGCGGGGACCAGATCGGTGCGCAGGCTCGCGATCTCGGCGTCGATCGCCGCCTCGAGCGCGGCGGGCGCGACGCCTTGCGCGCACTCCGCCAGCAGCCAGAACGCGCCGGCCTCGACGCGCGCGTCGTTCTGGGTCGAGACGGTGGTCGCCAGCCCGCGTTCCAGCACGAGGCGGCGGTGCAGGCGCGACATCCGCCCGCCGGTGAGCACCGTCGAGATGAGGTCGAAGGTCCAGTCGTCCGCGCTCCCGACCACGGCGCCGGGCCACGCGCAGCACAGGCGCTGGCCGGCGTCGTCCCAGCGCATCGTGAGGCGCGTCTCGCCCGCCGGCACGGGGATCGACGGCCGGAACGGCGGCGTCGCCGGCGGAGGGGGCGACGCGATCGAACCGAAGTGCCGGTCGATCAGCGCGAGCGCACGCGCCGGATCGAAGTCGCCCGACACGAGCAGCACGGCATTCGAGGGGTGGTAGTGCCGCTGGTACCACGCACGCATGTCCTCGACGGACAGCGCCTTCAGCGCGTCGGCGTGGCCGATCACCGGGCGGCGGTACGGATGCCGCCCGAACACCGCGTCCTGCACGAGCTCGGTCAGGCGCCGCCACGGATCGTCCTGGCCCGTCGCCAGCTCCTCCAGCACGACCGCGCGCTCGGCGGCGAACTCGGCCGGATCGAGCAGCAGCGTGCGCATGCGGTCGGCCTCGATCTCCAGCGCCGCCTCCCAGCGGTCGGAGGCCAGCTCGAACCAGTACGCGGTGTGGTCGTTCGTGGTGAACGCGTTGTTGCTGCCGCCCAGGAGCGTGGTCACCTGGTCGACCTCGCCCTTGCCGAAGCGCGCGCTGCCCTTGAACATCATGTGCTCCAGGAAGTGCGACACGCCCGCGCGCCGTTCGTCCTCGTCGCGCGATCCGACGCGGTACCACAGCATCACGGCCACGACGGGATCGAGGTGGCGCTCGACGAGCAGCACCGTCAGGCCGTTGTCGAGGCGCGCCTCGCGCACCGCGGCGCCGGCCTTCGTCGCGAGCACGGGCGGCAGCGCGCTCATCGAGGTCCTCCGCGCGCGTTCCGCGGATCCTTGGCCGCGCCGCGCTGTCCGCGGCGGTCCGTCGCGGGGCGCCCGCCGCCGGCGCGGCCCGGACCCGTGCCGCGCTTTGCGCCGCCGGCGATCCCGGCACCGGGCTTGCGCTCGGGTCGGCGCTCGACCGCGCGGCCGCCCTGCACCAGGTGGCGCGCGTAGCCGGGCCGCGACGCCTTCTTCGGGCGCGGCTTGGCGCGCGGCGGACCGGAAGCCGCGTCGGGCTCCTGCGCCGCGTGTCCGTCCGTCAGGAACGCCTGCACCTCGTCGCGCGTCAGCTCGCGCCAGCGCCCCGGTTTCAGGCCGCGGTCCGTGAGGCGCCCGATGCGCACGCGCTTCAACTCCACCACCTTGAACCCAAAGCGCGCGAACACGCGGCGGATCTCGCGGTTCATGCCCTCGATCAACTGGATGGTCAAGAGCGAGTGCGTCCGTCCGCGGCGCTCGACCAGCACGCGCGCGCCCGCCGTGCGGCCCTCCGAGAGGTGCACCCCGTCGCGAATGCGGTTCAAGGTCGCGTCGTCGATCTCGCCCGCGACCTTCACCAGGTAGGTCTTGCCGACGCCGAAGCTGGGGTGCATCACGCGGTTGGCGAACTCGCCGTCGCTCGTGAGGAGGATGAGGCCCTTGCTCTCCTCGTCGAGCCGGCCGACGGTGTAGATGCGGCCCTTGAACGGGTCGGTGATCAGGTCGATCGCGCGCGGGCGCGGCTCGCGCGCCTCGTTGGTGCACACGACGCCGGCCGGCTTGTTCAGGAGGTAGTAGCGGCGGCGGCCGGCCGAAGGGCGCAGCACGACGCCGTCGATCTCCACCTGCTGGCGCTCCGGATCGATCTTCAGGCCGAGCTCCGTCGCGGGCTCGCCGTCGACGGTGACCTGGCCCGACGCGATCAGCTCGTCGCACTTGCGGCGCGACGCGACGCCGTGGTCGGCCAGGAACTTGTTGAGGCGCACGAGCGCGCTCCCCGCCTCCGCGACCTCGTCGTCGATGCCGTCGTCCGTCTGCGCGGAGACCGGCTCGGCCCGCGCGCGCCGCGCGTCGCCCGTCTTCTTGGCCCCGCTCTTCTTCTTCATGGCTTCGTTCCGATGCGGACCGTGGAGAGACGGCCCCCGGCCGACTCGAGGTGGTACGGGCCGAGCGACGCGGGCAGCAGCCACACGTCGCCGGGCCGCAGATCGACCGTCGCCGGCCCCGAGGCCAGACGGCCAGCGCCCGAGAGTACGACCAGGACCTGCGCCAGGCCGCCTGTATCCCCTGGAAGCCGCGTCTCGACCTCCACGGACTCCATCGAGAACGCCTCGCAGTCGACGAGCGCCGCGCGGCGCCCGCCGGGGATCGCGCGCCACTGTGGCCCGCGCGGCGGCTCGACCGCCTGGTCCCAGGCGATGTCGCGCAGCGCGGCGTCGACCTGCACGGGCCGGGGCCGGCCGTCGAGGCCGGGCCGGTCCCAGTCGTAGAGGCGGTGCGCGGTGTCGGAGTTCTCCTGGACCTCGAGCAGCACGATGCCGGCGCCGATCGCGTGCACGGTCCCGCCGTGGACGAGCACGCACTCGCCGGCGCGCGCCGGCCACGTGCGCACGAGGGGCACGACCTCGCGCGTTCCCGCGGCCGCGGCGACCTCTTCGCGCCCGACGCCGTCCTTCAGTCCCAGCCAGATGCGGCTGTCGGGCCGCGCCTCGAGGAACACCCAGGCTTCGGTCTTCTTCTCCTCGCCCGCCTCCGTGCGCGTGCTGCGCGGGTGCACCTGCAGGCTCAGCGCGTGCGTCGCGTCGAGGAACTTGACGAGGAGCGGGAACCGTCCGCGGCTCGTGGGCCGCGTGCGGCCCAGGAGTTCGCGCCCGCGCTGCTGCACCAGGTCGCGCAGCCGCGTGCCGCGCAACTCGCCGTTCCGGACGATCGACGGCTGCTCGTCGCGGTCCGACAGCTCCCAGGTCTCGCCGATCGGCTGGGCGGGCGGGAGCGACAGTCCCAGCGCCGATTCCAGGCGGCGGCCGCCCCAGACCTTCGGCAGGCAGCGCCGCTCGAAGCACAGCGGCGGCAGGGGGCGCGTGGAAGGATCCGGACCGGGCATGGCGGGCCGCAGAGGGTAGCGTGCCCCTCGCCTGGGGACGCCTCCGCCCCGGCGGCTCCGGTGCGCGGCCGACGGCGCCCCCCCGCCGGGGTCGTCAAACTCCTGGGGAAAAGGAACTTACAGAGCCCGGACTGCCTGGGCGGGCGCGCCGGGGCAGACTGGCATCGGACTGCACACAAACACAGATAGTGTGCATTCGTACAGGAGCACCGAACGCATGGGACCGATGGACACCAGCAAGGCTGCGGACACCCGCGACGCGATCCTCGACGCCGCCGGCGTGCTGCTGGGCCGCTACGGCTACCAGAAGACGACGATGGACGACCTCGCGCGCGAGGCCGGGATCGCGCGGCGCACGCTCTACCTGCACTTCCGCTGCAAGGACGACATCTTCCTCGCGCGCATCGACCGCGTGGTCGAGCGGCTGCTCGCCGAGGAGCGCCGCGTGGCGCAGGGGAACGCACCGCCGGTCGAGAAGCTCACGGCGCTGCTGCGCCTGCGCGTCCTGTTCCGCCTCGACACGGTCAAGGACTACCACCAGAGCCTGGACGAGATCTTCGCGTCGCTGCGCGGCCCTTACCTGGAGCGGCGCGCGAGCTGGTTCCTCTCCGAGGAGGCGATCGTGGCGCGCGTCCTCGAGGAGGGCCGCGACGAGGGCGCGTTCGCGTACGACGACGCGCGCGCCACGGCACACGCGCTCGTCGCCGCGACGAACTCGCTGATCCCCTACGCGCTGTCGCCGCGCGAGCTCGGCTCGCGGCGGGACGTCGAGGCCACGCTGGCCCGCGTCACCGAACTCCTCGTCCGCGGCCTGCGTCCGCGCGGCGCAGGCGTCTAGACCCACCATCCCCGAAGGCTTCGCCATGACTTCGATCTCCGATGTGCTCTCGCTGGCCGCGCTGCTGATCTCCTCGTTGCCGGTCCCCTTCTCGGAAGCCGCACTGCTCGCGAGCCCGGCCCGCGCGGAGGAGAAGCCCGTCCACGCCGAGGTCGTCGAGCGCCTCGCGGCCGAGCTCGAGCAGAGCTACGTGTTCGAGGACCAGGCCCGCGCGCTGGCGCGCACGCTGCGCGAGAAGGCCGCCTCCGGCGCGTGGAACGCCCTGGAAGGGCCGGACTTCGCGCGCGCGCTGACGGAGGAGTGCCAGGCCGCGACGAAGGACAAGCACCTCACGATCCGGTACCGGATCGAGCAGCAGCTCACGAACCTGCCGCCCGAGGAGGAGCGCGACGAACGGCGCTTCTGGCAGCAGCGGAACTTCGGCTACGAGCGCGCGGAGCGCCTGCAGGGCAACGTGGGCTACCTCGAGCTGCGCGGGTTCGCGCCGATCGACCTGGCGCGCCCGACCGCGGCGGCCGCGTGGGCGTTCGTGCAGGACACCGACGCCTTGATCATCGATCTGCGCCGCAACGGCGGCGGCGCGCCGGGCGGCGTTCAGCTCTTCTGCTCGTACCTGTTCGGCGTCGAGCCGGTCCACCTGAACGACATCTACACGCGCGAGAGCGACGAGACGCGCTCGTTCTGGACGCTGCGCGACCTCGCGGGCCGCCGGTATCTGGACAAGCCCGTGTTCGTGCTGACCGGCGCGTACACCTTCTCCGGCGCCGAGGAGTGCGCCTACAACCTGCAGACGCACAAGCGCGCGACGCTGATCGGCCAGACGACCGGCGGCGGTGCGCACCCGGTCGACTCGCGGCGCCTGGGACCGGGCTTCACGGTGATGCTGCCCGTCTCGCGCGCGATCAACCCGATCACGAAGACCAACTGGGAGGGCGTCGGCGTGAAGCCCGACGTCGAGGCCGCCGAGTCCGAGGCGCTGGACCGCGCGCACGCGCTGGCCGTGGAGGCGCTCATCGCGACCGAGAAGGACGACAACCACAAGCAGGGCCTGCAGAGGCTCCTCACGGAACTGCGGGCGAAATACGCGCGCTGAGCCCGCGCAAGGCACACGGGACGCGGACCGGGCTGGAGAGAGAGCCGCCGGGAGGAGAGGACCGGCGGCTTCGGAATCACGCCCGGGTCCGCGCCCTGTCTTTCCGGGCCAACCTCGCGGCGCGTGCGAGCGGGCTCACAGCCCCGGCCGGAACGCGGGGCGCGTGTCGCGGTGACCGCTGGCGCGCTTCTGCACGACGCCCGGAGCGACGCGCTCCTCGCGACGCTCGCCGCGCGGCACCCCGCTCAGGAGA
The DNA here is from genome assembly GCA_964552795.1 of uncultured Planctomycetaceae bacterium. Lineage (GTDB taxonomy): Bacteria > Planctomycetota > UBA1135 > UBA1135 > JAEUHZ01. The sequence goes on from CAZKIO010000008.1 coordinate 51,315, forward strand.
TGCCGCACCGGAACGCGGCCCGGCGCGCGCACGACGACGACCAGGCCGACCGACGGCGTGACGTCGACCTCCAGCCGCCCCTCGCCGTCCGTCTGGCGCGTGGTGCGCACGCCTCCGTACTCGATCTCGACGTCGGACCACGGCATCGGCCGGCCGCCTTCGCTGACCTCCAGCGCGATCGTCGCCGCCGGGATCCGCAGTTCGACGCCCGCCGACGGCGCGAGGACGGCCTCGGGCACGATCACGTCCGGCGGGAACGCCGCGTCCGGCGCGCGGAACGCGTGCGCGCGCACGGTCCAGCGGCCGGGCGCGAGCCCCTCGAACGCGAAGCGGCCGGCGTCGTCCGTGCGCGCACGCGGCCGGGCCAGCTCCATGCGCCCGTCGACGAACGTGAACGGTCCGCCGGGCGCCTCGATCCGCCGCGCGCGATCCGCGAACAGCGCTTCGAGTTCGACGCCCGCCAGCGGCCGCGCGCCGCTGAGCACGCGGCCTGTGATCGCACTCCCCGGCTCCAGCACGAGCGGCGCGGCGAGGTCGTGGAAGCCGCCGGTCAGCGCCTGCCACACGTGGGTCGGCCGCATGCGCTCGGACGCGGCGACGATCCACACTTCGCTCGGCTCGTTCACGCGCAGGAGGAACGTGCCGGAGGCGTCCGTGATGGCCTCCGCCTTGAGTTGCAACGGCATGGCCTCCGCCGGCGCCGTGATCGCGCTGACCAGCGCGCCGCGGACCGGTTCGCCCGCTGCGTCGACGACGCGACCGCTGACCGCCGTCTCGCCGCGCGTCAGCACGAACGCCTCGCGCGCGGGCGGCTCGACCGCCGTGCTGCGCGCCGGGACGGGTCCGGGGCCTTCGATGGCGGCATGCTCGACCGGCGGTGCGGCGGCCTCGACGCGCGCCGGCCAGGGCCCGACCGCCTCGCCCGTCGTCCCGCGGGGCAGTGCGAACCAGGCCCACGCCGCGAAGCCCGCGGCGAGGAGCACAAGCGGTATGAGGCTGGCGCGGCTGGCCAAGTGTGGGGCTCCCCCGTCCCCTACGCCGGATATCCAGGCGGGTTGGCGCGGTTGCCGGCGGACGTGGCCGACCCTGCGCCGGGCCGGGAATCAGGCCCCCAGCAGCCGCTGCGCCTCGGCCCGGGCGGTCGCGTGCGCCGCACCGCCGGCGATCATGTCGGCGACCTCGGCCACGCGCGCGTCCCCGGCGAGCCGCGCGACGCTCGTGTGCGTGCGGCCGCGCACGAGCCTGCTGACTGGGATGTTCCGGTCACGACCCGCTACTTGAACCTGATGAACCGCGCCACCGAGGGGGCCTTGCGCGTTCCCCCGTTCTCCTTTTCGACGGCGAACAGCACTCGATAGCCGGGCGGATCCAGGCCTCCAGCAGGAGCCCCAGCATCATGAGCAGTTGACACCTGAGCAGGGCCAGGACATTGCCGAACCGTCGGGACGTTCGAAGGCCCCACGACCTCGGATCCTGCGCGCCCGCCCGCGGACTTCCAGCCAGGATGATGACGGGCAGGTACCCTATGAGAATCGCGGTGGCCCTCGACCGAGCCCCGAAGTCGGGACGGCAGGGTTGGCCCGGATGGTGACAGCTATGGTGACGACGTTCGCGCCGTTCGCGTTGCTCCTTGGTCTCAGTGGTGGATCACCTCTGGAGTCGGTTGCAGTGGCCATGCCGCAGGCCACTGCGGTCTCGCCGTTGCGCTTCGTCGAGAACCTCGGCCAGTGGCCGGGATCGATCCGCTTCATGGCCGACGGCCCGTCGATGCGCGTGCGCGCGGATTGCGAGGGCTTGGGCCTTGAACTTCCCGGGCCGGGTGGTGGCGTGTTCGCTCGCCTGCGATTCGAAGGTGCGGCGCCGAGCGAGATCGAGGGCACGGATCGTCTGGAAGGCACCTACAGCTTCTTCATCGGGAACGACCCCGCGCTCTGGCGGAGCGATGCAAGAGCCTACGCGAAGGTGATCTACCGTGGCCTCTACCCCGGAGTTGACCTCGTGCTGCGCAGCCAGAGTGGGCAAGCCGAGTACGACTTGTGCTTCGCTCCAGGAGTCGACAGTGGTGTCGTGCGCCTGCGTATCGATGGCCTGAACGCTTTGGGTCTGCCGGCCGCCACTGGCCTGGAAGGGATCAGTTCCATCGGCTCATTCCTGCACCTGCCGGGTCGGTCGTGGCAGGTCCTCGCCGATGGAACGACCGTCGATGTCCATTGCTCGTGGGTGCCATGCGAAGACGGCACCTTCGGAGTGCTCGTGGAGGGTCGCGATCCCGGCCGCGCCCTCGTGATTGACCCCGCCCTCCTGTGGTCGACCTACTTGGGAGGGCCGGACGACGACGGTGCAGCGGCCCTGGCCTACGACGCGGATGGTGACCTCTACGTCGCTTCGCTCTCGACGACCTCGAGCTTCCCCACGACGCCCGGTGCCTATCAGCACACGACGGGACTGTCTCCAACGATCGCGGTGACGAAGTACCGCGGAGCAACCGGAGCGATGGTCTACTCCAGCATCTTCGGAGGGACTGAGAACAACCAGGAGCCGGTTGGCATCGTGGTCGACTCGCAGCGCCAGGCCGTGGTTGCGGGGTGGACCAACACGCTGAACTTCCCGACGACACCTGGTGCATTCGATACGGTCGCTTCCGCGCCTCTCGGGGCGGCCCGGGGATTCGTCACCAAGCTGGATTCCGCAGGCACGGGACTCGTGTTCTCGACATTGCTCGAGGGGACCAGCAACAGTGCGAAGTTGACCTCGGTTACAGTTGGGCCCGGCGATTCGATTCTCCTCGGCGGAGGTGCGGGGCCTGACTACCCCGTCACGGTCGGCGCATTTCAGTCCAGCTTCCAGGGTGGGAACAGCGACTGCGTCATCTCCTGCATGGACCCGACGGGGAGTCAACTCCTGTGGTCCACCTTCGTGGGCGGGACGGCCAACGAGACTGTGTACTCATTGACCACGGATCCCCAAGGCTTGGTCTACGCGGGTATCAGCACAGCATCGACCGATTTCCCGATTACCCCAGGAGCCTTCCTCTCGTCGAACGCGCCCTACACGCACCTGATCGGCGCTGTCGCCTGTCTCTCGGCCGATGGCGCCCAACTCCTGTGGAGCACGTATCTCGGCGGGCATCAGTTCAGCACATTCGACTACATCTTCACGATTGACGTTGACGTGATCGGAAGCGTCACGGTCTGCGGCGGGACCACCGGCAGCACGTTTCCGACAACTCCAGGCGCGTTTCAGACGGAGTGGTCGCCCGGAGGAATCTCATCCGGCTTCGTCACCCGTCTAGCGCCCGGTGGCGGGAGCCTCCTCTACTCGACCTTTCTGCATGGGTACGCGTCGGGCGTGGCACGCGCGGTAATCGACGCGTCCGGCGTGGCCACGGTCTGGGGCGGAGCTTATTCGCCTTTCCCGACAACTCCCGGCGCGTACGACACCACGATCAGCGGGGGCAGCGATTTCTTCGTCGCCAAGCTCAGCCCACAGGGTGATCGGCTCTTCTACTCCTCGGTGATCGGCGGCACGAGCACCGAGGGTGGCGGCGGCCTCGCCGTGATCCACGGCGACCGCGCCGCATTCTGCGGCTACGTGTACGCCAACGGCACCTACGATCTCACACCCGGAGCCCACCAGCCCGGATGGGGCGGCGGGCAGACCGATGGTGTCGTCACAGTGCTGGACTTGTTCCTGCAGGGCGTCAGGTCCCTGGGCCGCTCGACGCCTGGATGCCTGGGCGCACTGCACTCCAACGTCACCGAGATGCCCGTTGCCGGTGCACAGTCGTTCTCGGTCTACTGCAGCGCAGCACCGCCGCTGACGAGCGGTTGGCTGCTCTTGGGCGCGCCGCGGACCACGCCGCTGTTTGCGCAGGGCGCACGGGTGTGGGTCGACCTGCAGCAGCCCTTCCGACGCCTGCCCGCGACGACCGATGCCGCCGGCTGGTGCGAGATCGTGCTTCCGATGCCGGCGGCAAGCACCGGGATGCGCATCGCGACGCAATTCGCATTCCCCAGCCCGACATGGTGTCCGTCCGCGTCTCCCTGGGTTGCCAGCAATGCGCTCGAGATCACGGTGCAGTAGGTCAAGCCGCTTGTCCTGACCCGATCACTCCACCTCATCCGCCCAGCAGCCGCTGCGCCTCGGCCCGGGCGGTCGCGTGCGCCGCGCCGCCGGCGATCATGTCGGCGACCTCGGCCACGCGCGCGTCCCCGGCGAGCCGCGCGACGCTGGTGTGCGTGCGACCGCCGCGCACCAGCTTGCTGACGCGGAAGTGCTGGTCGGCCAGCGCGGCGATCGCCGGCAGGTGCGTCACGACCAGCACCTGATGTCCGGTGCCCAGTTGCCGCAGGTGCTCGCCGACCGCGGGCCCCAGCCGACCGCCGACGCCCGCGTCGATCTCGTCGAAGATCAGCGTCGGGATCGCCTGCCGCAGCGCCAGCGCGACGCGCACGGCGAGCAGGATCCGCGCCGCCTCTCCGCCCGACGCGACGTGGCGCAACGGTCGCGCGGGTTCGCCCGGGTTGGCGGCCAGGAAGAACTCGACCGCGGGCGGATCGATCGCGCCCGGATCGATGCGCGGCTTCTTGCCGTCCGCCGCGGCGCACGAGAATTCCGCCTGCGCGAGGCCCAGGTGCGCGAGGTGCTCCTGCACCTGCTTGGAGAGGCGCGCTGCGGCGGATCCGCGCTTCTTCGCAAGCTCCGCGGCCAGCGCGGCGGCGCCCGCGCGCAGCGTGTCGCAGCGCTTCTGCAGCGCCTCGATCGTCTCGTCGGCCGACTCCAGCTGCGCGATCTCGCGCGCGATCCCCGCAGCGCGCTCGATCAGCCCGGCGACGTCGGTGCGGTGCTTCTTGCGCAGGAGGTCGAGGCGGTAGAGGCGCTCCTCGATCTCCTCCAGGCGCCCGTGGTCGCCTTCGAGCGTCGCGAGGAAGCGCTCGAGGCCCTGCGCGGATTCCTCGGCGTGCGCCAGCGCCTCCGACATCGCGGTCTCGACGCCGCGCAGTTCGGCGATGCGCTCGGTCCACGACTCCAGCGCGCGGCCCGCGCGGCGCAGCGTGTCGAGCGCGCCGCCCTCGTCGCCCAGGGACTGCGCGAGGCCCCCGAGGTCGCGCGCGAGGTCGCCCGCCCAGCGCAGGCGGTCGCGCTCGGCCAGGATCTCGGCGTGCTCCTCGGTCGTCATCCGCGCGGCCTGCAGCTCCTGCGACTGGAACCGCAGGAGGTCGAGCCGCTCGGCGCGCTCGCGCGCGCGCTGGTCGAACGCGTCGAGATCCGCGCGCGCCGCCTCGAACGCGCGCCGCGCCGCGCGCCAGCGCTCCGCGAGATCGGTCGTCGCTCCGTAGGCGTCGAGCACGCGCGTCTGCTCGGCCGGATCGAACAGGCGCTGGTGGTCGTTCTGTCCGTGGATCTCGACGAGGTGGCCGGCGACCTCCTTCAGGGCACGCAGGCTGACGGGCCGGTGATCGATCCAGGCGCGCGTGCGACCCGAAGCGCCGACGGCGCGCGCCAGGATCAGCTCGCGCTCGGCGGCGGGATCGAGCGCGGCCCAGCCTTCCAGGACGTCCGGCGCGAACTCCGCGAGGCACGCCGCCAGCTCCGGCGCGGCGGCGAGTTCGCGCGTCAGCAGGAAGCGTCCCTGCACGCGCGCTTCCTCCGCGCCCGTGCGCACGAGGCCGGTGCGCGGCCGCTCGCCGAGCAGGAGCTCGACGGCGCCGACGACCAGGCTCTTGCCCGCGCCCGTCTCGCCGGTGATCGCGTTGAGGCCGCCGCCCAGCTCGATGGATGCGCGGTCGAACAGGGCCAGGTTCTCGATCGAGAGGTCGCTCAGCATGGTGCGGCCGGGAGGATCCCACGCGCGCGGACCGCCGGCAACGCGCGCCCGGGAAGTCGTGCAACCCTCCCCACGGACGTCTCGCCGCGGGAAGGGTTGCGGGGGTTGCCGTCCGGCCGCTCGCGCGGACCGGATGGGCGCAGGGCGCGGTGGGATCAGTCGCCGCCGAAGGTCTCGTCCAGGAAGGCCTGGATGCGCAGCTCGATCACGCCGTTGGAGCTCTCGGGCAACCACCAGGAGAAGGTGTGGGCGCGCTGCTCGGTGCCCGGCTTCAGCATGGTCAGGGTGTGCAGCGGGACGTCGGTCGCGGTCTGCGTCCCGTCGCAATTCAGCATGCCGCCGATGCGCTCCAGGGACAGCGCGAGGTCGGAGACGGCCTCGGGACCGGGGAAGGCGTGGCGCGCGACGGGCTTGCCCTCGTCGGAGAGGTCCATGTGCCGCGCGGAGCCGTCGCCGTAGACGATCAGGAAGGAGTCGACCGGGCCGAGCAGCGTGCCGCCGCGGACTTCGTAGATCAGCACGGGCTCGTGGCCGATCGTGTTGACGCAACCGGCGGTACCGCCGTTGTCGAGCGGGACGGGGCGCAGGGAGACCGCACCACCGGCCAAGGGAACGGCACTGAAGGCGAGGAGCAGGGCTTTGCGGGGCATGGTGGCCTCTTGGGAACGGTGTTTCGGGGATCACTCGGCGGACGCGGACACGTCTCGCCTTTTCGGGGAGCGCCCCCCGCTGGAATCCCGAACGCCGCCCGGTTCGAAAAGCCGGGGCCCCGTCAGTCCTGTGTTCCCTTTCGGCGAATCGGCGCGGGACGGGGATTCCGGAGCGCCTCCTGGCACACCGACCGCAGCCGCACGAGCTCCTCGCGGGCCGCAGGCGGGACCGGGCCCGACAGCGCCTGCAGGAGCTCCTGGTCCGCCAGTTCCCACGAATCGGACTCCATCAGGTCGATCGCGCGCGCCGCGTGGATCACGGTGGCCTCGCCGATCTCCTCGTCGAGGACGTGCGCGGCGGTCACCTCGATCCAGGGAACGTCGCGCCAGACTTCGCGAACGACGCCGCGGATCTCCAGGCGCTGGTGCGTCCGCGCCGCGGCGATCGCACGCGCCGCGGCGGTGTCGCGGCGGACGAACACGCGCGCGGTCGGCGCGAGGTAGTCGTGCTCGACCCACGGAAACTGCTCGTCCGACCACGCGTCGAGGGCGAGGAACGCGCCGGGGCCGAAGCGCGTCGGCCCCGGCTGCCAGCGCGCCGGCCGGCTGTGGACCTGCAGGCGCAGCCGCAGCTCCTGGCCGTGGTGACGGCACGGTTCGGCGGCAACGTCCGCCCACGGGACGAGCGCCGGCGTGGCGGGGACCTCGTGCGCGGCCGGCGCCGCGACGCTGAGCAGGCCGGCGCAGGCCAGGACGACCAGGGTCCGCTGCAGGAACGGAGTCACGCTCCGTGGATCGGATCGACCGCCCGAACCCTGGAGTCCCGGCCGGCTAGAGCCGCTTCCCCGCGACCCAGACGGCTTCGAGCGCCAGGTCCGGGCCTCCCAGGACCAGGAAGTCGGCCGCGCAGCCGGTGCGCAGGGTCCCGATCTCGTCCGCCAGCCCGAGCGCGCGTGCGGGCGTGGCACTGGCCATCGCGAGAGCCTCGGGCAGGCCGACGACGCCGCGTGCGACGAGGCGCCGCACCATCTCGAGCTGGCTCATCGCCGAGCCCGCCAGCTTCGGCGGCGAACCGGGGTAGTAGGCGCTGCCCTCGCGCACGACGTGATCGCGGCCGTGGCTGTGGAACACGTCGCAGCCGGTGCCCGCGCCGCGCAACGCGTCGCTGACCAGGCACAACCCCGCCGGACCGCGCGCGCGCAGCGCGAGCTCGAAGGCCTCGGCTCCGACGTGCGCGAGGTCACCGATGATCTCCGCGAACAGCGCGCCGTCGGTCAGCGCGAACCCGGCGAGCCCGGCCTCGCGGTGGTGCAGCGGCGGCATCGCGTTGAAGAGGTGCGTCGCGCCGACCGCGCCCGCCTGCGCCGCGGCGCGCGCTTCCGCGGCGGTCGCGCGGCTGTGGCCCAGCGACACGCGCACGCCGGCCTTCGCGAGCTCGCGCACGAGGTCCGCGCTGCCAGCGAGCTCCGGCGCGAGCGTCATCGTGCGCACGCCGCGGCCGGAACCGGTGGCAGGGCCCAGGATCGCGCGCAACGCGGCGGGCGAGGGATCGCTCAGGTCCTCGGCGGGCAGCGCGCCGGCTGCGAGGCGGTTCACGAACGGTCCTTCGAGGTGCGCGCCGACCACGCGCGCGCCCGCGCCGGCCGGCAACGAGCGCGCGCGACGATCGAGCGCCTCGCAGGCCTCGCCCAGCGCCGCGGGCGCGCCGGGGAACAGCGTCGGCTGGAACGCCGTGGTCCCCGCGCGTGCCAGCGCGACCGCCATGGCGGCCACGTCCTCCAGCGGATCGAAGCCGCCGAAGCCGTGTACGTGCAGGTCGACGAGCCCCGGCGCGACGACGGGCAGGCCGGCGCCGCCGATCTCGCCCTCGGTCGCGACGCGGACGATGCGGCCCTGGTCCCACGAGAGCGTGCCCGTGAGGAGCTTTCCGTCGACGAGGAGCCGGCCGCGGATGGAATGCACGCGACCTTCCTCGCACGGCGCGCGCTCCGGATCAACTTCCTCCCCCGATCGTGCGCGGCCGTCGTGCCACGCACGCGCGCCGAAGGTAGGGTGGATGGCCGTTCCCGAGGAGAATCGCATGCCCCGCATCGTCACTTGCGGCGTGACCCAGGTTCACGCCCCCGATCCGACCGGCAAGACCGTCGCCGAGGTCAAGGCCGACATGGTCGAGCGCCACCTGCCGCTCATCGCCGAGGCCGCGCGCCGCAAGGTGCAGATCCTGTGCATGCAGGAGCTGTTCAACGGCCCCTATTTCGCGGCCGAGCAGGACCCGCGCTGGTACGAGCTGACCGAGAAGGTGCCGGGCGGCAAGACCATCGACCAGATGAGCTCGCTGGCGAAGAAGCACGGCATGGCGATGGTCGTGCCGGTGTACGAGGAGGAGATGACGGGCGTGTACTACAACACCGCCGCGGTCATCGACGCCGACGGCCAGTACCTGGGCAAGTACAGGAAGACGCACATCCCCCACTGCCTGCCGGGCTTCTGGGAGAAGTTCTACTTCACGCCGGGGAACCTGGGGTACCCGGTGTTCGACACGAAGTTCGCGCGCATCGGCGTCTACATCTGCTACGACCGCCACTTCCCCGAGGGCGCGCGCGCGCTGGGCCTCGCCGGCGCGGAGATCGTGTTCATCCCCTCGGCGACGACGGCCGGGCACTCGCAGTACCTGTGGAAGCTGGAGCAGCCCGCGCACGCGGTCGCCAACGGCTACTTCGTGGGCACGAACAACCGCGTCGGGCGCGAGAAGCCCTGGGACATCGGCGAGTTCTACGGCAACTCGTACTTCTGCGATCCGCGCGGACGCATCTTGGCGGAAGGGTCGCGCGACAAGGACGAGCTGGTGTCGGCCGCTCTCGACCTCGACATGATCCGCGAGGTGCGCACGCAGTGGCAATTCTTCCGCGACCGGCGGCCCGAAGCCTACGGCACGCTGGTCGAGCAGGCCTGGGCGCCGGCCAGGGGCTGACGGAGCGCGCGCGATGGCGGGCACGACGAACGGCGGGACGCGGCCGATCGCGATCGAGGTCAACGGGAAGGAGCGCACGCTCGCGGTCCGGCCCGGCGAATCGCTGCTCGACGCGTTGCGCGAGCGCTGCGGCGTCACGTCGCCCAAGGACGGCTGCTCGCCGCAGGGCCAGTGCGGCTGCTGCCTCGCGCTGGTGAACGGGCGCGCGGTCGTGACCTGCGCGATGCCGGCCGAGAAGGCCGCGGGCGCGGCGGTCACGACGCTGGAGGGGCTGCCGGACACGGAGCGCGAGCTGCTTGCGCGCGCCTTCAGCGCCGCGGCCGGCCTGCAGTGCGGGTTCTGCATCCCGGGCATCGCCCTGCGTGCGTCGCACCTGGTGGCGAAGGACCCCGCGCCCACCCGCGAGGCGATCGCGCGCGCGATCGACGTGCACCTGTGCCGCTGCACGGGCTACACGAAGATCGTCGACGCGATCGAGCTCTTCGCGCGCGCCCGGCGCGGCGAGTGCGCGATCGAGCCCTGCACCGACGGGCGCGTGGGGTCGTCGCTCGCGCGCTACCAGGGACAGGAACTGACGCTCGGGATGCGTCCGTACGTGGCCGACCTGCAGCGCGAGGGGCTGCTGCACGGCGCGGTCGTGCTGTCGAAGCACGCGCGCGCGCGCGTCGTCCGCATCGATGCCGCGAAGGCGCGCGCGCTGCCCGGCGTCGAGGCCGTCGTCACCGCGGCCGACGTGCCCGGCGAGCGCTGGTACGGCCTGCTCTACAACGACTGGCCCGGGTTCGTGGCCGCCGGCGAGGAGGTCCGCTGCGTGGGCGACGTGATCGCCGCGGTCGCCGCCGTCGATCGCGCCACCGCGCGCGCGGCCGCGGAGCTCGTCGAGGTCGAGTACGAGGTGCTCGCGGCCGTCACCGATGCCGAGGCCGCGCTGGAACCCGGCGCGCCGCAGGTGAACCCGCACCACGCCAACTTGCTGAGCCGGAGCGTGATCCGGCGCGGCGACGCGGACGCGGCGCTGGCGAAGAGCGCGCACGTCGTGCACGGCACGTGGCAGACGCAGCGCATCGAGCACCTGTACCTGGAGCCCGAGAGCGCTCTCGCCGAACCGCTGCCCGACGGGCGCCTGGGCCTCTACACCCAGGGCCAGGGCGTGTTCGACGACCGCCGGCAGGTGGCGCGCTTCCTGGGCATCGCCGAGGAGCGCATCCACGTCGAGCTGGTGCCCAACGGCGGCGCGTTCGGCGGCAAGGAGGACATGTCGATCCAGGCGCAGACGGCGCTGCTCGCGCACGTCACGCAGCGGCCGGTGAAGCTGACGCTGTCGCGCGAGGAGTCGATCCGCATGCACCCCAAGCGCCATCCGATCCGGATGCACTACTGGGTCGGCTGCGACGCCGAGGGCCGCTTGACGGCGGTGAAGGCGCGCATGGTCGGCGATTCGGGCGCGTACGCGTCGGTCGGCGGCAAGGTGCTGGAGCGCGCGGCCGGCCACGCCTGCGGTCCGTACAAGGTCGCGAACGTCGACGTCGAGGCGCGCGCGGCGTACACGAACAACCCGCCCTGCGGCGCGATGCGCGGCTTCGGAGCGAACCAGGCGCACTTCGCCATGGAAGGCGCGCTGGACCAGCTCGCCGAGAAGGCCGGCCTCGACGGCTGGGAGATCCGCTGGCGCAACGCGCTGGAGGTCGGCGACCGGTTCGGCACGGGACAGGTTCTGGAAAAGTCGGTCGGCCTCAAGCAGACCCTGCTGGCGCTCAAGGACGCGTGGTACGAGGCGCGCGGGGCCGGTCGCGCGGCGGGCATCGCCTGCGGGTTGAAGAACAGCGGCATCGGCAACGGCGTGGTCGAGTGGGGCAAGGCGCGCCTCGCGGTCGAGGCGGACGGCACCGTCACGATCTACAACGGCTACACCGAGATGGGCCAGGGGCTGTCGACGGTGCTGGTGCAGTGCGCGGTCGAGGTCACCGGTCTCCCGGCGAGCGTGTTCCGCTCCAGGATCGACTCGACCTTCGCGCTGGGCTGCGGCCAGACCACCGGCTCGCGCGGGACCCTGTTCGGCGGGCGCGCGGTGAAGAGCGCGGCGGAGAAGCTCAAGGCGGACCTCGACCGCGGACAGGCGCTGAAGGACCTCGCCGGCCGCGTCTACGCCGCCGACGTGATGATCGACGACACGACCGCGCTGGGCGCCAAGACCGACCGCATCAAGACGCACACTTCGTTCGGCTACGCGACGCAGATCTGCATCCTCGACGCGGACGGGCGCGTCGAGCACTTCCTCGCCGCGCACGACGTGGGACGCGCCGTCAACCCGGCCTTGTGCGAGGGGCAGATCGAGGGCTCGATCCACATGGGCCTGGGCTACGCGCTGACCGAGGACTTGCCCTGCGAGGACGGCTGGCCGGTCACGTACAAGCTGCGCGAGATCGGCGTGCTGCGCGCGCGGGACATGCCGACCGTCGAGGTCAAGCTGATCGAGGACCCCGAGCCCGAGGGGCCGTTCGGCGCCAAGGGCGTCGGCGAGATCGGGCTCGTGCCCACTGCAGCCGCCGTCGCCAGCGCGCTGCACGCGTTCGACGGGATCCGGCGCTACACGCTGCCGATGAAGGACTCGCCCGCGGCGCGCGCGATGAGCGTCGGGAAGATCAAGGCCGCGGCCGCGCGGCAGGAGTAGCGCCATGGACGCCGCGGATGCGTTCCGGCGCGCCGGCATCGACGCGGCGGGCTGCGAGTTCCGCGCGGGCGACGTCAACGCGCACACGCACCTGTACAGCGCGCTCGCGCCGCTGGGCATGCCGCCGCCGCGCGAGAAGCCCGCGAACTTCCCCCAGATCCTGGAGCGCGTGTGGTGGCGCCTGGACCGTGCGCTCGACGCCGAGTCCATCCGCGCCGGCGCGCGCCTGTACGCCGCCGAGGCGCTGCTCGCGGGCACGACGACGCTGATCGACCACCACGAGTCGCCGAACTTCATCGAGGGCTCGCTCGACGTGCTGGCCGACGCCTGCCAGGAGATCGGGATCCGCGCGCTCTTGTGCTACGGCGCGAGCGAGCGCAACGGCGGGCGCGACGAAGGCCGCCGCGGGCTGGCGGAATGCGCGCGCTTCCTGCGCGAGAACCGCCGGCCGCGGGTGCGCGGCGCGGTCGGCCTGCACGCCTCGTTCACGGTCTCCGACGCGACGATCCGCGAGGCGGGCGAGATCGCGCACGCCCACGCGACGATCGTGCACGTGCACGTCGCCGAGGACGCGAGCGACGTCCAGGACGCACGCCGCCGCGGCCACACGGGTCCGCTCGAACGCCTGCTCGCCCTCGACGCGCTGCCGCCGGGTTCGATCCTCGCGCACGGCGTGCACCTCGCGGAGGACCAGGTGCGGCGCTGCGCGGACCTGGGTCTGTGGCTGGTGCACAACCCGCGCTCGAACCGCGGGAACGGCGTCGGCTGGGCGCGCGCGCTGTCCGCCAGCCCGCGCGTGGCGCTGGGCACCGACGGCTATCCGGCGGACATGGCGGTCGAGGAGCGCGCATTGCACGACGACGCGAAGACGCAGGGCGACGCACCCGCCGCCTCGTCGCGCAGGCGCGGCGCCGGCCGCGAACTCGCGACGACGCTGTTCGGCACGGCGCACTGCGCGGGCGATGCGGTCGCGCTGCGCGACGGAGCGCTCCAGCACGTCCTCGTCGGGGGCGTGCCCGTCGTGCGGGCCAGAACGGTCTCCGGCGCGCCGCTCGCGCGCCTGAGACACGAAGCCGGCGCACAGGCGGCGCGGTTGTGGCAGCGCATGGCCGCCTTGCCTTGAGCGATCCGGGCTCACGTCGTTACCCTGTCGACCGGCCCGCGGGGGCCGCGCACTCCTTCCACCGTTCCTGGAGGCAATCATGCACACCCGAACCATCACCCTGCTCGCGGCACTCCTGATCGGTGTCGCCGCCAGCGCCTGCACTTCGACGGCCAAGCGCAGCATCGCCGACATGTCCGAGGCGGAGATGCAGCAGGCCTGGATGGCGTACTCGACGCCGACCGAGCACCACCAGAAGCTCCAGCCGCTCGTCGGCACCTTCAACGCGACGGTGCGCCACCGCATGGGCGACGGGGCGCCGTGGATGGAGTCGACCGGCACCTGCCGCAACGCGTGGACGATGGGCAACCGCTTCATCGAGACCACCTACAGCGGGCCCTTCATGGGTCAGACCTTCGAGGGCCGCGGCTACACCGGCTACGACAACTCCCAGAAGCACTACGTCGGCACCTGGATGGACAGCATGGGCACCGGCATGGCGCCGATCAGCCACGGCACCGTCGACGCGACCGGGCGCGTGTTCACCTTCCATCGCGACCAGACGTGCCCGTTCACCGGATCGCCCACCCGGATGCGCGAGGTGCTGACCATCAAGAGCAACAACGAGCACACGCTGGACATGTACGTCAGCTACGACGGCGAGCCCGAGTTCCACTCGATGTCGATCGCCTACACGCGAAGCTGACACCGGCGTCCGCGGCGGGAGACGAGGGCCGCCGCGGGCGGCCTTCGTCGTCCAGGGCACGCGTCGCGCGCCCTGTGTGCCGGCGGCCGGCGCCGCTAAGCTCTGCCGCCGGATGTTCCGACGCGGGTCCGCCCGTCGGATCCGGCCGCACGCACGAGGAACCGCGCACATGCAACGTCTGGGACTCGAGACCGAGGTCGTCGACCGGGAGGTCCGGCGCCGCGCCGCGCAGCACCTGGGGCGGCAGAAGATCCGCCTGCCGACCTTCGCCGAGTTGGCGGACCCCGCGCGCATCCCGCGCGGGATCGAGCAGTCGCTCTCCTCCGTCGATCCCGACGCCGCGCACCCGCTGAACCTGTTCCGCGTGCACTGGCACAACGCGGCGGACCGCCGCGGGCGCGCGCACACGCCGCAGTTCCTGGAGCTGCCGCGCTCCTTGACCGGCGTCGACGCGCGCATCGTGCTGCTCCTGGGCAACCGCTTCCCGATGATCCGCGCGCACAAGGTGCAGGCGGCGTACGCCTGCCTCGCGCCGCGGCTCGTGACCGGGCAGTTCGATCCGGAGCGCCAGCGCGCGGTGTGGCCCTCGACCGGCAACTACTGCCGCGGCGGCGTCGCGATCTCGCGCATCCTGGGCTGCCGCGGCGTCGCGGTGCTGCCCGAGGGCATGAGCCGCGAGCGCTTCGAGTGGCTGGCACGGTGGGTCGCCGATCCGGCCGACGTCGTGCGGACTCCGGGCACCGAGAGCAACGTGCGCGAGATCTACGACCGCTGCGCGGAGCTGGAGCGCGATCCGGCCAACGTGATCCTGAACCAGTTCTGCGAGTTCGGGAACCACCTCGCGCACTGGGCCTGCACCGGCGCGGCGCTGGAGCGCGTGCACGACGAGCTGCGCCGCCAGGATCCGGAGCTCGAGGTGCGCGCGTACGTTTCCGCCACCGGCTCGGCCGGCACGCTGGGCGCAGGAGACCGCCTCAAGGAGAGCCGCGGCGCACGCATCGCCGCCGTCGAGGCGCTGGAGTGCCCGACGCTGCTGCGCAACGGCTACGGCGAGCACAACATCCAGGGCATCGGCGACAAGCACGTGCCGCTGATCCACAACGTGATGAACACCGACTACGTCGTCGCGGTCTCGGACCGCACGACGGACGAGCTGTTCCTCCTGTTCAACTCGCCCGCGGGCCGCGAGCACCTCGCGGCGCGCGCGGGGGTTTCCGCGGCGACGGTCGAAAGCCTGGCGGACCTGGGCCTCTCGAGCATCTGCAACCTGATGGCGTCGATCCGCCTCGCGCGGCACATGGACCTGGGGCCGCACGACCTCGTGCTGAGCGTCGCGACCGACGGAGCCGATCTCTACGCGAGCGAGATCGAACGCCTCATGCCCACGCTGCATCCGCGCGGCTTCGACGGAATGGCTGCCGCGGAGGTCGGCGCACGGCACCTCGCCGCGGGCGGCAACGTGGAGCTGCTGGAGCTCACCGACAACGACCGGCAGCGCATCTTCAACCTGGGCTACTTCACGTGGGTCGAGCAGCAGGGCCTGTCCGTCGCGGAGTTCGACGCGCGGCGCGGCCAGGCGTTCTGGAGGGGTCTGCGCGCCTGCCTCCCGGCGTGGGACGAGGCGATCGGGGAGTTCAACCGCGACAGCGGGGCGCCGGGCTGATGGACCGCTCCTGCCGGATCCTGTGCGCAGGATGCGGCGCGGAGGCGCCGCGCAACGCGCCGTTCCCCTTCCGCTGCCCCCACGCGCGCGGCGCGGACGACGTCGATCACGTGATGGTACGCCGCCTGCGCGGCATGCGCTTTCCCGCACGGACGGCACGGCCGCCCGATTCCAACCCGTTCCTGCGCTACCGCTCGCTGCTCTCCGCTTGGCACCTGGCGCGCGACGGGGGGATCGGCGACGAGCGCTTCCTCGACCTCGTGCGGGACGTCGACGACCGCGTCGCGCGCGTCGACGGACGCCGATTCCGCGCGACGCCCTTCGCGCCCAGTCGCGAGCTGGCGCTCGACCTGGGGCTGACGCGCGAGGACGCCGTCTGGATCAAGGACGAGACCGGCAACGTCGCCGGATCGCACAAGTCGCGGCACCTGATGGGCGTCGCGCTGCGCCTCGCGGTCGCGCGCGAGCTGGGCATCGCGCCCGCTCTGCCCGGCGGCGAAGTTCCGCTGGCCATCGCCAGTTGCGGCAACGCCGCGCTCGCCGCCGCCGTGATCGCACGCGCGATCGGCCGCACGTTGCTGGCCTTCGTGCCGCCCGACGCGGATGCGGCGGTGCTCGCGCGCCTGACGGAGCTGGGCGCTCTGCTGCGCGAGTGCAAGCGGCGGCCGGGCGAGGCGGGCGATCCGTGCTTCCTGCGTTTTCGCGAGGCCGTCGCGGACGGCGCCGTCCCGTTCACGTGCCAGGGCACGGAGAACGGCCTGTGCGTCGAAGGGGGCGAGACGCTCGCCTGGGAGATGGTCGAGGAGCTCGACCGCGCGAACCTCATGCCTGACCGGATGTTCGTGCAGGTCGGCGGCGGCGCGCTGGCTGCGGCGTGCGCGCATGGATGGCGCGAGGCGCGGGAGTTGGGCGCCGACGGCGAGCTGCCGCGCTTCCACGCCGTGCAGACGGATGCGGTCGCGCCGCTCGCGCGGGCCTGGACGCGCGTCGCGGAGCGCATCGAGCGCCGCACCGGCCGCGACACGGCGCAGGCTTCGGCCGCGGAACGCGCCACGTGGATCCGGGAGCACGCGCCGAAGTCGGACGTCGAGGCGGAGCTCGCCTACGCGGCCGCGCACCGCTCCGAGTTCATGCGGCCCTGGACGCCGGTGGGCCGCAGCGCCGCGACCGGCATCCTCGACGACGAGACCTACGACTGGCACGCGATCGTGCGGGCGATGCTGGAAAGCGGCGGCTGGCCCGTGGTCGTGAGCGAGGACGAAGTCCTCGGCGCGAACGCCCGTGCCCTCGAGACGACGCGCATCTGCGTGGGCCCGACCGGGAGCGCGGGACTCGCCGGCCTGATCCACCTGATCGAGGCAGGCGAAATGCGGCGCGACGAGACCGCGATCGTGATCTTCACGGGGGTGAGCTGATGACGAGGATCGTGCGCGCCGCGCTGACCGAGACGTGCAACGCGTTCCGCGAGATGCCGGCCGACGTCGACGGCCTCCCCGCGCTCGCAGGCCGCCTGGACGCCGTGCGCGACGCCAATCTGGAGCACCATCGCGAGCTGATCGCCGAGGCCGCGCGGCAGGGCGCGCGCGCCGTGTGCCTGGGCGAGCTGTTTCCCGGCCCCTATTTCGCGCTCAGGAAGCAGTCCCTGTGGATCGAGATGGCGGAGAGCGCCGAGGACGGCCCTTCCGTGCGCGCCATGTGCACGGCCGCGCGCGAGAGCGGCGTGATCGTGATCGCGCCGATCTTCGAGCACGACCGGGCGAGCGGCAGGCGTTTCAACACCGCGGTGGTGATCGACGAGCGCGGCTCGATCCTGGGCAAGTACAGGAAGACCCACATCCCCTGCGGCACCAACGAGCGCGCTGAGTTCGTCGAGACGTTCTACTACGAGCGCGGCGACGGCCGCCTCGGCCCGCAATCCGCCGCGAACGTCTCGAAGAACCCGCATTTCCCGGTGTTCCAGACGTCGATCGGCCGCATCGGCGTCGCGATCTGCTACGACCGGCACTTCGAGGGCGTGATGTCCGCCCTCAAGACGCAGGGCGCCGAGCTGGTGTTCTCGCCCGCGGTGACCTTCGGTCGCCAGTCGGAACGCGCGTGGCCGCTGGAGTTCCAGGTCGACGCACTGCGCCACCGCCTGTTCATCGGCGGATCGAACCGCAAGGGCGCCGAGCCGCCGTGGAACGTCGAGTACTTCGGGCGCAGCTTCTTCACGGGTCCTCTGGGTCCGCTCTCGAACGTCAGCACGCACGAACGGCTCGTGATCGCCGAGATGGACCTCGACCAGCTCGCAGAGGCCGATTCGTCGGGCTGGGATCTCGCGCGCGACGCGCGCGCGGACATCTTCGCCACGCCGGACGGAGACCGGCGTTGAGCGCCCCGCGACAGAGGCTGTGGGAGGGGGTGATGCAAGACGCGCGGCGAACGGCCGGCCGGCCGGATTGACAGTCCCGGGGGCGGAGCTACGCTGCAGGCGCTTCAAGTCTCACCCGGGACCTGGAGCCGCGGAGTCGTCCTGAACCGACGGCGTCGCGCCCATCGAACCGAGACGGATTCGCGGCCTGATTCCCGTGCTGCGAACACAAGGGAGGATCGAATTCGATGAATGCACTCGCAGTTTGCACGCTCGGACTCGCGATGGCGTGCGTCCTCACCAGCGCGGTCGCCCGCGCGGACGCCGCGGACTGCATGACGCCTGGTGAATGCGCGCCGGACGTGTCGTGGGACGTCCATGTCGGCTCCACCCACACGACCGTCACGATTCACCACCCCGATGAAGACCCGATCGTGGAGACCCGTCCCAACGACTCCACGGAGAAGGTCAGCGGCCACGGAGTGAGCGTGAAGCCCTCCAACGGCGGCTGGAGTTCCGTGCTGAACTGCCAGGGCACCAGCTACGGCTGCGCCTAGGAGAGCGTCCCGGCCCGCGGGCCGAGCCGGAGATTTCCGGCCGCGGCCCGCGGACGGAACCGTCGAGGATTGCGCTCTTGAGCACCGGCGGACTTCTACCTGATCTGGCTGGACGACGGGGCGGGGCCCGCGGCGACGCCGCATGCGCGCTCCTCGGCGCACCCGCGCGCCTGCCTGCCGGCAGAGCACGCCGGCGCGCGACACCCGGACCGTCGCCGTGAGGTCGGGCCCGCGCAGCTTCCTCGGCGTCGCCGTCGTCTGCGTCCTGGGATGCGCGGCGCTCTGGCTCTTGCCACGGACGGCGGAGCCCACGCGTGAGGCGCTTCACTCCTCCCGGCATGCGAATCGAGCGGACGGGGGAACGGCGGCACCTCCCGAGCTGGCCGGGGCCGCAGCGCCGCCGGCGCACCGCAGCCTCGGAGCCGGACCGGCGGCGGCGGCAACCGCACCGGGGACTGCGTCGCAGGACCTGCGCGTGACCGGCAGGGTGGTGGATCCGGAATCGAACCCGATCCCCGGAGCGACGGTGCGCCTCTGGAGCAACGCGGGCGACGCGGGCGATGCCGCGGGCGGGCACGCCACCGAGACCGACGCCGACGGAGGATTCGACGTGAGCGCGCCGGGAAACCAGGCGGGTGGACTGGCCCTGGCGATCCACGCGGACGGTTACGTCCAGGCTTCCTGGACGCTCGCGCCGCGCGAGACCGATCCGCGCTTCGAGCTGGGCGAGATCGTGCTCGTCCCGGCCGCACGGCTCACGTGCATCGTGACGGCCCCCGACGGCGCCTGGCTCGCGCTCCACGGCTGGTCCGTCGTCGTCGAGCAGCCCGCGCCCGGTCCGGCGTCCGGCCGACAGGGTTTCCGACGGACCAGCCGGGAGTGTGCGCGAACCGGCCATTTCGAATTCGACGAGGTGCCGTGCGGACCGCTCTCGGTCCGCCTGCAGATGGGTGACGGCTGGGTCGCAGGCGGCGAGCGGGTGCACCTGCGGCCGGGCGAATCAGGACTGGTCGAGATCGCGTGCCGCGTGCCGGGCGCGCGCGACGCCGTGTTCCTGCGCGTCGAATGCCCACCCTGGGGGCTCGTGCCGCCGTCACGCATCGCCGCCATCGAACTCGAGGACGCGGCCGGCAGGCGGGTCCAGGCCGTGCCGCCGCGCGACGGGAACCCGTTCTTCACGTTCCCTGGATGCGGCGCGGGCGACCACCGCCTGCACATCCGCGGAGAGGCCTTCCAGGCCTGGACGCGCGAAGGCGTGCGGCGCGGCGACTTCGTCGATGCGCGGCTCGCGGGATCCGCCGGATTGCACGTGCTGTTCCCCGCGAGCGAGTCCGGTCGCGCGCCCGACGGGCTCGAGCTGCGCGTGAGCCTCGCGGCGCCGGACTTCGGCCCGGAGCCGCGTCTGGTGCGCGGTCGTGCCGTCGCGGACGCGATCGTGTTCGAGGGCCTGATCCCCGGCGCCCAGTCGTTGGTCTTCAGCGCGCCCGGATTCGCGACGATCCGGATGCCGGCGCAGGTCCTGGCGCCCGCCGAGCAGCGCAGCCTGCACCTCGCGCTCGCCCGCGGACGCTCGATCGAGGGCAGGGTCGTCGAACGGAACTCGCGGCGCGGCGTGTCCGGTGTGCAGGTGCTGCTGCGTCCCGCGGAGCCTGCGGACGCCGACCCCGCGCCCTCACCTGCAGTTGCTTCGATCCGAAGCCGGCCCAGCGCGCCCGTCAGCGGGCAGTTCCGGTTCGAGGGTCTCGCTCCCGGCACGTACCGCGCCCAGGCGGCGGCTTCGGCGCTGCACGTCTCGGAGGAGGTGACGGTCGTGGTCTCCGCGTCCGAGGACCTGCGTGACCTCGAGATCGCGCTGGACGCGCCGGGCGGAGTTCAGGGCCGGATCCGCGCGCCCGCCGGCGCGCGATTCGATGGACTGCGGGCCGTCGTCGCGCCGCTCCGGCACGTGCTCGCGCCGGACGGGCGCGTGCGCGACGCGGCGCTGCGCTGCGAAGTCGCCGCGCGCATCACGACGGACGGCGCCTTCCGCACGGGCCCGCTACCCGCAGGACCGGCGCGCGTCGTGCTCGTCATGCCCGAGCTGAGCGTTCCGTCAGGCTCGGGCGGCACACTGAGCACGGGCGGAGGCACGCTGGACCTGGGCGTCGTGGAGATCGAAGCGGGAGCGTGGACGGAGCACACCTTCGACGCCACGGACGCATTCCCGGGGACCGTCGAGATCGTCTGCTCGCTCGACGGCCATCCAGCCTGGGGACACGTCGTCGAGCTCCAGGAGGACAAGGGCACGCACCTGCACCCGCGCGCGGGAGGCGTCGTGCCGCCCAGCGGCCGCCTGAGCCTGGGACCGCTGGCCGCCGGCACGTACGTCGCGACCGTCCGGCCGCCGCAAGCCGATTGGGTGTGGACCGCGCCGCAGCGCGTGCGGGTCACGAACGCCGGGCAGGCGCGCCTGGAATGCCACGTCACGACCGCGAGCGGATCCGTGCGGATCCTGGACCGCGCCGGGAACCCCGCGCCAGAGCGCGCCGTGCGCCTGCGCGCGGTCGCGCAACCGCCCACGCGCGGCGCGCAGCGGACCACGGACGGCACGGGACGGCTGCGCCTCACGCTGCCGCCGGGCCGCTACGCGCTGGAGCCCGAACCCGTGCGCGGCTCCGCCTTCGCGCGCATCGAGTTCGACTGGCCGCAGGGCGTCGCGACGGAACCCGGGCTCACGCTTCCCGAGTGACCCCTGCCGCGTGCGCGGCGCGCCCTGGCGCCGGGCGGAGTTGAAGATCGACGCACGATCGACCATTCCTTGGGCCCCTTCCAACCGGATCGAGGCACGCCGATGACCACCCAGGATCGCACGCAGTCCGCGAAGCAGCTCCACTCCGTCCAGCGCAACACGCGCCGCCACTGGGTCGGCGACGGATTCCCGGTGCGCACTCTGCTCGCCTATCCGGAGCTGGGCCGCCAGATCACGCCGTTCCTGCTGCTCGACTACGCCGGGCCCAGGGAGTTCCCGCCGACGACCGAGCGCCTGGGCGTCGGCGAGCACCCGCACCGCGGGTTCGAGACGGTGACGATCGTCTACTCGGGCGAGGTCGAGCACCGCGATTCCGCCGGCGGCGGCGGCCGCATCGGGCCTGGCGACGTCCAGTGGATGACCGCCGCGTCGGGCCTCGTCCACGAAGAGTTCCACGGGCGCAACTTCGCGCAGCAGGGCGGCCTGTTCGAGATGGTGCAACTGTGGGTGAACCTGCCCGCGAAGGACAAGCTGTCCGAGCCGCGCTACCAGGCGATCCTCGACCGGGACATCCCGGCGGTGGAGCTGCCGGGCGGCGGCGGAACCGCGCGCGTGATCGCCGGCGATCTCGGCGGGCGGCGCGGGCCGGCGAAGACGTTCACGCCGATGCACGTGTGGGACCTGCGTCTTCAGGATGCGGCGCGCACGGATCTCGCCGTGCCCGAGGGCTGGACCACGGCGCTTGTGGTGTTGGGAGGATCGTTGAACGCCGGCGGCCAGCGCGTCGGCGAGGCCGAGGTCGCGTTGTTCGAGCGCGCCGGCGCCAGCATCACCCTGGAGGACGCGCAGGGCGTGAAGGCGCTCCTGCTCGCCGGCCAGCCGATCGACGAGCCGATCTCCGGCTACGGTCCCTTCGTGATGAACACCCAAGAGGAGATCCGCCAGGCGATGACGGACTACCAGACGGGGCGGATGGGGCACCTTTCCTGAACCATGGCCACGTCGGGCTGCATCCGGCGCCCGGACGGGGAGGCCGTATACAACCATGCTCATCCTAGGGCGCTTCGCTAGAGTGCGATGGCTGAAGTCACACGCATCTATCTATGGAGGCGGTTTCTGACGAGACATGTTGCAGGGACTGCACGAGTACGGCCTCAGATTCACGAGATCATTCGCACACACCATGGCCATCACTCTCTACTGCGAGCATGGAGCACTTGCCAAAGGCCTGCGAGCACTTCAACGAGAGGGCCGAATCATTCTCGTTCACTTCCCCCACGATGAATGCTCAAGGTCACGGCACATCCGCCAGCTAGCCACTCCGTCTGCCGCTCAATGGAGAGATCTGAATGTCACTTGGGAAGAGATGACATGGCCTTGGGATGAGGCTACTGGTTCGCAACACTTGGAGAGCATCCTCGCCATTCTAGGCCCGAGTAGTCGGCGAGATGCACTACACCTCGACTCTGCGCACAAGAGTCACTGCGCAGCATTCATCACTCGAGATCGTGGGATTCTGCGGCACGCTAGCCAGCTATCGAGTCTTCTTGGACTTGCGGTGCTTGATCCTGACGATGAGAACTCCCTTCAAGTTGCCCTGGACCAAGCGAGCTCGTAGCGCTCGATCGTGCCTCGGATACAGGGATCGTCAGGGAGATGCTTGGTTCACGGCTTGCTCGAGTGCAGCGCGTTCACGTAGTTGACCGCGTCCTCGGCCAGCACCGCCGTGCGCAGGCGGTTCATGATCTCGAAGTAGCCCAGGTCCGCCTCGTCCGACGCGTCGCCTGCGGCCGTCCGAACGGGGTCCTGCACCTCGAAGCGCAGCGCGAAGCCCGGGCCGGAGTACGCGGCGCGGCCGTCGCGCACCTCCAGCAGGTAGTCGGCGCCGCCGAAGCGGCCGTGCACGCGCTCGGCGCCAATCACGCGCTCCACGCAGAACCCGTCACGCGGCGCGGCCTCGCGCCAGTCGTGCTCGGTGCCGAAGAAGCGCGGCTTCATCGCGTACGGACCGCCGTCCTCGGGGCAGAACACGTCGCAGTTGCCGCACTCGTTGCAGAAGTCGTGGAACGTCGCGATCTGGTGCTTCTCCTTCATCACGAGGCGGCCCGTCTCGCGCGACAGCCAGCCGCCAGCCGCCTTGCGCAGCTTGAGGATCGGCACGTCGATCGCCGGCATCGCCAGCGTGAAGTTCGCGTCGTTCGGGCACACCGGCACGCACTTGTCGCAGGTGATGCAGTCGAACAGGACCAGCTTGCTGCCGATCTTGCGCGGGGGCTTCCTGTTCTGGTCGGCGTGGTAGCGCGCGTCGCGCGTCGCCGCCTCGACGTAGGCCTCCGTGTTGCGCACGGCGGCCTCCTGCACCCAGCGCGCGAACAGATCCGCGCCAGCGGCCCGCTCTAGGCCTGTGCCCTCGGAGAGCGCACGCTCGCACGCGGCACGTTGTTCCGCCGGCGGCCTCAGCGCCTCCAGGGCCGCCGTCGCGTGCCCGCCGGACCGCAGCACGAACTCCGGGACCGTCGCCGCGCCACACGCCTCCATCCGGCTGCCCAGCTCCTCCAGGTAGCCCGACGCGCGGCCGTAGCCGCCCGGACGCAGGAGATCGGTGCACACGGTGATCGGCACGAGGCCGATCGCGGCGGCATCGGCGAAATTCTTGCGGTCGATGCCGGCCGAGAACGAGATCGGGAGCGATCCGCCGAACTCGCGCCGGAAGCGGCGCACGAGGTGCATCGCGAGCACGTGCAGCGGCTGTCCCGACAGGTACATCTCGCGCTCGCTGGCCGGGAAGAAGCTGCGATGGTTCTCGACGATCAGCGTGTTCGTCAGCTTGATTCCGAAGCCCAGGCCCAGCGACTGGGCCAGCGCGCGCAGCCGGCCGACGATCTCGAGCGCCTGCTCCCAGCGCGTGTCGCGCTCGAAGGCCGTGTCGGGCACGTTGAGCTCGGTGTAGCCGAGTTCGTCGTGCAGCAACCGGCGCAGCTCCTGCTTGCCGAGCAGCGTCGGGTTGAGCTTCACGATGCAGTTCAGCCGGTGCTCCTCGAGCAGCCACGCCATGATCCGCTCGATCTCGTCCGGCGGGCAGCCGTGGAAAGTGGAAAGCGTCAGCGTGTCCGACAGGCGCGAGCGGTAATCGAGGTCGCGCAGGCGCGCCAGATCGGCCGGCAGCTCGCGCCGCAGGCGTTCGACGACCGGCGTCGCGTCGCGCATCCCGCGCAGGAACGCCTGCACCGTCGCGCTCTGGATGCCGGCGAGGTCGTAGCCGACGCTCATGTCGAAGATCGTGCGCTCCGCGCCCGGCGCGAGCTCCAGTTCGCCCGCCTGGGCCAGCACGTCGACGAGCATCGAGCCCTTGACGTATTCCTCCAGCGACTGCTGGAGCTTCAGCTCCTGCGACCACTCGACGTTGTAGCCCACCGTCTGCGCGTCGATGCAGGGGCGCGGGATCTTCAGTTCATCCTTCACCTGCACGGTCTTGAGCTCGAGGATCCGCGCGCCGCCCAGCCACGCGAGCGCGATGTTCTGCGCCATCTGGGACTGCGGTCCGGCCGCCGGTCCGAGCGGTGTGGAAGCCTCGAGGCCGTGGAAGCGCACCGACAGGTCGCGCTCGCGGTCACCGCGGAAGAACTTCTTGGCGGGCAGGTCGAAGATCGCCTGCTTCTCGCAGTGCTCGCGCAGGGCGCGCGCCACCAGCGAGGAGAACGGATAGGGACGCAGTTCGACCATTCGCGCGCGAGCTTATCAGCCGGGCTGCTCGCCGCCTTCCGGCGCTGCACGGGATCCGGACAGGAATGCGATCGCCGAGGTGCCGTACTCGTGCACCTCCCACCCGGGTTCGCGCCCCGGGCGCAGGATCTCGACGGAGCGCACCGGAGCATGGACCACGATCACGCCGCCCGTCGCCAGGTCGTCGGCGAGCAGCGTCGAGAGCGCGCGCACCAGACCGGGGCTCGTGTCGGGGTTCGTCACCAGCTTGTACGGCGGGTCGAAGAACACGAGGTCGTAGCGTTCCCCGCCGCGGTCGCGCCAGCTCTGCGCACGCAGCGCGTCGCCGCGCCAGATGCGCGCCCGGTCCCTCACGGCCAGCGACTCGACGTTGCGCTGCAGGGCGTCGAGCGCGGAACGCTCGCGCTCGACGAAGCGCACGTGCGCTGCGCCGCGCGACAGGGATTCCAGGCCCAGGCTCCCGCTGCCCGCGAAGAGGTCCAGGACCCGGGCACCGGCGAGGCGCGGATCCAGGCGCGCGAACAGGGCCTCGCGCACCCGGTCGAGCATCGGCCGGGTGGCGTCGCCCTCCGGCCCGGCGATGCGCCTGCCCCCCAACTCGCCCGCGATGATCCGCATGCCGCTCCAGGAGCGCTCGCGCCCTCCGCGGAAGGTACCTCGGCGGGCGCAACGGCCGCTAGAATGCTCGCCTCGACATGCCGCGCCTCCAAGTCAACGTCGACCACGTCGCCACGCTCCGCCAGGCCCGGCGCGAGTCGTTCCCCTGCCCCGTGGAGTGGGCCCTGCGCGCCGAGAAGGCCGGCGCCACCGGCATCACCGCGCACCTGCGCAAGGACCGCCGCCACATCCAGGACGACGACATCCGCGCGCTGCGCAAGCGCCTGGCGACGCGCCTCAACTTCGAAATGAGCCTCGATCCGGAGATCGTCGCGATCGGGTTGCGCGTCCGGCCGCACGCGGTGTGCATCGTCCCCGAGAACCGCCAGGAGGTGACGACCGAGGGCGGCCTCGACGCGGTGCGCGAGCGCCGGCGCCTCGCCGAGGTCGTGCCGAAGTTCGCGCGGCGCGGCGCGGAGGTGAGCCTGTTCATCGACGCCGACCTGCGCCAGGTCGAGGCCGCTGCCGCGTCGGGCGCCCAGTTCGTCGAGTTCCACACGGGCACCTACGCGCTGGCCTCCGGCCGCGCCCGGGCGCGCGAGCTGGCGCGGCTCTCCAAGGCCGCGCTGCGCGCGCACGAGCTGGGCTTGCGCGTGAACTTCGGACACGGCCTGGACTACGAGAACGTCGCGCCGGTCGCGGCGCTGCCGCACGCCGAGGAGCTGAACATCGGATTCGCCATCGTCGCGCGCGCCGTGTTCGACGGCCTGGAGACGGCCGTGGGAGAGATGGCGCGGCTGGTCGCGGGCCGCAAGAGCCGTTCGAGGAGATCCGCATGATCCGTCCGCACTCGCGCTGCAACCTGCAGGGCAGCTACGTCGCGCTCCCCACGCCGTTCCGCGACGGCCGCCTGGACATGTCGGCGCTGCACACGCTGATCGATTTCCACGCCGACCGCGGCAGCGACGGCCTGGTCGTGTGCGGCACGACCGGCGAAGCGTCGACCCTCGAGGACTTCGAGCGCAAGGCGGTCATCGAGGCCGCGCTCTCCCGCGCGCGCGGGCGCCTGCCGGTGATCGCCGGAGTCGGCACGAACGATACGCGCACCACCGTGGCGCACGCGGTCAACGCCGCGCGGCTGGGCGTCGACGCGCTGCTGGTCGTCACGCCCTACTACAACCGTCCGACGCAGCGCGGCCTCGAGCTGCACTTCGCGGCGGTCGCCGAGGCCGTGAAGACGCCGATCGTGCTCTACAACGTGCCGTCGCGCACCGGTTGCGACCTGCAGCCGGCGACCGTCGCGGCGCTGGCCCAGCGCTTCCCGCACATCATCGCCGTGAAGGAGGCGCTGCCGTCGGTGGAGCGCGCCAAGGCACTGCTCACGACGACACCCTGCGGCCTGTTCGCCGGCGACGACGGCTCGATCGCCGATTTCGTCAGCCTGGGCGCGATCGGTGCGATCAACGTCATCGGCAACGTCGCGCCCGAGAAGGTCAGCGAGCTGATCCGCGCCTCGGCCGCCACGGGCGACTCCAAGCGGGCCGCTGAATTGGTCGAATGGCTCGCGCCGATCGTGCGCGACATCTACATCGAGACGAACCCCGTGCCGATCAAGGCCGCGGTCGCGATGCTGCTCCCGTCGATCTGCGACGAGGTGCGCCTGCCTCTGGCGCCGCTGGAGGTCGCGAGCCGCGCCAAGCTGCGCGCGACGCTGCTCGCGGCCGGCCTCCTGGACTGAACCGCGTCAGGACGCGGGGAACCAGGTGGCCAGGAACTCCTGCAGCCGCAGCTGGATCGCCTGAGCCGCCGGATCCTCCGGGTGGTACCACGAGTACGTGTGGGAACGTGCGTCGGTCGTAGCGCCGATCACCGTCAGCGTGGAGAGCGGCAGGTCGCTGATGATGCTCGGGTCGTCACACCGGTCGCGCGCGCCGAGCAGCACGAGGTTGCGCGCCAGGTTGATCGCCTCGTCCTGCCCCACGTGGGCGAGGCGTGTCGAAGTGCCCGTGCCGTCCAGCGTGCCGCGCGACAAGCGCGCGGATCCATCGCTGTAGACGATCAGGAACTGGTCGAGGAACCCTCCGAACGTGAACCCGTTGACTTCGTAGATCACGAGCGGCTCGTGCGCGAAGACGTTGGCGCAAGGTGCCTGCGGTGTCGCGCGGAAGCTGGCCAGCGTCAGCGCAGCCGGGATGAGCAGGGCGGCGGAGGCGAGAAGCAGGAACGATCGTTTCATGGCAGAACTCCTGTGTCCGGCCCGCCCCCAGGTCCATGGACGGGCGCAAGCCTGCGAACCTACCTCGCGCAACCTGCCCGGGTTGCCAAGCCCGGGTAAGCCCTGCGTCGTACCTCGCGCGCTACGCTGCAGGCATGGACGCCGGCGCACGCGCGACGGAGATCGCCTCGTTCGAGCTCGGGTACGAGCGCGAACCCGGCCGGTGCGTGCGTGTGCGCGCCTTCGCACCACATTCCGCACAGCGCTCGGAGGTCCCCTGCCCGCACGTGCTGATCGTGCACGGCTTCAAGGGCTTCCAGCGCTGGGGCTTCTTCCCGGAATTCGCCGCCCGTCTGGCACGGAACGGGATCGCAGCGGTGACCTTCGATCTCTCCGGCTCGGGCATCGGTCCCGACGGCGAGACGTTCGCGGACGACGACGCCTTCGCGCGCAACACGTACACGCGCGAGCTGGAGGACATCGACCGCGTCCGCGCGCACATCCTTTCGGGCGCGCTGCCGTGGATCGATCCAGACCGCGCGGGGATCCTCGGGCACAGCCGCGGCGGCGGCATGGCGCTGATCCACGCGGCCGAGCGCGGCGACTACGCGGCGGTCGTCACGTGGGCCGCGATCGGCCGCGTGGATCCGTGGGACGAGCCGACGCGCGCGCTGTGGCGCCGCCAGGGATTCATCACCGTGCACAACGCGCGCACCGGCCGACACCACCGCCTCGACGTCACGCTGCTGGAGGACGTGGAGCGCAATCGCGAACGCCTCGACCTGCGCGCGGCGTGCGCGCGCCTCGCGTCCCCCACGCTCCTGATCCACGGGACGGACGACGACGCGGTGCCGTTCGCGGCGCTCGATCGACTCGCACGGGCGTTCCAGCCCGGAGTCGCGCGCGTCCTCGCCGTCGAGGGCACCGGCCACACCTTCGGTGCGCGGCATCCGTTTGCGGTCACGACGCCGGCGCTGGAGCGCGTGCTCGGCGCGACGGTGGGCTGGTTCGTCGAACACCTCGGCCTCCGGGCCGCTTGAGTGCGTCCGCGGGCGGCCGGCGCTAGGCTCCCGCCGGCGATCCACGGCATGCCCCACTGGTTGCGGCTCTTGTTCGGTCCGGACGCGCCCGTCGGACGGCGCGCGTACCTCGTCGCCGGCCTCGCGTGCTTCGCGGTCAAGTACGCGGGCGACGCACTGCTCGTGTGGCTGCACTCGGGACGCCTGTGGACGCCCTTCGACTACGTCGGACTGATCGCCACGCCGTCCTTCGCGCGCGAGCCCGGCCTGTCGCTCGTGGCCGCGGCGATCGCCGCCTGGGCCCTGCCCTTCCTGTGGATCGGCTTCTCGATGAGCGCACGGCGCGCCCTGGACGCGGGGAGCTCGCCCTGGATTGCGCTGCTGTTCTTCGTGCCGTTCCTGAACCTCGCGCTGATCGCCGTGTTGTCCTGCCTTCCCTCGCGTCCGAGAGAACGGCGAACGGCCGCGTGGCCGGAGAAGCGCACGTCCGGCTTCGCGCGACTCATCGCCGCGAGCTTCCTGGGAGTGGCGGCCGGCGTTCCAGCATTCTTCGTGAGCGCGTACGGAATCCGCGACTACGGCTACGCGTTGTTCCTGGGCACGCCGTTCTTGATGGGCCTCGTCGCGGCCTATGCGCTGCACCGGCCGGGTCCGGTCACCCTGATGCAGACGCTGCTCGCCGGCGTCCTGCCCGCGCTGATCGGACTCTCGCTGCTGCTCGCGATCTCGCTCGAGGGCCTGATGTGCATCGCCATGGCGGCTCCGTTGGCGGTGGGGTTCTCCCTGACCGGCGCGTTCGCGGGCACCCTGCTCGCCGCGCAGACCCGTTCCATCCTGGCCCCCGCGATGCTCGCCGGAGTCGGCCTGCCCGGAGCTTCGGTCGTCGAAGCCTGGTGCACGGAACCCGTCGAGTTCGAGACCGCGACCTCGGTCGTCATCGACGCGGCGCCGGAAGCGGTCTGGCCCAACGTCGTCGCTTTCGCCGAGCTGCCGCCGCCGACCGAGTGGCTGTTCCGCATCGGGATCGCCTGCCCCGTGCGCGCGCGCATCGAGGGACAGGGCGTCGGCGCCGTCCGACACTGCGAGTTCACGACGGGCGCGTTCGTCGAGCCCATCACGCGCTGGGACGAGCCGTCGCGCCTGTCCTTCGACGTCACCGAGCAACCCGATCCGCTGCGCGAGCTCTCGCCGTGGGGCGCGATCCGGCCGCCGCACCTGGAGCACGGCTGGCGCAGCCTGCGCGGCGAGTTCCGGCTGGTGCGGCTCGAGGATGGCCGCACGCGGCTGGAAGGGAGCACCTGGTGCCAGCTCGCCTACGCGCCGACGTGGTACTGGCGCCCGCAGGCCGACGCGATCGTGCACACGATCCACCTGCGGGTCCTGCGGCACGTGAAGGCGCTGTCGGAGATGGACTGAGCATTACGCCCCGCGCATCCGCACCGGCAACGGCACGCCCGTCGCAGTATCCTGTGCGCACGGCCCGCACCATGCCCTCCCTCGCCACACTCCTCGCCCTGACCGCGCTCTCCGGCGCGGGCGGCAGCGTCGACGGCGAGCGTGAGCTGGCGCGGATCGCGAAGCTGACACCCGCGGCCGCGTGTCCCCGGCTGGAGGAGCTGCTCGCGCAGCCGGACCTCGACGAGGCCTCACGCCGCACCGCGCTCGTCCGGTTGCGCGATTTCGCGCAGGAGGCCGCGCCGCCGCTCACCGAATCCGAGGCCGCGCTCGTCTCGAGCCTCGAGGCCCGCAGCCTGCCGTTCGTCGAGCCGTTGTTGTCGCGCTATGCGATCGTGCTCGGCTCGCCGGAGTTCCTCGATCACGCTCGCGCCGCGCGCCTCCCCGGGCTGATCGATGCGACCTACGTCGTTCTGCGCCTCCTGTACGCCGTCGATCCGGTGGGCGTCGTCGGTCACCGCTACGTCCTCTTCCCCGATGCCGGCAAGCCGCACGGCTGGTCGATCCAGACCTCCGCGCTGCTCGTCGCGTACGGCCGGGCCAACGCGAACCAGGGCGGATGGGACGACGCGATCGCGCACGAGATCAGCCACGGGTTCGGCCAGCACCACCCGGCGGGGCACCTGTTCGCGGGCGGATTCTTCGAGGGCTACGGCGATCTCTCGATGGCCTACGTCGGCGAGCGCCTGGGCTTCCTGGGCGAGGGCCTGACCGGTCGCTGGGACGCGCTGCGCGAGGACATCCTGGCGACGGGCGAGCGCGAGTACATCCAGACGCGCCTCTCGATCGAGGAGATCGTCGCGTACGGCCCGTCGGCCTCGGTCGTGCTGCGCTTGTGCCTCGACGCCGGCAACGGACGCGATCAGGCCGATTGGAGTCCGCTCGCGCGGCTCTTCCGCTCGACGCTCGACGATCCGCCCGCGCCGTTGCCGGGTTACCTGTGGCCTGCGCGCATGGCGCGCGACCTCCTGCGCGCGTTCCCGGGCGATCGAACGTGGGACACGCTGTCGCGCTGGCGCTTCCCGCTCGACCTCGCCACGCACAAGAGCCTCGACCTCGCGAGCGCGCGTCCGGCGGACACGACGCCGGTCACGCGCGAGAGGCGCTGGGAGGCGGAGGGCCAGACGCTCGTCCGCGCGTGGCGCGTGCTCGGGCCGATCCCCGTGCCCGCCGGACGCTGGCCCAACCTCGACTACGACCCGCTCGACGCCTGGAACTTCAGCGAGCGCGAGGAGCACGACGTCGCCGGCGTGAAGCACCGCTGGCGGGACGACCTCGCCGTCGGGCCCGACGGCGTCGTCCCTCTGGGCTTGCTGCCGGGCGCGGGCGATCCCAGCGTCTTCTATCTGCGCGCCGACCTGCCGCCGGAAGCGGAGGGACCGATCACGTTGTACGTCGCCGGCGACGACGAGTGCGCGGTCTGGATCGACGGCCAGCTCGTCCACGCATTCCGCGAGGGCCGCGGCACCGACGTGGACGATCCCGGCCGCGCCTTCGCCCTCGCTGCGAGAGGCGGCTCGCGGATCCTGGTCCAGGTCGCGAACTACGGCGGACCCACCGGCTTCCATCTGCGCTGGTCGAAGGGCACGCCCTTCGAGTCGACCCTGCGCGTCGAGCTGCGCGCGCCCGATCCGCGCCGACGTCTGATGGCCGTGCGCAATCTCGGCACGGCGCGCGCGCCGGGCGCCCTGATCGTTCCGCTCCTCGCCACCGCGGTGGGCGGCGGCAGCCCCGACGTGCGCACCGAGTCCGCGCGCTTCCTCGGCGGACGGCGCGGCGATCCTGCGGCGGTCGAGGCGCTGCTGCAGGGCTGGCGTCGGGAAAAGGACTCCCGCGTGCAGCTCGCGCTGAAGTCGGCGCTGGAGGAGCTCGCGCTGCGCCCGTTCGAGGACTCGGCGGACGCCCACCGCTGGTGGCGCGACGAGGGGCGCGCGTGGCGCGCGTGCGACCACGTCGAAGCCGAGTCCGCCTACGCGCTGCGCAGCGCGTTCGGCGGCTACTACTCGAACAACGCCGGCGCCTACGGCGGACAGCACGTCGGCCGCTGCTTCGGCGGCGATCCGGCGCACGCCCTGACGGTCGTGCTGGAGGTGAAGGACAGCGGCCCGCACGCGCTGCTCGTGCGCTACGCGTCGGCGTCGAGCGAACGCCGCGCCGACGTGCGCGTTCGCCGCGGCGAGGTCCCCGCCGCGGCACGCGACGGCGCCGTGTTCCCCAAGACCGAGTCGTGGGAGACATGGACCTGGCAGGAGATCGCGTTGGGCGTGCTGCCGCCCGGCCGCTACCGGGTGGAGATCAGCAAGGTCGACGGTTGCCTCGATCTCGACGTGCTGGGCCTGCGCCCGAAGTGAGCCCGAACGCCGCAGCGGTGGTGGACAGCGGCGCCGCCGTGCGTTACGGAGTGCCGTGCATGGCAACCGCGATCGACTGGTATTACCACAGGAAGGGCTGAACGAGCTGTGGACGCGCCGACGCCTGGATCCAGGCGCGGCGCATCGCCGTCCGTGAGACGGTGAACGCCACGAAGGAGCGCCACGGGCGCGGCGACCTCGCGAAGCTGCTGAAGGGCGCGCGCAAGGTGATCGTCGCCAAGGGGCAGAAGAGCGCGGAGTTCGCGCTGGCCGCAGGCGCGAAGCCGCCCGAGGACATGAAGGACGCGATGCTGGGCCCGACCGGCAACCTGCGCGCGCCCGCCGTGCGCGCCGGCACGACGTGGCTGGTCGGATTCAACGCCGACGCGTGGGCCGGCGCGCTGGGTTGATGCAGCCCTCGAACCGCGTCACGCACCCCACGCGATCTGCAGGCCGTTCGACAGGTTGAACGTGGCGGCCGTGCAGAACGCGGCGGCGTTGCGGTACCAGACCTGGTACGTGCGCACGTCGCCCGCGGACACCGCGCCGCGCACCGACACCGAGAGGTCGCCTCCCACCGGGTAGCTGGAGGCGCCCGCGACGTTGGTCTTCGTGCCCAGGCGCACGACCGTGCCGCCCGCGCAGCGCAATCCGTCGCCGAACACGCTGCCCGCGCCGCCGTTCTGCTGCGCCGTGCCTTGGAAGTACAGCGCGGAGCTGTTCGGCATCCCGCCGCCGGAGAGGACGACGGAGTCGGCCGCGACCGAAGCCGCGCCCGTGGCGCCCAGCGACGCTCCGGCCGCGTTCACCGAGTTGGCGCAACCGTTCCCGCCGGCCCCGCTGTTGCCGCACGGGCACGCGGTCGCGCTGCCGTCGCCGCTGCAGAACGCCGTGAACGGCGGCGCCAGCGAGACGCGGGTCACGCCGTCCCACATCGGCGAGGGCACGAGGCCCCGCGTGCCGCCGGCGTCGAACTCCATCGTCGCGGGCGGCAGACCGGTCGCGATGGTCTGCACGACGCCCGCGCTGGCCGTGTCGATGCGCGTGATCGCGCCGGAGCGCGCGATCGAGATCACGGGCCCGGGTCCCAGCGTGACCGACCACGTGCCCGACGCGCAGAACAGGCACGCGCCGCCGGGCGCGAGCGACAGCGCCTGCGGCGCGTTGGGCACCGCGATGGTGGAGGTCATCGTTCCGGTCACGAGGTCGACCACCCCCACGTTCTGGCTCTGGGCGTTCGCGACGTACAAGCGTTGCCCGGGCGAATCGACCGCCATCTCGAACGGCTGCGCGCCGACCGGGATCGTGCGCACGACGCCCCACGTGCCCGTATTGCGCAGTTCCGAGATCGTGTTCACGTTCTTGTTCGCCACGTAGACCGTCTGGCTGTCGGCCGAGAACGCGGCGCGCACGGGAAACGTGCCGACAGGAACGTTCGCGGCGACCGTCCACGAAGCCGTGTCGATCAGCGTCACGTTGTTGGTGAAGCTGCCGCACACGGCCAGGGTCGCGCCGTCAGGGCTCAGCGTCATGCCGCTGGCCTGCTGGAACAGGTAGAAGATGCTGCCCATGTCGCCCGTGGCGAGCTTCGCGCCCGCGACGGTGGCGGTCGGCAGGTGGATGCGCCAGACGCCGTCGCCGTTCGACACGACCGCGACGTAGGCGTACACGCCGTCGGGCGAGATATCGACCTCGCTGCCGCGCGTCGAGATCGGCACGTTCGTGACGGCGTAGGTCGAAAGGTCGATCACCGAGGCGAAGGTCGAGTCCAGGTTGGCGACGACCGCCTTCGAGCGGTCCGGGGTGATCTCGACGTCGGCCGGCCGCGCGCCGACCGGCACGACGGCCAGCACGTTGCCCGTGGCCGCGTCGAGCACGCTGGCGTTCTGGCTCAGGATGTTGGTCGTGACCGCGACCACGCCGTCGGCGGAGATCGCCACGTCGCGCGCGGCGTCGCCTTCGGGCGGCGTGCCGCTGGGAACGCGGCCCTCGAGGAAGCCCGCGGCCCCGTTGGTGTTCACCACCAGCAGGTCCTCGCCGTTGTGGTTGGACAGCATCGCCGCGCGCTGGCCCGACGGCGCCATCGCGCCGACGTAGGCGCTGACCAGGCCGTTCAGCGTGGCCACGATCGTGCCCGTCGCGTACGAGATCAGGCTGCCGTTGAAGCCGACCGCCAGCGCGTACAGGCCGTCGGGCGTCGAGAGCATGGCGTTGACGGACGCCGTGCTCTGGGTCGGCCCGAACACGCCCGTCGCGAGGTCCAGGATCTGCGCTCCGTTCTGCACGGAGACCGCGGCCTTGGTCCCGTCCGGACGGATCGAGATCGGCTCGTTCAGGTCCAGCGGCGAGTTGAACACCTGCGTGATCGTCTGCGTCACGGGATCGACGACCGACACCTTGCGGACGTTCGAGAAGTGCGAGACGACGAGCCTCGAGCCGCTGGGCGTCTTGGCGATGCCGCGCGGCTGCGGGTCGCAGGCGATCGAGGATACCGTGCCGGCCGCGAGGTCGAAGAAGTCGATCTGCGCGTTCAGGTTGTCGGGGTGAACCGCGAGAGTGTCCGACGGACACTCGAACCCGTTGATGCGGTAGGTGACGACGCCCGGTTCGAACGAGATCGTCGTGATCGACTGGAAGCCCGCGCCCGGAATGCGGTGCAGCTCGGTCGCGGTGGCGACGTCGATGACCGAGAGGCTCTGCGACACGGCGTTGCCGACCACGGCCTTCGCCCCGCTCGGCGTGAAGCGCACGGCCGCCGGCTGCGTCCCGACCGGGATCACGGCCGTCTCCACGCCCGTGTTGAGGTCGACCAGCGAGGCCGTGTTCTCGAACAGGTTGGCCGTGATCGCGTGCACGTTGTCGGAGGACACCGCCACGTCCGCCGGGCCGCCCGACAGCGGGATCACGCTCACGACCGTGCGCGTCGCGGCGTTGAACACGACCAGGTTCCGGCTGGTCATGTGGGCGACGACGATGCGCGTCGCGTCGGGCGTGAAGGCCGCGGCGGTGGGCGTGTCGCCCTCCGGGGCGACCCCTGCCGGCCAATAGGTGCTGCTCGCCGGGCCGCAAGTTCCCGGGCCGACCGCGCCCGCGACGGGCACGGCGGAGACCTCCACGCCCGCGACGACGCGGCGCGCGTGGCTGCCGTCGTACACCCAGGTGACCGCAGCGCCGTCCGGGCAATCCGCCGGAGGCGTCCCGGGGACGAACTGCGCGCGGGCGGGGCTCGCGAACGTGGCGAGGAGGGCGAAGCCGGCAAGGGTGCGGGAGCTCATGAGGTCGATTCTCGGGGGGGGACGCGCCTGGATGCGGGCGCACCCCGAGGATAGCCGCGCCGCCGAATCCTGGCGGATCGGACCCCATCAACGCCGCGTGGCTCTCGCGGCGCGACCCCGATACGCTGCGCGGAGGAGATCGACGCGCGTTCCGCGTCGCGCCATGTCACCGACTCGACAGATCGTCCACAGCCTCTACGCGGCCTTCGCGGCCGGGGACATCCCCGCATTCCTTGCGCTCCTCGATCCCCAGATCCGCTGGAACGAGGCCGAAGGCTTCCCCTACGCCGACAAGAACCCCTACGTCGGACCGGACGCGATCGTCTCGGGCGTCTTCGCGCGCATCGGAGAGGAGTGGGAGAACTTCCGCGTCGAGGTCGGCGAGATCGCGGGCGATGGCGAGGTCGTGACGATGTTCGGCCGCTACAAGGGCCGGCACCGCCGCACCGGCAAGGCGCTCGACGCTCAGTGCGCGCACACGTGGTGGGTGCGCGGCGGCAAGGTCGTCCGCTTCCAGCAGATGGTCGACACGGCGCACGTCGCCGGCGTCCGCGGCTGAGTCGGCCGGGGCACGTGCCACTTTGGCGCCACGGCGCCAAATCGGCAGCCAGCGGGCCTTCCAGGGCACTGGAAGGCCGGTCCAGGAAGCGGCACACGCGTTGCGTTGCTCGGGAACGGTCGGGAGGCCGTCCACCATGCAAGAGCAGTTCACGCGCAAGTCCCAGGAGGCACTCGCAGCAGCCCAGCAGTCCGCGCAGGCCGCGGGCCACCCCGAGCTGACGCCGGCGCACCTCGCGGTCGCGCTGCTGCAGGAACCCGAGGGCGTGACCGCGGCGCTGCTCGAGAAACTCGACTGCGACCCGCGCGTGCTGGCGGCGGAGCTGCAGCGCGCGCTCGACAAGCTGCCGAAGGCGAGCGGCGCGCAACTCGCGATGTCGCGCGCCCTCGCGGAGGTGCTGCAGGAGGCGCAGGCCTCGGCCAGGCGGATGGGCGACGCGTTCACGTCGACCGAGCACCTCGTGCTGGCGCTCGCGAAGAAGGGCGGCCCGGAGGTCGCGGGCCTCTTCGCCGCGCGCGGCGCGCGGCCCGAGCGCGTCGAAGCCGCGCTGCAGGAGGTGCGCGGCGACCGCAAGGTCACGTCGCCGGACCCCGAGGGCGCGTTCGAGGCGCTGAAGAAGTACGCGCGCGACCTGACCGCGGACGCAGCGGCCGGCAAGCTCGACCCCGTGATCGGCCGCGACTCCGAGATCCGCCGTGTCGTGCAAGTGCTGTCGCGCCGACGCAAGAACAACCCTGTCCTGATCGGCGAGCCCGGCGTCGGCAAGACCGCCATCGCCGAGGGCCTCGCCAACCGCATCGTCGCGGGCGACGTGCCCGAGGGACTGAAGGAGAAGCGCGTGCTGGCGCTCGACGTCGGCTCGCTGCTGGCCGGCGCCAAGTACCGCGGCGAGTTCGAGGAGCGGCTGAAGGCCGTGCTGCAGGAGGTGGCCGAGGCCCAGGGCAACGTGATCCTGTTCATCGACGAGATGCACACGATCGTGGGCGCGGGCGGCGCGGAGGGCGCCGTGGACGCGGCCAACATGCTGAAGCCCGCGCTGGCGCGCGGCGAGCTGCACTGCATCGGTGCGACGACGCTGGACGAGTATCGCAAGCACGTCGAGAAGGACGCCGCGCTGGAACGGCGGTTCATGCCCGTGATGGTCGGCGAGCCGGGCATCGAGGACACGGTGGCGATCCTGCGCGGCCTCAAGGAGCGCTACGAAGTCCACCACGGCGTGCGCATCCTGGACGAGGCGCTGGTCGCGGCCGCGCGCCTGGCCGACCGGCACGTCACCGACCGGTTCATGCCCGACAAGGCGATCGACTGCGTGGACGAGGCCGCGGCGCAACTGCGCACGGCGATCGATTCGCTGCCGCCGGAACTCGACACCCTGGAGCGCAGGGTGCGCCAGCTCGAGATCGAGCGCACGGCGCTCGCCAAGGAGGGCGCCGCCGACGCCAAGAAGCGCGTCGGGCAGATCGAACGCGAGCTGGCGGAACTGCAGGAGAGCACGTCGGCGCTGCGCGCGCGCTGGTCGAACGAGAAGGAGCTGATCACGGCCATCCGAGCCGGGAAGATGCTGATCGAGAGCCTGCGCGAGGAGGCGCAGAAGACCGAGCGCGAGGGCCAGTACCAGCGCGTGGCGGAAATCCGCTACGGCGAGCTGCCGGAGCAGGAGAAGAAGCTCGAGGAGAACGTCGCCAGGCTCGCGCAGGTACAGGCCCAGGGCGCGCTGCTGCCCGAGGCCGTCGACGCCGAGATGATCGCCCAGGTCATCAGCCGCTGGACCGGCATCCCCGCCAGCCGGCTGCTGGAGACCGAGCGCGAGAAACTGCTGCACATGGAGGAGCGTGTCAGCCGGCGCGTCATCGGCCAGACCCACGCGATCGAGGCGATCGCGCAGGCCGTGCGCCGCGCGCGCGCGGGGCTGCAGGAGACCACGCGCCCGCTGGGCTCGTTCCTGCTGCTCGGCCCGACCGGCGTCGGCAAGACCGAGCTCGCCAAGGCGCTGGCCGAGTTCCTGTTCGACGACGAGACCAATCTAGTGCGCATCGACATGAGCGAGTACATGGAGAAGCACGCCGTCGCGCGCATGATCGGCGCGCCGCCGGGCTACGTGGGCTACGACGAGGGCGGCGCCCTGACCGAGGCCGTGCGCCGCAAGCCGCACTCGGTGATCCTGTTCGACGAGGTCGAGAAGGCGCACCCCGACGTGTTCGACGTGCTGCTGCAGATCCTCGACGACGGACGACTGACCGACGGCCAGGGACGCACGGTGGACTTCACGCAGACGCTCGTCCTGATGACCAGCAACCTGCGCAACGAGTCCCAGGTGCGCGACATGTTCCGGCCCGAGTTCGTGAACCGCCTCGACGAGGTGCTGGTGTTCCACGCGCTGACGCGCGAACAGATCCGCGCGATCGTGGACGTGCAGGTCGCCCGCCTCGCGCGCCACCTGGCGGAGCAGGAGATCGGCCTGGAGGTCACCGACGGCGCCAAGGACGAGCTGGCCCGCCAGGGCTTCAGCGAGGAGTACGGCGCCCGGCCGCTGAAGCGCGCGCTGCAGAAGCACGTGCAGAACGCGCTGGCCGACGCGATCCTCGCGGGCCGCGTGCAGCGCGGCGACGTGGCCGTGGTGGACAACTCCGGCGAGCGCTTCTGGGTCAGCCCGCGGCACGCCGAACCGGTTCAGCCGGAGCCGGCCAGAGCCTGACGCAGATGCGCCACGGTCCCGGAGGCCAGCCCTGGCGCGCGGGCTGGCACGCTCGGGCCGCATGACCGCCGGCCCCCCTTCGGGAGACCCGACCCGTGGTTTCGGCCTCCCCTCCCCCGCGCGTCCCCCGCCGGGGGTCGTTCGACAGGGTTCCCCTGCGCCGGGCGTGGCGGGATCGCGGCGTTGACGGCCCTGGGACTGCGGTTTTCCGGGAGCCCGGTAGGATCGTCCGTGACCTCGTTCGCAACCAGCCCGGTTCGCAGGAGTCGATCCGCCTGCCCGGAGACCACGTCATGAACCTGACGCTCGCACTGCCGCTCGTTGGGCTCGCGCTTCTCGCCAATGCATCCCTCGCCCTGCACGGCGCGACAGAGTCGGGCCTTCGCATGGAGGCCCTGCCCGAAGGCCTGCGGGGCATTCTCCGGCCGAGCGGTGTCCGGATCGAGGTCGACGATCGCGGACGCTCGTTCGCCGTCGAGGTGCGCACGCGCGCGATCGCACGCGGCGCCACCGTGCACGAGCTCGCCGCCGTGCCGACGCAGGGTGACTCGGTGCGCGCGCAGCGTGATCTTGGAGGCGTGTCCGAGTGGTACGAGGCACGCGCGGACGGCCTCGAGCACGGCTGGACGTTGGCGAGCGCGCCGGAGGGCGACGCTCACGAGCCGGTCTGGATCCTGCTTGAGTTCCGCGGCGATCTCTCGCCGAAGGTCCTCGAGGGCGGAAGCTCGACGTGGCTCGTCGACAGCCAGGCGCAGTTGCGCATGCGCTACGAGGGACTGCGGGCCTGGGACGCGGACAGGAACCCCGTCGACGTGCGCTTCGGGAACTCGCCGTTGGGCTTCGGCGTGCGGGTCGACGATCGCGGCGCCCGCTATCCGATCACGGTGGACCCCATCTTCACGCAGGGGCCCGTGATCTTCGAGGCGCCCAATGCCGGCAGCTTCGGGACGCGCGCGGCGACGGCCGGCGACGTGAATGGAGACGGCTACTCCGACATCCTCATCACGGCGGGCACCGAGAATGCGAACGAGGGTCGCGCCTACGTCTATTACGGCGCCGCCGGTGGCGTCTCGACGATCCCGAGCTGGAGCTACGCGCCGGGACAGACCGGTGCGCGCTTCGGCACGGGCGGCACGGCCGGCGACGTCAACGGCGACGGATACGACGACGTGATCCTGGGGGCCTGGGAGTACGACGATCCGGTCGGAGGCGGCCGGGAGGGCCGGGTGTGGCTGTTCCTCGGCTCGTCGAGCGGCCTGTCCGCGTCGCCCGTCTGGACGTACTCCACGGGCGAGGCGGGCTCGGAGTTCGGCACGGTGTGCCAGACCGCCGGCGACGTCAACGGCGACGGGCTCGACGACGTGATCATCGGGGCGCAGAGCCACTCTTCGCCGGGGCTGACGCTGAACGGCGAGGCCTTCGTCTTCCTCGGCCACGCAATCAGCGGCCTCGCCGCGACACCGGTGTGGAACCAGGCCGGTGCGGACAACAACTACGAATTCGGCGCCGCGGGCTGCGGCGCGGGCGACCTCGACGCCGACGGATACGACGACATCGTCGTCGGCGCTCGCAACGCGCTCGGGCAGGGCCGGGTGTTCGTCTACCGAGGCTCGGCGACGGGGCCAGTCACCAGCAGCATCACGCTCACGCCGTCCCAGATCGGAAGCACGTACAAGTTCGGCAGCCAGGTCGCGCCCGCCGGCGACGTCAACGGGGACGGCTACGCCGACATCGTCGTGGGCGCGAACCAGGCCGACGTCGGCTTCACGAACTCGGGGCAGGCCTACATCTTCCTGGGACGCCCCGCGGGATCGGGCACGATCTACACGACCGACCACTGGACGCAGAACGGCCCCTACGTCTCGGCCGCCTTCGGCGACGGCGTCGGCCCCGCCGGCGACTTGAACGGCGACGGGTTCGCCGACGTCGCGATCGGTTCGCAAAGCTACAACGCCGTGCCCGACCAGCCTGGAAAGGTGTACGTCCTCCTGGGACCCAGCCTCACGGCCCCGACCGCCCACCAGCTCGTCTTCACGGGAACCGGCCACGACGCCTGCGGCCAGCGCCTCTACACGGCGGGCGACGTCAACGGAGACGGTTTCGGCG
This sequence comes from uncultured Planctomycetaceae bacterium, assembly GCA_964552795.1. Taxonomy (GTDB): domain Bacteria; phylum Planctomycetota; class UBA1135; order UBA1135; genus JAEUHZ01. The sequence goes on from CAZKIO010000008.1 coordinate 92,535, forward strand.
ACCTCTTGATCGGCGCGCCGCTACACGGCTCGACGGGCCGTGCGTACCTGCTCTACGGCGAGCCCAAGCCGGCGAGCACGGCTTACGTGAGCACCTTCTCGGGTGCCGGAACGGGTGCTGCCGCCGGTTCGGCCGTCGCACTCGGCGACGTCGACGCGGACGGATTCGCAGATGCCTTCGTCGGCGAGCCCAACTACGCGAACCCGACGGCGGGAGAGGGCCTGGTCCGCTTCTACCGAGGCAGGCCGGGCGGTGTGACCAGCGCGCCGAGCTGGACGCGCGAGGGGAACGAGGCCGGCCTGCGCTTCGGCGCCAGCATCGCGTTCCTCGGCGACGTCGACGGCGACGGGCTCGGCGACGTCTTCATCGGCGCGCCGGGCGCCTCCAACGGCCAGGCGAGCGAGGGCCGCGTCTACCTCTTCCGCGGGGTCGCCGGCAACCCCGGGGGACCCGGCAGCGGCGCGCAGACCTTCGAGTCGAACGTCGTCGAGGCGCAACTGGGCTTCTCGGTCGCAGCGGCCGGCGACGTCAACGGCGACGGCCTCGCCGACGCGATCGCGGGCGCGCCCAAGACGCTCGGCAGCCCGGGGAACGGCGCCCTGTACCTGTTCCTCGGCCAGCGGTCCCCTCCCGGCCTCGCCCCACAGCCGGTGATCTACCCGGCACCCGCGATCCCCGGTGCATGGTTCGGCCACTCCGTCGCCGGTGCGGGCGACCTCAACGGCGACGGCTACAGCGACGTCGTCGTCGGCGCGCCGCGTTTCACGAATGGTCAGTCGAACGAAGGCGCGATCTACGTCTACCGCGGTTCTCCCGCGGGGCTCGTGACGACGCCGGACACGATCCTCGAGGGGAACGAGGACTCGGCAGAGTTCGGTTTCGCCGTCGCCGCGGCGGGCGACGTGACCGAGGACCTGGCCGGCAGCTTCGCCGACCTGCTCGTCGGCGCACCGGGGTGGGCAGCCGGGACCAAGGGCGGCTTCGCGTTCCTCTATCGCGGCCAAGCGGGCGGTTCGATCCTGAACCCGACGCCGCTGCACTCGATCCACTTCGGCCAGGCGGACGCGCGCACGGGAGCGGCACTCGCGGCCGCCGGCGACCTCAACGGCGATGGGCGCCCGGATGTGGTCATCGGCGCTCCGTATTGGAACGGCACGGCGACGAACAACGGACGCGCAGCGGTGTTCTTCGGGACGGGCGGCGTCCTCGCTGGAGCGAGCACCCAGCCGCCGAGCTCGGCCGGAATTTCGACCCCGGGAGAAGAGCACACTCCGGGGAACAACGACCTGGGCGGCTCTGCCCTCGCTGCCGCGGCGGACTTGAATGGCGACGGGTTCGGCGATCTGCTGGTCGGTGCACCCGGCGGTGGGACGGGAGGCGAGGCATTCGTCTACGCTGGCGGTTACGGGGTGACTGCGACGCGCACGACAGCCCAGCAGCGGCGTCACGACGATCTCACGGCGCTCGATCTGCTCGGCCGGTCCGAGGCGTCGGGATCCTTCGGGATGTCGACGAGCCTCGTCGTCCACTATCCCCCCGACGGCCCAACCGTCACCCGGGCCGGCACGGTCGCCGGACGCGAACGCTTCCGGGTCGTCTGGGAGGCCAAGCCGCTCGGCACCCAGTTCGACGGCTCGGGTCTGGGTGTGTTCCAGCCCGCCTACGACTCGGGCATTCCGACGCCGCAGGCCATGCTCGCGAACGAACGGTTCGCGGTGACCGGACTGGTCGCGAACACGAACTACCACTGGCGCATCCGTCACGAGCTGCGCAACCCCTACTTCCCGCGCTCGCGCTGGTACTACCTGCAAGGCAACAGCCGGCAGGAGAAGAAGGTCGGAACCGCCAAGGACTGCGACGGCGACGGCATCTCCGACGAGCTGGAGTTCCTTGGGGGCACCGCGCTCGATTGCAACGGAAACGCCATCCCCGACAACTGCGACATCGCCGTCTTCCAGACGAGCCTCGATTGCAACAGCAACGGCTCGCCGGACGAGTGCGACCTCGTACTGAACGACTGCAACGGTAACCTCGTCCCCGACGAGTGCGACATCAGCAGCGGCACGAGCCAGGACTGCGATCCGTATGGCCCGGTCGGGCCGAACGGGGTCCCGGACGAGTGCGACATCGCTTCGGGCACGATGCTCGACACGAATGGCGACGGCGTTCCGGACGATTGCCAGTCCACGGTGACGCTGTTCTGCTTCGGCGACGGCAGCGGCACGGGCTGCCCTTGCGCGAACAACTCCCCTGTCGGCAACCAGGACGGCTGCCGCAACTCGTTGGGCACCGACGGCCGCCTGAGAGCGGGGGGCGTCGCCGCCGTCGCGGCCGACACGTTCGTGCTCCTGGGCTCGCAGATGCCGAACAGCTCCGCGCTCTACTTCCAGGGTACGAGCCAGCAGAACGGCGGCCTGGGCAACGTCTTCGGCGACGGGCTGCGCTGCGCTTCGGGCTCCGTCCTGCGACTCGGGACGAAGACCAACACCGGAAATGCCTCGCAGTACCCGGTGCCGGGCGACCTGCCGATCTCTGTTCGCGGCGCGATCCCGCCGGGGGGCGGCACGCGGCATTACCAATGCTGGTACCGCAACGCGGCCGCGTTCTGCACGGCGAGCACGTTCAACCTGACGAACGGCCTCACGGCGACGTGGGTCCCGTGAGATGGATGGACCTGTCAACCCCCGTTGACGGGATTCCGTTCTGGCTGTGACGAGCTGGCCGTGGGGCACAGTGCCCGGCGGCCAGCGTCGTTGCCGAACGATGATGGCGCGCGGCGCGGTGGCCGGCGGCGGGAACGACGGACTGCTCGCCGGGCATCAGCGCCGCCGCTCGACGCTCAACTGCTGCAGGGCGATGGCCTCGATCGCCGGGCCCAGCCGCTCGGCCCACAGGATGCTCCACCAGAACCAGCGCTCCGGCGCGCCGGGCCCGTCGAACAGGTACTGGATGGAGCGCGCGCCCGCCACGCCCCGCGGTTGCGGATCGAACTCCGCGACCCGGCGACCCTGGCGCAGGAGCGCACCGCGCAGGTCGTGGAACGTCCCGCGCCAGTCCGCGGCGGCGCGTTCGAGCAGCACGGTGCACGGACCCAGCGCGGTGACGTAGGCTTCCGGATCCTGCTGCAGGAGATCGCGCTGCGCCCGGCGCTCGAGCGGCAGATCGAGGAATTCGTGTCCCAGGAGCGCGCGTTCCTCGGCGTCGAGCGCGGCGCAGGCCGCGAACCAGGGCACGAAGTGCAGACGGCTGGCGAGCAGCCTGCCGCGGTACGTCGCGTCGCGCGGCACCAACGGCAGGTGGATCGATTGTCCGACGAAGCTGGTGCCGGCCTCGGCGTGCTCCTCGATCCACGCGGCGGCCAGTTCGTGCGTCGTCTCGCGCGAGCGCAGCACGACGATCTTCGCGGCGGTCGCGATCTGCAGGCACCCGAGCAGCACGAGCGCCGCCGCGGTCCAGCGCCGCGCGGCGCCGCTCGTGCGCGCCAGGATCTCGCGCGCGCCGTACGCCGCCAGCAGGCAGGCCGCGGGGATCAGCGGCAGCCAGAAGCGCTGAAAGCTGTTCCCGTACGCGCCGAACAGCACGAGGTGCGCGCCCGGATGTGCGGCCGCCGTCCAGAGTTCGGCCCGCCCGGCGCGCTCCGGCCAGCGTGACCGTCGCAGACACCGGACGAGCAGCCCTCCGACGGCCAGGACCACGCCGAGCGTGAGCACGGGCTCGTAGTCGAGTGCCGCGCGGCCCAGGCGCTGGAACCCGCGACCGTCGAAGTACGCGGCATCCACGCCGTGCACGCCCATCCCCAACAGCGAGAGCAACGCGTTGCCGATGCCGCCGCCCCCGCTCGCGAGGTCGGGCGGCGGTTCGCCGCGCAGCAGCGCGAGGAACGCTGCGAGCAGCAGCGTGCTCGCGAGGACCAGCCCGGCGAGCGGCCGGCCCATGCGCGGTCGCGCGCACCACCACCACGCCGCGGCGATCGCTGCCCAGGCACAGGCGCCGCTGTGCAGCGAGCCGAACGCCAGCGACGCCAGCACGCCCGCCAATACGAAGTCGCGGATGCGCCCGCTCTCCCGCGCCCGCAGCGACGCGGCGACGGTGCCCATCACGAACGCGGCGACGACCGCGTGCGGCCGTGCCATGGACGAGTACCAGGCGGAGATCGTGCTGAACGACGCGAGGCCCGCCGCCAAGAGCGCCCAGCGCGCTCCCAGGAAGCGCCGCGCCACGAGCCAAGTCGCCGGCACGATGCCCGCGGAGAGGACCGCGACCAGAGCCCGCAGGCCCAGGATGTCCTGCGCCGCCGTGCGCCGCAGCGATTCGACGTCGCCGCGCCGATGCTCCGAAGGAGGCGCGAGCGTGGCGGCGGCCAGGCATCCGATCAGTCCCGGATAGCACCGCGACAGCAGACGTTCCTCGTGCGTCACCTCCACGCCGCGCTGGTCCTGGAGTTGGAGCCACAGCACCTTCTCGTCGCCGTGCGGATGCGCCGGCAGGTGAAACCCCAACCCCACCACGTGCATCCACGCCGAGAGGAGCGTGAGGCAGGCGATGGTCCAGCGGCCGGAACGGGCCCGGAACGGCCTCGCGGTTTGTGGATCGACGGAACGCACGGGCTGACGTCGCAGCCCCGGCCTCCGGGCGAGCCTTGCGGGACGCACAGGAGGCAGGGAAGCTGCCCTGTTCGCGGTGGCGGCGAGCGAGCGCCGCGAGGACCGGGCCGTACGCCGGCACGGGAGACCTGCGGCGATGAGCCCTGGTTCCCGGCCCGGCAAACGTTGCGGGCCAGTCCCAACGGCGAGTGGTCCTGCACCTGGGCCCGCCCCAGGGGCGCTCAGGGCCTTGACCTGGGAGTATTATACTGGCAAGTATACTCCCTATGACCTTCCTCGGCCGCTCCCGCGAACTCGCCGTCCTCGACGACCTCCACGGCTCGGGCCGACCCGAGCTGTTCGTGCTGTACGGCCGCCGCCGCGTCGGCAAGACGGAGCTGCTCCAGCGCTTCTGCCGCGGCCGGCGCGCGGTGTACTTCCTCGCCGCGCAGGTGCGCGAGAAGGACAACCTGCGCGCGTTCCGCGACGCGCTCGCCGAGAGCCTGGGCGACGCGCTCGCCGCGAACGTCGAGTTCCCCGACTGGAGCGCGGCGCTGGGCTTCGCGGCGGAGCGCGCGCGCGAGGAACGGCTGGTGCTCGTGCTCGACGAGTTCCCGTACCTGTGCGAGGGTTCGAAGGGCCTGCCGTCGCAGGTGCAGCGCTTCTGGGACACGAAGGGCAAGAACAGCCGGCTCATGCTGGTCCTGTGCGGCAGCCAGGTGTCGTTCATGGAGAACGAGGTGCTGGCCGAGCGTTCGCCGCTGTTCGGCCGGCGCACGGGACAACGCCGGCTCGAGCCGCTGGGTCCGCGCGACGCGCTGCGCTTCTTCCCGCGCTGGCCGCTGCGCGAACGCCTCGAGGCCTTTGCCATCCTGGGCGGGATGCCGGCGTACCTGCAGCGCTTCGACGACGCGCGCGACCTGCGCCAGAACGTGCTGCGCGAGGTGCTGCGGCCCGAGGGCTACCTGTTCGACGAGGTCAACTTCCTCCTGCGCGCGGAGCTCTCCAGCCCGGCCACGTACAACAGCATCCTGGCGGCGGTGGCGCGCGGCGAGGAGAAGGTCGGCGACGTGGCGCTGGCCGTCGGCGTCGACTCCCCCACCGCGAACAAGTACCTGACGACGCTGCGCGACCTGCAGCTCGTGGAGCGCGAGGTGCCGCTGACCGATCCCGATCCCCTGCGCTCGCGGCGCGGCACCTACCGCGTCGCCGACCGCTTCCTGGCCTTCCACTTCCGGCACGTGCAGCCCAACGCCGGCCTGATCCAGTCGGGCCGCGGGGAGAGCGTCTGGCAACGATCGATCGAACCCGACCTCGAGCGTCTGCGCGCGGACGCGCTCGTCGATTGCGCGCTCGACCACCTGCGCCGCGAGGGCGCGGACCTCGTCGGCGACGAGATCGCCGAGACCGCGCGCCACAACGGGACCTGCGTGCGCGCCGTCGCGCGCACCACGTCGGGCCTGGGGATCGCGGCCGTGATCGCGGAGGAGGGCGCGCCCCTGCGCTCCGCCGTGCAGGGCGAGGTCGAGGCGCTCGCGCCCGCGCTGGGCGAGCGCATCGTGACCGTCGTGTACCGCGCGGCGGAGAGCGGCGACGCGCCGCTCGTGCCCGAGCTGCTGGGCGCAGGCGCGCACCCGTGAACCCGATCGACGACCGCTTCCAGGAGTACTTCGCCGCGCTCGACCGCGCCGGCCAGCAGGACCGCTGCTTCGTCTGCCGCCGCACGCCCGCCGACGTGAAGCGCTTCTTCGGCTTCGACGAGGACGGCGTGCCGCTCGATGCCGCGCACTACGGACTGGAAGACATCGTCCTCGAGCCCAGCGACATCATGACGTACCGCGGCGTGCGGCCCGTGTGCGCCGTGTGCCAGATCAACGTGGACGGGATCGCGCTGCTCGGCGAGGAGGCGGTCCTGATGCAGCTCTTCGCCGAGATGCAGCAGCGCCGGGAACACCTCTGGCCCCCGCATCCCTGAGCCCGCGGGGGCCGAAATCTGCCGTGAACGGCAGGGTTCTGGAAGGATCCGGGGGGCGGCCCTAGACTCTTTGCCCCGCTGGGCCGATCCGGCCCGACGCCCCAGGATCCAACGAGAACCCCACGATGTACGACCCCGACATGGTCCAGCCGATGCGTGAAGAGGTCACCCGGCTCGGAGTGAAGGAGCTGAAGACCCCCGCGGAGGTCGAGGCCGCGGTCCAGAAGCCCGGCACCACGCTGATCTTCGTCAACTCGGTCTGCGGCTGCGCGGCCGGCGGCGCGCGCCCGGGCCTGCGCCTCTCGCTGATGAACGCGAAGAAGCCGCAGCAGATGTACACGGTCTTCGCGGGCATGGAGACGCAGGCGACCGAGAAGGCGCGCGAGTACTTCAAGCCCTACCGTCCGAGCTCGCCGCAGATCGCGCTGCTCAAGGACGGCAAGCTGGTGAAGATGATCCAGCGCCAGGACATCGAGGGGAACGACCCGGCCGCGGTCGCCAAGAAGCTGACCGACGCGTTCAACGAGTTCTGCTGACCACGGAGTCCGTGTGAGCGCCTCCCGCCCCGAGCTGGCCGAGGCCTTCCTGCGCGAGGCCGTCTACCGTTCCCGCGAACGGCAGGCGGCTTCGGCCGTCCTGGCGGCGCCCAAGCCGGGCGGCGGGCAGTGCGGCCTGGGCGAGAAGGCGTCGGTGGTGCTCGACCTGGGGCCGAAGGCGTTGCCGATCGCGGAGGCGCTGTGGCCGGCGGGGCTGGAGGACGCGCGGGTCGAGCGCGTGCGCGCCGTCATGGCGCGCTGGGTCGTCGAGCAGGACGCGCTGGACCGCAAGCGCAACCACTTCCTGAAGGCGTTCCGCCACGCGCACGGGTTCGATCGCAACGCCTACACGCCCGAGCTCGCCGCCGAGTTCGAATCCGGCCTCGAGCGCGTCAACGCCGAGGAGAACGAGCGGCGGCGCGCGGCGGCGGCGGAACTCCTGGAATCCTAGGCGTTCTTGCGCGGCTGTCGGCGGCGCACGACGTGCGCGCCGCGGTGCACGTTCCAGTGCATCGAGACCTTGAGACCGCAGGAGCCGCACTCGCTGTCGCCGCAGGGCCATTCGCGCTTCTCGCCGCACTCGGGGCAGTCGAAGCGCACGCTGCGCGCGGGCGTGGCGACGGCGGGGTGACCCTCCTCGGCGTGCAGCTCGTCCGCCGGCCACTGGATGTGGAGGAACAGGCCGCAGTCCGTGCAGGCCGCGACACCCTGGTTCCAGTCGACGCGCGTGCCGCAGCGCGGACAGGAGAAGCGCACGCTGGGCAGGAGGCGCTTGCCGGTCCGGACGAAGCCGCGATTGCGCGACCAGAAGGGCAGCAGGATCCAGACGGTGATCGTGCCCGAGCCCAACGGCAGCAGCAGCCAGCGGATCAGGTCGCTCTCGTAGGGGATCGTGAACCACATCGCCGCGAAGGTTCCCGTCCACATGCCGAGCGGCACGCACACCATGCGCAGCCACGTGCGCGTGCGCGGCAAGGCCACGATCGAGAACACGACGCCGTGCGCGATGCCCGCGGCCATGGAGACCATCGCCAGCGTGATGCGCACGGCCAGGTCGCTGGGCCCGGAGACCAGCGCCCACGTGCTGGCGCCCAGCGTGCAACCGGTCGGGATCAGGCCCCACAAGGCCAGAACACGCGTCCGCGCCGCGCGCAGCCCCATGACCAGCACGCCCACCAGGACGAGGGCCGCCGTCGCGGAGAGCAGGACCGGGATCACGGCTCCATCATCGGCCATGGATGTGCGCGGGACTGCGGCCCACCCCGAGAAAAGGGGCCAGGCGGGTTGCGACGCCGGGAGACGACCGCGCGCCGGGCCAACCCTTGCCCCGTCGTGCCGCCCGCGCCGGACGTCGCGTAGGATGCCCGGCCGCCGCGGGAGTGGCGAAACTGGCAGACGCGCGAGAC
>CAZKIO010000009.1:0-48507 GCA_964552795.1 uncultured Planctomycetaceae bacterium
CACCGGGATCGGCTGCGACGTCGCCGAACCGGTGTCGCCGGCGTTGCGGCAGGCGATCAGGAGCGACGGAAGGCACAGGGTCAGGATCCCCGGGCCGAGCGCGAGGCGGCCGGCGGCCGCCGGGCGACGGGCGGCGCTGGATGCGGCGCGTGCAGGTTGCGGTTTCACGGCGCGAGAGCCTACCGGAACGCGGGCGCCGTGTGGATGACGTGCCGCGTCCGCGACCCGCCCGGCGCGCGGAACGGCTCTCCGCGCGCCGCGTCCACGGAAGCGCAGCCGCGCGGAGAGCCCAGGGTCCTCGAGCGAAGCGGCGGGTTCTGGACCCGCCGCCGCTCTCTCGTTCCTGCCCGCGGCGCGAAGTTCCCGGCTACCGCCGCGATCCCGCCAGTTGCTCGTGCAGCGACTCGCGCGCCCGCGCCAGCCGGGAACGCACGGTGCCGATCGGGATCGAGAGCGCGTCCGCGATCTCGCGGTAGTCCAGCCCCTGCTCGGAGCGCAGCAGGAACGTGACCCGCAGTTCCTCGGAGAGCGCGGCGATCGCATGGTCCAGGCGTCCGCGCAGCTCCGCGTCCTCGGTGGTCGCCGCGGGATCGCACAGCGGACAGGACTCCTGGCGCTGCGCGCCGGCGGATTCCTCGTGGCGGCCGCGCCGGACCTGGCTGCGCAGCACGTGGAGACACTTGTGGACCGTCGTGCGCACGAGCCAGCCGTGCAGGTCGGGCGGCTCGGCGCTCTCCATCCACAAGGAGAGCAGTGCTTCCTGCACGGCGTCGCAGGCCAGGTCGTGGCTGCGCAGGATCCTGCGCGCGACGGCGTGGAGCGCGGGGAGGTGGGGCGTCAGGCGCGATCCGAAGGCGTCGTCGCACGCGCAATCGGTCGACTGGGATCGGGCCGGGGTCTTGGCCGGGGCGGACTGGATCATGGGGTGGCTCCGCGGTTCGAGGCGGATCGAAGGCAGTTCGTCGCTGGTCGCGCCGCCGGGTGCGGCGCGAAGGCGCCGCTCGGTGCGAGCGGGCGCACGGCGGACCGGCGCGCGCGGCGCGGTCCCTGGGTCGCGGCGATCAGGCCGCGGGCGGCGACTGCTTGGGTGCCAGGAGGACGAGCGGGACCTGCGTGCGCGCGGCCGGATCGTTGGACGACACGAGCGCGCGCCCGTCGTCGGCGGGCGGCCACGGCGCGACGCCGTGGCACGGAGGCAGCAGGACCGGATCCCCGCCGCGCGCCAGCAGCAGGCAGCACTCCGCGTGAGGAGCGTCGGAGTCGCCCGGATCGTGGACGCCGGGACCGCGCGGATCCCCGGCAGCATGCAATCCGTCCGCGTCGGCCGCGTGGCCGGCCCCGTCGTGCTCGACGCGCTGGTGCTCGGGGCACCACGCGTGCCGTTCCAGCGCGACGTGCGCGCGGTCGGCGAACCAGCCCAGCACGAACAGCGCCAGGACCAGCGCGCACAGGTGGTGGTTCCTAGGCCCGAGCATGCAGCCCGGGATTGGACGGGCACCGCGATCCGGTTGTCAAGGCCGGCACGCGAGCGGTCGGCGTCACTCCGGGTTTCGAGCGCTCCCCGCCCATCAGGGCACCGCGCGCGCGGGGCGCGTGTGGTGCAGCTGGTAATAACGCGAGAGGGCCCGCAGGCGCGCGACGACGTGCCCCACGACCAGTGCCTGCACGCACAGGGCGACGGCGAAGATCAGGGCGTGGTCGGCCGCGAGCGCGGTGTCGGGCCGCCGCCAGGCGCCGTCGGCGACGAGCGCCGCGAACGCCAGCGCGCACAAGCCGAACGCCGCGCGAACGAGACGCGGATCGAACCACAGCCCCGCTGCCGCGATCACGAGCAGGTAGATGACGCGCAGCGGGCTGCTGGCGCCGTCCGCGGCCGTCGCCAAGAGCAGCGTCAGCATGCCGACGTCGACCAGCACCCACAGGCCGCGCGCCGCGCGCGCGCTGCGCTGCTCGTACTGCCGGCACGCGAAGCACAGGACGGCCCACACGAGGACCAGCACGCTGCTGGTGCGGTGGAACGCGGCATCGACGACGCCGAGCGCGAAGTGGTTGACGAGCTCCACTGCGTAGAACGCAGCGAGGCCGGCGAGGTGCGCGGAAAGGGCCGGCTCGCGGCGCACCCAGCGCGCCACGCGCGTGCGCGCGTCCGAGCGCAGTGCCAGCGGCGGCTCGGAGGCGAGCCAGCGCTCGAGGTCCTCGGCGAGTCGCGCCGCGGAGGCGTAGCGCCGGCGCGGGTCCTTCTCCAGGCACTTCAGGCAGATCGCCTCGAGCGCCGGCGAGAGTTCCGGCCGCCAGCGGCGCGGCCGCGGCGGCGCGGCGTGCAGCACGCGCAGCACGGTGCTGATCGCATCGTCGCCCTCGAAGGGCCGGTGCGCGGTGAGCAACTCGTAGAGGATCGCACCGGCGCCGTAGACGTCGGTGCGCGGCCCGATGTCCGCGCGCCTTCCTGCCGCCTGCTCGGGTGCCATGTAGCCGGGCGTGCCGGCGATGCCGCTCTCGGTCGAGAGTCCCCCGTCGGCGCCCAGGATCGCCAGGCCGAAGTCGGTGAGCCGCGTTTCGCCGTCGGCGCCGACGAGGACGTTCGAAGGCTTCAGGTCGCGGTGCACCACGCCGGCGGCGTGCAGCGACTCGAGCGCGCGCGCGACGTCGCGCACGAAGCGCGCGGCTTCGGCCTCGTCCAGCGGCCCCGCGGCGACGCGGTCCGCCAGCGTCCCGCCCTCGACGAACTCCAGCGCCAGGAACACCTGGCCGTGCGCCGTGCCGGCCTCGTAGATGCCGACGACGCCGGCGTGGTGCACGCGCGCGACGAGGCGCGCCTCGACCAGGAAGCGCTCGACCGCGCCGGCTGAAGCCAGGGCCCCGCGCTGGATGGTCTTCAACGCGACGATCCGGTCGAGCGTCGTGTCGCGCGCCTTCCACACGACGCCCATGCCGCCGCGGCCGACCTCCTCCAGGAGTTCGTAGCGCCCGAACCGGCCTGCGCGGCCCTCGGCGCCAGCCGGTTCCGTCACGGGCCGCTCGCTCTCCATCGCCGCGGCAGTCTAGCCGGGCCGGTCGTGGATCCCGCGTGCACTTGCGCGCCCGGCACCGGGTCGGGCATGGGCCCGCAGGCCCGCCCGGCGCGGCGCGTGCGATACTCGGGCCGTCCCGATCCCCCCCCGCACCCGGTGCAGGAGTCCCGCGTGATCCCGATCGCCGCCTTGCTCGTGAGCTCGCTTGCGACGCCGACCGCTCCGGCCGACGTCAAGGTCCCCCGTCCCCTCCCGCTGGAGATCGACACCAAGGTGCCGGATCCGCACGGCGCGCCGGCGGCGCACGTCGAGGATCGCGTGCGTCCCGCCGCCGCGCGCAACGCTCCGTCGGCGCCCGCGACGCGGCTCGACCGCGTCCTCGTCGACGAGCCCGGCGACGGCGCCGTGTGGGTGCGCGGGAGCACGTACAAGGCGCGATTTGCGCCCGACGGCGCGACCTACGTGCCGAGCCTGGGCTCCGCGGCGCCGCGCAACTTCCCCGTGCACCTGCGCGTCGCGGGAGCGCGCGTCGGCGATCGTGCGATCGCCTTGGAGGATCGCGCTCCGGTCTGTGCCGCGGCGGGGAGCGTCAAGATCGACCGCGGCGCGTTCAGCGAGCGCTACTTTTTCGGACTCGAGTCGATCGAGCAGACTTTCGTGTTCGACGTGCTCGACCAGCGCGGCGAGATCGCGGTCGAGATCGCCGTCGAGACCGAGCTCGAGGCGCGGGTCGCCGGCGCGGGACTCGAGTTCGCCAATGACCTGGGCGCCGTCCGCTACGGCGCGGCCGTGGCGATCGACGGCGCCGGCCGGCGCACGCCCGTATCGAGCGCGTTCGAGAATGGCCGCCTCGTGCTGACGGTGCCCGACGCGTTCGTGCGCGCGGCGGAGCTGCCGCTCGTGATCGACCCCCTGATCACGACCTTCGCCGTCGCCACCAACGCGCTCGACACCTTCGAAGCCGACGTCGCCCACGACGGCGCGACGGGCAACTGGATCGTCGTGTACGAGGAGGCGTACAGCGCGACCGACCACGACGTCTACGCGCGGATCACGGACGGCCTGGGCGGGATCGTCGCCGCCGGGTACGTCGACTTCACGACCGACTACTGGGCCCGTCCGCGCGTCGCGAGCAACGCGATCGCGCAGCAGTTCCTCGCGGTGGCCGCCGTCGGCCAGCCCGGCTCGGGCGCCCGCATCATCCGCGCGCGCACGGTCGGGGCGCCGCTGGGCGCCATGGGCGGGCAGTTCACGGTCAGCGGTGCCGAGGCCGGCGAGAAGCTCAACCCCGACGTGGGCGGCGACCCGGTCAGCAGCCCGCCGACGTACTACTGCGTGGTCTGGCAGCGCTCGTTCTCGGCGACCGACCAGGACATCCACGCGCGCCTCGTGCGGAGCGACGGGACGCTGCACGGCCCGGGCACGATCCTGCTCGACAACTCCAGCTCGACCTTCGACACGCGACCGGCGATCTCCAAGTCGGACGGCGGGCCGCCGTTCTCGACGCAGCAATGGACCGTCGTCTGGCAGCGGCCGGCGACGGGGCACGGCAACGTCTACGGCGCGCAGATCCACTGGGACGGCACGATCACGCATCCGACGTTCCCGGTCGAGGCCACGTCCGACGACACCTACGAACCGGACGTCTCCTCCCTGCTCGACGGAATCGCCGGCACGCCGCGCCACTACGTCGTCGCCTGGACCAGCTACCTCCAGAACGGCGACGTCGACGTCGTCGCCCGCCTGTTCGACGGCACCACGAGCATCGTGGGGACCGACGTCCACGGCCAGGTGATCGAGCTCGAGCAGCGCGAGCAGGGCCAGCCGTCGATCGACAGCGACGGTCAGCACTTCACGCTGACCTACGCCGACCGCGCGCCGGGCTCGTCGGAACGGGACGTGTGGGTCACCGACCTGTTGTTCACGAACGGCAACCTGCAGGTGTGCGAGGGCGTGCCGGTGGCCACCGGCCTGCACGACCAGCAGAATCCGCGCGTCGCCTGCGCGCGCTCCGGCGGCGGCCTGACGCAGCGCGCCTGGGTGGCGTGGGAGAGCGTGTTCCTGCCCGGCGGGGGCAGCCTGGACGTGCACGCCGCGATCTACCAGGGAGGCCTCGGCGGCTGCGTGCGCCCGTCGTGCTTCGGTGACGGCTCGGGAGCACCGTGTCCGTGCGGCAACAGCGGCACGGCCGGTCGCGGCTGCGCGAACTCGGTCAACCCCGCGGGCGGCCTGCTGTCCTGGTCGGGGAACCCGCAGGTCTCGGCCGACACGTTCGTGCTGCAGGGCAGCGGCATGCCCTCGTCGTCGTGCCTGTACTTCCAGGGCACGCAGTTCGTGAACGGGCACCTGGGCGCGCCGTTCGGCGACGGGCTGCGCTGCGCGGCGGGTTCCGTGATCCGCCTGGGCACGAAGACGAACGTGGGCGGCGCCTCGCAGTATCCCGCGGCCGGGGACGCGTCGGTCTCGGTGCGCGGGATGGTCCCGGCGCCGGGCGTGATCCGCTACTACCAGGTCTGGTACCGCAATGCCGCGGCGTTCTGCACCAGCGACACGTTCAACCTGACGAACAACCTGATCGGCTTCTGGGCGCCCTGAGCCGCGCGGCAACGGCCGCCGGCGTTCAGCCCGTGCGTTCGGCCGGGCGGTCGCTGGTCCGTATCTCGCGGCCGTCGCTGGTGATCCGGCGCGTCTGCCCCTCTTCCTTCGTCTCCAGGTGCACCGGCGCGCCCCACAAGGTCGCCAGGCTCTTGAGCGTCTCGGCGGCGTGCGCGAGCTGCAGGTCGCGGCCGTCGTGGTGGTGCAGGAGCATCAGTTCGCGGCGGCCCTCGTGCTGCTCGTCGACGAGCTCGATCCGCGGCAGCCCGCCCCACGCCAGGTCCTGCAGCAGGCGCTCCTTGACCGCGCGGCCCTCGCGTTCCAGCACCTCGTTGCGCCCCGTGCGGCCGTTCTTGCCGAACAGGAACAGCGCGTGCCGCGCGACGAAGTCCTCGTCGACCAGCTCGTCCACGAACGACGCGTCGTTGTGGATGCGGCGCAGGCGGAACAGGTCCAGCCCGCGTTCCTCGGCCGTGCGGAACAGCTCGATGCCCAGCTTGTAGGGGTTGAGCTGGCCGGGGCCGGTGGCCGTCGCGCCGCTGTGGCAGTCGGCGAAATCGACCACCTCGGAGGGGTCGAGAACGCCGTTGGTCAGGATGCGGCTGTGCCAGAAGCTGGCCCAGCCCTCGTTCATGATCTTGGTCATGCGCTGCGGCAGGAAGTAGTGCGCCTCGGCGCGCACGATCCGCAGGAGCTCGCGCTGCCACTCCGTCACCGGCGCCTTCTCGGCCAGGAATCCCAGGATGTCGAAGGTCGGCGCGCCGGCCGCCTGGCGCTCGGCGACCAGCATGCGCTCGCGCACGGCCTCGAAGGTCGCGTCGGCCGCCGTCTCGGGCGCCGCGCGCGGGCCGGCGGCGCGGCTGCGCAGGTGCTCGCGCAGCGGCAGGAACGGATCGAGCAGGTTGTCCAGCGACAGCGCCAGGTCGAGGAAGCGTTCGACCACGTCCTGGCCGTGCGCGTCGATCGCGCGGCGCACGCGCGTGCCGTGGTCGGCCATGCGATCGACCATGTGGCGGTCGGTCGGCTGGAACCACACGTTGTGCTTGAAGAAGTCGGCGTGGCCGAACACGTGCGCCATGACGAGCTTCTGCTCCATGTCGCTGTTCGTGCGCACCAGCCAGGCCCACGTCGGGTCGTTGTTGATCACCAGCTCGTAGATGCGCGAGAGCCCGTACTGGCGGCCCTTGTCCAGGCGCTCGAAGTCCATGCCGAAGCGCCAGGACGGGTAGCGCACCGGGAAGCCGCCGTAGGACGCCAGCGCGTTGACGTCGCGCGCGTCGACCATCTCGAACACGACCTCGAAGAAGTCCAGCCCCTGCGCGCGGGCGATGCGCTCGATGCGCTGGCGCTCGTGGCGCAGCTCCGGAGGCAGCGTGCGGCCGGCTCCCATGCTCAGCGCCCCTTCCCCAGGAACGAGCGCATCGCGTCGGCGATGCCGTCGCGATCGTTCACGCTCACCGTGACCAGCTTCTCGTGGCCCTCCAGGGCCGTGTCGAGGTCCTTCTTGAACTGCCCCGAGCCGTAGGCACTCTTGACCTGCCCGTAGCAGAACTGGTTCACGCGCGGCAGCAGCTCGTCGCGCAGCAGCGTGACGCAGCGCTCGGTGTCGCGCGCCGACCAGTTGTCCCCGTCGGAGTAGTGGAACGGGTACAGGTTCCAGTCCTCCGGCCGGTACTGCTCGCGCACGAGCTGCAAGAGGAGCTCGTAGGCCGAGCTGATCTTCGTGCCGCCCGACTCGCGCAGGTGGAAGAAGCTCTCCTGGTCGACGATCTTGGCCACGGCGTCGTGGACGATGTAGACGACCTCCAGGTTCTGGTACTGGCTGCGCAGCCAGGTGTCGATCCAGAACGCCTTGATGCGCACGATGTCCTTCTGCTCGCGGCCCATCGAGCCGGACACGTCCATCACGTGGAAGATCACGGCCGAGCTGTCGGGCTGCGGGCAGCGCTTCTTCCAGCGGAAGCGCTCGTCGACCGGCATGGGCACGACCTCGGGCCGCGCGGGGTCCCACACGCCCTCGGCGATCGTGCGCCGCAGCGCGTTGCGGTACGTGCGCCGGAAGTGCCGCAGCGACTTGGGCCCGTTGTCGCGCAGCCCGCTGTAGCGTCCGCCGTCGGCCACCAGCGCCTTGTCGCCGCGCGGCTGGATCCGCGGCAGCTCCAGCTCCTCGCCCAGCATCTGGGCCAGCTCGTCGAGCTCGACCTCGACCTCCAGGATGTGCTGGCCGGCCTCCTCGCCCGCACCGCCGGCGCCTTCGCCCTCCTGCGCCTCGCCGTCGACCGGCTGCCCCTTCTCGCCCGCGCCCTGGCCGACTCCGGTCTTCTTGTTGTCGCCGAAGCGGAAGCGCGGCAGCTCGATCTGCGGGATCGGGATGGTGACCGCGTGCTCGCCGCGACGGCCCAGCAGCTCGCTGGTCGACAGGTAGCGGCGCAGGTCCGAGCGCAGGCGCCCGCGCACGATCTCGCGGAAGCGCGCCCGGTCGCGTTCGATCCGGAACATGGCCGGACCGCCGTCAGGCGGCTTCCGCCCCGCTGCGCTTGGCCTCGCCGCGCGCGAAGATGCCCGCCACGTGGTGCAGCACCTCGTCGGCACTGACCTCGTCGTAGCCGAACTCGCGCATCAGGCGCGTGCGGATCAGGCTGATCTTCTCCAGCGCGTCGGGGTCGACCACGGTCGAGACCAGGCTGGTGAGCTGGATCGTGTCGCGCCGGTCCTCGAAGGCCTTCAGCTCGAGGGCGCGCAGGAGCCGCGCGTTCTCGTGGTAGTCGAAGGTGCGGCCCTCGGCGTGGCAGGCCGCGACGTAGTTCATCAGCTCGTGCCGGAAGTCGCCCTTGCGCGACTCGGGGATGTCGATCTTCTCCTCGATCGAGCGCATCAGGCGCTCGTCGGGGTCGCTCTCCTTGCCCTTCTGGTCGACGACCTTCTCGCGCGTCACGAAGGCCTTGACGTTGTCCAGGTACTTGCCGCACAGCCGGTCGATGGCGTCGCGGTCCGCGGTGATCGCGCTCTGCACCTCGCGCTTGATGATCTCCTCGAACTCCTCGCGCGCCAGCGCCACGAGCTGCACGTAGCGCTTGCGCAGCTCCTCGTTGCTGATCAGCGAGTGGTGCCGCAGGCCCTTCTCGATCTCCTCCAGCACGTCCAGCGCGCCCACGCAGGGCTTGTCGCCCGCCAGGCAGGTCGCGATGCGGTCCTGCACGTAGCGCGGGCTGATGCCGGTGAGGCCCTCGCGCGGGCACATCTCGCGCATCTCGCGCACCTGCTCGCGCGTGAACCCGGGGACGCTCTGGCCGTCGTAGAGGCGCGCCTTCTGCAGCAGCGTGAGGCTGGGATGCGTGGGCTCTTCCAGGCGCGTCAGCACCGACCACAGGGAGGCCACCTCCAGCGCGTGCGGCGCGATCGTGCGGCCCGGCACGCGGCGGCGCGCGAACTGCCGCCGGTAGATCTCGACCTCGTCGCGCACCGACAGGTTGTAGGGCACGTCGATCTTGATCGTGCGGTCGCGGAAGGCCTCCATCAGGTCGTTCGAGGCCAGCTTCTTGTACTCGGGCTCGTTGGTGTGGCCCAGGATGACCTCGTCGATCGACGTCTGCGCGAACTTGCGCGGCTTGATCGCGTGCTCCTGCGTCGCGCCCAGGAGGTCGTACAGGAAGGCCACGTCGAGCTTGAGCACCTCGACGAACTCCAGCATCCCGCGGTTGGCCACGTTGAACTCGCCGTCGAAGTTGAACGCGCGCGGGTCGCTGTCGGTGCCGTACTCGGCGATCTTCCTGTAGTTGAGGTCGCCGGTCAGCTCGGTCGAGTCCTGGTTCTTCTCGTCCTTGGGCTGGAACGTGCCGATGCCGCAGCGGTCCTTCTCCGACAGGACCATGCGCCGCACCGTCACGTGATCGAGCACCTTGCGCCACTCGCCGCCGTGGCGCTCCATCAGCACGCGGAAGAAGTGCCGGCCGACCGGATCCAGCTCGCCCTGCAGCGCCAGGCGGTACTCGCGGCGCCAGTGCCGGTTGAGCCGCTCCTCGACGGCCGCGCGCGCCTCGCGCGGGACGAGCAGCAGCGGCTCCTGGTTCATCGGCGAGGGCACGACCTCGCCGTCGATCTCCCAGGTGAACGTGTACAGCGCGCCCTCGTTCGTGCGCGAGTACTCCTCCAGGCCGCGCTTCAGGAGGCGCGCGATGGTGCTCTTGGCCGAGCCCACCGGACCGTGCAGCAGCAGCACGCGACGCTCGGGTCCCAAGCCGCGCGCGCCCGCGCGGATGGTCTGCACGAGGCGCGAGAGCGGCTCGTCCAGGCCGTACACCGCATCCTCGCCCTCGCCGAAGGGATCGTCGAAGATGCGCCAGCGGCGCACGCCGTTCTTGTCCGACCGCACCGAGCCGTGGCTCTCGATCATGTCGAGCAGCCGCTGCCAGGAGTTGCGCACGACCTGCGGACGCTCCTCCACGATCGCGAGGTAGTCCTCGAAGCTCCCCTGCCAGTGCAGCGCGGCGTGGTGCGCGGGGGAGATCTGGTGCTCGACCAGCTCGAGGAAGAATCGTGTGGGTTCGGTCATCGAAGCGCTCCGCCTGGGGCAGCCGCGCGGACGGCTGCCGGTGTGGGGATCGGCGCGAGCCCGTCGGGTTCCCGCGCCGCCATGGTCCGGACGTTCCGTAGTTCGGCCTCCGGTGCCGGCATCTGGAGCCGCATGTCTCCCGGGCGCGCCCGCGCCGTTCCATCCCCCCCCTAGGCCGGGCGGAACGTCTTTCCCATTCTCCGCGTGCCGCGCCGCGCCCGGGCGCGCCCGGGCGCGCGCGGGCCGCGCCGTGCTAGGCTCCCGCGTCATGCGAGCGAGCACGCGTTGGCTGGTGATCGTGGCCTTTCTGTGCCTGCCCTCGGCCGGCTGTCCGTCGGCGGGGAACGGCGGGGCGCCGGCCGCGTTCGACGCCGCGCGCGCCTGGCGCGACCTGCTCCACCAGGTCGAGCTGGGACCGCGGCCCTCGGGCACCGAGGCCAACGAGCGCTGCCGCGCGTGGATCGAGGACGAGCTGCGCAAGGCCGGCCTCGAGCCGCAGCGCGAGAAGTTCCGCGCCGCCACGCCCGCGGGCGAGATCGAGTTCGGCAACGTCTGGGCCGAGATCGCCGGGACCGACAAGACCGCCGGCCGCATCGTGCTGGGCTCGCACTTCGACACCAAGCGCATGAACGTGCGCTTCGTCGGCGCCAACGACGGCGCGTCGAGCACGGCGGTGCTGCTGGAGCTCGCGCGCGGAATCGCGGCCGGGCCGCGGCGCGCGTTCACCTACCGCTTCGTGTTCTTCGACGGCGAGGAGGCGATCCGGCCCGAGTGGGCCGGCGAGGACAACACCTACGGCTCGCGCCACCACGCGCGACGGATGAAGGACGAGGGCCTGATCTCCGGCGTGCGCGCCTTCGTGCTGCTCGACATGGTCGGCGACAAGGACCTGAGGCTCACGCGCGACCTGAACTCGGACCGCCGCTTCCTCGACGTGTTCTTCAACGCCGCGCGGCGCATCGGCCTGGGCAAGCACGTCGACGGTCCGGCGCAGGACGTGCGCGACGACCACCTGTCGTTCATGGCGGTCGGCGTGCGCAGCGTGGACCTGATCGACCTCGAGTTCGGGCCGGGCAACTCCTACTGGCACACGGACAAGGACGTGCCCGAACGCTGCTCGCAGGAGAGCCTCGCGGCCATCGGGGCGATCGTGGGTGCCGGCCTGGTAGACCTGGAGAAGCTGCTCGGGCCCTGATCGCCGCCGCGGTTGCACCTAGGTGCAATGGACGGATCGCCGCACGCGCGCGACCCTGGGCGTGGACCCGACGCAACCCGCCATCCCAGGACCCCAGCATGAAGCCCTCGCTCCTCGCCCTCGCCGCCCTGCCCCTGCTGGCGCTCCCGGCCTCCGCCGGCGACGTGCAGTTCAAGTTCCGCGGCACCGTCATCACGGCCTCGAACCCCAACGGCGCCTACGCCGGCGTTGCCCTCAACGACGCGGTCGAACTGCGCTGCGAGGTGTTCCTGACGAGCCCCGCGCCGGTGGTGATCGCGCCCGGCCAGTACGTGCAGTACGCGGTCGACACGGCGACGATGTCGATGACCCTGGGCTCGGTGAACGTGTCCTACACGAGCGGTTCGCCCTCGGTCGGCATGATCAATGCGTTCCCCGTCTCCGACGGCGTGCAGGGCCCGAACGCCTCGATGGGCTCGAAGAACCTGTCGTACAGCATCAACCACAACGGCGGGCTGTTCACCTCGGTCAACCCGGTGGACAACGTCGGCGTGCACCCGATCGTGGTCGACGGCTCGTTCTCGTTCACGTTCCAGGTGACCGGCGGCGGGACGTTCCTCGAGATCTTCCCCACCGAGATCGAGATCGTCCAGACCGGCACGCCGTACTGCTTCGGCGACGGCGCGGCCACCGCCTGCCCGTGCGGCAACAACTCCCTGCCGGCGAACGGCGTGGGCTGCCTGAACTCTTTCGGGGTGGGCGGCAAGCTGCGCGCCGGCGGCGTCGCCAGCCTGGTCACCGACACGCTCACGCTGTTCGGAACGCAGATGCCCGACAGCTCGGCGCTGTACTTCCAGGGCACGGACGTCGTCGCGGGCGGCGCGGGCTCGGTCTTCGGCGACGGCCTGCGCTGCGCCGGCGGATCGGTGACGCGCCTGGGCACCAAGACCAACGCGGGCGGCGCTTCGCAGTACCCGGCCGCGGGCGACCCGTCGGTCTCCGTGCGCGGCGGCATCGTCGCGCCCGGCACGTACCGCTACCAGGTCTGGTACCGCAACGCGGCGAGCTTCTGCACGCCGAGCACGTTCAACCTGACGAACGGGTTGACGGTGGTCTGGAGCTGACTTCGTATCCCTAGAGCACGACGCTGAGCCGCGCGCTCGCGCCGCGCAGGCTGCGCAGCGTCAGCGTCAGCGTCGCGCCCGCCTCGCCCTCCACGGCGAGGTAGAGGCGCACGCTCTCGCCGCCCTCCAGGTGCCCCAGGCGCCACACGCGGCCCTTGGGCACGTCGAGGTTCGCGGCCGGCGCGCCCGTGCGGCGGATCCCGGCGTGCGTGATGCGCGCGCCCTCGGCCTCGAACCACACGCTCGCGGGACTGTGGCGGCGCTCCTCGGCGCAGGCGGTCGGCAGGAGGCCCGCGTCCTGCACCTCGACCTCGACGAGCCACAGCTTCTCGCGCAGCCGCTCCGTGCGCGCGGCGTGCGCGGCGAGGCGCGGCAGCTCGCGCACGAGGCGCTCCACCACGACCGGCACGCGGCGCAGCTCCGCCGGGGGCTCGGTGCCCGAGGGTCCGCCCAGCCCGCCGCTCCACGGATCCAGCGCCAGCACGAACGCGCCGCGGCGCGCGCGCGCGAACGCCGCCAGGCTGCCGGGCTCGCTCAGCGCCGCGTGCTGCGCGGCCAGCACGCGCGCCGGCTCCAGGCCGATCTTGTCGCACAGGCGCTCCACGAGCCGCGTCTGGCCCGGTTCCGCCGCGCCGATCTCGTTCGCGGGCACGGCCGGCGCCGCCGCACGCAGCACCACCAGCGCCCCGATGTTCGCGCGCCCCGCCACGAGCCGCGCGAGCTCGCGCGTCTCCGGCTCCGAGCACGGATACGGTCCCTGCGGGCAATCGATCGAGTCCGACGCCTGCCATCCGGCCGGGAAGTTGCGATCGAGGCGGCAGGTGCGCGCGGGTCCGCCCGGCGGCGCGTACAACGCGTCGGGGTCGGGAGCGGGGACGACGTACAGCGTCACGTCGGCGAAGAGCTCCGCCAGCGCGACGTCGCGCTGCGCGCGCTCGAGCAGCGCGCGCACGGTGAACAGGGCCGCCTCCGGTCCGCGCGGCCGGCCGTCCGCCGCGGCCTCGAAGCCGGTCGCGAGCAGCACCGCCGGCCGCTCGTCGACGTCGCCGGTGCGATCGCCGAGCGCGAGCAGCGCGATGCGGCGACCCAGACGGCTCGCGCCCAGCTCCGCGACCCCGAGGTGTTGCGGGTGCGCGGCGGCGAGGCGCGCCAGCTCGGCTTCGTAGGCCGCCTCGGTCATCGGCGCGAGCGGTGCCGCCGGAGCGGGCGTCACGGCCGCGGGCGTCGCGGCCGCCGGCGGAGCGTCGGGCGCGGGCTCCTCCTGCTCGGACTTCTCCTGCTCGGGCGTCTCGGGCGCGGGCGGCGTCTCGATCGGCGGCGTCTCGACCGGCGTCTCGACCGGCGGCTCGGGCGGCGGCGGCGCCGGGTCCTGCAGCGCGAGCAGCGCCCACAACATCCAGGCGCAACTCACGGCCGCAGCTCCTTCTCGACCGGCGCGGCCCAGGGCGCGCGCGCACTGAGCTTCAACGCCGCGCCCTCCGGCACCAACGCGACCGCGGTCAGCTCGCGTCCCGCCTCGCCCGCCCCCAGCACGCCCAGCCGCGCCTCGCTCTCGCCCCACAAGAGGCGCGCGCCGGTCGGCAGCGCGATCTCGAAGCGCGCGCCACGGTCCGGACCGCCGGCGAGTCCGGTCGGCAGCCTTCCGGGGTTCTCCAGGCGCACGCGCAAGGTCACGACCTCGCCGTCGCGGCTCGCCTCCAGCACGCGCAGATCGAGGCTCGGCGCGGCCGCGGCGAGGCGCCGCACGAAGCCGGGCAGACCGCGGGTCGCGGCGTCCAGGCTCTCGACCGGCGCGTTGTCGCGCGCGAAGGGCAGCCAGCCGCCGAGGAGCACGCTGCGGCCGGAGCTGAGCTCGAACGGGTGCCAGTCGACGAACCCGATGCCGCCGCGCACGTCGTCGAGCCAGCGGATCCAGTCGCGCTCGACGTCGCCGTGCGACGGGCTCGCGACCTCGGGCGCGCCGCCGTTGCGCGCGTCGAAGCGCGCGTCCGCCACCGCCGGCCGCGGCGGCGCGTCGCGCTCGACGCGCGGCCCCCACGCCGCCACCTCCAGCGCGAGGGCGCCCGTGACCGCGTGCACCCAGTCGATCGCGGCGCCCGGACGCGGCGCGCCGCGCGCCTCGCGCACCGTGACGGGCGCGGCCTGCGCGCGGCCGGTCGCCTCGACGAAGAGGCGCACGGCGGCCTGGTCCGCGCTCGTGCCCGGGCCGTCGCTCCATGCGAGGTTCGCGACGCCGCCGGCGCGCGCGAGCAGGCCGTGATTCCCCTGGAACAGGAGCACCGCCAGCGGCGGACGCGCCCGCACGAGGTCGGCCAGCGCGCGCGAGAGCTCGTCGTCCAGCGGCAGGAGCCCGCCCACGCCGCCCGGTTCGCCGCTCCATCCGACCGGGAACACGAGGTCGAGCACCGCGCCGCCGCGCGCGTCCTCGTTGAAGCGCCCGTCGGCGTCGTCGTCGCGGCCCTCGGGCGCGCGCACGTAGCGCGGCCGGTCGCCGGGCCGCGCCGGGACCAGGAAGCGCGGATCGGGTCCGCGCGCCCAAGGCCCGTCCGGATCGTCGATCAGCATCTCCAGCACGTGGCCGTCGCCGTCGAGGTCGTCGGGCGGATCCTCGTCCGCCGCCAGATCGCCGTCGTCGTCCACGGCGAGCAGATCGCGCCCGCCGCAGGCCTCGCCCGCCAGCGTGCGCGCGAGTCCGTCGGGCGACGCCCACGGCAGCGCGACGAACGCGACGCCGGTCGGAAGGCTCGCGCGCGCGCGCAGCAGCTCGTCGGCGCAGCGCAGCACGGCCTCGGCCCCCGACAGCGACAGGCCGTCCAGCCCGCCGAACAGGAACACCGTCGGCCGCTCGGCGAGCGGCGTCGGTCCGTCCGCGCCGAACTCCAGCGCCGGCGCCTCGCGGCCGCCGCGCGTCGCCGGCAGCGCCAGCGCGCGCGCGCCGCCCGTCGCGACCCATGCGCGCACCCAGGCCGCGACCTCGTGCTCGGTGTGGTAGCGCGGCATCCACGGCGCCGGCGGCTCCGCCCGGGCCGCGGTCTCGGCGGTCTCGGCCGGCGCGGCCGGTGCCGCGGGCGGCGCGGGCTCCTGCCGCGCGAGCGCGAGGGCCCCGAGCGTCAGGGACAGCACGACGGCGCCCGCCGCGCGGGTCGCGTGGTGTGCCGCCCGCCGTGCGTCGGCCGTGCGCGCTTCGATGCCGGTCACTCGTCTGGTTCCTCGCCGCGGCCTCGTCCTCGCCTCTCCCAGGATCGAACACGGGGCGTGCCGTACTCCAGCTACGGACGCGGATCGTACTCCGCGAGCGCGCGCCGGGCGCCGGTGCGGCGGGCGGGCCGGCGCGGTGCTCAGTTCCGGCTCTCGCCCGCGGGCTGGGCGGCCTCCTCGCGCGCCTCCTCGCGCGCCTCCGCGCCGGCCCCCGGCGGCTGCGGCCGCAGCTCGACCGTCCGCAGGCCGCTGGCGTGGGCGTCGTCGGCGATCTTCTCAGCCCAGTGCTCGACCTCGTCGACCTCGACCGAGACCTGGCGCGAGACGCCCTTGGTCTCCATCGTCACGCCGTAGAGCCGCTGGCAGGCCGACATCGTGACCTTGTTGTGCGTCACGACCACGAACTGCGTGGTGCGGCGGTAGCCGTCGAGCATCGCCAGGAACCGGCCCACGTTGACGTCGTCGAGGGCCGCGTCGACCTCGTCGAGGATGCAGAACGGGCTGGGCCGCGCCTCGAACACCGCGAAGAGCAGCGCCAGCGCGGTCAGCGTGCGCTGGCCGCCCGACAGAAGGCCGATCGGCAGGAGCTCGCGGCCCGGCGGGCGCGCGACGATCTCGACGCCGGCGTCCAGGGGATCGACGCCCTCCTGCAGCGTGACCTCGGCCTTCCCGCCGCCGAAGAGCTGGCGGAAGATGCGCTGGAAGTTGGCGCGCACGGCCTCGAAGGTCTCCTGGAACAGGCGCTTGCTCTCGCCGTCGATCTCGCGGATCGTCGTGGCCAGCGTGTCGCGCGCCTTGACCAGGTCGCCGCGCTGCTTCTCCAGGAAGTCCAGGCGGCCGCCGGACTCCTCCAGCTCGGCCAGCGCCTCGGTGTTCACCGGACCGATGCGGTCCAGGCGCTGCTTCAGCTCGCGCACGACGGCATCCAGCGCCGCCAGCGCCTCGGGGTCGCGCAGCGCCTCCTCGGGCTCGAAGCCCTCGAGCAGCGCGGCCTCGTCCTGCTGCAACTCCTCGGCCGCGCGGCGCACGATCTCCTCGCGCGCGAGCCGCTCGCGCTGCTCGGAGAGCCGCACGTCCGACAGGCGCGCCGCGACCGTCTCCAGCTCGCGCGAGAGCGTGGCCTCGCGGCGCTGCGCCAGCGAGATGCCGGTCGTGCCGGCCTCCAGCGCCGTGCGCAGCTCGGCCAGGCGCGCGTCGGCCGCGGCGCGGTGCTGCAGCACCTCGGCGCTCTGGATCGCGAGCTGCTCCAGCTCGGCTTCGCCGCGCTCGGAGAGGTGCGCGTGCTCGGCCGCGAGTCGCGCGGAACGCTCGTGCTCGCGCTCGTTCTCGGCCAGCGTACGCGCGAGGTCCGCCGCCCGGCGCACCTCGCCCTCGTGCTCGGCGCGGGCCTGCGCGGCCGCCGAACGCGCCTCGGCCTCGGCCGCGGACAGGTCCCCGCGGCGCGCCTCCAGCGCCGCGCGCTCCTCCTCCAGTGCCGAGTGCGCGTCGCGCTCCTGCGCGTGCCCGGCGTCCGCGCCGCTCTGCGCCGCGCGCGCCGCCGCGAGTTCCTGGCGCATGCGCTCCGACTGCGCCTGGGCCACGCGGTGCTCCTGCTCCAGCGCCGCGACCAGCGCCTCCTGGTCGCGCAGCCGCGCGCGCGCGGTCGCGAGCGCGCTCTCGGCCTGGACGCGCGCCGCGCGGCGCGTCTCCAGCTCCTGGCTCGAACGCTCCCAGTCCTTCTGCAGCGCCACGCGCCTGCCGACCAGCTCCGCGCGCCGCGCGTCGAGCGCCTCGATCGCGCGCGAGAGCTCCTCGACGCGCGCGCCCAACTCCTCGGCGCTCGAACGGCGGCCGACGGCGCCCTGCGTCAACGCGCGGTGGCCGCCCCAGACGCCCGCGGCGTCCACGAGCTCGCCCTCCGGCGTCACGAAGCGCAGGCGCGGATGCTCGCCGATGAGGTCCAGCGCGGCGGCGAGGTCGCGCGCGATGTGCACGTCGCCCAGGAGAGCGCGCCGCAGCGGCTCGAACCGCCGGGCGCAGCGCACGCGCGCGACGAGCGGGCCGACCACGCGCGGATCCTCGGGCGGCGGCGGCGCGTCCGCGACGCCGGCGAAACCGGCGGGCAGCACCAATCCGGCCGAGCCGGCCTCGCGCTGCTTGAGCCACGACAGGACGCCCTCCGCCGCGGCGCGGTCGCGCGCCACCAGGGCGCTGCCGCGCTGGCCCAGCGCCGCGTCGAGCGCGCGCGCGTGCGCCGTGTCCGTGCGCAGGTGATCGGCCAGGAGTCCCAGCAGCGCGTCCTTCTCCACCGGCTCGCCGCGCTGTTCCACGCCCTCCAGCACGCGCTTGCCGCCGGCCGAGAGCTCCTCCAGGTCCCGCTCGCGGTCGAGCAGGACGTCGATGCGGCTCTGCACGCGCGCGCGCTCGAGTTCGAGCGACTTCTTCTCGGCCTCGCCCTGCGTGACCTGCGTCGACGCCTCCGCCATCGACTGGGCCAGCACGCGCCGCGCGTTCTCCTGCGCGGCGAACGCCGCCTGCGCCTCGGTCGCGCGCGCGGACTGGTCGGACTCCTCGCCGCGCTGGGCCAGCACGGCCGCCTGCGCCGCCGCCAGGCGCTCGGCGTGGCGCGCGTCGCGTTCGCTCGACTGCGCCAGCGCGCCTTCCAGCGCGTGGATGCGGTTCTCGGCCTGCGTGCGCTCCTCGACCAGCTTCAGCAGGCTGCGGCCGCGCGCCTCGAGTGCGCCGCGCAGCTCGCGCGCGCGCGCGTCCGCCGACTGCAGCTCGGCCGCGCGCTCCATCGCCGCGGCGTGCGCCGCGCGGGCCGCGCGCTCCAGCCCCGACACGCGCTCGGTCAACGCCGCGATCTCGCCGCGGCGCTCGGCCAACATGGCCGCGAGCTCCTTGGCGCGCGCGCTCTCCTCGCGCGCGGCGGCCACGGCCTCGGCCACGCGCGAGCGCAACGCGCCGGCGCGCTCGTCGATCGCGCGCGACTCGCCCGCCAGCCGCGAGGCCTCGCCGGCCGCGCGGTCCAGCTCGGCGGCCAGGCTGCCGCGCTCGCGCTCGCGCAGCGTGCGGTCGTTCTCGGCCGCGGCGCGCGCCTCGCGCAGTTCGGCCGCGCGCGCCTCCAGCGTCTCGGCCTCCGCGGCCAGACCCGCCAGGCTCGTGCCGTGCAGCCACAGCCCGTGGCGCGCGTGGCGGCCGCGCTCGCGCAGCCACTCGTCGCGCGCGATCGTCCAGCGCTCGGCCTTGCCGGCCTGGATCTTCAGCGAGCGCACGCGGCTGGCGAGCTCCGCCATCAGGTCGTCGAGGCGCGCGAGGTCGTCGGCCACGCGCTTCAGGCGCAGCTCGGCCTCCTGGCGGCGCTGGCGGTAGCGGCTGATGCCGGCCGCCTCCTCGAAGATGCGCCGGCGTTCCAGCGGGTTGGCCGACAGCACGGCGTCGATCTTGCCCTGCTCGAGCACGCTGTAGCCGCGGCTCCCCAGGCCCGTGTCGAACAGCATCTCGCGCACGTCCTTGAGACGCACCTTCTGGCCGTCGATCAGGTACTCGCCCTCGCCGCTCTGGAACACGCGGCGCGTGATCGCGACCTCCGCCCCGTGGCCGACGAAGCCCTGCGAGCTGTTGTCGAGCAGGATCGTGGCTTCGGCGATCGACATCGCGGGCCGGCTCGCGGAGCCCTTGAAGATCACGTCGGTCATCTCCGCGCCGCGCATCGAGGTGGGACGCTGCTCGCCCAGCACCCAGCGCATCGCGTCGACGACGTTGCTCTTGCCGCAGCCGTTGGGACCGACGATGCCGGTGAGCGTGTCCTCGCCGAACTCGAAGACGGTGCGGTCGGCGAAGGACTTGAAGCCGAACAGTTGGAGTCGCTTGAGGCGCATGGAGGAGTCGGTGACGGTCAGGCGTCGTGGTGCGCGGGGGCCGGCTCGCCCTCGGCGTACAGGGAAGCGGCCGCGGCGCGGCGGGGCAGGACGAAGAGCGGCGCGGCGCCCGCGCGCCGGCGTGCGCGCGCGTGCTCGAGGGCGCCGAGGGCCCCGAGCAGCGGCGTGGGACCCTCGCCGGCGACGGCGAGCGCCTTGAGCAGCGCGGGATTGCCCAGCTCGGCGCAGGAGAGCGCTGCGAGCACGTCCGCGGCCGCGTCGGTGCGCGCCGCCGGGGATCCGCCGGCGAAGCGCAGGTCGAAGCCGGCGCCGTACGACGGCGAGGCCGGCGCCGGCGCGGCGCCGGCGAAGAGCAGGGGCTGCGTCACCTGGAAGCGCCGCGCGTCGAGCGCCGCGAAGCGCGCGGCGTCGCGTTCGCCGCATTCGCCGGAGAGGCGCACGCTCAGGCCGCGTTCGGCGCCCAGGCGCTGCGCGGCCTCGGACAGGAAGGCCAGGAGGCGCGCTCCGGCCTCGGGACGCAGTTCGCCGTCGCCCATCCACACGAGCGCCTCGGCCAATCCGACCGGGACGAGCGCGTCGCTGGCGCGCGCGCGCGGCTCGGGACCGGCACCGCGCGACGCGCGCTGCTCGCGCAGGGCGACCAGGGCGTCCAGCGCGCGACCCACGGTCGCGTGCAGTTCCTCGAAGAGGGCGTCCTCGCGCCACGGCCCGGCGCGGCGCGCCGCGCGCGGCAGGTTCAAGGTGGCCGCGGCGCGCAGCGACAACGCGCCGCGATCGCGCTCGCCGCGCACCAGGCCCGCGCCGACCGGCCGCTCGCCGGCGGAGCCGAAGGTCGGCACGAGGCGCCCGCGCGCCAGGAGCAGCTCGATCGGGCGTTCCAGTTCCGGGTCGGCCGCCGCGGCCTCGACGATCTCGCCCGCGTCGGCGTGCAGGCGCGCGAGCCCGGCGCGCGCGCCGTCGGCCTCCAGCGCGCACAGGTCGCCCAGGACGCGCGCGACCCACGGCGCGGTCGCGCCGGTCCCCGCGCGCAGGCGCAGGCGCGCGCTCAGGTCGATCGAGCGTCCGCTCGCGCGCGCGAGGGCCGCGAGCGCGACGAGCCAGCCCGCGACGCGCTCGGACGCCGCGCCGCGCTGCGCACGGGCCAGCGACGCCAGGAGAGGTTCGCAGTCCTCCAGGACGACGGCGCGCGACGTGCGCTCGGCCGCTCGCGCGAGGCCCTCCAGCAGCGCGAAAGCCTCGTCGGAACCCGCGTCGCGCGCCGACACCAGGTCCAGCGGCAGCGCGAGCGCCAGGTCGAGGTGGGGTCGCTCGAGGTCCTCCACGCCGAACTCGCCGGAGAGCAAGGCGTCGGCGAGCGCATCGGGCAGCACGTCCTCCAGCACCCACCGGCGCAGGAGCTCGCCCGCGAGGCGCTGTTCCAGGTCGCGCGGACCCGCGGCCCCCGGCGCGGGCGCCGGCGCGG
Organism: uncultured Planctomycetaceae bacterium; assembly: GCA_964552795.1. Classification (GTDB taxonomy): domain Bacteria; phylum Planctomycetota; class UBA1135; order UBA1135; genus JAEUHZ01. Next base: position 20,977 of record CAZKIO010000009.1, read on the forward strand.
GCGTCTGGATCCAGCGCGCGACGTCGTGCCGCGGCAGGCCGATCGAGCGCGTCAGCCGCAGCGCCTGCTCGTGGCCGCGCTCGACGAGCTCGTTGTCGACCAGCTCGCGGATCAGTCCGGTGGTGACGCGCCGCAGGCCGCTCGAAAGCACGCGTTCCTCGACGCGCGCCGCGATCTCCTCCGCCAGGGCGCGCGGCAGGTCGGCCTCCGAGAGCAGCGCCGCGACGATGCGCTCGCGGCTCCAGCTCTCGACGCCGTCGGCGACGTGCACGCGCGGCGCGCGTCCGCGCGGCGCCGCAGGCGTCCCCGCGCGCGACGCCGACGCGCCCGACAGCGCCGCACGCACGCGCGACTCGCGCGCGCGCTCCAGGATGTAGGCCTTGGCCGCGGCCGCGTGGCCCAGCTCGATCAGGGCTTCCTCGACCAGGTCGCCGATCGCCTCGAGGTCCGGCGGCGCGCCGGCCGGTCCGCGGTCGGAGCCGAAGCGCCGGCCCAGCGCCAGCTCGACCAGTTCGGCGACCTCCGCCGCGGCCTGCGGGTCGGTCGCGCCCGCCGCCTCCTGCGCGCGTGCGACCGCCGCCTGGATGCGGCGCTTGTCGAACGGCGCATCGGTGCCGTCGCGCAGTCGCACGCGCGTGCTCCTCACCCCGCCCCCCTCGTTCCCGGCGCCACCCTCGCTAGCTCCCCTTCCCGCGCGACTCCAGGATGGGCTTCAGCTCCTCCAGGAACTGCGCCACGTCCTTGAACTCACGGTACACGCTGGCGAAGCGCACGTAGGCGACCTGATCGAGCTTGCGCAGCTCCTCCATCACCATCGCGCCGATGACGGAGCTGGGCACCTCGCGGTCGTACTCCTCCTGGCAGCGGCTCTCGACGCGCTGGGCGGCCGCCTCCAGGGCCTCGATCGAGACCGGGAGCTTCTCGCAGGCGCGGATCATGCCGGCCAGGACCCGGTCGCGCTCGAAGCGCACCCGCTCGCCGCTCTTCTTGATCACCCGCAGCGGGGTGTCCTCGATGCGCTCGTAGGTCGTGTACCGCAGGAAGCAGGCCAGGCACTCCCGCCGCCGTCGGATGACCGACCCGTCGGACGAGGCGCGCGAGTCGACGACCCGGTCGTTGTCCTGCTTGCAGCGGAGACATTTCATGCGGGATGGGCGAGGGATTGGACCCGGCAGATCCCAACACGCTAGATGTGGGGTGTCAACGCTGCGAAGGGGCTGCCGCGCGGGGTGTCGGGACGACTGGACGGACGAGGCCGGGATCCCCTGCAACGCGAGGCGCGCCGGGAGCTAGCTTGGGGGTCCGCCCGGCCCGGTCGCCGTGCCCCGCTCGGCGCGTGCGATCCCCGGCTGTCTCGCAGCCCCGGTACACAGCATGAACGCCAGAGCCACCCTCGGCGTCGTCGCCCTCTCCGCCCTCTGCCCCGCCGCCGCCGCTCAGGAAACGCGAGCGCTGCTCGATGCGCCGCTGGTCGTGTCGACCCACTACCGGCTCAGCGCGCTGACCGACCTCGACGCCGACGGGTTCCAGGACGCCGTGGGCTGGTGGTGGAGCTCGTCGACCCGGCAATCGATCTACCTGCGGATGTACATGAACGACCAGCAGGGCGGGTTCACGCTCGGCGGGTACGTGAACCTCCTGGCCGGCAACGGGAGCGGACCCGGCGGGCTGGTGACCGTGCGCGCCTGCGACGTCGACCACGACGGTCGCGGCGACTTCTCGGTGCTGATGAACCGGCCGTCGGGGAGCGGATCGTCGAGCCTGAACGTGTTCACGGGCAACGGCTTCGACGCCCCCCGGCTGGTGCCGACCTACTCGTACGGCGGCACGACCGCGACGCGCATGGACGCCGCGCTGGCCGACCTCGACGGCGACGGCACGACCGACCTCGTGCTGGCCGTGGGAACCGAGCTGCGCGTGTACTCCTACGCGCCCGTTCCCGGCGGCGATCCGATCGGAACGCTGCGCGGCACGCTCGTGCTGCCCGCGGTGACGGACGACGTGTTCGTGATCGACGCGAACGGCGACGCAGAGCTCGACGCGTACGTGAACATGGGCGGCACGGGCTGGATCGTGCCGATCGCGGGCTTCCAGCCGGGCACGCCGATCGTCGTGCCGCACGGCATTGCAACCATGCCGATGCCGGTCGCGGGCGATATCGACGGCGACGGCGACCAGGACCTCGTGGTGTTCGACATGCCGAGCTACGTGGTCATGCGCCGCACGGGACCCGCGAGCTGGAGCTTCGAGCCCGCGACCGCGGGCGGACCGGCGACGCACCTGTTCGACGTGGACAACGACGGCGATCTGGACGGCGTGTGCTGCGGCGGCGGCGGCCCGACGATCCCGTACAACCGCGGGGCGTCGACGTTCCGCGTGTCGCTCAACGACGGCACGGGGCGCTTCGCGCCGGCGTTCGAGATCCCGGGCCTGGGCGCCGACCACCTGGCGGGCGCCGCGGACCTCGACCACGACGGCGACCTGGATCTCGTCGCGGGGCGCTGCGCGTACTACTCGCGCGACGGGATCACGCGGCCGGTGATGCCGTCGCTCGCGACCGCCAACAACGACCGCGCCTTCGTGGCGGATCTCGATCGCGACGGCGACCCCGACTTCCGTCCGGCGGTCGGCAGCGTGCGGCGCAACCTGGGCACGGGCGAGTCGGAGTCCTTCACGCCGGTGTGCCCTGCACCGCCGCCGGGGATCACCCTGCAGTTGCCGGGATTCCACGGCGATTTCGACGGCGACGGCGACGTCGACCTCCTGACGCAGCGCTGGGCCGGGAGCACGCACCTGGGCGCGTGGCTGTACACGAACAACGGCGGCGGCGGTTTCGTCGACGCGGGTCAGGCCGGCCCTGTGGGCGTCGACATGGGCTACGGCTCACCGGGCATGACGCCCGAGCGCTGCGTCCTCGCCGACCTGGATGCCGACGGTGATCTGGACCTGTTCGTGTGGGACTGGTCGTTGGGGCCGCTCACGCGGATCTACAAGAACGACGGCCAGGGCCGCTTCTTCGAACCGCGCGTCGACGTCCCGGGATGCGGCGTGCAGACGGTGTGCGACCTGGACGGCGACGGCCTGCTCGACATGCTGGACATCGCATCGCCGCTGAACGTGCACTGGGGCCTGGGCGGTGGCGCCTTCCAGGCCGGTGTCGCTGTGGGCACCGCGGGCAGCCTGTACCTGCGCGGCGCGGTGGACGTGGCCGACCTCGACGGCGACGGCGACCTCGACATCGTGGCGGCGGCACCCGGGTCCAACGTCTGGCGCCCGGCCGAAGTGTTCTGGAATCTGGGCGGCCGCGTGTTCGTGCGCGAGGGACTGGACGACGCGCGGATCGACTACTCCCCGACAGGGCGCGCCGCGAACGCCGTCGACGTCAACGGCGACGGACGGCTCGATCTCGTGGTCGGCCCGGCGGGTGGCGCGTGGTCGGCGGCGCACGTCGTGCTGCGCCGCGCCGACAACTCCGGCTGGGAGCCGCCGATCCAGCAGGCTCTCTATCCCGAGCACAGCACGCTCCGCGCGATCGTCCACCACGCGACCGTGGTCGACGTCGACGCGGACGGCGATCCCGACCTCGTGACGGACCGCGTGATCCGCAACACGCAGCGGCAGGGTCCGCTGTACGGCAAGCGCCTGCAGACGACGGACGGCGTTGCCGGGGGCGGCGGCATGACCCCGACGCTGGGCTCGACGGGTCCCTACCCGGTAGGCAGCACGACGACGCTGCGGCTGACGGGCGCCTGCGCCGGCGCGAACGGGATGCTCACCGTCGGCTGGCTCGACAGCCAGGTGCCGGTGTTCGGCGGCGGCGGTTCCGCCAGCCACCAGCCGCTCGGCGCGATGCGCATCACTTCGCAGATCCTGTTCACGACCGGCGGCACGCCGGGCGTCGACGGTACCGGCGAGTGGACGCTGACGTACCAAGTGCCGCGCTACAAGGCAGGCCGCACGTACGTGTACCGCGTGGTGATCGACGACCCGGCCGCGTTCTCGGGCCAGTCGGCGACCAACCGGCTGCACATCACCTACGGCCTGTGACGCCCGTTACTTGCCCAGGCAGAAGCGCGCGAAGATGCGGTCGAGCAGGTCCTCGCTCGTCGTCGCGCCCGTGATGGCATCGAGGCCCGACGTGGCGCCGCGCAGGTGTTCGGCGAGGAGGTCGAGCGATGCGCCCGCGAGCCAGCGGTCGAGCCCGGTCGCGAGTTCCTCCTCGGCGCGCGCGAGGCCGCGGTCGTGGCGCAGCGCGACCTCGCGCTCCAGGCTGGGCGCGTCGCCTCCGCCGTCGCCGGCGAGCGCCGCGATCCAGGCCTGACGCAGTTCCGCCAGCCCGGCCCCCGTGCGCGCCGACGTCCCGACGACGGCGCGCACGCCGTGCGCCGCGGCTCGCGGCGCCGCGGCCGCGCCCGCGCGATCGGTCTGGTTCCAGACCAGGATCACCGGCACGCCGGCGGGCAGCTCGGCGCGCTCGCGTTCCAGCGCGTCCCCGCGCGTCGCGTCCGCGACCCACAGGAGCAGGTCGGCGGCGGCCAGCCGCTCGCGGCCCAGCTCCTGCGCGGCGCGCCCGACCCCGGCCGCGCCGGCGTCGAGGCCGGGCAGGTCGAACAGGCGCACCTCGTGCCCCGCCAGCTCCAGCGTCCCCTCGAGCGCGTCGCGCGTCGTGCCCGACTGCTCGCTGACGATCGCCGCGTCGCGCCCCAGCAGCGCATTGAAGAGCGAGCTCTTGCCCGCGTTCGGCGCGCCGCACAGCGCGACGCGCGGCGCGCCGGTGCCGCGCGCGCGCGCGGCCTCGGTGGCGCGCGCGGCGCGCACGCGCGCCAGCGCTCGCTCGGCGCGCGCGCGGATCTCGGCCGGATCGACGTGGCCCGTGTCGCCCTCGTCGAAGTCCAGGCTCGCCTCGCACAGGGCGCGCAGGTCCTCCAGCTCGTCGCGCAGTTCCGCGGTGCGCTGCGCGAGGCCGCCCAGCAGCAGTTGTCGCGCGGCGCGCACCTCGGCCTGGTTGCGCGCGTGCACCAGCGCCAGCACGCCCTCGGCGCGCGTCAGGTCCATGCGACCCGCCAGGAACGCGCGCCGCGTGAACTCGCCCGGCTCGGCCGGCTCCGCGCCCAGCGCGAGCACGCGCGCCAGCGCCGCGCGCAGGAGCGGCGGCGCGCCGGGAAGGTGCAGTTCGGCCACGTCCTCGCCCGTGTAGGAGCGCGGCCCGGGCATCCACAAGAGCAGCGCGGGCTGCGTGCCGCGGCCGTCGTGGATGCGGCCCACGACGAACCCGCGCGCGGAGAGGTCCGGCGGCGCGCCGGCCCACGCCGCGCGCACGATCGCGCCCGCGTCGGGCCCCGAGAGCCGCACGATGCCGCGCGCGCCCGGCCCGGCGGGCGAGGCGATCGCGGCGATGGTGCGCGCGGGCACGGTCAGCGGCTCTTGGCCTTGCGCCCGCCCTGCATCCGCTTGGCCTGCTCGAGCTGTTTCATGCGCTGTTCCTGCGCTTCCATCAGCTTGGCCATGAAGCCGCCCTTCTTCTTCTTGACGGGCAGCTCCGTGTCGTCGACCGGCCAGTACTTGCGGATGACCTTCTGCTCGAAGATGCCCAGGACCGAGGTCGTGATCATGTAGATCGAGAGGCCGGCCGCGTAGTTGTACAGGAAGATGCCCATGACGATCGGCATGAACATCATCATCTTGTACATCATCAATGCCTGTTCCTCGGTGGGCTTGGGCATCGAGCGCTGCTGCAGGATCCAGAAGACGACCATCAACGGCGGCAGCACGTTGATCGCGGTCATGTGGCCCAGCAGCGGCAGCGTGATGTCCACCGGGATCAGGCGGTCGGGCAGCGACAGGTCCTGGATCACGCCCAGGAACGGCGCCTGGCGCAGATCGAAGCTGACGCCGACCGCACGGAACAGGCCGATGAAGATCGGCAGTTGCAGGAGCGGCGGCAGGCACCCGCCCAGCGGCGGGAACGCGCCCTCGGTCTGCATCAGCTTGGCCTGCTCGGCACGCAGCTTCGACGGATCGCCGGCGAAGCGCTTCTTGAGCTCCTCGATGCGCGGCTGCAGCCGCTTCATCTTGGCCTGGTAGCGCCCCATCGCCGTCTGCGAGCGGCGGTTGACCGGGAACAGCACCACGCGCACCAGCAGGGTCATGAGCACGATCGCCATGCCCCAGCTGTTCGTCATCGAGTGGAAGAAGCCCAGCACGCCCAGCAGGATGCGCGCGATCCCGCTGGTGAAGCCCAGGTCCTCGGTGACGAGCGACACGTACGCGGGGTGCGCCGCCTCGAGCGCCTCGTCCTGCTTGGGCCCGGCGTACAGGAGGAAGTTCCAGGCGCGCGTCGCACCCGGCGGCGGCAGCGTCACCTGCAGGTCGACGTCCGTCTCGAGCTGCCGCCAGGCCTCGTTGCTGTTCTGGGGATGCGCGGCGGCATAGGCCTCGTCGCGCAGGAGGCGCCAGCTCGCGGCCGTCAGCGCCGGTCGCGAGAGGTCGTCGGCCGCGCGCACGAGCACGGCGAAGTACTTGTTCTGCACGCCTGCGAACAGGAGCGGCGGCGTGCCGCGGAACACGTCGCTGCGGTGCTGCCCGCCGACGTCGATGTGCTGGACGACCAGCGCCGGCTCGCTGGAATCGGGCGGCTTGGTGGCCGCGACCGCCTGCGGCTCGGTGTAGAACGCGTCGCCGGAGTTGTTGGGCACGCCCGCGGCCGGCGTGAGCAGGAAGCTGCGGAAGCCCGTCAGCTCCTGCACCGAGCCGTTGCGCAGCTCGAACTCGAAGCGGATCTCGTCGCTGCCCGGCACGAACAGGAAGCGCTTGACGAAGGTCACGCCCGTGCCCGGCGCGAGCTCGAACTCGACGCCTTCCCGCGCGGTCTCCGGCCCCAGCGGCGTCATCTTCCACAGCGCGCGCTCGAGCGGCTCCTTGACCAGGCTCTGGCTCGACAGCGTGGCGCGCAGCGACATCGCGCGCGACTGCTCCGGCGAGTGCTGCTCGCCGACCAGCACGGCCCAGTGCGCGGGGTCGCGCTGCTCTTCCGCGCTGCGGCCCGCCTGGTCGAAGAAATTGCCCGTGCGCAGCTCCACCAGCGCGGCGCCCTTGTTGGTGAACACCGCGCGGTAGTGGCCGGGCGTGCCGCGGCTGCCGACGACGATCGTCTCGGTGCGCTCGACCTCGTCGCCGATCACGGGCCCGAGCGCCGGATCCGTCGCGGCAGGCGCGGGCGCGGGCGCGCCCGCGCCGCTCGCCGCCGGCGCGTTCGGCGACGGCGCGGGCTCGGAGACCGGCTGCGCGGGCGCGCTCGCGCGCTGCTCGGGCGGCGGCGTCCAGCCCATCTTCTGGGACAGGACGCTCCAGCCCAGCACGATGGCGAAGCACAGGGGCAGCACGTAGAGCAGGCGCTTGTCCATCGATCTCCTGTCAGCGGCCTTCGAAGAGGCGCGACGCGAGGCGTTCGGGGAGTTCGGGCACCCCGCGGATGGCCGCGGCGGCCGCGGCGTGGTCGTATTCCAGGCGCACGAAGGTCACCGCGCGGCCGTCGAACAGGACGTAGGAGAGGCGCGGGTCGCCGTCGCGCGGCTGGCCGACCGAACCCACGTTCACGATGCAGCGCAGCTCGGGCCCGAAGCCCAGGTCGTAGGGCCCCTCGGTCCGCGTGGGCCGGAAGAAGCGGCCGTCCTGGTAGTACACGGCCGGCACGTGGCTGTGGCCCACGAAGCACACGTCGCGCTTCATCGCCGCGAAGTTGGCCGCCATCTTCTCCGGATCGCGCACGTCGCGCGGCAGCACGTACTCGCGCAGCGGATCGCGCGGGCTGGCGTGCACGAGGTGAGCGACCTCGTCGACGTGCTCGGGCTCGAGGCCGTCCAGGAAGTCCCAGTAGGCCATCGACCGCTCGCGGTCGCCGCCCGCGCCGAGTTGCGCCTGCGTCCACTCGATCGCGGCGCGCGCGATCGGGTTGAAGCCGGCGGCGGAGTCGAACATCGCCTCCTCGTGGTTGCCGCGCAGGCACAGGCCGGGCTGGAGCGGCGGTGCGCCGGGGTCGCCGTTCTCGCCGCCCGCGCACAAGGCCATGACGACGTCGAGGCACTCGCGCGGCATGGCGCCGTAGCCGACCATGTCGCCCAGGCACCAGAAGCGTCGCGCGCCCCGCCGCCGCGCGTCGGCCACGGCCGTTTCCAGCGCCGGCACGTTCCCGTGCAGGTCGGAGATCAGGGCTGTGAGGGGAAAGTCCACGCGGGTCGGGCCGTTGGTCACGCGAGGCGCCGAGTGTCCCTCGGAACCGCTTCCGCGTGGCGAAATGGGCCGGGGATTATCAGGCTCCGCGGGGACAGGGGCAAGGCTGGCGGCCCGTCTCCGAGCGTGCGCGCGCTCGCGAGCCGCGGCGGCGCCCTACGCGGGCGCGCGCGCGGGATGCCGCGCCAGGACCCACGCCAGCGCGAGGCCGCTCGCCAGCGCTCCGGCGCCCAGGACGATGAGCGGGCCGCCGTCCGTCGCGGCCAGCCGCGGCGCCAGGAACGCCTGCGCGAGGAAGGCCGGCGCCGCGCAGGCGAGCGACCTCAGCACGACCGCGCCCCGGCCGCGCCCCGCGTCCTGCAGGCGGTGCGCGAGGTGGCGGCGGTCTCCGTGCCACACCGGCTGTCCCGCGCGCACACGCGCCGCGACGACGCGCGCGAGGTCCAGCGCCGGCAGCGTCAACGCCGCCGCGCCGAACGGGCTCGCGAGCAGCGCGATGCCCAGCACGTGCGCGCCCGAGTCGCCCAGGTACGCGCGCGGCACGTCCGCGCCGCGGCGCGCGATCAGGTTGAACGGCAGGAACGCGCACAGCGCTCCGGCGAGCGCCGCGCCCGCGCCGGCGAGGCCCGCGAGCGAGACCGACGCGAGCATTCCGTCGGCGTGGTCGAACGTGTTCGCCACGTTCTGCGCGGCGACGGCGAGGACGACGCAGGCTGCCCGCGCGGCGAGCGGCGCGCCCGCGCCGCCGTGCTCGAGCCCCGCGGCGAGCGCGACGCCGGCGGCGAGCTGGCCGATCAGCTTGGGCGCGGGCGCGAGCCCGCGCGCGCGCACGTCGTCGGCAAAGCCGGTCGCGAAGGCCAGCGCGAGCGCCGCGCCGAGCCACGCCGGCCGCAGGCTCCAGTCCGGCCAGACCTCCCCCACGAGCGCGGCGCCGTCCCCGCGCGCCTGCCAGGCGAGCGCCAGCAGCGCGACGGCCAGGGCCGGTCCGCCGACGAGCGCGACCGCGGTGCGCTGGCGCTTGCGCTCGGGCGCGTCGGCGCCCGTGTCGACCCAGCCCAGACGGCGTGCCAGCGCGAGGAACACGGCCAGCGCCACCAACGCGGCCGCGAGCGCGACCGCGAACTGCGGGAGGCGGGACACCGCGCTCGCGATCACCGCCGCGTCCCGTACAGGCCGCGCGCGCGGACGTACTCCATCACGCGCGGCGGAAGGTCGACGTCCGGCGCACCCGCGCGCGCGAGCCGCTCGCGCACGTCCGTCGACGAGGCCTCGACCGGCGGGAGGCGCAGGTACCCCGCGCGCAGCTTCTCCGCGATCGCGTCGCCGAACTCCGCGCGGACGCCGTCGAGCAGCGCGTCGGGCTGGCCCGCGCGGTGCACGACCACCGGCTGGACGCGCTCGAGCAGTTCGCGCGCGCCACGCCAGCCCGGAAGGCCCGGCAGGTTGTCGCTGCCGAGGATCAGGTGGATCGCGCAGTCCTCGGGCTCGCCCAGCGCCGCCGGCAGCGCGCGCACCGTGTCGATCGTGAACGAGCGCCCGCCGCGGCGCAGCTCCAGGTCGCTCGCCTCGAAGGCGCGCTCGCCCGCGATCGCCAGTTCGACCATCGCCAGGCGGTCCGCGTCCGGCGCGGGAACCGTCCCGGGCTTGAACGGCGACTGGGCCGCGGGCACGAAGACCACGCGGTCGAGGTCGAAGCGATCGCGTGCCGCGCGGGCCGCGTGCAGGTGGCCGCGGTGGATCGGGTCGAAGGACCCGCCGAACAGGCCGATCCGGCGCCGGGGGACGGCCGGCTCGCGAGCAGCGGGGCGCGGAGGAGGCATGGCGAGGGCCCGCGGACGTTACCCGGCGGCGCGCCGGGGTAGCTAGCGGGCCGGCGCTGGACATCGGCGCCCCACGGGGCCAAACTCACCGCCCCTCGCACCCGGCACCCCCCGCCCGACGCGACCCCCCACATGAAGACACTGCTCCCCCTGCTCCTGATCCTGCCCCTGGCCCCCGGCTGCACCACCCAGGGTGCCCACGGGAACGACCACTGGAGCGGCTACTCGATCTCGAACAGCATGGGCCGCAACATCCTGGGCTACAGCCAGGAGCGCGACGGCGACTACATCGACTTCCAGGACCGCCAGAAGCGCGCGTTCAACCTGACGCTGCGGCGCCACTTCTTCCACAGCAACCCCGAGAACCCGTTCCAGCCCGAGGTCAAGGGCTACTTCGATCCGCGCCTGCCGCACGGACCGCTGCCGGACGTGGTGACCTACCTCCAGGATCCGCTCTCCTCGATCATCGCGGACTTCTCCGAGGGCGGCCGCGAGGAGAACAGCGCGGGCCTGCGCCACACGGCGCACGAGCTCTTCGGCGTCTGCAAGAGCTGCCGCAAGTCGGCCAGCTACCTGCGCTCGTCGGTCGGCGTCGTCGCCGAGCCGGCCACCGGCGAGTAGCGCCCGGTCAACCCGGCCAACCCAGCGCCCCGAGGGCCTCGTCCGCGAGGTCCGCGGGCGCGCGGCTTTCGGGGCGCAACCAGACGATCGCGGGGAACTTGCGGTACCACGTGCGCTGGCGCCGCGCGAACTGCCGCGTCGCGAGCACGATCGCCTCCACCGCCGCGTCGAGGTCGAGGCGGCCGTCGAACAGCTCGAGCGCCTGCGCGTAGCCCAGCGCCTGCGCGGCCGTCGTGCCGAATCCCGAGGTGGCGCGGATGCGCGCCGCCTCCTCGGGCCAGCCGGCGACGAGCAGCGCGCGCGTGCGCTGGCGGATGCGCCGGTCGAGGTCGGGGACGTCGCGTTCGAGGCCCACGATGCGGAGCGCGCGCGCCGGCGCCTGCTTCCACTGCGTCTGCCAGTACGAGAGCGGCCGTCCCGTCTGCGCGTGCACCTCCAGCGCGCGCACCACGCGCTTGTGATCGTTGGGGTGCAGCCGCGCCGCGGACGGCGGATCGACCGCGGAGAGCTCCGCGTGCAGCGCCGCGCCGCCCAGTTCGGCCGCGCGGCGCTCGAGCAGAGCGCGCAGTGCGGGGTCGTGCTCGGGGCCTTCGAAGAACCCGCCCGCCAGCGCCTTCAGGTACAAGCCCGTGCCGCCCACGAACAGGGCGCGGCGCCCGCGCGCTCGCAGGTCGGCGAGCACGGGTTCGAGGTCCCGCAGCCAGGCGTGCACGCCGTAGCGCTCGGTGGGCGCCACCAGATCGAGCATGTGGTGCGGCACGCGCGCGCGCTCCGCCGCGTCGGGCTTGGCCGTGCCGATGTCCATGCCGCGGTAGACCTGCATCGAATCGAGGCTGACGATCTCGGCGCCGGCGCGCTCGGCGACGCGCAGCGCAAGTTCGCTCTTGCCGCTGGCCGTGGGGCCGACGATGACGCGCAGCGCGGGGTCCGGATCGGTGCGGGGGGTCGTGGGCATGGCGGCCGCCGCGGCGAGGACACCCTGCCGAGGCGGCCCTGACAAGGGCCTTGCTGGCGGTTCGCCGGCGGGCGGCCTAGCCTTGGCGCATGCTCATGCTGGCCGCACTCGTGCTCGCGCTCCCGATCCAGGACGTTCCGCCGCCGCCGCCGCTGCCCGAGGCGCCCGCGCGGCCCGCGGAGCCGCTCGACGTCGACGGCGCGCCGCTCGCGCCGGGCAGGCTGCCGGCCAGCACGACGGCCCAGGCGCGCAGCGCGTTCGAGCGGATCTTGTCGGCGCGCACGGTCCCCGGCGAGCCCGACGCGCGCGTGACCGCGTTCGACCTCGCGCTCGACCTGCGGCTGCGCGCCTCGGAGCGGCAGACGAACGAACTGCCCAACGCGCGCTACGCCTACCTGGAGCCGGGCTACCTCCTGGCCGACACCGGCAAGGGCCAGATGCACCTGCGCGGTCCCAAGGGCGACTGGCTGGTGGACACGCGCGCCAACCCCGGCCGCGCGCTGGTGCGCCTGGAGGTCGGCCGCGAGAACGCCGAGGACCGGCGCCAGATCGAGGACGCGGTCGACGTCGCGCGCCTGTTCGTGGGCCTGATCGATCCGCGCGCGCTGCGCGTGCAGAAGTTCGCGCAGGCCGAGGTGCCGGCGGGGCTGCTGCCGCCGGCGCAGCTCGAGGCCGCGCGCAAGCTCGCGTGGTTCGAACTCGCGACGCCCGACGTGCGGCCGGGCGCCGGCAACGCGACCGGCGCGCGCCTCCTGCTGGGAACGCCGCCCGAGGGCGGCCTGCCGTCGCTGGTGATCGCCGACGACGTGCGCGCGCCGGCGGGCGTGAACCCGACGACCTCGTGCGTGCTGATCCCCGAGTGGCGCGCGATCGACGGCTGGTCCGTGCCGCGCCGCGTGCAGGTGTTCCTCCCGCAGGTCGTCGAGGTGGAAGGCGCCGCAGGAGCGCGTTCGACGGTCGCGCGCGGCTGGCGCGAGCATCCCGCGATGGACCTCGTCGTCAAGAGCGGCAGCCTCAAGCCGCGGCTCGTGCCGGCGGACTTCGAACCGCCCGCGCCCGAGCAGGTGCCCAGCGGCGGATGAGCGCGGCCGCCGACGCGACCGCCGCCACGCTGCGCGCGCTGATCCGACCGGCGGCGGAGCGCCTGCGCGCGCTGGGCGACGATGCCGCGTCGCGGCCGCTGGCGCCGGGCAAGTGGAGCGCCAAGCAGGTGATCGGGCACCTGATCGACAGCGCGACGCACAACCACGCGCGTTTCGTGCGCGCGGGACTGGGCGGCGGCCTCGTGTTCGAGGGCTACGAACAGGACCGTTCGGTCGGGTTCCAGCGGCCCGATCGCGTGCCGTGGAACGAGCTCGTCGACCTGTGGCTCGCGCTCAACCTGCACGTCGCGCGCGCGATCGAGGCGACGCCCGAGTCCGTGGCGAGCGCCGCGCACGTCCGGCACAACCTGCACCGGGTCGCGTGGGAGACCGTGCCCGAGAGCGAGCCCGCGACCCTCGCGTACCTCCAGCGCGACTACGTCGGACACCTCGCGCACCACCTGCGCCAGATCGACCCGCGCCTCGCGGAGGCGCCGCCGCGCCAGCGCGGCTGAGCCGCGTTCAGCGGACGTCGGGAATGCGTAGGGGCCGGCCGGTGAACCCGCCCCGAGGACCGGCCGCGTTCGGCCCGATCGCTCACGGAATCCGGTGCCGCGGGCATGCCGGATGTTGCGGGCGGGCCAGGATCGCGCACGATGGGAGCAACCCCCTGGAGGCCCCATGCGTTCCGCGTTCCTCGTCCCCGCCGTCCTGTTCCTCTACGCTCCCGCGTTCGCGCAAGGATCCGACGATTGCGCGACGCCCACGCCGATCGCGGGCCTGGGCACGTTCGCCTACAACAACGCCGCTGCGACGCAGAGCCCGCAGGCGGGCACGTGCGCGACGGTCATCAACCGCGACGTGTGGTTCGTGTGGACCGCGCCCGCGACCGACACGTTCCAGATCGACTCGTGCGGACTGGCGACCTGGGACACGCAGTACGCGGTGTACGCCGGCACCGCCTGTCCGACAGGACCGTACATCTCGTGCAACGACGACTCGTGCGGCCTGCAGTCGCGCCTGACGTTCAGCGCCACGGCCGGCGCGAGCTACGTCTTCGAGCTGGGCACCTACGGCAGCAGCGCCGGGGGCAGCGGCAGCTTCCTGATCACGCAGGGCGGCCCGCCCGGATGCAGTTCCAGCGTCGGCGGCGACGTGATCCTCGGCGAGGTGTACGACATCGGCAACTACGGGGTCACGGGCGCGCTCGACGCGATCGCGGTCGGCACGGACGGCTGCAACATCGGCACGGCGCCGCTGGGCTGGAGCACGAGCTCGCTCAATCACCCCGTGATCGCGGGGCACCTGTACCGCTACAAGGTCGTCGACGGCGCGGGGCGCTTCGAGCAGATCGGCCTGTCGTGGCTCAAGCACGGTTTCGCGGCCGCCAACGGCTCGACGTGCTGTCCGTGCCAGGGCGGCGGCGGCGGCCTGGGGCCCGGCTGCTCCGACATCTACAGTTCAGGCCTGAACGGCAGCCAGGGCAGCCTCGGCCCGCGCTGGCAGATCAACGCACACACCGGCGCGTTCCCCTACCCGCAGGCCAACCCGTCCTGGTCGGGCACGACGGCGCGGCGCTGCGAGTTCCTGATCACCGACGCCGAGGCCACGAGCGGCTCCACGACGCGCTTCTTCGCCGAGGCGCAGTACGTCCACCCCACCGATTCCGCGGCCGGCAACCAGAACAACAACGCCAGCTACCGCGAGCTCTCGTGCACGGGATCGGCGGCCAACTGGACCTTCGCCATGATGGGCGGCACGCAGCGCCAGCAGTCGGCGATCCGCGCCTGGGCGGCGGTCGATCCGCAGGTGATGCTGACGGAAGTACAGGTGCCGGGCGACGGCCTGCTCGTGGTCGGCTCACGCGCGTACGCGCTCGGCGGCGGCCAGCACCGCTTCGAGTACGCGGTCTACAACATGAACGCCGACCGCAACGCGGGCACGTTCTCCGTTCCCGTGCCGGCCGGCGCGACGATCTCGAACGTCGGGTTCCACGGCGTCGTGTACCGCAACGGCGACGGGCCCGGAAACGTCAACGTCTCCAGCACGCCGTGGACTTCGGCGGTGTCCGGCGGCTTCCTGACCTGGAGCACCGAACCGCAGGCCGCGAACCCCAGCGCCAACGCGATCCGCTGGGGCACGACCTACAACTTCCGCTTCGACGCCGACGTCGCACCGGCCGACGGCAGCGTCGCGTTCGGGCTGTGGAAACCCGGCACGCCGGATCAGATGGGCGCGGCCGCGCGCGTGCCCTCGCCGGGCGGGCCGTCGTTCGCGCTGTGCTTCGGCGACGGCACGGGCACGGCGTGCCCGTGCGGCAACAGCGGGGCGTCCGGGCGCGGCTGCGCCAACTCGCTGGGGACCGGCGCGCTGCTCGCGGGCAGCGGCGCGGTCAGCGTCTCGGGCGACACGCTGGTCCTCGCGGGCAGCGGGATGCCGAACGCGGCGTGCCTGTACTTCCAGGGCAGCACGGCGCTGGTGGCGGGGCTGGGCACGCCCTTCGGCGACGGCCTGCGCTGCGCGGGCGGCACGGTCGTGCGCCTGGGCACGAAGACCAACGTCGGCGGCGCGTCGCAGTATCCGGCCGGCGGCGATCCGGCGGTCTCGGTCGCCGGCGGCGTGGTCGCCGGCAACGCGCGCACGTACCAGGTCTGGTACCGCAACTCCGCGGCGTTCTGCACGCCGGACACCTTCAACCTGTCGAACGCCTGGCAGGTGTACTGGCAGCCGTGAGACGGAGGGACCCGTCCGCGCCCGCGGACGGGTCGCCTAGCGGCGGTTGAAGGCGCGCTCCAGGTCGCCGAGCGCGAAGCGCACGCGCGTCGGGCGGCCGTGCACGCAGGTCTGGTCCGACTCCAGGTCGCGGCCGCGCTCGAGCAGCGCGCGCATCTCGGCGTCGGTGAGCGCGTCGCCGGCCATCACCGACGAGCGGCAGGCGGCGCGGTGCAGCACCTCCTCGAGGAGACGCTCGCCCTTCAGCGACTTCTCCTCCTCCAGCAGCGCGATCACGTCGCGGACGATCGCCGCCGCGCGCGGGCGCTGGAGGCGCGCGGGCAGGCCGTGCACCGCGATCGTGCCCTCGCCGAAGGGCTCGAGCAGCACGCCGGCGCGGGCCAGTTCGGCGGCGCGCGCCCCGATCTCCGCGGCCTCGGCGCGGCCGACCTCGACGAGTTCGGGCACCAGGAGGCGCTGCACCTCGACCTCGCCGCGTTCCAGTTCGGCGCGCAGGGCCTCGTACGTGATGCGCTCGTGCAGCGCGTGCTGGTCGACGATCTCGAAGCCGTCCTCGAGCGCGCGCACGATGTAGGTGCGCGCGACCTGCAGGATCGGACCGCAGGAGATCGGAGCGTTCTGTGCCGGGCGCGGCGCGCCGCTCGCGGGCGCGGGCCGCGCCGAAGGCTCGATCGTGTACACCTCCAGCGGATCGCGCGCGATCGCGGCGCGTCCCCCGTCGGCGCGGAACGGCAGCGCGCCCGTGCGCTCTTCGCGCATCCGCGCCACGTCGTCCAGGCGCGCGCCCGGCGTGGCCATGTCCGTCCGGCTCACGGCCGCGCGCAGCGCCGAGACGATGAACCCGAACAGGCGCCGCTCGTCGCGCAGGCGCACCTCGGTCTTCTGCGGGTGGACGTTGACGTCGACGCGCGCGGGGTCGAGCGCGAGGTGCAGGAAGGCGACCGGCTGGCGGTGGTCGAACACGAAGCCGCGGTAGCCGTCCTTGAGCGCGCGTACGAGCACCTTGTCGCGCACGTTGCGCCCGTTCAGGAACCACATCTGACGCGACGTGTCGCCGCGCGCGAAGCGCGGGGGCGCGACGAACCCGAACAAGTGCACGTCGCCGTCGCGCGCGTCCACGGCCGCCAGGGCGTCGGCCAGCTCGGCGCCGAACAGGCGCCGGATGCGCGCACGCAGGTCCATGCCCGCCTCGACGTCGAGCACGCGCCGGCCGTCGTGCGTCACGCGGAAACCGACGCCCACGTGCGCCAGCGCCATGCGCTGCAGGACGTCGAGGGAGCGCGCGAACTCCGTCGCCGTCTGGCGCAGGAAGCGCCGCCGTGCCGGGACGTTGTGGAACAGGTCGCGCACCTCGATGCGCGTGCCGACCGGGCCGCCGGCTTCCACGATCGGGCCGAGGCTTCCCCCGTCGCACTCGATGCGCCAGCCGGTGTCGGACGTGGACTCGCGCGAGAGGATGGAACTGCGCGCGACGGCGCCGATCGACGCCAGCGCCTCGCCGCGGAAGCCCAGCGACGCGATGTGCTCCAGGTCCTCGACGTCGCGCAGCTTGCTGGTGGCGTGCGCCACGAACGCCAGCGCGAGATCCTCGCGCCCCATCCCCGAGCCGTCGTCGATCACGCGCACGAGGCGCGCGCCGCCCTCCTCCAGGTCGACCGCGATCGAGCGCGCGCCGGCGTCCAGCGCGTTCTCGACCAGCTCTTTCACCACCGAGGCGGGGCGCTCGACCACCTCGCCGGCCGCGATCTGGTCGCGGACGCGATCGGGCAGGAGCGCGATGCGCGGCCCGCCGCCCGTCGTGGTGCTGTTCTCCATCCGGATGGCGATGGTACGGCCCCGCCGGGGACTCTCAACCGTGGCGCTCGCGCCGCGTGCCGGAGCGCGCCCCCGCGGCCCTCAGCGCCCCGCGGATCGCGCGCGCACGCGCCAGCGCAGCGCGAACGCGGCCAGTTCGTTCGCGTCGAGTTCGCGTCCGGTGCGCGACGCCCGCTCGAGCTCCGCGACCGCCTCCAGGAACCGCTCCCAGCCCTCGGGCGTGCGCCGCGCCAGCCGCAGGCCGAACTCCTCGCGCGCCTGCGGGGGCCCCTTGATCCCGGCGGCCTGCACCGGATCCTCGCCGCGCTCCTTGGCGCGCGCGCCCAGGAGCCCCTCGCGCGCCTTGCCGCGCAACGAGCCCATCAGGATCGCCGTCAACGCACCGCGGTCGCTCTCGCGCTCGCCGTCGCGGCCCGTGAAACCCGCGCGCAACAGGAGCTCGATGCCGGCGAGGCCCCGCTCGGCGTCGCCGCGCGCGATCGCCTCGGCCACGTCCCAGGGCGCCGCGCCGCTCTCCCACGCGACGAGGCTGCGCACGCTCTCGCGGCCGCGCCCCACGAGGCGCGTGAGCGCGCCGTCCAGCGCGAAGAGGTCGTTGCCGGTCGCGGTGCACACGTACAGCGCCTCGTCGGGCGTGAGCGCGACGTCGCGCTCGCGCGCGCGGCCGATCAGCCACTGCACGAGCTCCGTGCGGCGCGGGTCGGCGTTGCGCTCCCACGGCGCCGGCTGGTCGTAGAGCCGCCGCAGGTCCAGCACCGGCGCCGACAGCGCCGTCGCGCGTTTCACCAGCGCGTGATCGGCGCGCACGCCGTCGGCCTCGAGCACCAGCGTCCCCGCCGGCGAGCTGCCGCCCAGGAACAGGAGGGCCGCGCGCAGGAACGGCGGATCCTCGCCTGCCTCCTTCTTCACCAGCGCGGCCGCCCCGCGCACGACCACGCAGCGCGCGCTGGAGAACATGGGCGCCGCGGTCAGGTCGTCCACCAGCCCGCGCAGGTCGAAGTCCGGGTCGCGCGCGTCGTGGCGCACGACCTCCAGCCCGGCCGCCGCGCCCGCCTCCGCCGCGATGCGCAGGGCCTGGTCGCGGAACCAGCGCTCGTCGCCGCGCACGACGACGACGCGCGGCAGTCCCCGGCGCAGCGACTCGGCCAGGTTGCGGATCTGCACCGGGGGCGCCGGCGGCCGGGACGCGGCCATCACGCGCCTCCCTGCGCCAGCGCGCGGTCCAGCGCCAGGCCCGCGAAGAGCCCCAGGCCCACCCAGCCGTTGAGCGTGAAGAACGCCATGTCGGCGCGCGAGAGATCGTCGGGCGCCACGATGCGATGCTGCCACACCAGGAGGAGGAGCGCGACCGCCAGCGCGATCCACCACGGCCAGCCCAGGCCCGCGCTCCAGCCGGCGAGCGCGAACGCGGCCGCCGTCACGGCGTGGAGCGCCGACGAGAGGCGCAGCGCGTTGGCGATGCCCAGCCGCGCCGGGATCGAGTGGAGGCCGCTCTCGCGGTCGAAGCGCTCGTCCTGGCAGGCGTAGATCAGGTCGAAACCCGCGACCCAGCACAGGACGCCCAGCGCCAGCCACAGCACCGGCACGACGTCGGCCCCGATCGCGCCGCGCACGGCGACCCACGCCCCCAGCGGCGCCAGCGCCAGCGCCAGGCCCAGCACCAGGTGCGCGGACGCGCTGAAGCGCTTCACGTAGCTGTAGCCCAGCAGCACGAGCAGCACGGGCCCGGACAGCCAGCCCGCGAGATCGTTGAGCGCGAAGGCCAGCGCGACGAAAACCAGCGCCGAAGCCACGACCAGGAGCCGCACCGCGCCGACGGACAGCCTGCCGCTGGGCAGCTCGCGGCCGCGCGTGCGCGGATTCCGGGCGTCGATCGCGCGGTCGACCAGGCGGTTGAAGCCCATCGCCGCGGTGCGCGCGGCGACGGCGCACAAGACGACGAGCACGAGCACGCGCGCCTCGGGCACCCCGCCCGCGGCCAGCCACGCGCCGCACAGCGCGAACGGCAGCGCGAACACCGAGTGGCTGAAGCGCACGAGGGAGAGCCAGTCGCGCAGGCCGCTCATGCGCCCTGTTCCCCGCCGTCCGGCGCGGTGCGCGGAGCCGGGCCTATGCCGTCGTCCTCGGCCGGCGGCGCGAGCCCCTTCCAGCGCGCGCCCACGGCGTTGGCGACGCCGATGCGGTCGAGGATCTTGCCGACCACGTGGTGGACCAGGTCCTCCTTGCTGGCCGGGCGGTGGTAGAAGCCCGGCATCGCCGGCAGCACGATCGCGCCCAGGCGCGCCATGCGCAGCAGGTTCTCCAGGTGCACCACGGAGAGCGGCGTCTCGCGCGGCACGAGCACGAGCTTGCGGCCCTCCTTGAGCGCCACGTCCGCCGCGCGCTCGACGAGGTTCGAGCTGAAGCCGACGGACACGCGCGCCAGCGTGCCCATGCTGCACGGGCACAGGATCACGCCGCCGGTCAGCGCAGTGCCCGACGAGGGCGGCGCCTCGACGGCGTCGGATGCGAACACGCGCACGCGGCGCGCGGCCTGTGCGCCCAGCCACGCAGGCAGCAGCGCCGCGAGCTTCTCGCCGCGCGCCCCCGGATCGAGGCCGAGTTCGTGGCGCATCACCTTGGCGCCCGCGCCGGTGATCGCGACGTCGACGTCCTCGCCCGCGGCGGTCAGCGCGCGCAGCAGCGCCTCGGCGTAGGCGTGGCCGCTCGCGCCGGTGATGCCCACGAACCAGCGCGTCACAGGAACACCTCGGGGCCGGCGCCCAGGGCCAGCGCCAGGTTGAACAGCGCGTGCGCCCAGGCGGCGACGCCCATGCCGCGCCAGCGAAAGACGAGCGCCAGGACGAGGCCCGCGACGGTGCGCCACGCGAAGCGCGCGCCGTCGAAGGGCTCGCCGCCGTCGGCGACGAGACCCACGACGGGCTCGAGGTGCGCCGCGGCGAAGAAGAGCGCACCGCCGGCGACGGAAACGGCGTCCGCGATCCAGCGCGCGGCGCGCGTGAGCCCCAGGAACCAGCACAGCGTGCGGTGCGCGACGACGAAGAGCGCGCTCTGCAGGCCCACGCGGAACACGACCTCCTCGAAGGCCGCGCCGCCCACGACGAGCGCCACGCCGGCCGCCGCGGGCACGCCGTCGGGCCGGCCGATCGCCGGCGCGCGGACCTCCAGGAGCGAGAGCAGGACGAGAAGCACCGGGCCGAGGAGCGCGGCCGCCACGCAGCCCTCGAGGGCGATCCGGAGGATCCGGCGCGCGAGCCCCAGTTCGGCGTGGAACACGCGGATCCCCGCCCAGACGGTCAGGCAGAGCTCGACGGCGAGCCGCGCGCCGGCCGGCCAGGGCGTCCAGACCTCCAGCGGCAGCGACAGCGCGAACTCGGCCGTGTTGCGCGGCGAGCCGGGCGCCAGCGCCAGAGCCGCCTCGTAGGCGGCGACGAGCGGCAGGACGGCCAGCCAACCCAACGCCAGGCTGCGCTCCACGCCGGCGACGGCCGGCGCCGCCGGTCCGCGCGCCGCGGCGGCGCGCGCGCCGCGGGCCTGGGCGGACATCGCGCTCACGCCGCGGCCTCGCGCACGCGGCCCCAGTGCAGGCAGGCGATGCCGCGCGTCAGCAGACGGTGACCGCACTCGACCAGGCCCGCGTCCTCCATCTCGCGCTGGAACCGCGCGGGATCGGGCCAGGACATCACGGTGCGTGGAAGGTACGTGTACGCATCCGAGTCGCGCGACACGAGCCGGCCCACGGCCGGCAGGATGCGCAGGAAGTACAGCCGGTACAGCGGGCCCAGGACGCTCCCCGGCGGCATGGTGAACTCCAGGACCAGCACGCGCCCGCCGGGCCGCACGACGCGCGCCATCTCGCGCAGCGCCGCGTGGCGGTCCGCGACGTTGCGGATGCCGAACGCCACCGTGCACACGTCCGCCGACGCCGCGCGCAGCGGCAGGCGCAGCGCGTCGCCATGCGCGAAGGCCGGGCGCACGCAGGCGCCGTTCAGGGCCTCGGCCTTGCGCTCCGCGCGCGCCAGCATCTCGGGCGTGAAGTCCACGCCCACGACGGCCGCGCCCGCACGCGCGAAGCCCAGCGCGACGTCCCCGGTCCCGCAGCAGGCGTCCACCACCCGCGCGCCCCGCACGTCGCCCGCCGACGCGCGCAACGCTCGCCGCCAGCGCTGGTCGATGCCCAGCGACAGCAGGCGGTTCAGGAGGTCGTAGACGCCCGCGATGCGGGCGAACATGGACCGGACCTCGCGGGGATCGGTCATGGGAGGGCGCAGAGGATAGGCCGTCCGCGCGCCAGCGGGGAGGTCCGGACCGCCCCCGGCCCGCAAAGCGCGACGCCCGCGCGGGCGCGGGCGTCGCGAGAGGCCGTCGGCCCGGGCTCCTACTGGCGGAAGAAGCTCGAGACGACCTGCACGTTGGGCGCCGGGATCGACTGCGTCCCGGTGACGAACGGGTTGGTGTCGACGCGGCCGAAGGTGCCGTCGAGCAGGATGACGTCGACCACGCCCGTGCCGCCGACCGGGTTGGGCACGGCCACGAACAGGAACTTCGACTCGCAGGTGTTGACGACCGCCGGGCAGCCGCCGCGCACCAGGTGCTTGCCGTTGGCCTGGATCGGCGGGCCGGCGCTGAACGTCGTCTGGAAGTTCGGCAGGCCGGACAGCACGCGCAGGTCGTCGAAGGCCAGGTCCACCGGCAGGCCCGAGAGCTTCTCGGAGCCCAGCGAGACCTGGACGCCGTAGGAGATGTCGCGGAACTGCGGAATGAGCAGCGACTGGAAGTTGAGCGGGAGCTGGCCGGTCAGGCCGCTGATCGCCACGAACTTCGAGAGCGCCGGCGTGCCGACCGGACCGGAGGTCTGGTCGACCAGGTTGATCGGACCCTCGTGCGCGATCCACAGCGCCGAGCGCAGGTCGAGCGGATCCACCTGCATCGCCTTGGGGCTGAGGAACGTCTCGGTGCTCACGCCGATGATGTCGTCGTAGCCCCAGCCGTTGACCGTGTTGGGGCCGGCCTCGAACACCGCGATCTTGCCGTTGCGGTTCAGGAAGTAGGCGAAGTACACGTTGCGCGAGAAGCCCCAGCAGGGCTGGCGCGGCGTGATCGCCACCTCGAACGGCGCGCTGAGCTGCGAGCTGACCACCTTGCGCACGGTCAGCGACGAGCCCGAGATCACCGAAACGGTGTTGCTGGCCTCGTTGGCGACCAGGATGTCCTCGTTGCCCGGATCCCAGGCGATGCCACGCGGGCGCTGACCGACCACCGTCTCCTGCACCACGGTGTGGAAGCTGGAGGAGTTGGGGTCGATGTCGATGAACGAGACCAGGTTGCTGAGCTGGTTGACGACCGCGAGGAAGTTCAGGTTGGGCGACATCGCCAGCGTCGTGGGGTCGAACGTCACGATGCGGTCGATGACCGTCATGCGGTTGCTGTTCAGCACGACGACCTCGCGGCGCGCGCGGTCGATCACGTACAGGTAGTGGCCGATCTGCTGGCGGATCTGGAAGTTCCGGCAGGCGCCGATCGTGGCCTGCTCCAGCGACGGTCCCTCGAAGAACGTGTTCTGCTCGGGCGTCAGGAGGCCCGAGGGCGGCTCGCCGACCAGCGGGTGGCCGAACGGATCGCCGGGCACGAGCAGGTTGGTCAGGCCGGCCACGGCCTGCGTGTCGATCGAGGTCGGCTCCTGGCCGCCGATGTACGGCGCCACGCAGAGCGGCGGGAACGCCAGGGGCGGCGGGTTGGGGTGCGGAGCCCAGCCCATCAGGTTCTCGGCGCCCGCGCCCAGGCCGCCGAACTGGCCGGCCTGCGTGGGCCCCATCGTGTTGCCGCTGCCGACGGTGACCGGCGAGATCAGCTTCTTGCCGTCCGAGGCGCACAGGTTGCCGCCGCCGGCCTGGCAGCCGAACGGCTGCGGGCCGTTGTTGAAGGCGCTGTCGAGCGAGTGCCCGATCATCATGTCGCCGATGTTCGTGAGC
The DNA here is from genome assembly GCA_964552795.1 of uncultured Planctomycetaceae bacterium. Taxonomy (GTDB): domain Bacteria; phylum Planctomycetota; class UBA1135; order UBA1135; genus JAEUHZ01. The sequence goes on from CAZKIO010000009.1 coordinate 44,204, forward strand.
AGCGGCGCGCGCACGAGCAGGTTGTTCAGCGCGCTGTCGCGCGTGAGCGTGAACACCCCGGCCGAGCCGCCGTTCACGGTGCACGTGCCCGCCGACAGTTGCGGCCGCATCAGACCGCCCTGCAGGCGCACGTTGGGGTTGTTGGGGAAGTTCGTGCGGCCCTCGGCGAACGTCTGGTAGCTCGGGTCGAAGGTCGGGTCGCCCGTCGACTGGCCGAAGCCGTTGAGGTCGATCACCGAGATGCCCGGGATCGCGCCCACGCGCCCGACGTAGATCACGTCCGGCGTGACCGGCGCGTTGACCAGGCCCGGCCCCTCGCCCGTGATGAAGTGCGTCTGCGCGCCGTTGAGGTTGGGGTTGGCGACCAGGTCGCGGAGCTGATTCGCGTTGACCAGCACGTCGACGCGGTTGTAGACGCCGCAGGCCAGTCCCGGCGGACCCTCGCCCGGGAAGTTGAAGGCCGGCGTCAGGATGTAGGAGGTCAGGTCGAACACGCTGACCGGCTGCACGGTGAACGGCACGCGCACGCGCGCCGCGTCGGGTCCGAACTCGATGAACACCGACGAACTCTGCGTCGGCGCGCTGCCATCCGGGAGCGATCCCAGCGTGAGCGGCTGGATCGGCTCGGTGAACGAGATGCGCACGTCCGTCATCGGGTCCACGTTCAGGTCGCCGCCGCCGGGCGACACGTCCGGCTGCTGGTCGGGCGGCGGCGTCGAGGCCACTTCGGGCCGCAGGTTGTCGGGGCCCACCGTCGTGGTGGCCACGGCCTGCCGCACGAGACGCGCGCCGCTCTTGGCGCGCAGGTCGGTCGAGATCGCCATCCGCAACTGCACGCCCGAGGGGAACGTGTCGTGCGTCGACAGGTTCGAGTCGTTGTCGGCCACGAACACCACGGTGCGCGGCGTCAGCAGCTTGTCGATGCCGGCGAAGGTCGACTCCGTGCCCGGGAAGCCCTGGCCGGGCGTGGTGAAGTCGGGTTGCACGATCGCCGTCACCACGTTGGTGTTGACGTCGCGGCGGACCCAGCGCTGCAGCGAGAGCAAGCCGTCGGGACCGGGCGCGCCGGCGTAGGTCGCGCCGTAGACGAAGTCGCCCTCCTGGACGCCGACGAACACGCGCGCGCGGACCACGGTCGAACCGCCGGTCGCGGGATCGATGCGCACGAGTTGCACGGTGCCGCGCAGGCCGTTCACGCTCTGGGCGGAAGGCGCGGGGTCCAGGATCGAGTCCAGGTCGATGTCGCGCGAGAACTCCGCGTACAGGAAGTGGTTCCCCGCCAGGTTGTTCGGCAGGAGCGGCGTCGTCGGGAACTGCGGCGGCGGTTGCACCGGGTTGGTCGGGCTCACGTTGCTGACGAGATCGTCGAGGGTGCGGATCGACACCAGCGCCGTGGTGGGTTGTCCGGCGTCGTCGAGGCGCAGCACCTTGTGCGGGAGCAACTGCCCGAAGCCGTTGGAGACCTGCACCAGGTCCATCGTCGCCTCGGTGCCGCCGGAGCTGCCTCCCCCGCACGCGGCGAGCAGGAGCAGCGGAGCGGCGAGGAGGTTCCGGGCCGAGGAGGACGCGCACGCGCGCGTGGCCTGGGTCTTCGGGCTTCTCATGGTCATCGTGGAATGCACCGGACGCGGTTCGTGGGGTCGATGGAGATCACGGCCCCACGCGTCGATGGCGTGGGCGCCGGGGGGGGCCGCCGGGGCCTGGGGGGCACCCAGATTGCCAAGCGGTCGTTCCCGGGGCCAGAGAATCCAGCCCGCCCCGCCGGCAGTGGACAAGAACCATGCCCGGCGGGTGGAACGGCGTGCCCCGGGTCGGGGAACGGCTGTAGCGCGCGCCGGGACGCCGGTAACCCGCGGCGGCGGCCGGCCCCGCCGGCTCCGGCACGGCCGCGCCTGTGCGACCCCTCGTGCGGGGCCGCACACGCCGCTCCGCGCGTGCGCACGTCGCGTCGGGAGTCTAGTCTCGCCTGCATGAGGGAAGGCGACCACGTGTACGACCCGACGGCGCTGGAGGCGGAATCGCCGGCCGACGCGCCCGAGAGCGAGGTCGAGGGCCGACTGCGGCCGCGGTCGCTCGACGAGTTCGTCGGCCAGGAGCGCATCCTGTCGAACCTGCGCGTCGCCGTGACGGCCGCGCGCGCGCGCGGCGAGCCGCTCGACCACGTGCTGCTCTCGGGCCCGCCGGGCCTGGGCAAGACCAGCCTGGCGCGCATCCTGGCGCGCGAGCTGGGCACACGCCTGCACGCGACGAGCGGGCCGGCGCTCGAGCGCCCCCGCGACCTGGTCGGGATCCTGACGCAGATCGCGCGCGGCGACGTGCTGTTCGTGGACGAGGTGCACCGCGTGCCGGCCGCCGTCGAGGAGTACCTGTACTCGGCGATGGAGGACTTCCGCGTCGAGGTCACCCTCGACCAGGGGCCGCACGCGCGCGTGCTGCCGCTCGCGCTGCAGCCGTTCACGCTGGCCGGCGCGACGACGCGCGAGGGCCTGCTCAGCGCGCCGTTCCGCTCGCGCTTCGGCATCGCCGAGCGGCTCTCCCCCTACCCGGTCGAGGACCTCGTGCTCATCCTGCTGCGCTCGGCCGAGATCCTGGGCGTCGAGCTCGCGACCGAGGCCGCGTCGACCATCGCCGAGCGCGCGCGCGGGACGCCGCGCATCGCCAACCGCTTCCTGAGGCGCGTGCGCGACCTGGCCCAGGTGCGCGGGCACGCGCGCATCGACGCGCCGCTGGCGCGCGAGGCGTTGCTGTTCCTGGGCGTCGACGATCGCGGCCTGGAGGAGCTGGACCGACGCATCCTGCGCGTGCTGGCGCAGAGCGGCGGCCAGCCCGTCGGCATCAAGACCATCGCCGCGGCCGTCGGCGAGACCGAGGACACGATCGAGGACGTGTTCGAGCCGCACCTCCTGCGCTCGGGCCTGCTGCACCGCACGGGCCGCGGCCGCATGGTGACGCGCGCGGGCTGCGAGGCGATCGGCGCCGACCCGGCCGGGAGCGCCGTCGAGCCGGGGCTGTTCCCCTGAGCGCGCCGCTCGCGAGCTTCGCGCGCGCGGGGTTCGGCTTCCGGCTCCTGGCGCGCGACCCGCGGACGCGCGCGCGCGCGGGCGTGTTCGTCACGCCGCACGGCGAGGTGCCGACGCCGGCGTTCATGCCGGTCGGGACCAAGGGCACCGTCAAGGGCGTCCTGCCGCGCGACCTCGCCGAGCTGGGCGCGACGATGATCCTGGCCAACACGTACCACCTGCACCTGCGGCCCGGCGAGGACGTGATCGCGCGCCTGGGCGGCCTGCACCGCGTCATGGCCTGGGACGGGCCGATCCTGACCGACTCCGGCGGCTACCAGGTGTTCAGCCTGGGACACATGGCGCGCATCGACGACGACGGCGTGTCGCTGAGGAGCGTGGTCGACGGATCGCCGGTGCGCTTCACGCCCGAGAAGGTGATCGCGATCGAGCGCAAGCTGGGCGCCGACGTGGCGATGGCGTTCGATCACTGCCCGGCGGACCCGACCGACCGCGCGCAGGTGGCCGCGGCGGTGGCGCGCACGCGCGCCTGGCTGGAGCGCTGCGTGGCCGCGCACCGCGCGCACGGCGGCGAGGAGACCGGACAGGCGCTGTTCCCGATCGTGCAGGGCGGGGTGTTCGAGGACCTGCGCAGGGAGTCGGCCGAGAGCGCGCTGGAGCACGGGTCGGTGGGCCACGCGATCGGCGGGGTCAGCGTGGGCGAGTCGCGCGAACACGCGCGCGTGGCGGTGGATCTGTGCGCACCGCTCCTCCCCGAGGATCGGCCGCGGTACCTGATGGGCGTCGGAACGCCGGAGGACTTCTTCGACGCGGTGGAGCGGGGAGTGGACCTGTTCGATTGCGTGACGCCGACGCGGCACGCGCGCAATCACCGCGCCTTCACGAGCCGCGGGGAGGTCAACCTGCGGAACGCGCGCTGGCGCGAGGACGACACGGCGCTCGATCCCGAATGCGCGTGCGTGTGCTGTGCGCGGTACTCGAAGGGCACGCTGCGCCATCTGTGCGCGAGCGGCGAGATGCTGGCGGGCGTGCTGATCACGCTGCACAACCTGGCGTTCTTCTTCGGGCTGATGCGGCGGATGCGCGCGGCGGTGATCGCGGGCGGGCTGGTGGAACTGCGGAACGAGGTGCTGGGGAAGCTGGAGGGGCGGGACTAGGCCGGGGGGGGAGAGAAGGAGAAGGAGAGAGAGAGAGAGCAGGCGCGTGAGGAGCAACGGAGGAGCGACCCGGGGCGGGATTCTGGTGGGGCCGCGCGAGGGCGCGCGGCCCTGAGCGGCCGAACGC
>CAZKIO010000009.1:48607-54354 GCA_964552795.1 uncultured Planctomycetaceae bacterium
ACGCACGCGTTGCCGTAGTCCCACTTGCACGAGTCGCACAGGTAGCGCTTGCTCTTCAGCGCGAACATCCCCCGCAGCGCCTCCACCAGGCGCCGCGTCCAGGGCAGCTTGCGCGTCGGATCCCGACCCATGCTCGGCGCCGCGCGGACGCGTCCGGCCCGCGCGGTCCCCCGGCGCTCAGCGCAGCGCGCTCGAGGACAGCACCTCGATGCGCTTGACGTCGATCCGCGGCAGCCCGCCGGCGCCCGAGCGCGTCAGCGCGCCCACGATGCCCAGCTCGCGGCCCTGGAACACGTCCAGTTCGTAGCGGCCGTTGCCGCAGGTGATCTCGGCCGTCGGCTTGCCGCTCCACTGGACGATCCAGCGGCTCGCGTCCGCGGGATCGCGCGTCAGCCAGCCGCGCGCCTGGAAGCGGCCCCACAGGGGATCCTTCGACAGCGAGGCGTCGCGCAGCCGCGCCTGCGCCTCGGCCAGCTTCTCCTCGCGGTCCTGGTCGCGCAGCTTGAGGTTGGCCTGGATCTGCGCGATCTCCTCGCGCAGCTTCAGCTCGTCGACGCGCACCTTGGCGTGCGCCGCGAACGCGCCCTCGGGGTTCTGGTCGAGGTAGCGCTGGTACGCGCCGCGCAGCGCGGTCCAGTCGGCCTGCCCGCCGCCCGCCTTGGCCGCCTCGTACTGCTTCTCGAGCGTGTCCCACGCGCCCTGGTCCTGAGCCTTGGGCTTCTCGGCGCTGGCCTGCGTGGCGGAGGCCGCGTCGCCGGCGGCGATGTCGGCCGCGCTGCGCAGCTCGAAGAGCGCCTGCGCGCCCTGCGCGTCTCGCACGGCGTCCAGCCACGCGGCGCGCGCGTCGAGGTTCGGTTCGACCGCGGCCGTGTCCGCGGCCGGCACCCACGCGCGCACGCCCGGCGGCGAGATCACCTGCACCCAGTCCTCGCGCAACGCCTTGGCCGGGTTCGCGCGGCCGACGACGCGCACGCGGTCGCCTTCGTGCAGCTGCTGCTCGAGCGGGAAGCTGTCGACGCTCGACGACGGCTTGGGACGCATGCGCACGCCTTCGCCGGTCACCTCCGCCAGGCCCTTCTGGGAGAGCGGGCGCAGGAACTGCCCGTAGATCCACACGGTGAGCCCCTGCGGCGGCTCGACCGCCAGCCAGCCGGCGCGCTCGGAGTGCACCGCGAGCAGCGTCCCCTTCTGGACGTCGGCCACCGACACGCCGTTCTTGTCGGCGACGTTGAGCGCCTTGGTGGCCGCGGCCGCGCGCACGTAGCGCAACGGGCGCGTCTCCTGCGCGGCGGACGACGTGGGCGCGAACGCGATCAGCGCGGGCGCGGTGCAGAACAGGGCCAGCAGCGCGGCCCCCGTGGTTCGGAGCGTGTTCGTCATGGTTGAGCGGCAGTCGGGTTCGGGTGTGCGTGCGGCGCGTGTGGACGGATCGTCGCGGGCGGCGCGCCTGGAGTTCCCCTTCGAGTGCTCCCCGGCGCGGAGCGCATCGCGCGCGGCCACGCGCCCCCCGCGTCGGACTCTAGCGGTCCGGCGCGGCCGGATCCACAGCGCGGGTCGTGGCGCGCGACCGGTGGATCGGGCACGATCGGGTCATGTTGACCGAGTTGCACGGCGGCGCGTGGACGGGCCCCGCGCGCTGGCCCGAGGCGCCCGCGCCGGGCCTCGCGTTCCCGTACATGGTCTGGGCGCGGACCCGCTCGCACGCCGCGCGCCTCAACCTGACGCAGTCGGGGATGCCGACCGCGGATGCGTCGCTGTTCGCCGGCCTCCCGCCGGTCGACCTGGGATTCCCGGCGGTGGTCCTCGACGAGCTCGAGACGGCCCTCGCCCGGCGCTTTCGCGTCCCGCGCGAACGCGTGGTCGCCACGCTGGGTGCCTCGGGCGGCCTGCACGCCTGCGCCTGGACCTGGTTCCGGCCGGGGACGCGCGTCGTGGCCGACCTGCCCTCGTACGAGCCCTTCCGCGCGCTGCCGCAGCGCCTGGGCGCCGAACTCTCGGTCCTGGAGCGGCGCCTGGACGACGGCTGGCGGATCGATCCGGACGAGGTCCGCGCGCGCCTCGCGAGCGCCGCGGGGCCCGGCCACGTGTTCCTGGCCAACGTCCACAACCCCACCGGGGCCCAGCTCGGCCGCGAACGCCTGTCGGCGATCGCCTACCAGGCCGAACGGACCGGCGGCGTGCTGGTGTCGTGCGACATCTACGCCGAGTACGAGCCCGACCCGGTGCGCACGGACGCGTTCCGCGCGGCGCCGAACGCGGTGTCCATCGGTTCCCTGACCAAGGCCTACGGCCTGGGTCCCTTGCGCATCGGCTGGGTGGTGCTGGGCGAGGGCCTCGCGCACGAAGCCGAGCGCCTGCGGGACGCGACCTACCTCGCGTGGGTCGACGCGCCGACGGTCGCCCTGCGCGCCGGCGTCCACGCGCTCGGGAACCTCGCGCAGTTGCGCGCGCCCTACGAGCGCATCGTGCGCGAGTCGCGGCCGCTGTGGGCCGAGTGGTTGCGCGGCACCGAGGGCGTGCGCGCGCTGGTCCCCGATCACGGCATCGTGGCGTTCGCGCGCGTCGACGGCGCGCACGACACCTTCGCCCTGTCGCAGTTCCTGGCCCGCGAGTACGAGGTCGGCGTCGTGCCCGGCGAGTTCTTCGGCCTGCCGGCGCACCTGCGCGTGGGTTGCGCGCTGCCGCCGGCGCAGCTCGGCGAGGCGCTCGGCCGCCTGACCGAGGGTCTCGCCGCGTGGCGCTCGGGACGCCGCTGAGCTAGCCTCCCTGCGCCGATGCCTCCGGATCTCCCGCGCCTCGTCGTGTTCGCGGACGACTGGGGGCGCCATCCGTCCAGCGCGCAGCACCTGGTGCGCGCGCTGCTCGAGCGCTGGCGCGTCGACTGGGTCAACACCGTCGGCACGCGCCGGCCGCGCCTCTCCGCGGCCGACCTCAAGCGCGCGGTGGGCAAGCTGGTCGAGTGGTCGCGGCCGCCGAAGCAGGCCGGGTCGCTGCCGGCCAACCTCACGGTGCACGCCCCGGCGCACTGGCCCGGCTTCGGCGCGCGCTGGGAGCGCGCGCTCAACGCGCGCCTGCTGGAGCGGGCGCTGCGCCCCTTGATCGAGCGCGCGGACGCCGTCGTGACCACCGCGCCGATCGTGGCCGACGTCGCCGGACGCACGCGGGACGCGAACTGGATCTACTACTGCGTCGACGACCTGGCCGAATGGCCGGGCCTGGACGCGCGCGCGCTGCGCGTCCTGGAGCGCGATCTCCTGCCCCACATGCGCCGCATCGTCGCTGTGTCCGAGCACCTGCGCACGCGCCTCGCCGGCCTGGGCTTTCCCTCCGAGGTGATCACGCACGGCCTCGATCCCGCGCACTGGACGCACGTCGCCGCGCGTCCGCCGCGCGAGCGTCGCGCGCGGCCCGCGGCGGTGTTCTGGGGCGCGATCGACCGGCGCCTGGACGTCGAGATCGTGATGCACCTGGCGGCCGAGACCAACCTGACGCTGGTCGGACCGCTCTCCGACCCCGATCCGCGGATCCTGTCGGACACGCGCATCCGCCGCACGGGACCGGTCCCCTACGACGAGCTGCCGCACGTCGCGGCCGACGCCGACGTGCTGGTGATGCCCTACGCCGACCTGCCGGTGACGCGCGCGATGCAGCCGTTGAAGCTCAAGGAGTACCTCGCGACCGGCCTGCCGACCGTCGCCACGCCGCTGCTCGCCAACCGCGAGTGGGCCGACGCGCTCGACCTCGTGGCCAACCCCGAGCAGTTCGCACGGCGCGTGCGCGACCGCGCCTTCCTGCCGCTGCCCGACGAGCAGCGCGCGGCACGCGAGCGGCTCGCCGGCGAAACGTGGGCGGCCAAGGCGGCCGCGTTCGAGCGCTGCCTCGCGCGGAAGGGTGGCGCGTGAGCGCAGCGCAGCGCATCGGCGTCCTGCACGCGCGCATCGTCAGCGGGCACGGCGGCGGGCCCGAGAAGACCATCCTGAACTCGCCGCGCTTCCTGGCCGGAACGCGCTGGCGCGAGCTCGCGCTGTACCTGCACGCCCCGGGCGACGACGGCATCGAGGCCCTGCGCGCGCGTGCGGCCGAACTGGACTGCCCCTTCCACACGCTCCCCGAGGCGCTGCCCTTCGACCCGCGCGTCCTGATGCGGATCGCCGAGCTGTGCAGCGCCGAGGGCGTGCGCATCTGGCACGGGCACGACTACAAGTCGAACCTCTACGGGATCCTGCTGGCGCCCGTGTGCAACCTGCGACTGGTGACGACCGTGCACGGCTGGGTGCAGCAGACGGCGCGCACGCCGCTGTACTGGGCGATCGACCGCTGGTGCCTCAGGCGCTACGAGCGCGTGGTCGCGGTGTCGACGGACCTCGAGGCCGAGTGCCGGCGGATCGGCGTGGAGGCGGCGCGGCTCTCGCGCATCGACAATGCCATCGACGTCGCCGCCTGGCGCCGCCGCGCCGCGCCGGCGGAATCGCCCCTGCGCCGCGGCGTGCCCGCCGGCCGTCTGGTGGTCGGCGCGATCGGGCGTCTCTCGCAGGAGAAGGGCTTCGACCTCCTGATCGCCGCCGTGCGCGGCGCCGTGGCGCGCGGCGCCGACCTGGAGCTGTGGATCGCGGGCGAGGGCCCCGAGCGCGAGCGCCTGGACGCGCTGGCGCGCGCCGCGGACGGGCGCGTGCGCCTCTTCGGTTTCCGCAGCGACGTGCGCGAGATGCTCGAGGCCTGCGACGCGTTCGCGCTGTCGTCCCTGCGCGAGGGGCTGCCCAACGTGGTGCTCGAGGCGATGGCCTGCGAGGTGCCCGTGCTGGCGACGCGCTGCGGCGGCGTCGAGGCCGTGCTGCGCGACGGCGTGGACGGCCTCCTGGTGCCGGTGGGCTCCGCGCCCGCGCTGGAGGCCGGGCTCGTCCGCCTCGCCGCCGACGCCGCACTGCGTGCGCGCCTCGCGCAGGCGGCGCGCGAGCGCGTGGAGTCCGAGTTCTCGTTCGCGCGGCGCATGCAGCGCTTCGCGGCGCTGTACGAGGAACTCCTGCCGGCGGCCACTTGAAAGGGCAGAGATCCCCGCGCGCACGTCAGTCCTCCCACGGGAGGAGCCCCCACCGCCGCCAGCCGACCCGCAGCAGCCACGTGCGCGCCTCGGCCAGCGGCGACCGGGCCGGACCCGGCGCGCCACGTCCGCGCCACCCCTCGAACGCCGCGGCTGACGAGCAGGGGTCCATGCCTTGGGCGTGGCGGATCCCGTGGCGCCGCGCGTTCCTGAGCACGTAGGCCAGCGCATTGCGCACTTCCCGCGGCGTGCGCAGCACGCGGACGTGGTAGCGGTCGCCGAACACGGTCCCGTGCCGGTTCCAGCTCCGGTTCAGGGCCCGGGCCAGACGCACGCACAGGCCCTGCAGTCCACGGGTAATCGACTCGCGGCCGGACGCCTCGCACACGAGGTGCAGGTGGTTCGACTGCGCCGAGTACTGGACCACCCGGAAACGATTCCGATCCGACGCTGCTTCGAGCACCCGCAGGAGCACGGCGTGCGTCCGCGCCCCGCGCAGGCTCGGGAGCCCAGGCGCGATCCGCAGCGTGATGTGCAGCGGGAACCGCGCCGCCGCCGGCCCGCGCGCGCGGTGCGCGACGGACGGCCGGTGCGCCGCGCGCTTGCGTCCCGCACCCCGGCGCGCTCCGCCCCACTGCGGAAACGCGAGCACACCCTGCCGTGACTTGGACCCGCGGCGCTTGGCCATCGTCCCCACGACGTTCGACGG
>CAZKIO010000009.1:54454-81297 GCA_964552795.1 uncultured Planctomycetaceae bacterium
CCTGCCGTGACTTGGACCCGCGGCGCTTGGCCATCGTCCCCACGACGTTCGACGGAGCGTCCGGTTGCAGGCAGCGGCGCGGCCGGACTCCCGCGGCTCGGGGGCGGGCCGAACTTGAAAGGGCAGAGATCCGGGGGGACGACGCCGGGGGCCTGGCATCCAGGGACCTGGGATCCGCGAGCGTCGACAGCCGCCCGGCCGACGTGGCCGCGGTCGCCGAACACCGTTCCTCGCCTGCCCCACAACCGGTTCCAGACCCGCGCACGACGCACGCACCGGGCTCGGATTGCGCGCGTGCGCCACGGTTCCTGGCGCTCCGCCCCACGCGGGATCCGCCTGCGCGCCCAGAGCCCGTCCGAGCTCCCGACGCATTGCTGCGCGCACCCGCCCCGAACAGGTCCCGCGACGGTTGCGGACACGCCGCCGATCCCGCACCCAACTTGAAAGGGCAGAGATCCCAGCCGGGACTTCAGACCGCGCGCAGCGCCGCCGCGATCGCCGCGCGCTCCAGTTCGCGGATCGAGCGGCCGCTCCTCTGCGCCAGCGCGGCGAGATCGTCGTGCTCGGGCGAGAGGTCGCGCTCCCCCGCCGCCGCCCCGGGGCGCTCGCGCACCTTGACCCGCACGCGCTCGCCCGCGACCTCGACCTCGATCACGCGCCGCGCGCACTCCGTCCGCTCCACCGCGCGCCAGCGCAGCCCCAGCGTGCTGGTGTGCTCGAACAGCGCGGCCTCGATGCGCGGCCGGTCCTGTGCGCGGCACAGCGCCGACAGCACGACGCCCGGCCGCCCCTTCTTCATCACCACCGGCGCGCTCCAGACGTCCAGCGCGCCCGCGGCGAACACGCGAGCGGCGGCGTGCGCCAGCTCCTCGCCGGTCATGTCGTCGAGGTTCACCTCGACGAGCCAGGCCTCCGCGCCCGCCGCGGCACGCGCGGGAACGTGCCCGAGCTGCACGCGCAGCACGTTCGGCGGGCCGTCCTTGGGATCGCGATGCCCCGCGCCGTACCCGATCCGCTCGGGCACGAACGCACCCGGAGCCCCGAACGCCGGCGCGAGCTCCGCCAGCAGCGCCGCGCCCGTCGGCGTCAGGCGTTCGCCCGCGCCGCCGGCCACGATCATCTCGCGACCGCGCAGGATCTCGGCGACCGCGGGCGCGGGCACGGGCATCTCGCCGTGGGCGCACCGGACCGTGCCCGTCCCCGTGACCGGCGCCGACGCGAACACGCGCCGCACGCCCAGGCGCGACAGCGCGAGCGCGGCGCCGACGACGTCGATCAGCGTGTCGACGGCGCCGACCTCGTGGAAGTGCACCTCCTCGGGCGAGCACCCGTGCACCGTCCCTTCGGCCACCGCGATGCGGCGGAACACGGAGAGCGCGCGCTCCGCGACCTCGCCGGAGAGATCGGCCGCACGGATCCGCGCCGCCACGTCCGCGAGTCGCCGGTGCGGCGCGGTCGCCGACTCGGGCGTCTCGACCGTGAGGAGCCGGCCCGACAGGTTGCCGCGCCACGCCGTCTCGATCGCGATGCGCGCCTCGCCGGGCACGAGCCGCTCGCCGAGCGCCCGCAGGTCCTCGACGGTGAAGCGCGGCTCCCCAAGGTCGATCAGCGCGGCCAGGAACATGTCCCCGGCCATGCCCGCGAAGGGCTCGATGTACAGCGTGTCGGCGCTCACGGCATCACGTTAGCACGCGCGGGCCGGGCGCCGGATCAGGGCTTGGCCGGCACCGGCGCCTCGGCGGTCGTGACCGTCAGTGTCGCGACGACCACGTTGTCGATGCGCAGGCTGAACGTGAAGCGCCCCTTGCGCGGGAACGAGACGTCGACGCCCAGGATCGTGTGCGTCGTGCCGCCGCCGGTCGGCACCGCGAACGACCCGCGGACGTCGGGGCCGACGGTGCGCCCGTCCTCGTCCATGCAGCGCAGCTCGAGCTGGTGCGCGCCCGCGTCCCCCATCTCGCCCTCGATGCGGATGACGAGGCTGCCGCGGAACGCGAACGGCGCGGCCTTGCCCCAGATGTGCGTGATGCCGCCGCGCAGCAGGCTGACCGTGCCGTCGGGATGGGGCGTGGCCGCTTCGGCCAGGAGGAGCTGCGCGTTCATGCGGGCGAGACGGTAACCGATCGCGGCCCGCGGGCGGTCCGGTCCGGCCGCGGAAGCCGCGGGAGCGGCGCTCGAACCCGGTTCCTCACGCCCGCGCCACGCACAAGACGCGCACCCGCGCCGCGCCCAGCCTGCGCAGCACGCGCGCGCACTCCCCCGCCGTCGCGCCCGACGTGACCACGTCGTCGACGAGCCACGCTTCCTTGCCGGCCACGCGCCGCGCGCGGCCCGGCGGGAAACGCGCGGCCGCGAACGCCGCGCGCACGTTCGCGGCCCGCGAGACGGTGCCCAGCGCGCCCTGCACCGGCGTCGCGCGCGTGCGCCGCAGCGCGCGCACGACCGGCAGGCAGGCGTGCCGGCCGGCCGCGCGCGCCAGCCACAGCGCCTGGTCGTAGCCGCGGTCGATGCGCCGCGCGGGGTGCAGCGGCACGGGCACGAGCACGCGCGGCTCGGCCGCGGGCGGCTCCAGCGCGAGGCGCGCGGCCAGCAACTGCCCGAGCGGCTCGGCGAGGTCCGGCCGCCCGCCGTACTTCAGCGCCAGCACCCAGGCCGCCGTCGCCAGCGCGCGGTACTCGCCCAGCGCGGCGACCGACGCGAAGGCCGGCGCGCGCGCGCGGCAGTCGGGACAGCGCTCGCCCTCCGGCAGCATCGGAGCGATCGCGGCCGCGCAGCGCGCGCAGCGCGGCCCCTCCAGTTCGCACGCGAGCCGGTGCTCCGCGCAGCCCAGACCGTCCCCGGCGTCGGCCGCGTCGCACAGCGCGCAGCGCGACGGCCAGACCGCCTCGACGAAGTCGGCGACGGCGCCCAGGGTGTCGACCTTCCAGGGGTCGGGCTGCACACCCCCACGACGAACCGCGCGCGCGCCGGTTGCGCCCGGCGCTAGACCTCGTCCTCGTCGACCCGCTCGACGTGGATCTCGCGGCGCGGCGCGCGGCGTTCGCCGCTCACGCCGGCCGCGCGCCGCACACGCTCGACGAAGGACGCGATCGAGTCCTCGGGCCGCGATTCGACGCCGAACAGTTCGCCGATCTCGCGCGCCAGCGCCGGATCCGACTCCAGGTCCGCCGGCGCGCGCTGCATCTGCTCGCGCACGTAGCGGCGGAACGCGCGCGACGACCAGGCCCAGCCGGCGGCGAGCAGGGCCGCCGTCGCCAGCGCCAGCACGACGACCCAGAACACCGGGAACGTGCGCTCGGCGCCGGGCGCGACGGGCCGCAGCCGGCCGAGCAGCTCGAACCCGAAGCCGGCCAGCAGGTACAGGAACCCGACACCGATCTGCAGCCGCTGGAAGATGTGCTCGCGGATCGCGACGAAGCGCGCGCCGCGCGCGCCGAACCGCTCCGCGACCAGTTCGCGCGGATGGCGGAAGAGCAGCGAGTTGCCCAGGAGGAACGTGCCGCCCAGCAGCAGCACGAGGCCGACCGCGACCCAGTCGGGCTCCTGCACGAGGTCCGGCTCGGCGCCGGCCGTGCCCAGGAGCAGCGCCGCGATCACACCAGGATGGCCCACAGGATGAGCCCCCAGATCACGACGCCCGCGACGACCAGCGTCGCCTGCGCCACGCGCGGACCGGCCAGCGTGGCGCCGCCCGGCGCGACCGCCTCGATGCTCGTCACGCGCTCGATCGGGATCCGCCGCGCCGGGAAGCGCGCGTCGGGGCCCGCCCCGCGCCACAGGAGCGCGGTCGCCGCGCCCGGCTCGGCGCCCGCGGGCACCTCCAGGCGCGGGCTCTCGACCTCGTGCGCGCTGCCGTCGTCGAGCACGACGCGCACGCGGCGCTGCACGTCGACGACCGGCGGCGTCCACGGGCGCTGGATCGGCTGCCACAGCGGAGCGGCGGCGCACGCGGCCAGCACGAGGAGCGCGGAAGGGGCGATGCGGCGCACGATCGGCGCAGCCTAGCCTCGCGGACGGCACGTGGTCCACGGCAGCGCGCGTGGTTCCGCCGCGCGCGAGGCCGTAGAATCCCGCGCCGACCCCGCCATGAGCGATCCGATCCCCGAGACCGTGCGCCAGGTGGCCGCCCTGGCGCGGCTGGAACTGGACGCCGCGGAGGCCGCGGCGCTGGGCCGCCAGTTCGGCCGGATCCTGGAGCAGTTCCAGGAGCTCGCCGCGCTCGACGTCGCGGGCGTCGAGCCGATGCTGCACGCCGCGCAGGGCGAGAACGTCGTGCGCGAGGACCTGCCCGCGCCCTCCCTCCCGCGCGAGGCCGCCCTGTCCAACGCGCCGGCACCCTGCGACGGTTTCTACTCCGTCCCCAAGACCGTCGGGGGCGAGGAGTGAGCCCCGCCGGCGACCCGGACGCGATCGCGCTCGCCGCCGCGATCGCGCGCGGCGATCTCAGCGCGCGCCGCGCGGCCGAGGACTGCCTCGCGCGCATCGATCGCCTGGATCCCAGGCTGCACGTCTTCCTGACCGTCGATCGGGAGGGCGCGCTGACGCGCGCGGACGCGCTCGATCGCGCGCGCGCCGCGGGCGCGACGCCCGGACCGCTCCACGGCGTGCCGATCGCGCTCAAGGCCAACATGTGCCTCGCCGGCGTCGAGTCGAACTGCGCCTCGCGGATCCTCGCGGGCTACCGCGCGCCGTACACCGCGACGTTCGTCGAACGCCTGATCGACGCCGGCGCGAACCCGGTCGGCATGACCAACATGGACGAGTTCGCCATGGGCAGCTCGTCGGAGAACTCGGCCTTCGGGCCGACGCGCAACCCCTGGGACGAAGCGCGCACGCCCGGCGGATCGAGCTCCGGTTCGGCCGTCGCCGTGGCCAGCGGCATGGTGCCGATCGCGCTGGGTTCCGACACGGGCGGCTCGGTGCGCCAGCCGGCCGCGCTGTGCGGCATCCTGGGCTTCAAGCCGACCTACGGGCGCATCTCGCGCTACGGACTGATCGCGTTCGGCAGCTCGCTCGATCAGGTCAGCCCCTTCGCGCGCAGCGTGCGCGACCTGGAGCTGTGCGTGCACCTGATGTCGGGCACGGACCCGCGCGACTCGACGTGCCTGGACGAGCCCGCGTTGTGCGTCGAGGACGGCGGCATCGAGGGCCTGCGCGTCGGCGTGCCCGCCGAGCACTTCCCCGCTTCTCTGCCGGGCGCGGTGCGCGCGCGCTGCGAGGAGGCCCTGGAGACGCTGCGCGCCCTGGGCGCCGAGCTCGTGCCCGTGTCGCTGCCGCACTCCAGGTACGCGATCCCGACCTACTACGTGGTGGCGACGGCCGAGGCGTCGAGCAACCTCGCGCGCTTCGACGGCGTGCGCTACGGGCTGCGCGGAGCCGGGCCCGGCTCGCTGCAGGGCATGTACGCCGCGACGCGCGAGGCGGGCTTCGGCCCGGAGGTGAAGCGCCGCATCCTGCTGGGCACGTACGTGCTGTCGGCCGGCTACTACGACGCCTGGTACGGCCGCGCGCTCAAGGTGCGCGCGCTCCTGAAGCGCGACTTCGACGCCGTGTTCGCCGACGTCGACGTCATCGCCGGCCCGACGTCGCCCGAGGTCGCGTTCCCCCTGGGCGCGAAGTCCGGCGATCCGGTCGCCATGTACCTCTCCGACGTCTTGACCGTCCCGATCAGCCTGGCGGGCCTGCCGGGCATCAGCGTGCCGTGCGGGTTCGTGGACGAGGGCGGCCGTCGCCTGCCGGTCGGCCTGCAGATCGCCGGGCCGGCGCGCGCCGACGCGCGCGTGCTGCGCGTCGCGCGGGCCTTCGAGTCGGCCACGGCCTTCGGCCGCGAACGCGCGCCGGCGTGCGCGGAGGCGGCGCCGTGACCACCCGCACGCAGCACGCGCCGGCCGGCGTCGTCTCGGAGCGCACCGGCGTGCGCTGGATCCCCGTGATCGGCCTGGAGGTGCACGCGCAGCTCGCGACGCGCACCAAGCTGTTCTGCGGCTGCGAGTACCGCTTCGGCGCGGAGCCGAACACGCTGACCTGCGCGGTCTGCACGGCGCAGCCGGGCGTGCTGCCGGTGCTCAATCGCGAGGCGCTGGCGCTGGCCGTGCGCGCCGGCCTCGCGCTGGGCGCCACGATCGCCGAGCGCAGCAAGTTCGACCGCAAGCACTACTTCTACTGCGACCTGCCCAAGGGCTACCAGATCAGCCAGTACGACCAGCCCTTCTGCACGGGCGGCGGCCTGCGGCTCTCCAACGGGCGCTTCATCCGCCTGAACCGCATCCACATGGAGGAGGACGCCGGCAAGGCGATCCACGACCGCGGCGCGACGACGCTGGTCGACCTGAACCGCGCGGGCGTGCCGCTGATCGAGTCGGTCACCGAGGCCGACGTGCAGAGCAGCGCCGAGGCGCACGAGTACCTGACCGGCCTCAAGGAGATCCTGCAGCACGTCGGCGCCAGCGAATGCGACATGGAGAAGGGCGAGTTGCGCTGCGACGTCAACATCTCGGTGCACCCCGCGGGGGAAGCCTGGCGCACCAAGGTCGAGATCAAGAACCTGAACTCGTTCCGCTTCGTGGCCGCCGCGATCGACCACGAGATCGCGCGCCAGATCGAGGCCTACGAGTCCGAGGACCCGACGCAGTTCCCGGTGCAGGAGACGCGCCTGTGGGACAGCCAGAAGAACGTGACGCGCACGATGCGCAGCAAGGAGTCGGCGCACGACTACCGCTACTTCGCCGAGCCCGACCTGCCGCCGGTGCGCATCGACGCCGCCTACCTGGAGCGCCAGCGCGCGCTGATCCCCGAGCTGCCCGCCGCGCGACGCGAGCGCTACGTGAAGACGCTGGGTCTCTCCCCCGCCGACGCCGCCGTGTTGACCTCCGAGCGCGTGATCGCCGACTTCTTCGAGGCGGCGGTGCGCCTCTCGGAGAAGCCCAAGGAGTGCGCCAACTGGATCCAGAACGAGTTGAAGGGCTTCGTCGGCGACCCCGGGCTCGGCTACGCGAACTTCGGCGAGATCGCGCTCAAGCCGCACGACCTCGCGTCGGTCGTGAAGCTCGTCGCCGACGGGCGCATCCAGAACTCCGGCGCGCGCGTGCTCCTGCGCGCCATCGCGAAGACCGGCAAGTCGGCCAAGGCGCTGGTCCAGGAGCTCGACCTGGAACAGGTCCAGGATCCGGCCGCCATCGAGGGCTGGTGCCGCGAGGCGCTGGTCGGCCGCGAGAAGATCGTGGCCGACGTGCGCGCCGGCAAGCCCAACGCGGTCAACGCGCTGCTCGGCGCGGTCATGAAGGCCTCGGGCGGCAAGGCCAACCCGCAGGAAGTCCGCGAGACCCTGCTGCGCCTGATCGGGAACGGGGGCTGAGGCCCGTGCGGGGCCGGCCGCGCGCCGCGGCGACCGGACGGTGTAACGTGGCGGGGTCCCCGAGCGGAGTTCCCCGATGCACGCGCCGCCGACGCCCGAGAGCCTCTTCCTGCGCTGGCGCGCCGACGGCGACGCCGAGGCGCTGGGCGAGGTGCTGGCCGCGGTGCAGGACGAGTTGCTGGGGGTCGCGCGCCGCCAGTCGCGCGACGAGTCGAGCGCACAGGACCTGCTGCAGGAGACGCTGCTGACGGCGATCAGCCAGGCGCACCGCTTCGACGCGACGCAGCGCCTGATGCCCTGGCTCGTCGGGCTGCTCACCGTCAACGTGCTGCGCGAACGCCGCCGGGGCGCGCGCACGCCGGACCCCGTCCGCGTCGCGCAGCCGGGCGT
The DNA here is from genome assembly GCA_964552795.1 of uncultured Planctomycetaceae bacterium. GTDB lineage: Bacteria > Planctomycetota > UBA1135 > UBA1135 > JAEUHZ01. The sequence continues at coordinate 62,199 of CAZKIO010000009.1, forward strand.
CGAGCGCCCCGAGGAGGGCGCGGACCGCGGCGAGGTGCGCCGCGTCGTCGCCGGCGCGATCGAGGGCCTGCCCGACCTGTACCGCGACGTGCTGCAGCAGCACCTCCTCGAGGAGCGCTCGCACGCCGAGATCGCCGAACGCCTGGGCCGCGCACCGGGCACCATCCGCGTGCAGGTGTTCCGCGGACTCGCGCAACTGCGCGCCGCCCTGCCGGCGAGCCTGTCGCTGGGCCTCGCGCTGACCCTGCTGGTTCCGCGCAGCGAGGCGGCCTGGGCCGCGCGCGTGCTCGATCAGGCCGCCGCGCCGGCCGCGCCGGCCGCGCCGCTCGCCGCTCCGCTGGCGGCGGCGTCCGCAGCCCCGATCGCGCTGCGCTGGATCGCGGCCGGCGTGCTCGCGGCGGCGACGGCCGGCGCAGTGTGGTGGACGCTGCAGCCGTCGGCCGAGCCGCGCAGGTCCGGTGCCGAGGTGGCGGGCCTCGCGGAGCCCGACGGCGGCGCGCCCGCTCCCGCGGCCGGGGAACTCGCGACGCCGGCGATCCCGACCGGCGCGCCGGCGCGACGGCCGCTCGGAACGCAAGCCTCGGCCACGGCGCCGCGGCCCGGCGTGTGGCTCGTGGGCGAGATCACCGGCCTCGACGCGCTGACCCCGGCCGATGCGCTGGCGCTGACGCTGCGGCCGGGCGACACGCGCCACCCGCCGCGCCAGGTGTCGCTCGCGGCGGAACCGATGTTCGCAGTGGACCTCGGCGCGTGGTACGCCGCGGACGGCCCGGCGCCCCGCGATTTCTTCGCGGTCGTGGACCATCCGGGTGCGCTGGTGGCGCGCGCGCCGCTGTGGCTCGACGAGGACCGGCTCGCCGCCGCGCGCGCGGCCGCGCGGCCCGGATCCGAGGAACGCGTCGAGCTCCGCGCGCGCTTCGACCTCGCGCGCGCCGCGGCGAGCGTCGTGGGACGCGTGCGCCTGCCGGACGGCGCGCCAGAGGCCGCCGAGGAACGCGTCTCGGTGGGCCTGTTCCAGTTGCATCCCGACGGCGAAGCCGCGCGCGAACCGGCCGAGGCCGCGTTCGCGGGCGCGGACGGGTTCTTCGCGCTGCGCACGCCGGTGCCGGGGCGGCACCAGCTCGTGATCGTGCGCGCGGGCCTCGCCGTGAAGAACCTCGAGGTGTTCCTCGCGCCGCGCGACGTGCGCGACCTGGGCGACGTCGAGCTGTCCGCCGGGCTCGCGATCGCCGGGACGGTGCGCACCGCCGGCGGCCAGGCCGCGCCGCACGCGCGCGTCGATTGGCGCGCGGCCGAGGTGTCCGCCCCGGTCACGATGCACGGCCGCGTCCTGATCCGCCGCAACGGGCGCTTCGAGCACGCCAACGGCAGCGTGGTCGCGGACCCGGCCGGTGCGTTCACGATCGGCGCGCTCGCGGCGGGGCCGTACCTCGTGCGCGCCGCGCCCGCGCCGCGCGACGCCCGGCACGTGATCGCGCTCGACGACCACGGCGGCTTCGGGACGCCCGTCGCGGCGCCGCCGGGCGAGGAACGCGTCGACGCGCCGGCGCACGGGGTCGTGCTCGCGGCCGGCCGGTTCGAGGTGCCGCTGCGCGTGACCGGCAGAGGCGCGCCCCTCGCGGACGTCGACGTCGAGCGCCTGTTCGAGGGCGGCGGGTTCCAGGGAGCGGACACCGACGCACAGGGCCGCGCGACGCTGCTCACCAGCGGCCGGCCGGGCGCGGTCGCGCTGCGCGTGTCGAAACCGGGCTGGGAACCCGCCACGCTGACCCTCGACCCGGCGCGCCTCGACCCCGCGATCGAGGTGCACGTCGATCTCGAGCGCGGTCCCGCGCCGGTGGAGCTGACGCTCGACGCGGGCGGCCTCGACCTGTCGGGCTGCACGGCGTTCTTCGTGCCCTGGGAAGCGATCGACGCGGCCGGCCGGAAGCAGATCCGCGAGAGCGGGTTTCCGCCGATGCCGCCGGGGTTCTTCACGCGGCCGCTCGATGCCGAGGGCCGCGTGCGCGGCCTGGTGCCGGCCGGGCACTGGTTCGTGCACGTGCGGCCGGGGACGGTGGGCGGCGGAGCACAGCTTCCTTGCGCGTTGCCGACCGACTTGGAGCTCGACCTCGCACCGGGCGTCGCCGTGCGGCACCGTTTCACGCTGCGTGCGTGCGGGCGCCTGCGCTTCGTGCCCGTCCCGGCCGTGGCGGGCGCGAGCGAGGTGATGCTGGCGCTGGAGACGACCGGCGGCGAGCGCGTGCGACTGGAGGTCACGACGCTGCAGTTGCGCGCGGACGCGCGCCAGGGCCGCAGCATGCGTGTCGACCGGCTCCCGTTCGACACGCCGGCCGAGAGCGGCGGCCTGGAGCCGGGGAACTACGTGCTGCGCGCGTCGGCGGGCGGGCGCACGCAGACGCTCTCGATCGAGGTCCGGTCCGGCGAGACGCAGGAGATCGCGCTGGCCTTCTGAGGGCAGCGGTCCGGGAATCGCGGAGTACCGTACGCCTGCGGGTCAGTACCGCAGCCGCACGCTCTTCACCGTCGCGCTGCCGCTCTGCACGGCGAGCCCGACCGAGCCGCGCAACTGGCCGGTCTTGTAGGCGAGCTTCCCGACGCTGCGCTCGCCGAAGAAGAACTCGGCGTCGTCGCCGTCGACGTCCACCGTGATGCGCAGCGCGCTGCGCTGGTCCGGTTTCACGCTCGGCAGCGGCTTCTTGGTCTTGAAGCCCTCGTCGAGTTCGGCCACCAGCGCCAGGCCGCCGCCGGTCACGCCGACGAGCTGCATGCCCTGGTCGTTCGAGCCGAAGGCCAGCATCAGGATGCCCTCGTCGCCCAGCTTGGACACGTCGACCTCGATCTCGAAGCGGTAGCGCTCGGGCGGATCGTCGCGCAGGAAGGCGTAGGCGAGGCGTTCCGTCTCGACCGCGAGGCCCCCGTCGCGGGCGGTCCAGCCCTCGTCGGCGGACCAGGCCGTCAACTGCTCGTCGGCGCGCACGCGGCGCCAGCGCCGCGGATCGGCGCCGGACGTGTTGACGATCCCCTGCGCCGTGTCGCCGAACACGCCGCGCACGCCGTAGACGCGCGCGGCGTCGTCCAGGAGCGTGAGGGCGACGAGGGGCAGGCCGGCATCCGCGTAGGCCGCGGCCTGCGCCGCCGCATCCGCCAGCAGCTTCGCGTCGGCCTTGGTCAGCGCCTCGGCCGCGTTCTTGTCGATGCGCACGATGCGCTGCGCGCACACGTCGATCAGGTCCTTGGCCGTCAGCTCGCCCGAGCCCGGCAGCGCCGCGCTCTCGTCCTCCACGGCGCGCAGCACCTCGATCGCGCGGCGGTAGCGCGCCAGAGCCGGGTCGGGGCGCTTCTGCGCCTCGAGCACCTCGCCCAGCTCGACCAGCGCCGAGGGATCGTCGGGGCGCTTGCGCAGCGCCCACAAGTAGGTCTCCTCGGCCGCGTCGAGTTCCCCGTGCCCCTCCTGCACGCGCGCGCGCGCCAGCAGGGTGTCGGCGACCTCGGGCTCGCCGAACCACAGACCGTGCAGCTCGTGGATCCACTTCTTCCAGCGCTGCTCGAAATCCTCGAAGGTCGCGACGCCCGGCTGCTTGGCCTTGGTCACGAAGTACTCGACGAAGCGCTCCTTGAAGTCGTGCTTGGCGCCGCTCTTGTACGCCAGCATGTACGCGCGGTACGGCTCGACGTAGGGCAGCTTCGACTTCTCGTCGCGGTAGTTGTGGAAGAAGTACACGAGGCCCCAGCCGAACGGGTAGTACTCGCCGGGATAGGAGCCGCGCTTGTCGTAGGAGATGACGTCCTCGAGCGTGGGCTTGCCGCCCTCCAGGCTGTCCTTCAATTCGTCCAGCCGCAGATCCGCGACCAGGTTGCACTCCACCGTGCCGTTGGGGAGCATCCGCGCGCCCTCGAAGTACGAGGCGGTGCCCTCGTTGAGCCAGGTCGGCTCCGCGCCCGCCGGCAGCGCGATGTGCGTGAACTGGTGGCTGGCCTCGTGGAACAGGGTCGACCACAGGAACGAGGCCGGGAAGCCGTCGTCGCGCGTGTCGTAGGTCACGACCTTCAGCTCGCTGGGCGAGAAGAAGCCCTTGACGCCGGCGGGCTTGGGCTTGCCGTCGGCGTCGCGCTCGTACAGGTCGAACTCCGCGCGCGAGCGGTACACGTGGATGGTGACGCGCGCCGTCGATCCGCCCGACTCCTTGACGCGGAAGAACTTCCGGTAGAAGCGGTTCATCTGCTCCATCGCGCTGAGGAAGGCCTCGGCGCTCTTGAGCGGCATGTTCGTGCGGATCGTGTACTGGTCGCCCTTCAGCTCCCAGGCCTTGTCCCAGTCCTCGTGCTTCTTGTCGTCGGCCGCGAGCTGCTCGGGACTCTTGCCCTTGCGCTTCTTCTCCTGGATCGGCACGTCGACGCCCGATTCGAGCAGCGCGGCGACGGCCTTCTTGTCCTTGTAGATGCGCTCCAGCTCGGACTCGGCCTTGTCGCGCGCCGCCGCGCCGCGCACGCGCGTGAGCAGGGACACCGCGCTCACCACCATCTTGCGCCGCGCCAGCGCGCCGCCGACCGCGACGAGCGTGTTCTCGTAGTCCGCGAGCGCCGCGGCGCCCTGGCCCTTGAGCGGATCGAGCGTGACCATGCGCGCGCGCAGCCCGTCGGCCAGCCGCGCCGCGTCTTTGTCCCCCGAGCGCAGGCAGGCGTCGAGCGCGAGGTCGGCGTACCACAGCGCGTGGTCGGTCCGGCCCGCGGCTTCGGCGGCGCGCGAGGCCTGCTCGAGCAGCACGCACGAGTCGGGATCGTCCTCCAGCGCCGCCTCGGCCGCGGCCAGCGCCTCGGCCGGGTCCTCGCCGGACCGCAGCGCGTGCTCGGCCGGCCGCTCGGCCGTTGCCGCGAAACCCAGGCCGACGCAGGCGACGGCCACGCAGAGCCACTCTCTCATGAGCACGGGTCCTCTCGTTCGCGGTCGCCCGCGGTCCTCCTGGCGGTCGCCCGCGGGCGCCGCGGCCGGAGGCGCCTACTGGCCGCGGCTCATTTCCCAGGCCACGTTGCCGCCGATCGCTCCCGACATCGAGAGCTCGAACTGCTGGTTGCCGGCCGAGACGCTGGCCTCGATGCTGACGTCGAAGTGCGGCTTGGCCTGCATCGAGTACGAGTGCAGCACGCCGGCCTTCAGGTCCCACAAGAGGCTGCCCTCGCCCTTCAGCTCCATGCCGGCCGATGCCGTGAACGACAACTCGGCGTCGTCGCTCCCGCCCTGCTCCTCCTCGATCTTGCGCAGGAGCGGCTCGAGGTCGATGCGGCAGTTGCCGTCGTAGGTGAAGGCCACCTCGCCCACGCGGACGCCGCCGACCTCGCGCGTCCCCTTGTACGTGCACAGGACCTTGAAGTCCTTGAGCGAGTCCTCGATCTGCTTGCCGATCGCGTCGGTCACGTCCTGGAACTCCACGCCCTCGCCGCTCCCGTCGTCGGTCATGGGCACGCCGCCGGGGAAGAACAGCGCCCCGATGTCGTTGGCCGGGATCTCCCACGTGTCTCCGACCGCGACCTTCTTGCCGGGCAGCAGCACGCGGATCTCCATGTCGTCGATCAGGTCGGCCAGCGCGGATTCGTCGCCGGAGGACTCGTGGAAGGACTTGTCGTAGGCCTTCTCCTCCTCGTTCCAGCGAAAGCGCACGGTCTTGTCCTCGAAGGCCTTGGCCTCGGCGAGGTCCTCCGACTCGTCGCCGAACTCGACCGAAACGCTCAAGTCGTCGTAGCGACGCAGGAGGTCGAGCGGCCGGCCGTCCTTGGTGGACTTGAAGGTCTCGGTCACGCCCATCGCGAGGTTGACGATCAGCGCCTGCGCCTTGATCTCGTCGAGCGCTTCGTCGGGCATCGGCTCGCCGTTCATCGTGAAGGATGCGTCCTCGACGTTGAACTCGGCCTCGATCGTCAGCTTCTTCTGGGAGGTCGCGTCCTTCTCGGGGTGGAAGGTGAGTTCGTCGGCGAGCAGCGCGAAGCCCAGGGTGCCGGGGATCGCGAGGAGGAGCAGCAGGGACGAGCGGCGCGGGTTCATCGGGGTGCGATTGGGGCCAGTGGATGCGGCGGAGGATAGCACGGGCGCCGGGGTGTCGAGGGAGAGCGGGTTGGACTGACACCTTCCATACCGGGCGGGTGGGATGGGCGGGGGGGGGAAGCGGGAGAGAAAGAGAGAGAGCGGGCACGGCGCGGGGGGCGCAACGGGGAGTTGGCAGCCCGCGCGATACCGGTGGCGCCGTGCGCAAGCGCACGGCGCGCGGCACGGCGTGCCGCCGTGCCTACTCCCACTCGATGGTCGCGGGCGGCTTGCTGGACACGTCCAGCACGACGCGATTGATGCCGCGCACCTCGTTGATGATGCGGTTGCTGATGCGCGCCAGCAGTTCGCGATCGAGCAGGTGCCAGTCGGCCGTCATGCCGTCCTGGCTCTCGACGATGCGCAGCGCGCAGCAGCTCTCGTAGGTGCGCGCGTCCCCCATCACGCCGACCGACTGCACCGGCAGAAGGACGGCGAAGTACTGCCACAAGCCGGCGTGCGCGTCGGCCGCCTCGATCTCGCTGGTGACGATGTGGTCCGCCGCGCGCAGGAGCGCGACGCGCTCGGGCGTCACCTCGCCGACGATGCGCACGGCGAGGCCCGGCCCGGGGAACGGCTGGCGGTCGACGATGCGCGCGGTGAGGCCCAGGAACCGGCCCAGCGCGCGGACCTCGTCCTTGAACAGCTCGCGCAAGGGCTCGACGAGCTGCATGTCGAGATCCTCGGGCAGGCCGCCCACGTTGTGGTGGCTCTTGATCACGGCCGTGCCGCCGCCGTGCGCCGCGACCGACTCGATCACGTCGGGGTACAGCGTCCCCTGGCCCAGGAAACGCGCGTGACGGAAGCGCTTGGCCTCGCCGCGGAACACCTCGACGAAGTCGCGGCCGATGCGCTTGCGCTTCTGCTCGGGATCGGTGACGCCGCGCAGGCTGGCCAGGAAGCGCTCGGACGCGTCGACGACGGTCAGGTCGATCTTGTGGTGCTCGCGGAACGTGCGTTCCACGTGCTCGCGCTCGCCGTGGCGCAGGAGGCCGTTGTCGACGAAGATGCAGTGCAGCCGGTCGCCGATGGCCTGGTGCAGCAGCACGGCCGCGACCGAGCTGTCGACGCCGCCCGAGAGGCCCAGCACCACCTCGCCGTCCGTGCCGACCTGCGCGCGCACCTGCGCGATCTCGCGCTCGGCGATCGAGCCGGGCTCCCAGTCCCCCGCCAGAGCGCAGACGCGCAGGAGGAAGTTCGAGAGCACCTCGAAGCCGCGCACGCTGTGGCTGACCTCGGGGTGGAACTGCACGCCCCAGAAGCGGCGCGCGGTGTCCGCCACGACGGCGTACGGGCAGGTGTCGCTGCTGGCGTACACCGCGAAGCCTTCGGGCAGCCGCGTCACCTGGTCGCCGTGGCTCATCCACACGACGGTGCGGCCGGCGATGCCTTCGAGCAGGCCTTCGGGGCGCTCGACGACCAGCGACGTGCGGCCGAACTCGCGCTTGTCGGCGGCGCGCACGGCGCCGCCGAGCTGCTGCGACATCCACTGCATGCCGTAGCAGATGCCCAGCACGGGCACGCCCAGTTCGAGCAGTCCGGGCGGGACCTTGGGCGCGTCGGTCGCGTACACCGAAGCCGGTCCTCCCGACAGGATGATGCCCGCCAGGTTCATGCGCCGCGCGGCCGCCAGCGCCTGGTGCGCCGGCGCGATCTCGCACCACACGCGCGCCTCGCGCACGCGTCGCGCGATGAGCTGCGCGTACTGCGTCCCCAGGTCGACGACCAGGACGCCACGCGGCGCGTCCACGGAGGCTTCTCGGTTCGTCATCGGCACTACTCGCCGTGGAAGTAGTTCGGCGCTTCCTTGGTGATCGTCACGTCGTGCGGGTGGCTCTCGCGGCGTCCGGCGTCGGTGATGCGCACGAAGCGCGCGCGCTCCCACAGGTCGGCGATGGTCTTCGCGCCGACGTAGCCCATGCCGGCGCGCACGCCGCCCACGAGCTGGTACACGAACGGCTCCAGGCGCCCCTTGAACGGCACCATGCCCTCGATGCCCTCGGGCACCAGCTTCTCCGCCTCGTTCACGTCGGCCTGGCGGTAGCGCTCCTTGCCGCCGGCCTGCATCGCGCCGAGCGAACCCATGCCGCGCACCGTCTTGAACGAGCGGCCCTTGTAGAGGATCACCTCGCCCGGGCTCTCCTCGAGGCCCGCGAACAGGCTGCCGAGCATCGCGCACGACGCGCCGGCAGCCAGCGCCTTGACCAGGTCGCCCGAGAAGCGGATGCCGCCGTCGGCGATCACCGGCACGCCGCGGCCGCGCAGCGCGTGCGCGACCTGCATCACCGCGGTGAACTGCGGCACGCCCACGCCGGCGACGACGCGCGTGGTGCAGATCGAACCCGGGCCGATGCCGACCTTGACGCCGTCGGCGCCGGCATCGACCAGCGCCAGCGCGCCCTCGGGCGTGGCCACGTTGCCGGCCACGACGTCCACGGAGAAGCGCTGCTTCAGCTCGCGCACGGTGGCGCACACGTTCGAGCTGTGCCCGTGCGCGGTGTCGACCGCCAGCACGTCGACGCCGGCCTTCACCAGGCCCTCGGCGCGGTCGTAGTCGTGCACGCCGACCGCCGCCGCCACGCGCAGCCGTCCGCGGCCGTCGACGGCCGAGTTCGGGAAGGACTGCAGCATGTTCAGGTCCTTCATCGTGATCAGCCCGGCCAGGCGCCCGTCGCGCTCCAGCAGGATCAGCTTCTCGACCTTGTGCTGGAACAGGATCTGGCGCGCGTCCTCCAGCGAGGTGCCGGGCGGCGCCGTGACGAGGTTGTCCTTCGTCATGATCTCGCTGACCGGCGTGTCGTCGCTGGTCTGGAAGCGGCAGTCGCGGCGCGTGAGGATGCCGACGACGCGCTTTCGGCCCTCGACGATCGGCAGGCCCGAGATGTTGTAGCGCGCCATGATCGCGCGCGCCTCGCGCATGGTCGTGGTCGGCGGCAGCGTGACGGGATCGAGGATCACGCCGTTGGCCGAGCGCTTGACCTTGTCGACCTCGCGGATCTGGCCCTCGATCGTGAGGTTCCTGTGGATGACGCCGATGCCGCCCTCGCGCGCCAGCGCGACCGCCAGCTTCTCCTCGGTGACCGTGTCCATCGCGGCCGACGACAGCGGCACGTTGAGCGGCACGTTGCGCGAGAAGCGCGTCTCGAGCTTGACGTCGCGCGGCAGCACGTCGGACTCCGCGGGGACCAGCAGGACGTCGTCGAAGGTCAGGCCTTCGGGGAAGCGGGGCGCGGTGGGATCGGCGGGCGGCATGGTGTTCCCTGCGTGCCGCGCCCTGCCGGAAGGGGGTCCCGGAGCGGCGCGGCCGCGGTGGGGAAACGGCCAGCGTAGCGTGGTCCCCGCGGGCCTCCAAGAGCACGGCCGGGTCCCGCGCCGGTCCTCGCGAAGAAAAGGGACCCGACAGCCCCGCCGAGGCGGAAGTGCCGGGTCCCAAGAAGGAGGAGATGGCTCGTACTTCGGCGCGCGAGCGCCGGCAGCAGGAGGAAATCCCGCCGGAGCGCGGACGGACGTGGATCCGCGGGGCCGCCCGTACCGATGATGGGGTTTCCCATGCAGCCCCGATCCCACACCGGCGGGCGGACGCTGGAGCGTTCCGGCGCCGGAGCGCGCCCCGACGCCGCTATCCTCGCGCCCGCGCCGGCCGCGCCCACGATGCCAGAGAGCTCCCCCCAGCGCCTCGGACCCCGCACCCGCACGGCGATCGTCGGCGCGGGCTTCATCGCCGACTTCCACCTCGCGGTGCTCGCCACGCTGCGCGCGGTCGAGGTCGTCGCCGTCGTCGATCCGGACCTCGCGCGCGCCCGCGCGGTGGCGCAGCGTCACCGCGTGCCCAACGCCGTCGCGTCGATCGACGAGCTCTCCGAGCTCGGTGTCGACGTGGCGCACCTCCTGACGCCGCCCGACACGCACGTGGCGCTGGTGCGGCGGCTGCTCGACCGCGGTATCGGCGTGTTCGCCGAGAAGCCGCTGGCCCTGTCCGGCGCGGACGCGCGCGCGCTGGCGCAACAGGCCGCCGAACGCGCGCGGCCGCTGGGCGTCAACCACAACAACCTGCATCACCCCGCCTTCCGGCGGCTCCTCGCGCGCGTGGCGGCAGGCGAGATCGGGCGCGTGGAGCACGTGCAGATCACGCTGTCCGTGCCGCTGATGCAGCTCGACGCGGGCGACTTCGCGCACTGGATGTTCCGCGAGCCGCGCAACATCGTCTTCGAGCAGGCCGTGCACCCCCTGTGCCAGGCGCACGCCCTGATCGGCCGCGTGCGCAGCGTCGAGACCACGCTGCTCGCGACGCGCGAGCTGCACCCGGGGCAGGTGTTCGTCGACCGCTGGTCGGTCTCGGGCACGGGCGAGCGCGGCACGCTGCAGCTCTACCTGGCCTTCGGCCGCAGCTTCACGCGCAGCACGCTGCAGGTGATCGGCAGCGACGGGTCGCTGGAGGCGGATCTGTTCCACAACACGCTCTCGGGGGAGCGCAAGACGGTCTGGCTCGACTTCTGGAACTCGTTCCTGGCCGGCTGGCGCCGCGGCGGCGAGCTGCGGCGCGACGCGCGGCGCACGCTGTTCCACTACCTCAAGTTCACGCTCGGCCTGGGCCGCCGCGAGGACGCGTTCTTCGCCGGCATGCGCACGTCGATCGAGCGCTTCCACGAGGCGCTGCGCCACCAGTCGGCGCTGCCGACCGACGCCGCCGCCGCCGCCGAGGTCCTCGACTGGTGCGACGCGATCGCGAGCAGCGCGCCGCCCGCGGTCCCCGCCGCGCCGGAGCTGCCCGCGCCGTGCGCCGCGCGGCCCGGCGAAGTGGTCGTGCTGGGCGCGACCGGCTTCATCGGCACGCGCACCGTCGCGCGCCTGCTCGAGCTGGGCTCGCCCGTGACGGTGGTCGCGCGCCGCGCGCACGCGCTGCCGCCGCTGATCCTCGAAGGAGCGCGCGACGGTCGCATCCGCTTCCTGCGCGGCCGCCTGGAGGATCCCGCGTCGCTCTCCGCCGCGTTCACAGGCGCGCACGCCGTGATCTCGCTGGCCACCGGCAACGGCGACACCTGGGAGGCGGTCGAGCGCTCGATGGTGCACGGCTCGGTCGCCGCCGCCGAGGCCGCGCTGGCGGCGGGCGTGAAGCGCTTCGTGTACGTCAGCTCGATCGCCGCGATGTACACCGGCCCCGACGCGGGCGTCGACGAGATCCGCGACTCGCAGCCGCCCGACCCTGAGCCCTGGAACCGCTCGCTCTACGCGCGCGGCAAGATCGCGGCCGAGCACGCGCTGCTGCAGCTCCACTACGGCAAGGGCTTGCCGCTGGTCATCGCGCGCCCGGGCGTCGTGATGGGCGCCGGCACGCCGATGCAGCACTCGGGCCTGGGGATCTGGAACCGCGACAACCACTGCGTCGGCTGGGACCACGGGAACCGGCCGTTGCCGATCGTGTGGGTGGACGACGTGGCCGACGCGCTGGCGCGCGCCGCGCGCTACGCCGCCGACGACCTGGACGGCCAGACGCTGAACCTGTGCGCGCGCGCGCCGCTCACGGCCGCCGACATCGTCGCCGAGCTGCGCCGCGTGACCGGCCGCGACCTCGCGTTCCACCCGCGCTCGGCGAAGCTCTCGCAGGTGATCGAGATCGGCAAGTGGCTGGTGAAGAAGGCCGGCCGGCGCCCGGGCGTCGAGTTCCCGAGCTGGCGCGACCTGCAAGCGCGCGGCCTGTCGATCCCGTTCGCGAGCGACCTCGCGCGCACGAAGCTGGGCTGGAAGCCGGTCGAGGACCGCGAAGGCCTGCTCGAGCGCTGCGTGCGGGTGTACGGGCCGGACGACGCGGCCGTGTGAGCCCGGATCGGCGCGGGCTACAATCCCGCGCCGATGGTCGTCGCGGTCGTCGTTCTCGTCGCGCTCGTCCTCATCGCCGTCGAGCGCCTGCGGCCGGGCCGACGCTTTCCCCGCGTGCGCGGCTGGTACTGGCGCCTGGCCCTGCTCAACGCAGTGCAGGTGGCCGTCATCTACACCCTCGGCGCGGCGCACGACCGCTGGCTCGTCGAGCGCCGGCCTTGGTCGGCCGACGGGCTCGGCCCCGTCGGCGGCGCGATCGTCGGCTACCTCGCGATCACGCTCGTCTACTACTTCTGGCACCGCGCGCGGCACGAATCGCACTGGCTGTGGCGGCTGATGCACCAGGTCCACCACAGCCCCCAGCGCATCGAGGTGCTCACCAGCTTCTACAAGCACCCGCTCGAGATCGCGGCCAACAGCCTGCTCTCCAGCGCGATTTTGTACCTGGGCGTGGGCCTCGCGCCCGAGCCGGCGGCGCTCGCCGTCCTGATGACCGGCCTCGCGGAGCTCTTCTACCACTGGAACGTCCGCACGCCGCGCTGGGTCGGGTACCTGATCCAGCGGCCCGAGAGCCACTGCCTGCACCACGAGATGGGCGTGCACTCGCGCAACTTCGCCGACCTGCCGGTGTGGGACATCCTGTTCGGCACGTTCGAGAACCCGCGCGCGTTCGACGGACGCTGCGGCTTCGCGGACGATCGCGAGCGGCGCCTGGGCGCGATGCTCGCGTTCGAGGACGTGCACGCGCCGCGGCGGGAGCACGCGCCGTGAGGTGGGGCGTCGCGCTGCTCTTCGTGCTCGCGCTGGCCCAGATGGCCGGCGACGTGCTGGGCCTCGCGTGGTTCAAGGGCCTCGCGGCGGCGACCGCGGCGTCGCCCGCGCCCAAGGTGTTCTCCGCCGTGCGCGCCCTGGAGACGTACTCGACGAGCTTCGCGATCCGATGGACCGACCGCGGCGGCGCGCGGCAGTCGTTGGCGCTGACGCCGGAGAACTGCGCGCGCCTCCGCGGTCCCTACAACCGGCGCAACGTGTACGGCGCCGTGCTCGCCTACGGTCCCGTGCTGGCCGGCGACGAACGCGGCCGCGCGATGCTCGACGCGGTCCTGCGCGCGGCGTTGTGCGGGTCCGCCCCGCTGCTCGCGGAGCTGGGCGTCGACACGGCCGGCATCACGGCCGTCGAGATCGTCTACGCGCCGCTGCGCCCGGACGCGCTGGGCGACCTCCCGACGCGGATCGCGGCCCCCTGCCCATGACGAACGGCTGGACGGGCGGTCAGTACAGCGTGTTCCGCGCCGCGCTGGGCGTGTACCTGATCGTGCACTTCGCCATGCTCGTGCCCTACGGCGCGGAGCTGTTCTCGTCGGAGGGCGTGCTGCCGGACGCGGCGCTCTCTCCGCTGGCGCACGCCTTCCCGAACGTCCTTGCCGCGTACGACGCGCCGTGGTTCGTCGCCGTCCTGCTCTCTGCCGGCGCGCTCGCGAGCGCGCTGTTCGCGCTCGGATGGCGCGATCGGATCCTGGCGCTCTTGCTGTGGTACCTGTGGGCCTGCCTGTTCGGTCGCAACCCGCTGATCGCGAACCCGAGCCTGCCCTACGTCGGTTTCCTCCTGATCGCGCACGCGCTGCTGCCGGCCGCACCGTTCGGTTCGCTCGGCGCGCGCGGCCGCGTCGACCCGGACGGCGGATGGCGGATGCCGCGCGGGATCTTCCTCGCGGCGTGGGTCGCGCTCGCGGTCGGCTACACGTACTCCGGCTGGACCAAGCTGATCAGCCCGTCGTGGATCGACGGCTCGGCCATCGCGCGCGTGCTGGACAATCCGCTCGCGCGCCCCGGCTTCCTGCGCGACGCGTTGAGCGCGCTGCCCGAGGGGTTGCTGCAAGGGATGACCTGGGGCTCGCTGGCCACGGAGCTCGCTTTCGCGCCGCTGGCGCTGATCCGCGGGTTGCGGCCCTTCGTCTGGGCCGTCCTCCTCTCGATGCACCTGGGCCTGATCGCGCTGATCGACTTCGCGGACCTGTCGCTCGGCATGGTGCTCGCGCACGCGTTCACGTTCGATCCGGCGTGGATTCCCGCGCGCGCCGGAGCGGCGGGGCGCGTGTTCTACGACGGCTCGTGCGGCCTGTGCCACCGCTTCGTGCGCTTCGTGCTGGCCGAGGACCGCGCGGGGAACGCCTTCCGCTTCGCACCGCTCCAGGGCGAGACGTTCGCGGCGGCCGTGCCCGCGGCAGAGCGCGCGCGGCTGCCCGACAGCGTGGTGGTCGTCACGCACGACGGGCGAACCCTCGTGCGTTCCGCGGCCGCGATCCACGTCCTCGACCGGCTCGGCGGCCTGTGGCGCGCGTTCGCCCTGCTGGTGCGCGCCGTGCCGCGGCCCGTGCGCGACGCGGGCTACGACGCGATCGCCGGCGTGCGCAAGCGCATGTTCGCCAAGCCGGACGGCGCCTGCCCGCTCGCGCCGCGCGTGCTGGCGGAGCGTCTGGATCCCTGAGACGGCGGCGGGGCGGCGCTGGTGCCGCCGGCCGGCGACGCGCGCCGGCCGGCGGTCGTGAGCCGCCGAAGAAGCTACGGAAACTGGGTCATCGTGCCAGGAACGACACGCGACGTCGCGCGGCCCGCCGGGTTGTCCAGGGCAGGGAACAGCGATGGATTCGGTGGTAGCGCACCGTTCGACTGTGTGCCGGTCTGGAAGGGCAGCACGCAGGACGAGTCGCCCCCCCATTCCTCGATGAGGCAGGCGAGGATCGCGGGATCCACGATCGTGGCGGCCGCCGAGTTCGCGACGAGGCCGTCGATCTTGAACCAGCCCAACTCGGGTCCCGGCAGCCCCACGGGCTCCGTCGGGTCCTGCGCGGTGCCCAGCAGGGCCGCGTCCGTGAACAAACCGGAGATCGCGCTCAACGGTTGCTTGCGCCAGCAGGTGAACGACGTCTGCGTCGTGAACGTGACCGCATTGTCGTTGACCAGGAGGAACGCGACAACGGCGGTCCAGGGCGCTCCGCCCGAGAGGTGGATCAGGATCAGCGAGCTCTGCGCACCGGGCGGCGGCGCCTGGCCGAGGAAGCGCGGGAACAGGAGCTCGTCCGGCACGCCCGCGTACTCGATGCCGTCGAGGTCGCGCCGGCCGTCTCCGTCCACGTCGGTGGGCATTCCCTGACCGATCGAGGACTCGAATCCGAACGCCGGGATCGTGTAGGCGTTGCCCGGCTCGAGACGTGTGGCCGTCCCCGCCAGGAAGTTCCAGGCGATCGCCTGGCCCGTGAGCGGACTCTTGGCGAACGCGTACACGTAGCCCCGCTCCTGCTGCGGGTTGTGCGCGCGCGTGAGCACGGTCAGCGTGTCATTGGGGGTCAACCGGTGCGAGCGGTTGAACTCCAGGCACGGGATGACGACACCGCCCACACCTTCGCGGCCGATGTACACGAACTCGACGTCGACCGTGCCCGCGAATCCGGTGGGAATGGGGCTGAAATCGTCGTTCGTGTTCGTGACGGTGAGCAGCGTCTCCGTGCCCGGGCGCGAATCGTATTCGGGGAACAGGAGCAGGCTCGCCGACCGGGGCAGTGCGGCGCACGACGCCGCTCCGCTCGAGGGCGGCACGAAGTCATAGGTCACGGTCAGGTTGGCGCTCGCACGCACCAGGCCCGTGAACACGAGATTGCCTGCCGCGCCGACCACCTCCTGCATCGCCGCGGCGACGGCCGGGAGATGGATCACGCCCGCTCCCACGAAGTCCGAGAGGCCGAGCGGCAGTCCGGGCGCGGGGACCGTGACGACGTCGCTGCCCATGCTGGTCAGAGGCGGCGAGGTCGCACCGGAGGTGCCGCCGCCGTCCGTCACGCCGTCGTAGGCCGAGAGCGCGTTCGTCCACTCGACCTGGGCTGTCGCGTCGACGACCGTCCCGCCCCCCCCGGGTCCGCCGACCTGCACGATCGCCGACTGCCGCGTGGTCAGGACCTGCGGGATGGGGTCGAGGTTCTCGATCGTGGCGAGAGCCTCGATTCCGCAGCCCAGATGAAGCGTGACCGAAGTCAACGTGCCCTGGGCCGGGTCGAACCTCGGGATCGTGAACGTGTTGGACCAGTTCGCGGGGGCCAGCGGGATGGACGAGCTGAAGGTCTGCGTGTCCGCCAGCGCCGAGCCGGCCTGGACGGCGCACGCGGCGGCGAGCACGAACGAACGGAGGAGCATGCGTTGCGCGTTCATGGCTGTGAGTCCTGAGCGAGGAGCGGGCCGGCCAGTGCGGGCCGCGGAACCACGGTGATCGGGGAAGGACGACGAAGCAGGGAGAGTTCTCACGGGCAACCTCCCGTCGAATCGAAGGCCTGTCCGCTGTCGACGGCCGGCGTGCCGTTCTGCGAGTGCGGGACTCCGACGGAGATGGACCCGGAGCACGCGAGGCCCAGGCTGTTCGTCGCGGTGTAGCTCACGACGTACACGCGGCCGTCGCCGTTCCCGGCACGCTCGGCGCGGATGTGGGCGATCGAGGTGCCGATTCCGCTGCCGTCGCAGACCGTGTTGCCGTCGCCGTTGCCGTTGGCGTCGACGGGCTCATCCTGCGTGATCGCGGTGATCACGAGGGTCACGGGCAGACCGGCGGGATCCGTCACGCCCGCCAGCGCGGCGACGTCGATCGATTCGACTTGATGGTTCGGCGGCCAGATCGTGACGGACCGGTCGGTCGTGCACGCGGGCGGTTCGGCTCCGCCTGGAGGCGCGAGACGCCCATTGAACTGGACACCGCGGCCGAATCCGGGGACGGCGGCCGGCCGGCCTCCGACTCCGCTGCCCTGGACCCGGTCGATGAGGAACGCCAGCACTGCGGGGTCGGGCTCCGTGCCGGTCACGAGTCCCTCGAATCGCGCCCAGCCGGATTCCTCGTCGAGCAACGCGATCTCGCCCGGCGCGTCGTTCGTGCCGACCAGGAAGGCCTTCGTGAAGAACCCGGAGACGGCCGCGAGCGGCCGCCGGTCCCAGCACTGGAACGTGACGCTCTGCGTGAACGTCTCCTCGTTGTCGTTGTAGATCGTGCAGAACGCATCGATCGGCTGCGGACTGCGGCCCGTCAGGGAGAGCATCACGAGGTCGCTCTGCACGTAGGCTCCCTGGCCGAGGAAGCGCGGGATCACGACCTGGTCGGGCACGCCCTCGTACTCGACGCCGTCGAGGTTCGGCTGACCGTCGTTGTTGAAATCGGTCTGGGCGCCGGTCGGAGCGGACACGGCACGGAACGGAAGCGGCTGGATCTCGTAGGTGCCCGAGGGGACCGGCTCGATCCGCAGGCTGGCGCCGATCAGATGATTGAACGCGATCGCCTGCCCGGTCGAGGGGTGCGTGGCGTACACGTAGGCGTAGCCGCGCTGATGGGCGGGAAACAGCGCGCCGGCGGCGACGGAGTAGGTGTCTCCGGGCGCGAGCAGGACATCGAACGCAGTGCCGCTGCAGTCGTTCGCGTTCACGTACACCCAGCGCGTCGAGACTGCCCCGGTGGTCACGTCGAGGCTGGTGTTCGTGACCGTGAGCAGGCTGAGGCCCTGCGTGTCGTACTCGGGGAACAGCAGCAAGCTGCCGGGACACGGACCCTGCGCGCGAGCGGCTGGTAGTGCCAGCAGGCAGATCGGCAGGAACGCGAGGCGGAACGGGAGCATACACACCATGAGGGAACCTCCAAGGTTGAGTGATGCGCGCGAAGGCGCCGACGATCTCCGCGCACCAAAGAACGAGCTGCGACGAGCGAGCGAAGCGCGGAGCGTTCGCGAGTCTAGCCAGATCGGCCGCGAACCGGTGCAGCGGTTGCGATGAAATCCACAACTCCGGAGGAAGATCTTCTGCCGCCCGGCACACTCGTCGACAACGCGAGGAGGGCCGCGAGTGCTGACGGGTGTACGACCACGTGCGGAGACACGCGGTCGACTGCCCGTGCAGCGTGATTCGAGCGTCACGGCCGGCGGAGAACGAAGATCTGGCTCGCTCGGCGCTCCCGATCAGCGCAAGCCAAGGGTACTTACGGAATTGAGTTCGCGCATCCACCGCGATCCGGAACGCATGCCCGTGCAGGCACGCCCGGGTTTCCGTTGCTCCGCACTCCGAGGATCGGGTCTTCGTGTCAGGATGCGAACATGGATCTCCGGAAGCGGATCACTCTGTTCCTCCTAGCCCCGGCCTTGGCCCTGTGTTCCGCTGCGCGAGGCCAATGGCCGTCGAACCCGGCCGCGAACCTCGCGGTTTGCGACAGCGGCGGCGATCCACGTCTTCGAGCGGCTTGGTGGATTGTGGCGCCTGTTGGGCTCGACCCTGCGCCTCGTTCCCAGGCCCCTGCGGGACGCGGGCTACGACCTCGTCGCGAGCGTGCGCCGCAAGCTGTTCGCCAAGCCGCGCGACGCGTGTCCGCTCGCGCCCAAGGCGCTGACGGCCAGGCTGGACCCCTGATCCAAGATCAGGGGATCCAGACCGCCGTACCCGCGTTCGTCAGGTTGAAGGTGTCGCTCGTGCAGAACGTCACCGCGTTGCGATACCAACCCTGGTAGTGCCGCAGCCCGCCCGTCGCCGGGATCGCACCGCGGATCGAGAGCGGGATGTCGGCGCCCTGCGGATAGGCGGCCGCACCCGCGGTCGTGAACCGGACCGCCAGGCGGATGACGGTTCCGTTGACACACCGCAGCCCATCGCCGAAGGGCGTGCCGTTGCCGCCGTTGACGGCCGCCGTGCCCTGCAGGAAGAGCACGGGACCCGGCCCCAGGTTGCTGACCGAGATCGTCAACGTGTCCGACGAGACGCTGGGCGTACCAGTGAACACGAGGCGACCGGCCTGGCCGAACGAGTTCAGGCAGCCGGATTGCGCACCGGGCGTGCTCGCATTGCCGCACGGGCAGGTCGTGCCCGATCCGTCGCCGAAGCAGAACACGGCCACGGCGCCCGTGCACTCGTCGGGGATCCCGTTGCCGTCGATGTCCGTGCTCGTTCCGAGCACCACGTCGCAGGCATCGGGCACACCGTTTCCGTTGCAGTCGGGCGCTCCGGCAGCGATCGCGCACACGTCCCCAACCCCGTCGCCGTCGCAGTCCTCCTGCGCGGGGTTGGCGATGGTGGCGCAGTTGTCGTTGCAGTCGAACACGAGATCACCGTCCGTGTCCGTGTCCGCCACGCCGCAGCCGCACACGCCCGGGTCCGTCTTCAGCGGATCGAGCGGACAGCCGTCGTTGCAGT
>CAZKIO010000009.1:81397-95291 GCA_964552795.1 uncultured Planctomycetaceae bacterium
TCGAGCGGACAGCCGTCGTTGCAGTCGGCCGTGAGGTCGCCGTCCGTGTCCGTGTCCGCGACACCGCAACCGCACAGGCCCGGATCCGTCTTCAGAGGATCCGCCGGGCAGCCGTCGCAGCCGTCGATGACGCCGTCTCCGTCGCCGTCGGGCTGGCATTCGTCGGGAACGGCGTCGCCGTCGCAGTCCGGTGCGCCGTTCGCGATGTCCACCGAGTCCGCGATCCCGTTGGCGTTGCAGTCCGGTGGCACCACGATCGTCGCATCCGGCACGGCCGGGACTGCCTCAACGTTGCCCGTGCGGTCCCTGGCCAGAGTGTAGAAGCGGTAGGTGCTGCCTGCATCGGCCGCGAATACCATCGACGTGAGCGGCGTGTCGGACAGGATCGGCGCGTAGGGCGCGCCGTTCTTCGAGGCGTACACGGTGTAGCTGGCCACGCCGGAGCCACCGGCCGGGTCGCTGCCCGACCAGGAGAGTGCGTAGTCGAACGTGGGCAGCGCCGCGGGAGCCACCGTCACGGAACTCCCCGGCGCGTCCGCGTCGAAGGTGTTGCTCGTCTCGTTGGTGTCGAGCGAGGGGTTCAGGTCGAACTGGATCGACGCGCTGTTGTGCGCGGTCGTGCCCGTCACCACGATCCCCTGGTTGGCGCCCGTCGTGAGCCCCAAGTACCCGGCGCCCCGGCCGCTGCCGTCGTTGGGCGGCAGGAACCCGCGCACCCCGTCGGTGATCGGCTCCCCGGTGACCGGATCCAGGCTCTGGAAGATCGCGAACGCCTGGCGGGTCGCCGCATTCACGCCCGCGGTGATCTGCAGCCGCACACCCAGCGTCGCCGACAGGTCGAGCGTGTTCTGGTACGAGATCGTGTTGGCAGGCAGCGTGATGTGCGTGTCACCGAACTGGATCTCCGTCAGCCGCACGCTCGAAGCGCGGTAGGCCGGATCCAACCGGTCGGTGATGCGCACCAGCGAAGCCGGCGCCACGGCGGTCGGCAGGTTCTCGAAGTAGATCCGGTACGGGACCGGGAACCCGGAGGAGACCTGCCGGCCACTGCCGAATCCCAGCGGCGCGGTCTTCTCGTTGGGGTCGATCGAGTTGGGCGTGGAGACGCAGGCCACCCCGAGCGGGACGTTCGCACCGAGGACAGCGGTCACCTCGCTCTCCGCCACTGCCCCGGCGCAGGATTGCGACGCGATCGAGGCGCACACGAAGGCTTCGGCCGCGAACGGGGCGCAGAACAGCGCCGCGCTCGCCTCGGCGATCGCGCTCGGACCGACCTGGTCGATCGGCGGCAGCCCCGTGCCGGCGGCGGTGGCGAGTTGGGCCATGTACTGACGGCCCGTGGCGGGCGGAGTGGCCGGCACGAAGATCGAACCCGGCCCCGGCAGGGAACCGACGATCGTGGCGAGCCACGTCGCGGGTGACGCTGCCCGCGCGAGCAAGCCCGCGCCCGCACCGGAATCGGCCAGGACTGCCAGGCGCAGGAGTTCCGCCGCGGCGGCGAGCAGATCGTCATCGGCCGTCGCGTCCAGCGCGCGGCCGGTGAGCCCCAGAGCGACGGTTTCCGACGTGTAGTGCGCGTCGATATCCAGGTTCAGTTCGGCCCCGGCTTCCTGTCCCGGCCCGAGGGCTTCGACGAGGAGCACGGTCGTGTCCTGCACGCCGTCCGATTCCAAGGCAGCCAACCCCAGGCTCGGGATCGACAGGCTCGCACCCGGATCGGTGCGGGTCGAGAGGACCAGCAGGCTGCGCACCGCGTTCACGTTGCCGCCGTTCCTGATGCGCGCCGTCACCGTGCCCTGCGATCCCTTGCGGATGCTGGGCTCCGCGTTCAGCGCGATCTGGATCTCGAGCGGCCGCGGCGTTTCGACGGTCACGGCTGCCGGCAGTTCGCTCGGTCCGCCGGCCGAGTTCACCACGAGGTCGTAGGTGCCGAGCACAGCCGTGCTCAGGTCGAACACGGCCAACGCGCGCGCGGCATCGACGATCGTGTGGCCGACGCTGGCGAACTCCTCGCTGGTTCCCGTGCGGCGCATCACCGCGCCCGACAGCGCGGTGAGTTGGCTGCCCGACAGTTCGAGCGTCACGATCCCGGCTCCGACGCGGTCGGGCGTGGCCGCCGCGACGGCGAAAGGCAACACCTGGGTCGCGAGCGTCGCGTTGGGCGTCACGCCGTTCACGCCGAAGGTCGCCCGCGCCAGGATGAAATAGGGCGACCCATCCGTCGACGGGATGACGAGTTCCTGCTCGCTCGCGCCGGGCGCGGCGAAGGTCCAATCCGACAGGCCCGGCGCCGGGACCTGCGCTCTGCGGATGTAGAGTTCGGTCCACGCGCCCAGGCTCTGGTGCGACAGGCCGACGCGCACGGTCAACCCGGCCGGCGAGCTCAGTTCGTAGTAGCGCGACTCGCCCGTCAGCAGCGGCTGGACCGAGCTGGATCCGGGCGACAGCGGAATCGCGGCCAGCACGGCCGGTCCGGTCGAGGCCGTCACGTTGTCGTTCTCGTCCGTCTCCGGGATCTGGTTGAGCGCGTCGCTGCGCCCCAGGATGCGGTACGCGCCGGGCAGAACGCCGGGCACGACGAAGCTGGCGTTCTGCGTGTAGGACGCGCCCACCGCCAGGCTGCCCGCCGAGTTCACCGCCTGCCCGAGGAGCACATCCCCCGCGTCGAGCAACCCGTCAACGGAAAGGTAGAAGCTGTCGAGCCAGCTGCCGACGATCGTGCTGCCGCTGTCGTTCGTCGTCGTCCAACTGACCGGGATGGGCATCCCGAGCGTGCCGGACGGCGGCTCCTGCACCAGGGTCATGCGCAGATCCGAGATCGGCGGCAAGGAGATCTGCGTGAGGACCGCGGTGCTGCCATCGTTGTCGGCGGTCGCTCCGGCCTCGTACACCGTGTTCTGGGGGTTGGTGCGCACGACGACGAAGTACGTCCCGGCCACGCCCGCCGGCACGAGCAGGTTCTGGTTGACCACGCGGGATTCACCGGCGCCCAGGAAGTCCGTGTGTTGGAACGAACCGAGGAAGCGGTCGGTCGCCGGATCCACGAACTGGTCGAGCGAGAGGTACAGCGTGTCGATCCAGTTCGACTGGCTCGTCCCGCCGGCGCCGGCGTTCCGCACGGTCCACGTCACGGCGAGCGGCTGGCCCGTGGTCGCCGTCGCAGCCGCGCTGATCGACTGGATGGTCAGGTTGGCCGAGGGCGCCGACGCCACGTCGATCTGCATCCGGGAGAGTTTCGTGTTGTTCGACTCGATGGACTCGAACACCTGGCCGTCCCGGTCGGCGGCCACGATCACGTACCACAGGCCGCTGATCGTGAGCGGCAGCGTGAACGCTCCGCCTTCGGAGTAGCTCTGTCCCGCTCCCAGGGTGCCGGAGTGCGTGCGCGCGCCGAGTTGGAGATCGGCCCCGTCGAGGACGGCATCGAGCGAGAGGTACACGCGGTCCGTCCACACGGGAGTGTTGGTCGCCAGCGTGCCGACGTTCGACACCTGCCAGGACACAGAGATCGCCTGGCCGCCCTGGCCGGCGGCTGGAATCGCGAGGGTGTCCATCACGAGATCGGCCGCCTCGACCGTGACGGTGAACGGCGTCGCGGCGACGTTGTTGCCCTCGCCGCCCAGTTCCCAGACCTGGTTGTTCACGTCAGTCACGTACAGCAGGAAGTAGGCGCCGGGGCTGACCAGCGGAACGGTGCCGGTCCCCGCGGCGGCGTAATTGCTGCCAGCCGCGAGCGGCGATCCGCGACCGATGCTCGCGACGTGCAGGTCGCCAGCGCTCAGGACGGCGTCGGTCGAGAGGAGTACCCGGTCGGTCCACGCGGAGGTGGGCGTCACCGCGGTGCCGACGTTCTGCACCTGGAAGGCGATCGGGATCGACTGCCCGGCCGCGCCCGAAGCCGGCGCGGCCGTCGGCGTGATCGTCAGGTCGGTGAGTTCGACCGTGACGGGGAACGCCGCAGACACTCCCAGGTTGTTCGCTTCCGCGTCGTAGCTGCCATCGTGTTCGAAGACGTTGTTGTCCGCGTCGGTCCGCACCAGGAGGTACCAACTCCCGGCCGACGTGCCCTGGGGCAGGGTGACGGTCGCGGTCTTGGTGTAGGTGCTCCCGACCCAGATCCCGCCGGTGAAGACGGCCGACTGTCCGGCCGCCCACACCTGCGTGTCCGTGCCGGCCTCGTACGTCGGGTTGGCCGAGAGGTAGACGCGATCCGTCCACGAGAAGTTGAAGTTCCAGTTCGCGAACCCGTCGTCCACCACCGACCACTGCAGCGTGATCGGGTGTCCGGCCAAGTGGGGACCAGGGCTCGTCGGCACCACCGACGCCACGCGCAGGTCGGGCGTGATGCTGAGGATCACGTCCACCGGGTCGGCGCTGGGCGCGACGTTGTTGGCTTCGAGGCCGGGGCCGAACTCGCTGATGGAGTTGCCCGCATCGACGAACACCTTGACGTACCGCACGCCGCTCACCTCGGGCGGCAGCAGCACCTGGGCGGAGCGCGCTGCGGACTGCCCCGGCCCGAGCACGCCGGCGCCGTGGCTCGGCGAGAGCAGGAGCAGGTCGCCGGCCGACACCGATGCCAGATTGTCGGTGGAGAGGTACACGCGGTCGGTCCACGAACCGGCATCCGTGACGCCCAGGCCCTGGTTGCGCGTGGTCCAGAGCACCGTCAGGTTGGTGCCGGAGAACGCCGTCACCGGCGGCGCCGAAGTGAACCGCACGTTCTCGACCACGAGGTCCGGTTGCGGTTCGAGATCGACGACGAAGCCCCCCGTGCTGAGGGCCGCGTTGTTGCCCTCCAGGAGTTCGTTGACCTGGTTGGACGCGTCGGTGATCACTCCGATGTAGCGCGTGCCCGAGAAGTCGTTGGGCAAGGCGACGAGCGTGGAGTTGTCGTAGAAACCGCCCGCCGAGAGGGCCGAGAGGTTGGAGCGCTCCCCGAGGAACACGCCGGACGCCGGGTTGGTTCCCGGTGCGTTGGTGGTCAGCAGGTAGATGCGGTCCCTCCAGACCGGGGTGCTCGTCGGAGCCGTGCCCGCGTTCAGGACGCGGTAACTCACCGTGATCGCCGAACCCGACAGCACGCTGGCTACGGGGATCGCCTGGATGACCGCCTGCAGATCCGGCTTGGGCAACTGCAGCACCTGGATGGGAACGCTCGAGGCGAGCGTGTTGTTGGACTCCTCGACGCCCTCGGCGACCGTGTTGTTCACGTCGGTCCGCACCAGGATCCAGTAGTTCCCGGGAGCGACCGGGTAGTTGAACTGGGCCGACCGCGTGTACGACGCGCCGGGTGTCAGCGGCGCCGAACCGCTGAACGTGCCGAGGATGGCATCGCCGCCGTCGAACACCGGGTCGTTGGAGCGGTAGATCCGGTCGATCCAGGCGACCGTGGCGGACACGTCGCCCTGGTTCTCGACGGTCCAGGTGACCGCGAAGGGCTGCTCGGTGAAGCCTTCGACCGGAGCGACGATCGTCTTCACGGTCAGGTCCGGCACGGGCGGCGCGGAGCGCAGGCC
This sequence comes from uncultured Planctomycetaceae bacterium, assembly GCA_964552795.1. Classification (GTDB taxonomy): domain Bacteria; phylum Planctomycetota; class UBA1135; order UBA1135; genus JAEUHZ01. The sequence continues at coordinate 86,917 of CAZKIO010000009.1, forward strand.
GCCGACCGAGTCGATGTCGACGCCGACGCTCGGACCGGACTGTGCGCCGCTGCCGGCCACGTCGGTGATGCGCACGGCATCGAAGCGCAGCTTGTCGGCACCGAAGCCCGGGTAGAGCGCATCCAGGTCAAACTCGTCGCGATCCGAGGTCAGTTCACCGATCGGCACATAGCCCGAGGGATCCGGGATCACGCCGATCGAAGCCAGCCGTTGCCGCGTGGCGGCGTTGCTCGGGCGCAGCGCGACCAGCGCGCGTTCGGGCGGACAGCCGGCGCGCACCACGGCCAGGTCGGCCAGCGCGCTGGCCGAGTTGGACACGCGGTTGTCGGTGAAGGCGAGCTCGAGACGACCGCCGCGTCCGAGCGAGACCGTGCGCGGGCCGACGGCGTCGGCGCTGTCCGGCTCGCCCCTGGCTGCCAGCGGATCGTCGAAAGGAGCGCTCGGCGCCGGACCGCCGCCGTCGAGCGGGGCGTAGACGAGCACGCTGTCCGCGAAGCTCGCTGCGCCGGACGGGAAGGTCTTCCCCGCGAACACGTTGGCCGGGTTCAGCGTGGCGCGCAGGACAGCCACATGGCTCCCGTCGTACCCCAGGACGACATCCGAATCGCCATCGCCGTCGAGATCCGCGGCGTCGATCCAGCCCACGGGGGTCACCGTGCCAGCAGGCGCGCAGGGTGTGTAGGCGGTCGCGGACGTCGCACGCAGAACGCTCAGTGTGGCGCTCGCGGCGTCCGAGTAGACGATCTCGGGGAACCCGCTCAGATCGAGGTCCGCGAGGACGACCCTGTCGGGCTGGCCGCCGACACTCTGGAACACACCCGCCGCGAGCACGCCGCTGCCGTCGCCCAGGAGGCGTTGGATGCGGCCCGAACCCGTCATCGACACCACGGCGTCCGCATCGCCATCGCGATCGACGTCGCCCACGGCCACGTCTCCGAGGACTCCGCCCAGCGTGACCGGCGGTTGAGGCACGAACGTACCGGCACCGGTACCGAGCAGGACGCGCACCGTGCCGCCGTTCTCCGCCAGGACGAGGTCCGCATTGCCGTCGCGGTCCAGGTCGGCGACCGCCAGCGCGCGGGGCGCCGAACCCAGTGCCACGTGAGTCGCGGCCGCGAACGCGCCGGCGCCGTCGTTCGACACGAGGGACAGGCTCCGGTCCGGACAGCCGCCCGAGTTGGCGCTGCTGTTGGCGGTGACCGCATCCAGATCCCCATCGCCGTCGATGTCGCACAGGACCACATCGCGGGGCGTCGGCCCCACGATCACCGGCGTCAGCGGGGTGAAGGTGCCTGCTCCCTCGTTACGGAAGGCCACCAACGTCGATCCCGGGGAACACGCCGCGGGATCGCTCACCGCAACCACGACGTCGTTGTCGCCGTCGCCGTCCAGGTCTCCGATCGCGGCGGCGCTCGCGGCCCCGCCTGCCACCGGCAGGTTCGCCAGGACACTGAACACGCCGCCACCCTCGTTGCGCAGGACGGTGATTCCAACGGCGGAACCTCCGCACGTCACCACGTCCCGGTCACCGTCGCCATCCAGGTCGCCACGCGCTCCCCCCATGGGTGGGCCCGACACGTCTGCCACCAGTGGAGTGCCCGACAGCAGACTGCAGGCCTCGGTCGGGCAGGCGTCCACCGCGGCGAGATCGGCGGTGATGTTCATGTGGAACGCCGCCCAGGGCGCGCCACCGAACCAGTAGCAGCCATCCGGCGCGGTCGGGTCTCCGGCCTTGAAGAAGGAATCGTTGTTGTCCAATCCGGTGCCCGTGGTGGCGCCCGGATTCTTGTAGTAGGTGCCATCCCCTGCGGCGCACAGCGCTGGGTCACCCGAGATGAAGAACCCGCCCACGGTCGCGGCCGTGGAGCCCGTCTGCCCGAGCATGTTCAGCGCGTAGCCGAAGCCGTTGTTGAACCCGTCCGTATTGAAGACCTGATCGGCATCGGCGCGCAGGCAGAATTCGAACCCGGTCAGGTCGATGTCGACGATGAAACAATCGAGCGTGCCGGTGGCTGGCGCTCCGGGCAGTCCCGTGATCGTGAAGTCCCCGACCGGGGGGCCTAGAAGATTGATGTCGAGGCAATCGAGGTGCTGATCCCAGAACCGTGCGCGCACGCTGAACACTCCGGTGAGGTCCTGCGTGCAGTAGGCGATTTGAAAGCCCGTGACCCGGTAGTCGTTGTGCGTGCCCGTGTTGGGGGCCGGTGACGTCGTGCTGGGGATGCGGCCATCGTCCAGGAAGGTCGTGCCGTTGAGGATGTGCGCGTAGAACATCGCGGGGCAGTCGTTGCGGTAGATCAGCCCCGGCGATGCCAACGGCAGCGGACTCCCGGTCGCTGGTTCGAAGACCCCCGTCGCGACGCGATAGGTACCGGCGTAGATCGGCTCGGGGCAGGGCAATGCCTGCTGGGTGCCAAGCTGCGCGGACGAGAGGTTGCAGGGAACGAGCACTGCGAGAGCGAGCAGGATGGCTTTCATGGCGTGACCCTTCGAATCCAGAGACTCGGACCGGTACCGGAGAAGCATCGAACCCCGATCAGCGGTTCACCTCGGCTCGCGCACACGTCCTCCCTCCGTCCAGCGTGCTCCGGTGCGCTGCGCGTGGTGCGCGCGCAGCAACGGAGCCTCCGCGCCGGCGAAAGCACCGTCGACACGGGCCTCGCGTACGAGGGGAGCACGACCGCGGGAACGCATCCACGCGGGGCGCACGGATCGAGCCGAATCGAATTCGGCGTCAGCGAGTCGAACATGGCCCGACCGACTCCTGGGAAAAGGAAGGTCGAACAGTGAGCGGGGGAAGAACGCCCACACTCTACGCCGATCGCTCAACGCCGCCAGCCCCTCGCGAGCCGCAATCTGTGGACGCAAGGCGGCAGCCGGCGATTCCTGCGCTCCCGCCGGGCACCTGCGCTCCGCAGATCGCTGCACGGCCGTGCCTACATTCGATCACGACCGCGCGCCGCTACAGCCCGATGGAGGCGTCGCGCCCAGGGCACTGTCCGGATTCGATCACACCCAGGCGCGGGTGTCCGTCTTTGAACACTAGCGGCGGAGGGCCCGGACGAGCCTCACACCCACGTCTCCGTCCGTGTTGTTGCGATCGAAATTGAGGCGGTTCGCACACCGGCAATCGCGCGCACCGGTGTTCCAGCTCCCCCCGCGGATGACGCCCTCCGCGCCCGCCGCATCGGTCTCGCGCAGCCCGTCCTTGGCGCGCGGGGGCACGTTCGGCAGATCGCGGTCGAGGCACCACTCCCAGACGTTGCCGTGCATGTCGTGCAGTCCGAAGGCATTGGGCTGGAAGCTGCCCACCGGGGCGTGGCACACGAATCCATCCTCGAGTTCCGGCGTCTCGAATCCGGTCGCACGCGATTGGCCGGCGACGAACGTGCGATCGGCCAGGTTGGCGTGCCCCTGGAGCGTCTCGAACTCCTCGCCCGTTGCGAAAGGAGTGGTACGACCGGCCCGGCAGGCGTACTCCCACTGCGCTTCGGTGGGCAGCGCGAGATCGAGACGCGCGGCGGCGCGCTGCGCCGCGTGCCACGAGAGGCCTTCGACCGGATGAGTCTGGCCGCCGAGGGTGGCCGAGTCGTGGTGCTGGCTGGGGTTCGCCTCCAACGCGCGCACGGCCTGGGCCTGCGTGAGTTCGAATTTGGAGACCAGCAAGGGCTCGAGCTCCACCCGTTCGAAGAAGGTCTCGTCGCGATCGGCCCCCGGATCGTGGAACGGCTGGCCGTAGTCTTGCGACTCGCGGGAGAGCGCGTACTTCTCGGCCCAATTCCGCGGCTGCGCGCCCGACGGCAGCCGGATGCGCTGCGATCCCATCGCGCTGCTACCGCCGGGCAGCAGCACGAGGATGAGCGCGGTCTCCGGATCCACGCGCCAGCGCCCGGTTCCGCCATCACGCCCGGGCTGCGCGCCGGAGAGCACGTGCCAGAACTCCCACAGTCCCGATTCCTGATCGCGCCCGAGCGGCAACAGACCGAGTTGTGGCGCCAACACCAGACCCTGGTACGCGGGCAGTCGCGCGATGTCGTCGATGGCAGTCCGCCATGCGGCGCGGGCTGCCTCGCCCTGCACGGTGCGGTCGGCGATCGAGAGTGCGAGATCCCGGCGCTGCCCGACTCTGTGTGCCAGGTCCGGAACCGTCGTCAATCCTGCGATCAGTGCGTCGAATTGCTCGAGCAGCCACACGTCGTCCGAACCAGGGTCGGGCGACGCCGCGAGCAGCGCGCGCGTTTCGCGGTGGTAGGGCAGGCGCGAATGCAACGACTCCGCGGCCTCAACCCAGCGCACCAGGGCGCCGGAATTGCCGGGAAGCGCCGGCCAGAGTTCGAGTTCCTCCTGGCGCAGATCGCGCTCGATCTTCGTGTCCGCCAGCCCCAGGATCCGCGCGTTCTTGTCCTGTTCCAGACGGCGCGCCTGGTTCTGCTGCCAGGCCGCCAAGCCGGCTCCGCCCACGATCGAGACCAGGAGCGCCGCGAACGCGGCGGCCATCCCGCGGTTGCGCTTGACCCACTTGCGGAACTCCACCCACGGCCCGGTGCGGTAGGCGCGCACGACCCGCCCCTCCAGGAACGCGCCCAGGTCTGCGGCCATCGCCTGCATGTCGGGGTAGCGTTCCTCGCGAGCGCGGTTCATCGCCTTCTCCGCGATCGCAGCCAGTTCCGGTGCCACGCCGGGGGCCTGCTGTGAAACCGGACTGGGCGGCCCGCGCAGGATCGACCCGACGATCTGTGCGGGAGATGCCGTGCCGTGCGCGGGCACGTACGGCGCCTTGCCGGACAACAGCGTGTAGAGGATGGCGCCCATCGCGTACACGTCCGAGCGCGCGTCGAGCGCCTCGCCCCGCGCCTGCTCGGGCGACATGTAGGCCGGAGTGCCGACCACTGCCCCCGCCATGGTCAGATCCACGGGGCCGCGATCCAAGCCGATCCGGTCTGCTGCGGGCGCCGCCGGGACGCCTCGATCGTTGCCGCTCGCGACCCTCTGGAAGCGGGCCAGGCCCCAATCCATCACGTAGACCTCGCCGAACTCGCCGACCATCACGTTGGCGGGTTTCAGATCGCGATGGATGACACCCCGGCTGTGCGCATAGGCCATGGTCTCGCAGGCCTTGAGCAGCAGCGCGAGCACGCGCTCCTGCGACCAGCCGGCCTCGCCGCGGCGCACGTCGGCGAAGACCCGCTCGAGATCGTGACCGCGCACGAGCGGCATCGTGAAGTAGACGCGGCCGGCGTCATCGACGCTGAGTTCGTGCACCGGCACGACGCCGGGATGCGACAGTTGCGCGGTCACCTGCGCCTCGTCGAGGAAGCGCTGCAGGACCGCCGGATCGACCGGGGTGCCGGCCGGGCCTTCCGACTGGGTCCGGATCACCTTCATCGCGAGGTTGCGGCCGAGGTCGCCCTCCCACACCTCCAAGATCGACCCCATCCCGCCGTGCGCGATCTCACGCTTCACCGCGTAACGCTGCTGAGCAGCGGCGTGGCGCTTCAACTCCTCGATCCACACGCGTTCCGAACGCAGCGGATCCCCACCCATGGACGAGCTCATGGCGGTCACCTCCTGGCCCTGCGTGTCCCCCGCTCCCTCGCGGCGGACCTGCCGGCCGCCCGGATTCTAGCCGCGCTCTCCTGGATCGAGTCAGCGCGACCGCCGACCTGTGGCTCGCGCCGTCCGTCCGCACGGAATGACGTGGGAGTTGCCACGGTTCCGCGCTCGCATGTCAGGATGTCGTGATGCATCCCAGCCTGCGCTCCATCGTCCCGGCCCTCTCCGCAATCCTCTGCCTGGCCGCGACGGCCCACGCTCAATGGCCGTCGAACCCGGCCGCGAACCTCGCGGTGTGCGACCGCGCCGGCGACCAGGCCGTGCCGAGGATCGTGGCGGGCGGCGATGGCACCACGTGGATCGCGTGGTTCGACAACGGCGGCGGCAGCTACGCGGTCTACGCGCAGAAGCTCGACGCGGCGGGCAACGAGGTGTTCGCGCACAACGGGCTGCTCGTCAGCGCGAACCCGCAGAGCACCTCGCTGGTCGGTTGGGACATCGCGTCCGACGGCGCCGGCGGGTGCGTGCTGGTCTTCACCGACATCCGCGCCGGGGGCGACCTCGACGTGTACGCCTACCGCATCGACGGCGCGGGCACGTTCCTGTGGGGCGCGAACGGCATCGCGCTCTCGAACAACGCCGACTACGAGGCCAACCCCGCGGTCGCGCGCCTCAGCGACGGGTCGTTCGCGGTCACCTGGTCGCGCATCCCGAGCCCGGGCCCGGGCGCCGTCCACGTGCAGAAGATCAGCGCGGCGGGCGTGCCGCAGTTCGCGGGCGACGGCCTGCAGATCGTCGGAGCCGGGGTCGAGAAGCCCGGCTTCAGCGCGATCGACGCGTCCGACGCCGGTGGCTGGATCGTGGTGTACCTGCGCGACATCACCACGTTCTCCAGCCCGCGCCACGTGCGCGCGCAGAAGTTCGACGCCGCGGGCACAGCGCTGTGGAACGGGGGCGCGCCGCTCGTGCTCTACGACGCGTCGGTCGTGCCGATCGCGCACCAGCCGGTCGTGCGCTCCGACGGCGCGGGTGGCGCCGTGTTCGCGTGGCACAGCGCTCCGACGAGCCTGTTCGACTGCTGGATCCAACGCGTGACCGCGGCCGGTGCCGAGGTGCACCCGCACAACGGCCTGCAGGTCTCGACAGAGCCCAGCCGCAGCAAGCTCGACCCCTCGATCGCGGTGCTCGCCGGCAGCGGGGACGTGGTCGTGGCGTTCAACAAGCGCAACTCGGGCCAGAGCCAGTGGGCCACCTGCGCGCAGCGCATCACGCCGGCCGGCGCGCGCCTGTGGACGGACTTCGGCGTCGAGCTGGTCCCCTACAACGGGATCCCCAAGCAGTTCGAGCGCTGCGTGGCCGTCGGCAACGACGCCGTCGTGCTGACGTGCGAACAGACCAACTACCCCGCGCAGGGCCTGCGCGTCCTGGGCTTCCGCGTCGACGCCTCGGGCGCGTCGACCTGGACGCCGTCGCCGGTGGTCGCGAGCTCCGTGCTCTCGCCCAAGGACAAGATCGCGGTCGTGACCGACGCGAGCGGCATCGTGCGCGCCGCCTGGGACGACGCACGGACCGACAGCGGCGACATCTACGCGCAGAACCTGAACGCGGACGGCACCCTCGGCGTGCTGCCGCCCGTGACGGCGTTCTGCTCCGGCGACGGGAGCGGCACCGCGTGCCCGTGCGGCAACGCCGGAATCGCGGGCCACGGTTGCGCGAGCTCGGTGAACGCGAACGGTGCGCGGCTCTCCAGCACCGGATTTCCGAGCGTCGCGAGCGACACGTTCGTGCTGCACGGCAGCGGCATGCCGGACAGCTCAGTGCTGTACTTCCAGGGCACCGGGCAGCAGTCCGGCGGCGCGGGCGCGGTGTTCGGCGACGGCCTGCGCTGCGCGGGCGGGTCGATCATCCGGCTCCTGACGAAGGTGAACGTCGGCGGCGCGAGCTCCTACCCGGGCGTCGGCGAGATCCCGATCTCGATCCGCGGCGCGAACAAACCCGGCAACGTGCGCACGTACCAGGCGTGGTACCGCAACGCCGCCGCGTTCTGCACGCCGAGCACATTCAACCTGACGAACGGGCTCGAGGCGACCTGGCAGTAGGTACGGAGTCAGAGGTACGGAGTCAGGGCGACTCGCGCACGTCGTCTTGCGCGCCGCGTACTCGGCCATGGTCCGCGTACGCAAGACGCAGGACCACGTGCGCGAGTCGTCCTGGCTCCATGCCCGCTACGGCGCCCAGACTGTGAGCACCCCGTTCGTCAGGTTGAACGTGCTCGTCGTGCAGAACGCGGCAGCGTTGCGGTACCAGATCTGGTAGGTGCGCGTGCCGCCGGTCGGCGGCAAGGCCCCGCGCACCGAGACCGGCGGATCGCCCGCCGCCGGATACTGCGACAAGCCCGCCGCATTGATCTTGGTCCCCAGGCGGATCACCGCGCCGCTCGCGCAGCGCAGGCCGTCGCCGAACACCGCGCCCGCGCCGCCGCTCTGCTGCGCCGTGCCCTGGAAGTAGAGCGCGGAGCTGCTCGGCATCCCGCTGCCCGCGAGCACCAGCGTGTCGGCCGAGACGCGCGCGACGCCCGTTGCGACCAACAGGCCGCCCGTGCCGAGCGAGTTGGCGCAACCCGCGCCCGCGCCGGGCGCGCTGTTGTTGCCGCACGGGCACGCCGCGCCGCTACCGTCGCCGAAGCAGAAGGCCGCGGAGGCGCCGGTGCACTCGTCGGGGATCCCGTTCGCGTCGATGTCCGTGCTCGCGCCGCTGGTGACGTCGCACGCGTCGGGGATGCCGTTGCCGTTGCAGTCGAGCGCGCCGCCGGCGATCGCGCA
>CAZKIO010000010.1:0-92763 GCA_964552795.1 uncultured Planctomycetaceae bacterium
GGCCCAGGAAGCGGGACGCCGCGCCAGGGTAGCGTCCGCCCGGGCCTTCGCGCACAGGGACAGCGGCGCGCCGCTCAGGCCGCCGCGCGGCGCGGAGGCTCGGCCGCGGTCGGGCGCGCAGCGGGCGGCGCGGGCGCCTTGCGCGTGCGGCGCGCGGCCCAGTCCTCGACCGGGCCGAAAACGCGCACGAAACCGGCGAGCAGCGCGAGCGCCAGCGCGAAGCTCGCCAGGTAGCCGGCGGCGCTCGCGGGCTCGATCACGCGGCCGGCGATGTCGTTCGCGACCGGGCCCCACAGGAAGATCGTGTAGGCGCGGGCGTTGATCGCGCGGATCCATCCGGCGGGCCGCGCGTGCTCGAAGATCCGCGTCGCGAAGGGGCGCGCCCACACCCACAGCGCGACGAAGGCGAGGCCCAGCGACACCAGCGCGAGGCGCGCGGCGTGGAGCATCTGGCCCGGCGCGCGCTCGGCCCAGTAGAGCAGCGCGAACATCGCGAGTCCCCCGGCGGCCGCCAGCGGGATCCAGCGCGGCAGGCGCTGCAGGCTGCCGTCGGCGTAGGCGTAGCCGAGCTGGAACGCGGAGCCGAAGAGCAGCGTGTTCCGCACCACGTCGGGCGCGGGCAGGGCGGCGAACTCGACCGCAGCGCCGGCGCCGAAGAGGAGCAGCGCGAGCGCGCCGGGGAACCGGCGGTGCAGCGCCACGGTCCACGGCGCGCTGGCCAGCATGAAGACCAGCGACGAGAGGAACCACAGGTGCCAGTTGAGCCGTTCGTACGCCGGGCTCGCCTGCGGGCCCGCGAGCGGCAGCACCCAGCGCCACAAGGAGTCGAAGGGGAAGGCGTGCTCGGCGTCGGGCCACGCGATCGCGCCGACGGCGCACACCGACAGCACGACGGCGCCGAAGGCCCAGAACGGCAGGAACAGCCGCCGTGCGCGCCCGCGCCAGAAGCGCATCCGCGCCGCAGGGTCGGTGCGCTCCAGGCTGGTCGCCGCGAGCGCGCCGCTGACGAAGAACATCAGCGGCATCCCCGGCATGAAGAACGAGAACGATGCGACGAGCGGATGGTGCACGCGCTGCAGGAGGTGCAGCAGGACCACGCGCACGACGGAGACGGCGCGCAGGCCGTCGAGGAAGGGATCGCGCGCGCGGCTCACCCCGCAGTTTCGGCCGCCGCGCGGGCGTGTTCTGAGTCCGCGTGCCCGGACCGGGCGCGACGATGCGCCCGGGGCGGAACGGATTTCTCACAGACCGCGACGCCCGTCCGAACGGGTACGGGTCAAGCGCGCAGTTCGGGATAGGCCGGCTCGTCCGCGATCCGCGGATCGTGCACGGGCCCGCCGACCGTGAAGTGGTACAGGCTCTGCCACGCGCGGTCGCGCAGGCCCAGGATCGCGTGCACGCTGTCGTCGTAGAAGCAGCCGATGCCGGTCGAGCGCAGGCCGAGCGCTTCGGCCTCGAGGTACAGCGCCTGGCCGATCACGCCGCACTCCCAGAAGAGGCGCGGGTACCTCCACGCGCCGTCCTCCTCGATCGACGACGTGAAGCGCGCCAGCATGCCGAGGCTGAAGCAGCCGTCGCCGGCGATCTCCTGGTCGCACGACGCGCGCGCGGAGAGCCCGCGCACGTCGCCCGTGTGCAGGTGGAACAGCGGGAACTCCGCGGGACATCCCTCGGGGCGGCGCCACGCGAACTCGGCGCGCAGGGCGGCGCGCAGCGCGTCCTCGTCGGCAGGGTTGCGGATGCAGAGGTAGATCCCCGGATCGAGGCCCGCGACACGGTGGACGAACAGCGCGAGGTGCACGCGCGGCGACCAGGGCAGAGTCGCGTGCGGCGCCTCGCCGCGGCCGGGCAGCGTGCGCCGCAGCGTCTGGTAGAACGCGTCGCGTTGGAGGCCGCTGCGACCGTCCATCGACACCGCGCTGCGCCGCTGGTGCACGATGCGGCGGAAGGGGATCGCTTCGTCGCCGACGACGAGCGGCGGCCACGGCGCGACGAACTCGCCGCGGGCCGGCGCGCCGCGCGGCTTGCGCGCGGCGGCGGCGACCATGCCGATCACGTCCCATTCGACGTGCTCGGGGCTCAGCGCGCTGGGTTCGCCACGCCACTCCAGGTCCGCAAACGTGCCGATGGCCGCGGCCTCGAGACCCGCCGGACCTGGCTCCGTCCCGTGCGGGTGGATCGCGATGAGGCACTCGGGCTCCTCGTCCTCGGGCGGCCGCGTGTCGGAGAGGCGCAGGAGCCGGGCCACGTCGTCCGCACCCAGCCCGTCGAGCAGCGTCGCCTTCCAGCCCATGCCAGCCGCCGCCAGCGCGACGCAGGCGATCGCGTGTCCGGCGTCGTGGTTGCAGTAGCGCCACGCGCGCTCGCCGTACTTCCATGCCTCGCGCCAGTGGATCGAGGAAAGTCCCACGAGCACGCAGTCCGCCGGCCACCCGTCCATCAGGCGGGCCCAGAGCGCGGCGTCGAACCGCGCGCGCACCTCCAGCGTGTGGGCCTCCGGCGCGTAATGGGCCACGAACGGCGTCGCCGACAGGCCGGGCACCGCCGGAGCGATCACGTAGCCCTCCGTCGGGTGGAGGTTCCCGCTCGAGGGATTGACGCGCAGGGACCAGCGCGACGCGCCGGAGCGCTTCCACGCGGAGAGCGCCAAGCTGTCGTGGAAGAGCTGCGAAACGAACGCGCGGTCGAGCGGACGCGGCGGAATGCGCCCGGCGACGAAGACCTCCTCGTAGCGCGGGCTGCTCTCGAGCGGCAGGTGAGCCAGGGATAGCTCCTCCGTGCCCGCCCAGCGCCGGAAAGGTCGCGGCTGGTTCTCCCAATCGAGTCCGCCGGGCCCGCGGGCGAAACGCATCGGCGCGTGCTTCGTCGCCTGGTGGTAGGCCAGGACCACGGCGCGTGCCTCTGCGGCCGGATCGGCGCCTGTGGAATCCTCGCGCGGCGCCGCCGGGCGGCGAAAAAGGTGCTTCCAATCCATCTGCGTGCGCGGGGCCGCGCAGGGTAGCTTCCTTGCGCCGCGAAGTCCGATTTCATTCGACTCGGCCGTCCGTGGCACGAGCGCGCGTGACTTGGCCTGCGGTTTCCGTACAATTCTCATGGCGGAGGCAGCCAGAGATTGCTTTTCGTCCCCGCGCATCGCCTAATCCTCGCCCCCGAATTCTGCTCGCAGCCCCCTAACGAGTGAGATTCATGCCCAGACTCAACAAGTCCAACTCAGAAATCGACGCCCTGGTCTCCGACTTCACGACGCAACTCGAACTGGTCGTACGGCGGATGGCGCTCGAACAAGTCCACGCCGCTCTCGGCCAGATGTCCGGTTCCATCGGCGCGCCGGCGCGCGGCGCCGCCAAGCGCGGCCGTCCGCGCGGTTCCGCGGGCCCCAAGAAGGCCGTGGCCGCGCGCAAGAAGGGCGGAAAGCGCACTCCGGAGGCGCTGGAGAGCTCCGCCAACGAACTGCTCGAATACGTGAAGGCCAACCCCGGCCAGCGCGGCGAGCAGATCGCCGCGGCGCTCAAGACCGACGTCGGAACGATGCGCCTGCCCATGCAGAAGCTGATCGCCGAAAAGAAGGTCAGCACCAAGGGCCAGCGCCGCGGAACGACGTACTACCCGGGCGGCGGCCGCGGCGGGGCGCGCAAGGCGGCCAAGAAGAAGCGTGGAGCGCGCCGGAAGAAGGCCGCCTGAGCCCGGGGAGGAGCACACCATGAGCAACACCAAGCAGTCTCGCCGCAGCGAGGAGCAGATGATCCGCGATCTCGAAGCTCGAATCGCGAACCTCAAGGCCCGTGCGGCGGAGAAGAAGGTGAAGAAGGATCCCGCACGGCGCCACGTGACGAAGGCCGTGAAGGCCGTCGACGCGGCGATGGCCGAGACGCGCGACCAGGCTCTGCGCAAGGCGCTGGACGAGGCGCGCGCCACCCTGGTGGCATGTCTTGGATTGAGCGGAATCGTCGTGCCCCAGCCGCGCCGCGCACGCGCGTCCGCGGCGGCGGTCGATGCGCAGGCGCTGTTGAACTACGTCCGCAAGCACCCCGGCGAGCGCGGCGAGCAGATCTCGGCCGCCCTGGGGACGGACTCCAAGTCGATGCGCCCCGTGATGAGGAAGCTGATCGACGACGGCCTGGTCGCCACCGAGGGCGAGCGCCGCGGGACGACCTACTCGGCCGTCAAGTAGCGCTCCTCGCACGGCGCGCACGCGCTGAATCGTGGACGGGCCGGTGCGGGCCCGTCCACGATCGTTGGAAGCGTGCTAATCGGCGCGGACGAACAGGGTCCCGCCGACGCGCGGCCCCTCGAGCCGGATCCGGTCGGGCGCCAGGACCGTGAACGTCATCCGTTCGGGGTCCACGCGGTCCGCTCGCACGAGGGCCACGGCGATCGTGTCGAACCGTTCCTCGACCACGCTCCAGCGCGCCGTGTCGCGGAACGGATCGTCGAACGACGTGCCTTCCATCGTCCACGCGCCGTCGGCGTCGAACGTGATCGCGAGCGGCGCCGGCGCCTCGGACAGCGCGCGCACGACTTCGCGCGGATCGCCGCCGGAACGGCGGGCGTCCTCCAGCAGCCGCTCGTCGACCTCCGGACGCCACTCCCACCGGCCGACGAGCAGGCTGTCGGAGCGCGCCTGCGTCTCGCCGCCGCAGGAGGACGCCGCGGAGAGCGCGATCCAGAGCGCCGCCCGCACGCGGCGCGAGGGGATCAGGAACCCGCCGCGCCGGCGCGGCCGCGTTCCGGGATGCGCCGGAATCAGCTCTGGCCCTTCTTGGCGAGCTTGGCCTTCTTCTTCTCCTGCTTCTCCTGGATCGTGAGCTTGGGCTTCTTCGTCTCTTTCGGGCGTTGCTGGCCTTTGGCCATGGCGGTTCTCCGTGGGGATGTCGGGCGGTGCGTCCGGCCCGCGAAGGGCCGGCGGCCCAGGATCCGGCGCCGCGCCGCGCTGTCAAGCCCCCATGTCCGCCCGCACGCGACGTGTCGGGGCGGCCGGAAGTCCGGCCGCCCCGACACGGTCCACGCTCTCCCGTCGATCAGAACCCGATCCGCAGGCGGATCGCGTTGGAGAGGCCGGTGCCGCCGGTCGAGAGCGGATCGCGGTACCAGTACTGCGCGAACACCCACTTGCCCGGAACGAGCGCCGGGTCGACGCCGCTCTGGATGTGCGCGTTGAAGTCGAACGCGAAGCTGCCGGTGCAGTCGCCGCCGACGCCCGTGCCGCCCGAGTTCTGGATCGCCGTGCGGCGGATCGGCGCGGCGACGCACAGCGTGCCGCCGTGGAACGGCGTCTGCGCATAGAGGCCGCCGTAGATCAGCATCCCCGACTTCTGGTTGACGACCTGCGCGGCGGTCACGAGGAACGGCGAGTTCGAGCTGGCGCTGGGCGTCCCGCTCCAGCCGACCGCCGGCACGCAGCCGATGAAGCTGACCTTGGCGGTGCAGTAGGTCGAGAGGTCCGGCGGGTCGAGGCGCCACACGTAGGCTTCGCCGCGGGTCGCCGCGACGCTGACGTCCGCGTTGGGCGCGCCGCCGACGACGAGGTCGCCGGACAGCGCCACGCTCTCGCCGAGCTGGTCGTTGAACGAGGACTGCGCGCTGTAGAGATCGAGGCGCTCGGTCCAGGCCGGTCCGCTGCGCTCGAACACCTTCACCGATCCGGCCAGGCCGCCGAGCGGCGTGTTGCGCCCCGGCGTTCCGATCGCGAGGCGGTTGCCCGACAGCGAGAGCGACGCACCGAAGCGGCTGTTCTGCGTGGCCGTGCCCGCGCCCTCCAGCGTCGCCTCGTGGGCCCAGCCCGCGCCGCTCGCGAACACGTGCGCGCGGCCGTGGAACGCGCCGGTGAGCGGCTCGCCCGGCGCGCCGATCACGAGGCGGTCCTCCGAGAGGGCCAGCGCGCGGCCGAACGTGCCGCTGGCCACCATCGCCGGCGAGGAGATCGCCGCGACTTCGCTCCACGACCCGCCCCCGCGCTGGAACACGAAGGCCCGGCCGGCGGAGTTCAGCGAGTTCACGGTGTGGAAGGGCGCGCCGATCGCCATGAGATCCCCGCGCAGCGCGAGCGCCGTGCCCGCGCGCGCGCCGGGCGTCAGGCCGTTCGGGACCAGCTTCTGCTGGAACATCCAGATCGATCCGACGCGCACGTACACGTCGACCTCTCCGCGCGAGTTGATGTCGGTCTGCGGAGCGCCGATCGCCAGCGTGCTGCCGCTGATCGCGACCGCCGTGCCGAACTGGCCCTGGCCGCGCGGCACCCCGGCGACGAACTTCTGCTGCTGCACCCAGTTCGCGCCGACGCGCTCGAACACGTACGCGGCGCCCGCGTCCGTGAACCCGGCGACGTCGGCCGTGTAGGCGCCGACGACCAGCGTGTCGCCGTCCAGCGCGCAGGCCGCGCCGAAGCGGTCGCCGCTCGCGCCGTCGGAGGCCGTCGCGCTCGCGTCGAACTGCCACAGCCCCGCTTGCGCGGCGTAGGTGAAGACCTGGCCGGTGCTGCCGGGGTCCGCGTCGCCCACGGCGATGCGTCCGCCGGAGATGGCGGCCGAGGTGCCGAGCGTCGAGAGGACGTGCGGAACGGGCTCGAGGAGCCGGCCTTCCTCGACGAACGTCGATTGGGCCTGGGCCGATGCGGCCAGGAAGGGGCTGAGGACGAGGGCGAAGACCGTGTGGAGGCGCATGGAGGCTGGCTGGTAGGGGTCGTGTGAGGGGGGGGGTGCTGCCGTCACCCCCGCCCAGGCACCGATCCCCGTCCCGCGCGGCGCGTGACGGCCCATCCGTCCGGAATCCGCGCTATCGGCCGGCGACCTCGTCCAGCAGCTCGGAGACGCCGGGCGCGTTCCACTGCATCCGCAGCGCCGGGTCCGCGCGCAACTGCGCCGCCGTGCGGCCCGCGGCCAAGGCGGCCCGGAACAAGTCGGCGGCCTCGGCGCGGTAGGTTTCGGCCAGCGTCGCGCGCTCCTCGGCGGCGAGCGCCGCGTCGTCGCGCGCGAGGCCGGCGCTGCGTGCCAGCAATCCGGCGCTCAGCGCGGGGTCCGACGGCGCCAGCTCGGGCGCGAGCAGCGCGCGCGCGGCGGCCGCGGCCGTCGCATGCCGGCCCGCGGACAGCGCGATCTCGGCCGCGGTCTCGTGCAGCTTGCGGCGCAGCCGCCGCGCCGTCGGGTAGTCGGGCCGCAGGCGCAGCGCGCGGTCGCAGGCATCGCCCGCGCGCGCGGTCAGCTCCGCGGCTTCGTCCCAGCGCTCGGCCGTGTAGGCCATCACCGCCTCGCCCTGCAGCGCCTGCGCGAGTCCGATCGCGGCCTCGTGGTCGGCGGGGTTGTCGTCGCTGAGCTGCTCGAACAGCGTGCGCGCGAGCCCGTACTCGCGCACGGCGCCCGCGTTGTCCTCGACCATGCCCAGTACGGCGGCCAGGTTCGCGCGCGCGTTCGCCAGCTCGGTGCGCCGGCGCGGCGAGAACGGATAGTCGTTCACCAGCGCGGCGCTCCGCTCGACGCCGAGCTCGAACGAGGCGCGCGCCGCGTCAAGGCGGCCCAGGCTCTGCTGCGCGATCCCCAGGTGCACCTGGTTGCGCGCCGCGTCGACACGCACCTGCGCCGAGGCCTGATCCCGCTCCAAGAGCCGCGTCCACGCCGCACCCGCTTGCGCATGCAGATCGATCGCGCGCGAGAGCAACTCGCCGCCGCGCGCGCCCGCGCGCCCCTGGAAGACGGTCTGCACGACGTGCGTCGCAAGGCGGTCGAGCGTGCGCGGCTCGATCGGGCCCAGCTCGAGCTCGCCGCCGGCGGCCGCGCGTGCCTGGGCCATCCGTTCGAGCGAGCGCTCCAGGGCCGCTTCCGCGCCCGCGAGATCGCCCTGATCGGCCAGGACGAGGCTGATCTCCAGGCTCGCCTCGGCATCGCCGATGGCGCGCGCGAGCGGCGCCGCCGTCAGGTTCGCCGAGTTCCACAGCTCTTGCGCGGCGCGCGCATTGGCCAGGGCGCCGGGAAGATCGCCGCGGACGCGCTGCACGGCCGCGAGCCGCTGCTGCAGGCGCGCGAACTCGGCGCCGAGGTCCGCGCGCGCGGTGATCTGCGCCGCGAACTCCGCGCGCGCGGCCTCCAGGTCGGCCTGCGCCGCGGCACGCTCGCCCAGCAGCGTGCGCACGTCGGCACAGCGCAGGCGGATCCGCGCGGCCTCGAGGCGCAGCGCGGCGTCCTGCGGCGTCTCCCGCAGGAACTCCTCGTAGAAGCGCAGCGCTTCCTCCAGGAGCTCGCGCCGCACGGGCTCCATGCGCGGGATGTCGCGCAGGTGCTCGTCGCCGACCTTGGCCAGCATGGTGTCGACCGCGCGCTGCAGGCGCTCGAAGTTCGCGCGCGCCCGCAGCGACTCGCTCTGCGCCTGGTCGCGCGCGCGTCCGAGCTCGACGTTGATCTCGCGCAACGTGTCGCGCTGGCCTTCGATCGTGATGCGCGCGCGCTGTTCCTGCACCGCGTACACCGACGGGCCCACCAGCAGTGCGAGGATCAGCGCGACGAGCGCCGTCGCACGCGCGGGATGGCGCTGCGACCAGCGCCGCGCGCGCAGCCACGCGCCCGCCGCGCGCGCTTCGATCGGGCGGCGCGCGAGAACGTTGTCGAGGTCGCGCGCGAGGAGCGCCGCGCTGGCGTAGCGCCGCTCGGGATCGGGTTCGAGCGCGGTGGCGAGCACGGTGTCGAGCTCCCACGGCACGGCCGCGTTGACGCTCGTGAGCTTGGGACGCGTGGCCGCGCCCGCCAGCTCGCGCAGGCGCACCGGATCGCTCGACTGGTACGGCAGGCGCAGCGCCAGCAGCTCCCAACCGGTCGCGCCCAGCGAGTACACGTCGCCGCGCGCATCGACCTCGCGCGCCTCGCCCGCCAGCAACTCGGGCGACATGTAGGCCAGCGAGCCGAGCTGCGATCCCGTGCGCGTGAGCCGCTCGCCGCCGGTCGCGCCCGCCAGGCCGAAGTCGAGCAGCAGGACGCGCCCGGCGCGCGTGATCATCACGTTGGACGGCTTCACGTCGCGGTGCAGCACGCCGCGGCGGTGCGCGTACTCCAGCGCCTCGGCCACCTCGCGCAACACGCGCGCGACGACCACGGGCCACGCGCCCTGGAACAGCGCCGCCGGTTGCCCGGCCGGCTCCTCGCCCAGCCGCCGCGCGAGCACCGCGTCGAGGTCCGCGCCGCTGAGCGTGCGCGGTTCGCGGCCGGCGAGGTCCTCGATGACCTCGGCCAGCGTCGCGCCGCGCACGAGCTCCATCGTGAAGTACGGCAGTCCCGCTTCGCTGCCGACCGCGTGCACCGCGACGATGCCCGGGTGCTGCAGCCGCGCGACGAGCTCGACCTCGCGCCGGAACCGCTCGCGCGCGCCGGGGAAGAAGAACTGGTCCGGGCGGATCAGCTTGAGCGCGACCTCGCGGCCGAGCGACTCCTGCAGCGCGCGGTAGACGACGCCCATGCCGCCCTGCCCGAGCCGCGCCAGGATGCGGTGCTCGCCCAGCCGCTCGGGATGCTCCGGCGTCGGCGCTTGCGCGTCCGTGCCGGCCAGCCCCAGGCGATGGATGCGCTCCAGGTGCTTGCGCACGCGCGGCGCGAGGTCCGGATGCGCCGCCAGCAACGCCTCGACACCCGCCGCGCCGTCGCGTTCGAGCGCCGCGAGCGCTTCGACGAGCAGGTCCTCGGCCTGTTGCGAGACCTGCCGGCCGCGCCCGGCGCCTCCTTCCGCGCTCTCCCGCATGAACGATCGACCTTCGGTGGTTGGGTACCGGATCCCCGCGGGGCACGCCGCGTGACTGCCGATCCGGAACCTTACTCCGCGGGGCGCTCCGTCGCGCGTCCCGTCCCGCCGGTCGCGGCCGCCCGCGTGACCCGCGGACACGGCCCTCAAGCAGACCTTGCCGGCATTCCGACCACCCCCTGCGGGACCCGGGCCCGCCGTCCCTAGACTGCGCGGCCGCAATCCCGCAATGGACGACCCGACGACGGAACTGGCCGAGCGCGCGGCCCGCGGCGACGCTCAGGCCGTCGAGCAGTTGATGACGCTGCACCTGCCGGCGCTGCGGGCCTACGTGCGCGCGCACATGGGGCCGGCGCTGCGCGCGAAGGAGTCGAGCTCGGACCTCGTGCAGTCGATCTGCCGCGAGCTTCTGACGCACATGGACCGGTTCCAGCACCCCGGCGAGCAGGCCTTCAAGCACTGGCTGTTCACCACCGCGCGGCGCAAGATCGCGAACCGGGCGCGCGACCTGGAGCGGATGAAGCGCGACGTCGGGCGCGAACACGCCGGCGGGTTCCAGGAGACCGCGCTGGTCGGCCTCGGCGACGTCTACGCGCGCCTGTCGAGCCCCAGCAAGCAGGTCCTGCGGCAGGAGGAGATCGAGCGGCTCGAAGAGGCCATCGACGGCCTGACCGAAGAGCAGCGCGAGGTCCTGACGCTGGCCTACATGGCCGGGCTGTCGCGGGCCGAGATCGGCGCACGCACGGGGCGCACGGAGGAAGCCGTGCGCGCGCTGCTGCACCGGGCGACAGCGCGCCTCGCCATCCTGATGGGGGACGACGAGGCGGGCTGAACGCGATCGCGTGGTGGCGCGGATCAGGGCGCACGCCACGCCAGACCGAGCGCGCTGGCGAGCGCCTGCTGGTGGGTCGCCGCGTTCGGGACGAGCGTGATGCGCGCCTGGATCAGGGGCGCGCCGTCCAAGCTGGCGATCGACGACTTCCAGGTCGAATCACCCAGGTGGAACGTGTTCATCCAGTTCAGACGAGTCGATCGCGCGTGTGCCAGATCCAGCGTGTCCAGGTCGCAGAACTGGATCCGCCCCAGTGCCCGCGATTCCCTCGCGACCCGCTCGCGTCAGCGGCACGCCAGCGGCCGTCAGCCAAGTTGGGTGAACACGTACCCGTAGAACCCGAAGCAGGCGCCGATGCCGAGCGCGCCCACCAGGCACAAGGCCGCCAGGATCATCCTCAAGCCCAAGTTCGGCGACGCGCCCTCAGGCGGCCGGCGGAGCAGGAGATAGATTCCCGTGATCAGCGCGCCGAGGCCCAGCAGCGCCGGGACGACAATCAGAACCGCGAGTTGGTGGACTTCACCGGGCATCGGCCCGAGTATCGCGGATCCCGGTGGGCGCGTCACGTGCGGATTTCCCTTGGCTCCGGCCGGTCGCTGGGCTTGGCAGGCGCTCGCCCGCACTCGACAGTACGCGGCATCATGACCCACCGGACACGTCCCTACCTGTTCTACGGTGCGACCACCGCGCTTTGCGGCACCTGCCTGCGCACCGTCGAGGCCAAGGAGGTGATCGAGGATGGACAGGTATTCTTGCTCAAGCGCTGCTTGCAGCACGGCCCGCAGCGCGTGCTGCTCGCGGACGACGCCGACTACTGGCGCCTGGGCCGCGAGCGCTTCCTCAAGCCGCCCGAGCAGGTCGCGAAGCCCAACACGGCGTTTCGCTTCGGGTGTCCCTATGACTGCGGCATCTGCACCGAGCACGAGCAGCACGGTTGCGTCGTGTTGCTCGAGATCACCGACCACTGCAACCTGCGCTGCCCGACGTGCTACGCAGGGAGCGGGCCCGAGCGCACGACCCACCGCAGCCTGGAGACGATCGAGGGCATGCTCGACGCGATCGTGCGCAACGAGACCGAGCCCGACGTCGTCCAGGTCAGCGGCGGCGAGCCGACGCTCCATCCGCGCTTCTTCGATGTCCTCGACGCGTGTCGGCGGCGGCCGATCCGCCACCTGATGGTGAACACGAACGGGATTCGGATCGCGCACGAGGACGGATTCGCTGAGAGGCTGCGGACGTACGCTCCTGGATTCGAGGTCTACTTGCAGTGGGACAGCCTGCGCGAGGAACCGCTGCGTGTGCTGCGAGGAGCGCGCATCCTGGAGGCCAAGCACCGCGCGCTGGAACTGCTGAACGAATTGGACCTCTCGACGACGCTCGTGGTCACCGTCCGCCGCGGGTTGAACGACGACGAACTGGGCGAACTCGTGCGATTCGCAGCGGAGCAGCGCTGTGTACGCGGCGTCACGTTCCAGCCGGTGCAGGAGGCCGGACGGACGGACGGGCACGACGCAGCGCAGCACCGACTGACCCTGAGCGAGGTGCGACGCCGCATCCTGGAGCAGTGCACCTGGTTCACGCCAGCCGACATCGTCCCCGTGCCTTGCCATCCCGACTGCCTGGCCATGGCCTACGCTCTCAAGCGGCCGAGCGGCGGGAAGCCGATCACGCCGCTGACGGGCCTCGTGCCGCCCGACGTGCTCCTCGCCGGCACGCGCAACACGATCACGCTCGAGCGCGACCCTGCGCTGCAGCAGGCATTCGTGCGCGCGTTCAGCACGGCGCACGGCCCCGAGGGGGCTGCGGACGCCGTTGCACGCCTCCTGTGCTGCCTGCCCGGGTTCTCGCCCGGCGGCCTCGGCCTCGGCTACGCCGACGTGTTTCGCATCGTGATCATGAAGTTCCTCGACCGGCACGATCTCGATCTGCGCAGCGTCCGCAAGTCGTGCGTGCACATCGCACACCCCGACGGCGAGCGCGTGATCCCGTTCGATACGTACAACCTGTTCTACCGCGACGAGCTCGAGGAGACCGTGCTCGCGCCGTTGCGTGCTGAGGCGGCCGCCGTGCGCTGATGGCGTACTTCCTGTGGGTCGCGGCGGGCATCGCGTGCGCGTTCGCGGCGCGCCGGTGGCAGGGCAACGTCGCCAACCTCGACGCCCGCGAGAACACCGGCGTCTTCCTGCTCGCGGTCGGCGGCGCGATCCTCGGCGCGTACCTGTTCCAACTCCCCGCGAGCCTCCTCGCTTGGACTGCGCCGCCGCCCGATGGCGCGCGCGGTCCCGACGGCCTGCTGCTCGGCGGCCGCACGGTGCTCGGCGGTCTGCTCGGCGGCTGGATCGCGGTCGAAGCCGGTAAGCGCGCGTTCGGGATCGCGAAGCCGACGGGCGATGCATTCGCGCTGCCGCTGGCGATCGCGCTCGGCTTCGGGCGGCTGGGCTGCGCGAGCGCGGGCTGTTGCGCCGGAAGCGCGTGCATGGCCGGCCCGTTCACGGTCGTGGGTGCCGGCGGCGCGCCCCACCTGCCGGTCGCGCAACTCGAAGCGGTCTATCACTTCGTCGCCGCCGGGATGCTGGCCTGGGCCACGCGCCGCGGCTGGATCCCGGGACGGCGCCTCGCGGCCTACCTCACCGTCTATGCGCTCGTGCGCTTGGGATTGGAGGGCTGGCGTACGAACCCCGCCGTACTGGCCGGACTCACGTACTACCAGATGCTCGCGCTCGCACTGTTCGCGCTGGCCGGCGCGACGTGGTGGCTGCGCAGCCGAGCGCCGCGGCGCGATACCTAGCGCCGGCTGCGGCCGCGCGAGAGTGTGGCGGAACGCGCGCTGCTGCACCGGGCGACAGCGCGCCTCGCCATCCTGATGGGGGACGACGAGGCGGGCTGAACGCGGCTGGACGCAGTGGGATCGGCACGTGCAGTAGGATGAACTGGCTCATGCAGATCCGCGCGCACCGACGCTCACGCGCATGGCGCGGTCCGTGGATCGGACTGTGCGCCGCGCTCCTGTGCGCCGCGTACCAGCAGCCGGTCGCTCCGGGAACGCGCATGCGTCCCGTGCCCCTGTGCGCCGCCGCGCCGACTTGCCCCTGGCCCGCCGAATCGCCGGCGGCCGCCGCCAACCTCACCGCGATCGAGGGTCCGGGCGTCAACGACTTCCACGAGGACCTCTCCGGCGCGTTCTGGAACCCGTTCGAGCCGTGCCTGTGGTTGTGCCGCAACGGCGGCGCCGGCGGATCGAAGATCTGGAAGCTCGTGCCCGACGGAGCGAATTCGTTCCAGGTCGCAAGCATCGCGGGGCAGCGCGCCGAGTGGACCGGCTTCGGCGACTGCGAGGCGCTGGCGCTGGCGACCTTCGCCGAGCCCGCCAGCGTGTTCACGATCGAGGAGGGCTCGAGCTCCGTTCGCGAGTGGGACCTGTCGGCGCCGGCTGCGGTGCTGCGCCGCACCTGGAACCTCTCGGCGTTCGTGCCGGTCTACGCCGGCGGCCTGGGTCTCGAAGCGCTGGCGTTCGTGCCCGACGCGGCGCTCGTCGCCGGCGCGTTCGTCGACGGCAACGGCGCTCCGTACACGAGCACGCAGGGCATGGGCGCGCTGGCGTTCGTCGGCCACCAGAACGGCGGGCACGTGTACGTGTTCGACCTGAACCGGACGAGCGGAGCGCTGGTGTTCGTCGGCGAGTACGCGACGGGCGATCCAGAGCTGGCGGAGCTGACCTTCGATCCCTCGCTCGGCGTGCTGTACGCCTGGCACGGCGGCGGACGCAACGACCTGGAGATCTTGCGCCTGGCTTCCGTGGGCTCGGGCCCGATCCGCACGTTCGACCGCGTGCTCACCTACGACTACCCCGGCGCCGAGAACCAGGAAGGCTTCGCCGTGCAGTGGAGCCCCGGGGGTTGCGCGGGCGTGCGCGGCGCCTTCGTGACGACCGACGACGGCGGCGCGAACGCCCTGCGGTGGTTCCGGCAGTTTCCCTGCGGATTCTGAAGCGCGGCCGGGTCCGACCGGCGGAACCCGGTTGCGGGTGGCGCGGAATCGCGCAGGATGGGGCCGGACAGGCTTGGTCGCTCGCCGCGCCGCGAGCCCCCTCGGACCACCCCAACACGACGCACGCTCCATGATCACGATCCTCCGTTCGCTCCGTTGCCTCGCCGCGGCCGGCCTGCTTGCCGCCGGCGTCCACGCGCAGATCAACCTGACCGCCGGCGATGTCGCGCTGATCGGCTGGATCGACAACGGCACGCCGACCGACGGCCTCACGATCGTCAATCTGGCGCCGCTGCCGGCCGGGACGGTGCTGTACCTCACCGACAACGGCTGGAGCACGACGAACACCGCGTTCCGCAACACGATCGGGCCCCACGACGGCGACGCGAACGAGAACCTGCTGCGCTTCACGGCCAACGCGCTGATCCCCGCGGGCACCGTCATCAGCACCAACGAGATGTCGACGAGCTTCACGTGGACGGCCAGCGGCGCGATCGGCGGGACCGGCGTGACGAGCGGCAACTACGCGATCCCGGCGCTCTCGCAGAGCGGCGACCAGGTGTACGTGTTCCAGCACGACACCGGCGACAACCCGCTGAACACCGTCACGCAGCAGCACGTGTTCGTGCTCGACGACACCGGCGGGTTCGAGGATGCGACCTCGTCCAGCACCGGGGACGTGCCGCCGGGGCTCTCGGTGGCCGCGAACACGGCGGTGTCCTTCGCGCAGGGTGCCAACCTGCAGCACTTCATGGGGTTCAACACCGCCGCGCTGACCAGCGGCACGAAGGCGCAGTGGCTCGCGGCGATCGCCGATCCCGCGAACTGGACGTTCGGCAGCGCCGGCACGCTGCCGTCGGGCACGATCATTGTGAACGGCGGGCTGGGCGCGGGCGTGCCCTACTGCCCGGGCGACGGCACGGGCACGGCCTGCCCGTGCGCCAACCACAGCCCGGTCGGGAACCGCGAAGGCTGCCTGAGCTCGCTCGGCGTCGGCGGGAAGCTCGTGGCGACCGGCACCGCCAGCATCGGCGGCGACACGATCACGCTGCTGGGTTCGCAGATGCCGAACAGCTCGGCCTTGTACTTCCAGGGCACGACCCAGCAGAACGGCGGCAACGGCGTCACGTTCGGCGACGGCCTGCGCTGCGCCGGCGGCGTGGTGATCCGGCTCAAGACGATCCCCAACGTCGGCGGCATGTCGCAGTACCCGCAGGCGGGGGACCTCAGCGTCTCGGCGCGCGGCCTGGTGACGACGCCGGGCGTGCGCACGTACCAGGTCTGGTACCGCAACGCCGCGGACTTCTGCACGCCGTCGACGTTCAACTTGTCGAACGGCTGGGAGATCACCTGGGGCGCTTGAGCGCGGGCCGCGTCCAGCGGCCCCGGCCCCAGGCCACGCGCCCTACGCAGGGTGACGCAGGAGCGTGCGCACTCCGGGAACCTGCGCTGCGCGCCGTTCCGACCTACCCTGGACGCGGCGCGGCATCGAAGTCGCCGTTTCCTGCGCGCAGCGTGCCGCCCGGAGGTCGAACCATGAACATCTCGAAGCTCATGACCCGCGAGGTGCGCACCGTGAATCCGCACGACTCGCTCCACGCGGCTGCGAACATCATGTGGGAACGCGATTGCGGCATCGTCCCCGTCGTCGACGACAACCAGCGCCTGCTCGGCGTCGTGACCGACCGCGACCTGTGCATGGCGGCCTGGAGCCGCGACCGGCGCCTGGCGGAGATCCAGGTCGAGGACACCATGTCGCGCGAGGTCAAGTCCTGCCAGCAGCACGACAGCCTGGAGTCGGTCCTGACCCAGATGCGCGCGCACCGCGTGCGCCGGTTGCCCGTCGTCGACCGCGAGCTGCGGCTGGTCGGCATGCTCTCGATCAACGACCTCGTGCGCGTGATCGACGCCGACAAGGACGTCGCGCGCCGCCGCTCCGAGGCCGAGGAGTTCGTGCACGCGCTGGCCGGAGTGTGCACGGCGCACTGCGATCCGATCCCGCCCGCCGAACCGATCTCGCTGGTGCGCAGGCTCTGAGTCCGCGCCCGGGCTCCACCAGCCTCGCTCCGCGGACGCCCTTCACCGCGGACCGTCGTCGGCGTCCACGCGCCGCGCGGGCCGCACGCCGATCATGCGCTCGACGACCTCGCCGGGGTAGTCGCCGCGCGTGGCGACACTCAGGTGCTCCGGAATCGTCCAGAAGTTGCCCCCGCGCACCGTGCGCAGGCCGAAGTCCGGACCCTCGATCAGGCCGTCTCCGGCGCGGTGCGGGTGGCGGTAGCTGGATGCGAAGCAGTCGAGAGTCCACTCGGCCACGTTGCCCAGGACGTCGTGGAACCCCCACGGATTGGGCTCGAGGCCGCCGATGGGCGCCACGATGCTCCAGGCCTTGCCTCGACAGGACTCGGGATAGGCGACCTGGTTGATGTTCGCGATCGCGTGCAGGTCGCAGACGTCGGCGGCCGTGACCCACTTGAGCCGCGTCCCCGCCCGAGCCGCGTACTCCCACTGGGCTTCGGTCGGCAACTCGAGGTCGATCGACCTGAGGACGGCGACGGCGCGGCTCCACGAGACGCTCTCCACCGGGTGGATCCAGGTCGCGATCCCCACGTCGATCCCGGCTTCGACGGGCAGGCTCCATCCAGGATGGTAGTAGCTCGGATTCTCGCCCGCGGCGCGCAGCCACTGCGCCTGGGTCATCTCGTGCTTGGCCAGGAAGAACGGTGCGAGCGGCACTTCGTGGGCCGGCGCCTCGCTGCCCGGGATGTGACCGCCCAGCGGATCGCCGCCCATGACGAACGAGCCGCCGGGCACGAGCACCAGCACCAGACCGCTCTCCGGCCCGATGCGCAGCCGCCCGTCGAGCGCGCGCGCGGGAGGTTCGCCCGTCGCGAGGTGGGCGAACTCGTGGAGGCCGGAGCGCGGGTCGGGGCCCAGCGGGATCAAGCCCACCTGGGGTCGGAGCTGGAGCCCCGCGTACCTGGGGCTGCGCAGCGGGTCGGCGATGAGCGCGCACGTCTGATGCCATGCGGCGGCCGAGTCCTCGAGGCTGCGCCGGCCGAGCGCCAGGGCCTGGTCGCGCGCGCGTCGCACGCGTTCCACCCAGCCCTCCCCCGGGGCATCCAGGTCCTCGAAGGCCTCCACGAACTCCTGGAGCGAATCATGGCGGTGCTGCTCGACGGGATCCTCGAAGCGCCACGTGCGCGGTCGAGCCAGGCGCGCGCGGATCCGGTCCGCGACCGTCGTGAGGCGGGCGATCTCCTCGGCGGCCCACGCCAGGCCGTGCTCACGGCCGGACGAGGGCGCGAAAGCGGAGATTTCCGCCGTGTTCTCGCGGTGACCGGCGATCCGCGACTCGACGGCGTCCAGGCGTGCCTCCAGATCCGCGCGGAGGGATCGTTCGCGCGAGTCGCCCGCGTCGCCGGCCCGTCCCTGCGCGCGCAGCGACGCGAGCGCGGAGGCGTGCAGGGGAACGCGGCTCCTGAGGTCCTCCACGTCCGCCAGCCAGCCCTCCATCGCGACGACGTTGCGCGGCAGGGCCGGCCACAACGCGGGCGCACGCGCGCGCAGGTTCACGGGCGCGAGCACGTCCACGCGCTCCTGCAGGGCCTCGGCGCGCTGTCCCTGCTCGTGCAGGAGCAGCGCGGTTCCGCCCGGCATCACGACGGCCAGCGCGGCGATCGAGGCCGCCAGCCAGGGATTGCGCCGCACCCACTTGCGCAGCGTGGCCAGGACGCCTGCGTCGTGGGCGCGGACGACGCGGCCCTCGACGAAGGCGCGCAGGTCCGCGCCCAGTTCGACCGCGCTGGGGTAGCGCCGTGCCGGTTCGCGCGCCATGGCCCGGCGGCAGATCGAGACCAGCTCGCGCGGCGCGTCGGGCGCGATGCGATCCAGTTCCACGGGCGGACCCGCGCGCAGGCTCTCCAGAACCTGGGAGCTGCTGCCCGACGAACCGTCGGCTCCCGCGTACGGCGGGCGGCCGGCGAGGAACTCGTAGAGGATCGCCCCCAGGGCGTACACGTCCACGAGCGGACCGACGGCGACGCGATCGCCGCGCGCCTGCTCGGGCGCCATGTAGAGCGGCGTCCCCAGCACCTCGCCTTCCAGCGTCAGGTCCGCGGGGCCGTCGGCGCGGTTCGCGCGCGCCGCCTCGGGCTCCGGCTCGCTTCCCGAGCGCGCCAGCCCCCAGTCGAGCAGGTAGACCTCGCCGAAGCGGCCCACGTGCACGTTCTCGGGCTTGACGTCGCGGTGCACGACGTCGCGCTGGTGCGCGTAGGCCAGCGTGTCGCAGACCTTGATGAGCACTTCGAGGATGCGTCCCGGCGTCCACTCGGCCGAGCCGCCGCGCGCGAGCCGCAGGATCTCCGCCAGGGTCCGGCCCTCGACGAGCGGCATCGTGAAGTACGGTTCGCAGTGTTCGTCGACGCCCAGCTCGTGCACGGGCAGCACGCCCGGGTGGCCCAGCGCTCCACAGATCTGCGCCTCCCGCAGGAAGCGTTCGAGGCGCTTGCCGTCCAGCGGGAGGCGCGAGCCTCCCGGCAACACCACGGCATGCAGGCGCTTGCGTGCCAGCACGCGATCGAGCGCGCGATCGCGCACGCGCTCGACCAGCCCCATCCCGCCGCGTGCAGCCTCGCCCAGGACTTCGTGGAGGCTCTCCGTCGGCCGCAGCCGCTGGAGCCGTTCCAGCACGGCGCGCGCCTCGGGACCGATCGGTCCGGGCAACTGCCCCATGACGGAGGCGATCAGCGCCTCGTCGTGCGCGAGGTCGCCGAGGAGCGAGCGCACTACCTGCCAGCGCTGCTGGAGGACGGCGAGTTCGCCGCGCAGCTCGGGATGCTCCTCGAGAACCTCGCGGTCCCCGGATGCGTCGCCCGCGCCGGCTTCCTCGGCCAGGTACCGCGCGAACACCTGCTGGGCTGCCCGCGACGGTTCTCCCGTGCGTTCCGGGTCCATCGACACCACTCATAGCAGAGGACCGTTCCTGCGCGCAGCCGCAGCACGGCGTCGCGGATCCCCGAGCCTTGCGCGCCCCCGGGCACCGCTGTGCAATGGAGTTCGAGGCCGCATGGACCCGCCGACCCCGTCCCACGAACACCCCGGCGGAACGGGAGCGCAGTGGGAGATCTGGGTGCACGGCAGCCTCCCGCGCCTGCACGCCTTCGTCCGCGCGCACATGGGCGGGCTCGTCCGCACGCGGGAGCGCCCGTCCGACATCGTGCAATCGGCGCTGCACGAGATCGTGAAGCACGCGGGGCGCGTCCAGTTCACGAACGAGCAGGCGTTCCGGGCCTACTTCGCGCGGGTGGCGCTGAACAAGCTGCGCGCGCGCCGGCGGTGGCACGGTGCGGCGCGCCGGTCCCCCGCGGGCGAGGTGGGGGGGGACGATCTGCCGGCGGTGACCTCCCCGGGTGTCGCGCCCAGCGAGCACGTCAGCCGGGCGGAGGACCTGGAGCGGATCCTGGCGCTGATCGGCGAGCTCGACGAGGAGGAGCGCGCCCTGGTGACGCGCGTCGACCTGCTGGAGATCCCGATCGCGCAGGTGGCGCGCGAGGAGGGACTGCCCGAGTCGACCGTACGCCTGCGGCTGGGGCGCGCGCGCGCGCGGCTGGCGGCGCGGTTCGGACCCCTGGACGGTCGCAGGATCTAGGTCCCGGCGGGGGCGGAAGGCGGCCGCACGAGCGCGCTTTCCGGAGGTTTTTCCCGAACGCTCCTGCGGACCGGAGCGTGAACGGACCTTGGGCCCGGAGGGGATTCCCCTCCTCCGGCCGCTCCGTCGGCTCTCGCTCGGACCGGTCGCTGGCTTCCCCCGACCGTCCCTGATCCGGCGCCGCGAGCCGGAGGCCTCCCGCCATGCTGAAACTCGCCGCGCTGCTCGCTTGCGCGTTCCTGGTGCAATCCGCTCCGTCCGCCACGGCCCGACACGGCGCGTCCGCCACGCTGCGCTGGTCCGGTGTGTCCGGTGCGCTGCGGGCGACGGACGAGCGCAACGGCTGGGAGCTCGAGATCGCGCCGCCGGGCCTGCGGCTGGTTCCCTGCGGCGACGCGCTGGATCCCCGCGACGAGCCGTGGAGTTTCGAGATCGGCACCGCGACGTTCGGCCGTGAGTACGGGGCGCATCCCGTCCGGCCGGGAGCGCCGGTCGCGACCGGCAACCGCGTCGACATCGCCCACGATGGCCTGATCGAGTGGTTCATCAGCACCGCTCACGGCATCGAGCACGGCTGGACGATCCCCTCGAGGCCGGAAGGCGACGACGAGCCGGGCTGGATCGGGCTGCGCGTGGAGGGGAACCTCACCATGCGCCTCGTGGATGACGGCAGCGGAGCGTTCCTCGTGGATCGCAGAGGCGATGTCCGTCTGATCTACGGCTGGATCAAGGCCTGGGACGCGAACGGGAATCCAGTGCAGGCGGAGCTCGCGCCCGGGCCGTGGGGCGTGGGCGTGCGCTTCCACGACCGCGACGCGGTCTACCCGGTCACGATCGATCCACTGCTCTACTCGGGCTGGGCCTTCGAGCCAGACCAGGCCAGCGCCGCCGGGAACTGCGGCTGCATCGACAACGGGTTGCGCACGAGGACCGCGGGCGACGTCAATGGGGACGGCTACTCGGACATCATCATCGGCAGCGCGCTCTTCGATGGACCCGCAGGCGCTGACGAAGGCAGGGTGTGGGTCTTTCATGGCGGGCCGCTGGGACCGAACCCGGCCTATGTCCCGGACTGGACGGCCAACGGTGGAAGCGCCGGAGGCCGATTCGGGATCGGAGCCGCGGGCGTGGGCGACGTGAACGGCGATGGATTCGACGACATCGTCGCTACCGCTCGACTGCACGGGAACGGAACGGTCTACGTGTGGTACGGCAGTCCCACCGGCCTTGGACCGAACGGCACTCCAGCCAACGCGGCGTTCGCATGGCAGAGCACTGTCGGCGCCTGCGAGCTTCTGATCGACGGGCCTGCGGGCGACCTCAACGGCGACGGGTTCGACGACATCGCGCTGGGGTGTCCGACCGTCGGGCGCGTCATCGTGTTCTTCGGCAGCGCCGCCGGGATCGTGCTGAGTGCGACGAATCCGTGGATCAACGCGGGCAACCCGGTCCAGGCAGGTTCCCAGTTCGGATCCCGGGTCACCGGCGCCGGAGATGTGAATGCGGACGGCTTCGCGGATCTGGCTGTCTCAGCCCCATTCTTCAACAACGGGGGAGGCGCGGACGGCAAGGTGTTCCTCTACCTGGGGAGCGCCGGGTTCGCCGCGGACCCGAATCCGGACACGGTGATCAGCGGAACGGGCGGCGAGCAACTCGGACGCGGCCTCGCTGGCGTCGGGGACACGAACGGCGACGGCTACGCCGACCTGGCCATCGGAGCCCCCGAACACGGAGGCCGCGGCAAGGTGCATGTCCACCATGGAACTGTCGCCGGACTCAGCGCAACACCAGCCGCATCCCGCGAGTGGCCCGGGCCCGGCTCACAGCAGTACGGCTTCACGGTCGCGGCCGGCGGGGACCTCGATTCCGACGGGTTCGGCGACATCGTCGTCGGCGCTCCGCTGGCCTTCGGGAACCAGGGCGCCATCTACGTCACCCATGGACAGCCCGGCATGGGATTCGTCGCGTCCGCTGGTGACGATCAGTACCTGGGGGGGACCATGGGCATTCAGCTTGGTCACGACCTGGGGTGCGCGGGGGACGTCAATGGCGACGGGTTCACGGACATCGTGGCTTCCGCGGCGCCCTTCTACAGCAACCCTGAGCTCAACGAGGGCGTGGTGCGGCTCTTCTTCGGAAAGCCGCAGATGCCGTTCCTCGAGCGCCGTACGACCTACAACGGGGTGGCGAATGCCGAGACCGGCAAGGCCGTCGCCTACGTCGGCGACCTCAACGGCGACGGGTTCACGGACTGGGCGATCGGGGATCCCGGATTCGATGGTGCCTTCGTCGACCAAGGGCGCGTGCGGGTGTACCTCGGCCAGCGCGGATCTCCGCCCGGTTCATCGACCTTCCAGATCCATGGCGGGCAGGCCGGTGCCCGTCTGGGCTCGGCGATCTCCGGCGGAGATCTCAACAACGACGGATTCGGCGACCTGGCAGTCGGTGCGCCGGGGTGGTCCAACGGGGAGGCGGCGGAAGGACGCGTGCTCGTCTTCTTGGGCAACGCGTCCGGCATCTCCACGACAGCTGCTTGGACCTACGAGGGCAATGAGGTCAATGCCGAGGTCGGGCGGTCCGTCTCGGCAGAAGGAGACGTCAACCGGGACGGGTTTGCCGACCTGCTGGTGGGCAGCCGCGCCCTCGGAGGCGTGGATCGCGGCAGCGTCCGGCTGTTCCTGGGGACTGGATCCGCCATTGCAGCCGACATCCTTCCGGCGGCTCCGAACTGGCAGCGGCAGGGCGACGTCTCAGGGGTGACGACTTACGGGATCAGCGTCTCGTTCTGCGGGGATCTCAACCGGGACGGCTACACCGATTTCGTCGTCGGCTCGCCCGATGTATCGAACTCGCACGCACAAGAAGGAAGAATCTACGCATACCTCGGAGGGTCGTCCGGTCCCAGCACAGGATCCGCAGCATGGCTGGAGGAGTCGAACTCGGCCGGCGCCAGGCTCGGTACTCGCGTAGGGCACGCAGGGGACATCAACGGAGATGGGTTCTCCGATCTCTTCGCCACGGCTCCGGGCTACGCTGCGCTCGCCGGGGCCGTGTACATCTATCGCGGCGCCCCGGGTGGGCCATCCACCATCACACTGCCGCTGCAGTGGTTCACGACAGGGGCAGCTCCAGGGGATGAGTTCGGGCGCTCCGCCGCGGGAGGCGGGGACATGAACGGAGACGGATTCTCCGACTTCGCCGTGGGCGTCGCGCGCATCCCGTCGAGCACGGACGGCGCGGTGCACGTGTTCATGATGGGTTCGGCAGGGCTGCCCACCGTACCGAGCGAGACCTATGCCGGGACACCGTCGGTGGTCCTGGGCGAGGCGCTCTCGATCACCGGAGACGTCAACGGGGACGGGCTCGCTGACCTTCTGACGAGTGGAGGCGTGCTGTTCACGGGGAACGTCCATCTGTTCATCGCGGGGGGCGGCACAGGCCTGGGACCGGCGGTGTCTCAGCGCCGTCAGGATGATTCGAGAGCGATCCAGATCCTTGGTCGCTCCGAATCCGTTACCGGGTTCGGCATGCGCTCCGGATCGTTCAATCAGCAGGGATTGCCGAGCACACCCATGGGCAGGGAGCGCGTGAGGGTCCAGTACGAGACCAAGCCCTTGGGCGGACTGCTCAACGGGTCCGGGCTGGTGCTCAGCGGAGGGTGGATCAACACGGGGAGCCTGTCGACGGGCAACCCGACCTTCAGCGTGATCCTCAGCGGACTGCCCAGCCTGGACTCCTACCGGTGGAGACAGCGATTCCTACTGCACAACCCGCATGTGCCGTTCACGCGCTGGTTGACTCTTCCAGGCAACAGCCGTCAGGAAACGAAGGTCGGGCTCGGGACCGATTGCAATGCCAACGGCCGCCCGGACGCCGACGACATCGCGCTCGGGTCCTCGCTCGACTGCAATGGCAACCAGATTCCCGACGAGTGCGACATCGCCTCGGGCACGAGCCTGGACTGCAACAACAACCAGTCTCCGGACGAGTGCGACCTGTTCGGCAACGACTGCAACCTCAATGGGATTCCCGACGAGTGCGAGATCGACTGCAATGGGAACTTCCAGCCCGACTCGTGCGACATCGCGCTGGGCTTCTCGCAGGACACCAACGGCGACGGCGTTCCCGACGAGTGCCAGGGTGCCACCGCGCTGTTCTGCCCGGGTGACGGCTCGGGGACGGCCTGTCCGTGCGCCAACAGCAGTCCGGCGGGGGCTCAGGATGGCTGCCTCAACTCGCTCGGCACGGGCGGGCGGCTGCGGGTGACCGGCGTGCCGCGCGTCTCGTTCGACAACCTGACGCTGCTCGGGACGCAGATGCCGAACAGCTCCGCGCTGTACTTCCAGGGGACCGGTCAGCAGGGCGGCGGCAACGGCAGCGTGTTCGGGGACGGACTGCGCTGCGCATCGGGATCCGTGACGCGCCTGGGGACCAAGGTCAACGCGGGCGGGGCGTCGCAGTACCCCGTGGCCGGCGACCTCTCGATCTCGGTCCGCGGGCTGCTGCCCGCGGCGGGCGGCACGCGCACCTACCAGGTCTGGTACCGCAATGCGGCCGCGTTCTGCACGGTGAGCACGTTCAATCTGACGAACGGCATTTCCGTGCAGTGGGTTCCATGAGTGCAGGCTGGCGTCTGCACCAGGCGTGCGTCGCGTGCGTGTCCCGTCCTCAGGGCCGCGCGGCGCGCGTCTCGAGCGCGTGCAGCACGTAGCGGCCGCGGGGGCCGCTGGGCGCCAGCAGGATCGATC
Organism: uncultured Planctomycetaceae bacterium; assembly: GCA_964552795.1. Lineage (GTDB taxonomy): Bacteria > Planctomycetota > UBA1135 > UBA1135 > JAEUHZ01. The sequence continues at coordinate 24,932 of CAZKIO010000010.1, forward strand.
CGTGCAGCCCCTGGGCACGGATGACGAAGCAGACCTCGGCGCGTCCCCCGCGCAGGCCGACGCGCGCCGTCTTGAGCCTGTCGAAGTGGTCCGAGTCGCGCGTTCGGTAGAAGACCGCCAGTTCGGCTGGGGCGGGGGAGGTGATCTCGATCCGTAGCGCCAGCTCGTGGCCGGGAGCCGGCGTCGGGATCGGGAATTCGAAGGTCGCATCGCCCCGCTCGGCGTGGAGGGCCAGCGCGTCCGCTCCGGATTCCTCGACGCGCTCCACGCGCGCGGCGCCTCGCGCTGCCGGCAGCGCCGCGCGCGCGACGTCGAACGCGCCGCCCAGCGGCTCGAGCGCGGCGAACTGCGCCGTCGAGAGGACGTCGACGTCGGGTGACATGCGCCGCGGCGGCCCCGACAAGCCGCGTTCGGTCATCAGCTCGAGGACGACGTCGACGCGCTCGGACAGCGCGATCTCGCGCGGGAACTGGTACTCGGGGAACGCCAGCATCCAGGACGCCTGCTCGGCGACGTACGGCACGATCGACGGCCCGAAGGAGTCGTGAACGAACAGGATCCGGGGCAGCTCCGCGCTCCGCCCGACCGCGGTCACGCCGTTCAGCGGCGGACCGGTCGGCGTCGTTCTCTCGACCTGCGAATCCAGGACGCGCGCGGAGAAGACCTGCTGCGCGAAGCGGTCGGCGATGTAGGTCGTGTCGGCCATCGAATCCCACAGCGCGGGATCGGCGTCCGGCTCGACGACGATGCGCTCGCGAGGGATCGGCTGCACGGCGGGCCAGCGGGCAGAGATCTGCTGCGCGATCCGGTTGCACGCGGCCCACGCGCCGCGCCGCGTCCAGTGGCTCCCCAGCGGATGGTAGGCGTGGTCGGCGTCGCGATCGTGCCGGGCCTCTTCGCGCAGCGCGGGTCGCAGGTCGACGAAACCCAGGTCTTCGCGGCCGGCGATCGTTTCGAGGAACTGGTCGAGGCGCGTCGGCCCGACGCGCGTGAATCGCCCAGGCCAGTGCCCGGTGTAGACCTGCTCCTTGTTGGGCGCGATCGCGAACACGTACTCGATCCCGCGAGCCGCGCACCAGCGGCGGCGCTCGGTCAGCGCGCCGATCCAATACTCGAGCTCGCCCGGACGAAACGGATCGATGCCGCGAAAGCTCTCGAGCGCGCCGCCCGAACCGAAGAACAGCCAGCCATCGCGTCCGGTCAGCAGGGTCGGCGAGGGATCCACCCCCAGCACGAACACATCGAGGGTCTGCCTCGCGCGCATCAGGACGTCGCGCAACCCGAGCCGGTCGTCGAACCAGCCCGCGAACGCCGGCGGGAACGCCGAGATCGAGGCCAGGTTCGCCGGCCACGGCGGCAGGTCGCGTGGGCGCCGGTTCTCCTGTGCCGTGGAGCGCGCGGACGCGGGTCGCGCGAGATGATCCAGGCCCGGCGCGAGCAGCGCGCACGGCAGGCCGATCGCGATCGCGAGATCGAACCATCGCATCCGGGCCGGGCGCATCGCGCGATCGATGCTATGGGCCGGCGCGGCGCCGTGTCGAGGCGCACGCGCAGCGTCCCGCGCCGTGTGCCGTCCCAGCCTGTGGAAGCTCATCCATCTGCATCGAGGGGGGGGGCAAGTAAAGCGCCGTTTCCGCTCCTGCCCGCGCGCCGCGAGTGGTATCAGACGGCTCGGGCGCGGCCTTCGCGCCCTGGCCATCGGAGGTTGCGCGGGTTGAAGGGACTGGTGTTCTGTGAGTTCGTGGAGTTCATGGAGGAGGAGTACGGCCCGGCCGTGGCCGACCGGGTGATCACGTCGGCGAACCTCCCGTCCGGCGGGGCCTACACGGCGGTCGGCACGTACGACCACGGCGAGATGGTCGCCATGTTGACCAGCCTGGCGCAGTGCACCGAACGGACCCCCCATCAGCTCCTGCGCAGCTTCGGCCGGCGGCTCTTCGGGCGGCTCGCGCGCGCGTATCCCGAGCTGCTGGGAACCGCACGCTCCACGATCGATTTCCTTCAGCAGGTGGACGGGCACATCCACGTCGAAGTCCGCAAGCTGTACCCGGACGCGGAGCTGCCCTCCTTCGCGAGCCGGGCCGAGCGCCCGGGGCGGCTCGTCCTGGACTACAGTTCCAGCCGCGGCCTGGCCGATCTCGCAGTCGGCATGATCGAGGGTTGCGCAGCCCACTTCGGCGAGCGGATCGAGCTGCGCGAGGAGGACCGCTCGAACGGCGGCCGCATGAACGTGCGCTTCACGGTCACCCATGGCTGAAGAGGAGTCGGCCGAGGGCCTGTTCGAGCGCCGGCTGGAGCGCGAACGGCGCGCCCGCAAGAGCGCCGAGTCGCTGCTCGAGCAGAAGAGCGCCGAGCTCTACCGCGTCAACCAGGAGCTGCGCGCGCTGGCGAACTCCCTGGAGGAGCGCGTGGCCGAGCGCACGAGCGAGCTGCACGCGGCGCGCGACGGCGCGCTGGAGGCTTCGCGCGCCAAGTCGGCGTTCCTGGCCAACATGAGCCACGAGATCCGCACGCCGATGAACGCCGTGCTGGGGATGCTCGGGCTCCTGATGGACACGCGGCTCGACTCGGATCAGCGCGAGTTCGCCACGGTGGCGAGCAAGGCGGCCGACAGCCTGCTCGCGATCATCAACGACATCCTGGACTTCTCCAAGGTCGAAGCCGGCAAGCTCGAGCTCGAGGCGGTCGAGTTCGACCTGATCGATGTGATCGAGGACTGCTGCGGCGTGATCGCCCCGCAGGTCGAGGAGCGCGGACTCGAGCTGGTCTGCCACATCCGCGGCGGCACGCCCCGGACCGTGCGCGGCGATCCCGGTCGACTGCGCCAGATCCTGCTCAATCTGCTGAGCAACGCGGTCAAGTTCACGTCCGTCGGACAGGCCCTGGTCAGCACCCAGGTCTTGTCCCAGGCGCCCGAGAGCGTCGTGCTGCGGATCACGGTGGAGGACACGGGAGCGGGAATTCCCGGCGACCGCCTCGGCAGCCTGTTCCAGCCGTTCACGCAACTCGACGCGTCGACGACGCGCCGCTTCGGCGGCACAGGTCTGGGCCTCGCGATCAGCCGGCAGCTCGTGGAGATGATGGGCGGGACCCTCCATGCGGAGAGCGAACCGGGCGCGGGCTCGCGATTCTGGTTCTCCGTCGACCTGGCGAGGCCCGTCGGCGCCTCGCCCGCCGCGTCCGCCGAGTCGTTGCGCGGCGTGCGGGTCCTCGTCGTGGACGACAACGCCGCAGCGCGCGCCGCGGCGTGCGAGTACCTGACCGGATGGGGCGCGCGGACGGCCGAAGCGGGCTCGGGCGCCGAGGCGTTGGCGCTCCTGCGCGAATCGGCCGGCGGTGCACAGCCCTTCGATCTCGTCCTCTTGGACCTGGAGATGCCGGGGATGAGCGGCGAACAGGCGGCGCGCGCGATCCTCGAGGACCCGGCCCTCGGCGCGACGCGCATCCTCTTCCTGAGCCCGCTGACGATGCGCCGCGAAGCCGCGCTGTCCGGCGTGCTCGGCAGCGTGCGCTGCTTGTCGAAGCCGGCACGCCGCGCGGCGCTGCGGCGGGCCTGCATCGCGGCGCGGACGTCCGCGACCGCGGAGCTGGACGCGACGCCTTCGCTGGTGCGGCCCCCCATGCTGCTCGAGACCGGACTGCGCAAGCGCGCGCGGATCCTGTTGGCCGAGGACAACCCCGTAAACCAGCGCGTTGCGAGCCAGATCCTGGGCAAGTTCGGCCTGGTCTGCGAGGTGGCGGCCACCGGTCGGGAGGCGCTCGCGGCGCTGGAACGCGCACCGTTCGACCTCGTGTTCATGGACTGCCAGATGCCCGAGATGGACGGGCTCGAAGCCACCGTTCGCATTCGCGAGCGCGAGCGCGCGCGCGCCGACGGCGTGCGCGTCGCGATCATCGCGTTGACCGCGAGCGCGATGCACGGCGACCGCGAACGGTGCCTCGCGGCCGGCATGGACGACTACCTCGTCAAGCCGATCGACCGCTTCGCGCTGTACGCGAAGCTCGTGCAGTGGCTCCCGCGCGCCGACGAGGCCGGGAACGGGCGCGCAGGGGACCGGCGCGATGCCGAGGCCGCCAGCGCCGACTGACTGCCCTGACCAGCCGTTACGTCATGAGCAGCAACGAGGCGTTCGTGCTCATGATGCGGCAGGCCCAAGACTGCACGGTGGTGGGCCAGCGCACGTACGGCAGCAGCGGCAACCCCAGGCCCCACGACCTGCCGAACGGCGTCACGAACCACGTCCCGTCCTGGCAGGCGCTCCGACCCGACGGCAGCGGTTTCGAAGGCGAAGGTCTCGTGCCGGACGTCGTGGTCGTGGTCGAGGCGAGCGATCTCGCGCGGACGGATCCGATCCTCGAGAAGGCGATCGCCGTGCTGCGGTCGCGGATCCGCTAGCTGCCGGTCGAGAATCTCCCTCCACCGGCGACGCGGGGCTCGCCGGGCAGCTCTCGTCGCAGCCGCTCCAGGTCGACGCCCGAGAGAATGCGCACGCGGCCTCCGCACCGGACGCAGTAGGCGGCCGTCAGCGAGAGCAGGTAGTGCACGTAGTCCTGGCAGTCCGCGCAGAAGCGGCGATCCTCGTAGAAGTCGTGCGGTGTCATGACTCCGAGTGTCGAACGCCCCCGTGAATCCTCCGCGAGCGCCGCGCGAATCCGGCGCAGGGATCGGATGAAGCCTGCATCCGGCAGCGCGACCGGCGCCTCTCCTCCAGCGCGTCCTAGCCGGCGGCGACCATCAAGCCCAGGATCAAGAGCGTCAGGGCCGGCAGGGACTTCCTGGGCGAGTCACCGACCTTCACGTGCATCGCGACGGCGCCCAGCATCAGGAACACCATGCCGATCGCGGCGGGCGTGGTCAGCGCGGGATACCAGATGCCCAGGACGAGCATGACCGCGAACGTGATCTTCGACGCGCCGACCACGAAGAGCATCCAGCCGGGCAAGCCGTAGGCGCGGAACTCGTCGCGCAGGCTGCGAGCATCCTTTCCGCGCCAGCTCGTGGGCCGCCCGGGCCGCAGGATCCAGACGTTCAGGATGCCCAGGGCGATCACGAGTTGCGCGATGATGAGGATCGTGTCCATGTGCGGTTGACGATGCGGTGGCTCGAGAGATGCCGGTCCGTGGATCGGATCAGGATCCCGTGCGGGAAGGGTTCGGACTGGTCGCGAGGGGATTGCGGGATCCCTCCGCGCGGCGCGCTGCGTTCTGCGTGAGGCGCTTCAGCTCCAGGTGCGACAGGACGACGAAGGCCGCGCACAACAGGCTGATGAAGCAGCCCATCGCGAAGACGAAGAGGTCAGACACGGGTCTTGCCCTCCGTCGCGATCCGGTAGAAGCAACTGAACGAGAGGATGGAAGGCACCCAGATGCCCACGAACAGCCCCGCGTCCTTCTGCCCGGTGAACCACAGGTACACCGACAGGAGGAAGGAGAGGAACGCTGCGGCGAGCAGGACGTAGTCGCTGGGTCTCAACATGGCATCGCTCTGTTCGAGCGCCGCCGCGCTGTGGATGCGCGCGGGCCGCCCCGACCGTGTCGCCCGGCGTCCGATCCGGATTCCGGTGCCGGCCGCATCCGCGCGCGCGGCCGCTGCGAAAGCACCCGCGGAGCCATTCCTGATGATCCAGCCAGCGACGAACGTCCGCCCCGGCGACCGAGCCCTTCCCAAGCGCTTCGTGGAGCCTGCGACGGCAGTGCAGGTGCTGCTGCCGCGGCCCACGCGCCAAGAAGCCGAAGCAGCCGTCAGGACGCTCCTGGCGTATGCGGGCGACGACCCGTTGCGCGAGGGGCTCCGCGACACGCCTGGGCGGGTCGTGCGCGCGTACTCCGAGTTCTTCGCGGGCTACGGCCAGGATCCGCTGGAGGCGCTCTCGAGAACGTTCGAGGAGGTCGAGGGCTACGACGAGATGGTGCTCGTTCGGGACATCGAGTTCGAGTCGCACTGCGAGCACCACATGGTTCGTTTCGAGGGTCGCGCGCACGTGGCCTACCTGCCGGAGCGCCGTGTCGTGGGACTGAGCAAGCTGGTGCGCGTGGTGGACATCTACTCGCGCAGGCTGCAGATCCAGGAGAAGCTGACGGCGCAGATCGCCACAGCCATCGAGAGCACGTTGCATCCCCGCGGTGTCGCCGTGGTCCTCGAGGCACGTCACGAATGCATGAGCGCGCGGGGGGTGCGCCGGCCCGACGCGACGACCGTCACCAGCCGGATGACGGGGGCATTTCGCCATGACCCGGCCGTGCGCGGCCAGTTCCTCTCGATGATCCGCCGGGCATGAACGGCCGCGTGCACGTCGTGCTGGGCGCCACCGGCGGCATCGGCAGCGCGCTGGTGCGGCGCCTGACGAAGCGGGGCGATGCCGTGTTCGCGCTGGCACGCGGCGAGGAGCGTCTGGAAAGCCTGTCCCGCGCAACCGGTGCTACCGGCGTGGTCTGTGACGCGAGCGATGCCGATGCGGTGAGTGCCGTCTTCGAGCGCGTGCTCGAGTCGGCCGGGCGCATCGACGGCGCGGCGTGCCTGGTCGGTTCGATCCTCGTCAAGCCGCTGCCTTCCACGAGCACGGCCGAGCTCGTGGACGCGCTCGGCCGGAACCTGCTTCCGGCGTTCCACCTCGTGCGCGCGGCGGCGCCGGCCATGGCGCGCGGCGCCGGGGGAAGCATCGTGCTGATGTCCTCGGCCGCCGCGCGCATCGGGCTCGCCCACCACGAAGCCATCGCGTCGGCCAAGGGTGCGGTGGAGGGCCTGGCGCGGTCCGCAGCGGCCAGCTTCGCGGCGCGGAACGTGCGCGTGAACGCGCTGGCACCGGGCCTCGTGCGGACGCCGCTCAGCGCACGCCTGACGAGCTCGCCGCAGACGCTCGACGCCTCCGCGAGGCTGCACGCCCTCGGACGCATCGGAGAGGCGGACGAGGTCGCTGCGCTGCTCGAATGGCTGCTCTCGGCCGACGCGTCGTGGGTGACGGGGCAGGTGCTGGGCGTCGACGGCGGCCTGGCGAGCCTCGCCGTGCGCCGCTAGTTCGCCGCGCCAGTTCGATGAACATGCGGCGGGGGGCGGGACGGACTGCGCGGCCGCGCAACGTGCTAGGATCCCGCGCACGGAGGTCGCAGGAATGATTCGAGGCATCCACGGGCTGCTCTACTCTTCCAACCCGAACGCGACGCGCGCTTTCTTCCGCGACGTCGTCCAGTTGCCCGGGAACGACATCGGCGGCGGCTGGTGGATCTTCGATTTCCCCGAGGGCGACCTGGGCGTGCACCCGATCGAGCCGGGCGCGAAGGCGGGCGAGCACGACGTCTCCTTCTACTGCGACGACATCGTGGCAACGGTGCGCGCCTTGCGGGCGCGCGGCGTGAAGTTCACGCATCCGGTCGCCGATCACGGGTACGGCCTGGTCACCTACTTCCAGGCGCCGGGCGGGATCAAGATCCAGCTCTACGAGCCCAAGTACACGAAGCCCGCGAAGCGCGGGACACGCAAGACCGCGGCGCGCAGCTCCGGCACGAAGAAGCCGAGCTCGCCTGTCAAGGCCCGCGGCACGACGCACCGGCACGCCGCGAAGAAGCGCGCGAAAGCCGGGACCCAGTCGCGGCCCGCCAAGAAGCGCCGCTGACCCGGGCCGCACGAGTGGACGAGCGCTCCTGCGAGCGGTGGAGGATCGTCGCGGGACACGACGACAGGAGGAGAGCATGACGGACAAGAAGATCATCACGGTCCTGGGCGCGACGGGCGCGCAGGGTGGCGGGCTCGTGCGGGCGATCCAGGCGGACAAGACGTCGGGCTTCAGGGCACGCGCGGTGACGCGCGATCCGGGTTCGGCCAAGGCCAGGGAGCTGGCCAGCCTGGGGGCGGAGATCGTCCAGGGCGACGTGGACAATCGCGACAGCCTGGAACGTGCGTTCCGGGGCGCGCACGGGGCCTACTGCGTGACGTTCTTCTGGGCGCACTTCCAGCCCGAGAAGGAGCAGGCCGAAGCGCGGGCCATGGCGCAAGCGGCGAAGCAGGCCGGCGTCAAGCACGTGATCTGGTCCACGCTCGAGGACACGCGCAAGCGTGTCCCGTTGAGCGACGCGCGCATGCCGACCTTGATGGAGAAGTTCAAGGTCCCGCACTTCGACGCCAAGGGCGAGGCCGACGCGTACTTCACCGAGGCCGGCGTGCCGACGACGTTCCTGTTGACCTCGTTCTACTGGGACAACTTCATCCACTTCGGCATGGGCCCCAGACAGGGTGCCGACGGCCAGCTCGCCATCGCCCTGCCGATGGGCGGCAAGAAGCTGCCCGGGATCGCCGCCGACGACATCGGCAAGTGCGCGTACGGCGTCTTCAAGAAGGGCAAGGACCTCGTCGGCCAGCGGATCGGCATCGCCGGCGAGCACCTGACCGGGGCGCAGATGGCCGCGGCATTCACGCAGGTGCTCGGCCGGACCGTGCGCTACGACGCCGTGCCCTTCGACGTGTACCGGCAACTCGGGTTCCCGGGCGCCGACGACCTGGGCAACATGTTCCAGTACAAGCACGACTTCGAGAGGGAGTTTTGCGCCGCGCGCAACCTGGACGTGTCGCGAGCGCTGAACCCCGAGTTGCAGACGTTCGTGCAGTGGCTGGAGCGCCACAAGACGCAGATCCCGATCGCGTAGCGGCCGCGATCGTCGGGGTCAGCGCGACCGCGGAGCGAACGGCAGGTTCCCTCCGGTCAGGGAATCCAGGTCACGCGCAATCCGTTCGAGAGGTTGAACGTGGCCGCCGTGCAGAACGCGGCCGCGTTGCGGTACCAGATCTGGTAGTAGCGCGTCCCGCCGCTGGACGGCAGGGAACCGCGGATGGAGACCGGCAGGTCGCCGGGCATCGGATACTGCGACGCACCCGCGCTGTTCACCTTCGTTCCCAGGCGCAGCACGGCCCCCGCGGCACAGCGCAGACCGTCCCCGAAGGGGCTGCCGTTCCCGGCGTTCTGCTGCGCGGTGCCCTGGAAGTAGAGCGCCGAACTGTTCGGCATCTGCGTCCCGAGAAGGGTGAAGTTGTCGTACGGCGCGGTGACTCTGGCGATCCCGGCGTGACGCAGGCGTGCGCCCGTGCCGAGCGAGTTCAGGCAGCCATCCTCGTTCCCGGCCTGGCTGTTGTTCGAGCATGGGCAGTTCGTGTGCGGACTCACCCCATCGCCCGCGCAGTAGAGCAGCACGTTGTTGAGAGGCGACTGACAGGAGTCAGGCACGAGGTCACCGTTCGAGTCAGGCGCGCCGTAGATCAGGACGTCGCAGGGATCGAAGGTCCCGTTCATGTCGCAGTCCGCACCAGCAAGCTGGCAGTCATCAGGCACGCCGTTGTTGTCGCAGTCGTTCGCCAGCAACTGGCATTCGTCCGGCGTCCCGTCCGCGTTGCAGTCGCTGCTCGTGGACGCTGCGATGTCGCACTCGTCCGGGATCGAGTTCAGATTGCAGTCCTGGCTCGCCCCGGACTGCAAATCGAATGCATCCGTCGCTCCGTTGCCGTTGCAGTCCGTCCCCAGGCGGAACTTCGTGTTCCGCTTGCCGTTGCCCTGGAGCTGCAACCAGCGGGTGTGCGCGAGAGTCGGGTTCGCGTACTGGATCCGCGAGCGCCACTGGTACGGCATCGTCGGCGAGAGGCCGGTCACGAGCGCGGACAAGAGCGGCGGAGCGCCCGCGAACGGACCTGAGTCCGTGAACGAAGCCTGGCGCTGCAATCCCGTGCCATCGAGGACGCCGCTCAGCGGCTTCAGCTCCCACTCGAGACGGATGTCCACACGTCCCGCCGGCGTGCTGGAGTGGTTGAGCGGATTGCCGACCGTGGCGCGCAGCCGCAGGCTGGTCGTCTGCTCCGACTCCCCGAGCAAGGCGATGGCCAGCGCATCGCCCGCGCGTCGCTGTTGGTAGGCGTGATTGACGCCCGTGGCGGTGTATCCGCTGCCGATCGTGATGCCCGAGTTCCCTGGCACTCCCCAGGCGAGGTCGCCGTAGCCGTTGCCGTCGAAGTCGCCGCCGCCGGCGACCCACCGGCCGAGCTCCGCGCCAGGAGCCGGGCCTTCGATGGTCCAGGCGGGCGAACCATCGATCCCGGTGCTCCGTCCCAGGTGCAGACGCACACGCCCCGCGTCGATGCCGTTCGTCCCGTCGTATCCGGGCGCTCCCACGAGCACGTCCGAGAATCCGTCGCCGTTGACGTCGCCGGCGGAGCAGACCGCCGCGCCGTGGCGCGCGCCCGGCTGGAGTTCGCCGAGCACTGCCTGCGGCGTCGCGCCCAGGTGCGGTCCCACGCCGCCTTGGCCGGTGAAGACGAATGCCGTTCCGCCGGAACCCGCGGGGAAGCCCGGGGCACCGACGATCACGTCGGAGTAACCCGAACTCGAGGGCGAGCCCGTAGCGTCGACATCGCCACAGGAAGCAACCGACGCGCCCAACTCGGCATTGGGCTCGTTCAGTGCGCCGTACAACCAGTCCGCGACCGGGTTCACGCCCGCGGGTCCTCCGCGGTACGCGAAGACGCGCCCTTCGCGCAGGATCGCGCCATTCGACCAACCCGGCGCGCCGACGATGACGTCGCTGTAGCCGTCCCGGTCGATGTCGCCCGCGGCCGCGACCGCAGCGCCGAACTGCGAGCCTTGCTGCCCCTCGTCGAGGGTCACGCTGAGCGTCAGGACCGGCGTGCCGGCGGCACGGCCGTGGAAGACGTGGACGGCACCCCTGTCGGCCTGCCCGGCGAAATCGCCGGGCGCGCCGATCAGGACATCGCCCAACCCGTCGCCGTTCACATCTCCGGCTCCCGCGACGGAGGCGCCCACATGCGCGTTCACCGACGCTCCCACGTACGTCCAGGACGCAGTCTGCGTCAGCAGGTTCGTGCAGGGTGTGTGCGGACACGGCTGCTGCGGGTTCCCCGCGCACGGCGGCCGGCCGCGGAACAGGAACGCCTTGCCCTGGCCGGCGAGCACGCCGCCGAAGTCTGGAGCACCGGCGACCACGTCCGTGTACCCGTCGTTGTCCACATCCCCGACGATCGCGACCGAGGCGCCCAGGTGCGCGCCGGCAGCGTTGCTCTCGTAGGACCAGTCGGGCGTCGTCCGGAAGCCGCACAACCCATCACCCAGGAAGAGGTCGACGCGTCCCTCGCCCGTCTCCCCGTTGGAGTAGTCGGGTGATCCGACGAGCAGGTCGTCGATGCCGTCACCGTTCACATCGCCCGTGGAGACGGCACGGCCGAAGCCGGAAGTGGACGTCCCCGAGATGGACGCCGCGCCCTGGCCTGGCGCCGCCACGAGCGCCGGCGTGCGCCGGCCGAAGTAGACGAGAACCGCACCTTCGTCCGAGTACGCACCGCCCGGACCGTCGTAGGCACGCTCGGTCGTCCACACGTCGTTGAGGCCGTCCCCATTGACGTCGCCCGCGGGTCCGACACGCGCTCCGTAGTTGCTGTAGAGCTGCGGAGTCGCGAACTCCTGGAACGGAGTGGTCGCGAGCCCTCCAGCTCCTCCGCGATAGACATAGAGTCGCTCGTTGCCGTTGGTCTCCAGGGGGTTGAGGCTGTAGTAGGTCCCGACGACCACGTCCGCGAATCCATCGCCGTCGAAGTCGCCCGCAGGCTCGCGCCGCGTCGCGAAGAACTGGCCGTTCGACTGGTTCGGATCCGAGATCGTCTGCGATGGAGTGGCCGGCAGCAGCGCGCTCCCGTGGACGCTCGGGTTGGTGAGGTAGGTGAAGAGGCGGCCGAACCAGCTCGGCAGCCCACCTCCGTCGCCAGCGACGATGTCCGGGTATCCGTTGCCGTCGATGTCTCCGGCGACCGACCCGGCGAATTGGGCCCCGGAGGGCAGGCCGGGCGGCGTGGCGGTCCACGTCGGCGTCGTGCCGCCCGGGGGGCCGGCCGGGCCGCCCCGGAACAGGAGCAGTCTCCCGTGCAGGTTGGCGTCCTGGAAGGCGTGCACGAGCAGGTCGCTGTAGCCGTCGGAATCGACGTCGCCGCAGTTCTGGATGGAGAGAGCGTTGTTGCTGTAGTTGGCGTCGATGTACGTCGGCGAGAGGTCCGTGTCGTACAGCGTCCAGAGTGGCGCGCCCGGTGCACCGCTGCTCCAGCCTCGGTAGACGTGGATGTGCTCGCCCGGGCCCGAGATTCCCGTCGACCAGTGGTGGATCGCGAGCTCGTTCCGACCGTCCCCGTCGACGTCGCCGATGTACTTGCTGGCGCTCGCGATCGAGTCGTTGCTGGACAAGCCCTGGAACGTCCACAGGAGCGTCGGCGTGCCGCTCGCATTGCCCAGGTACACGTGGACGGCACCCTGCGCGGTGTAAGTACCGCTGTAGTTGACCTGGGAGACCGCGAAGTCGTCGATCCCGTCACCACTGATGTCCCCGAGCACCGTCATCGTCGTGCCGAACACGGAGGTCGCCTGGGGAATCGGCCCGCCCGTGTCCCAGTCCGGATTCGGCCAGGACGGTCCGGACGCGCTTCCGAGGAACAGCCACATGTGTCCACGTCCGGCGTGGTAGCCGCCTGCGACGAGAACGTCGGTGTAGCCGTCGCCATTGAAGTCTCCGCACGCGACGTGATCGATGAGCGTCTGGGCCGCGAGTGGCTGGAGGGCCGGCGAATCGCTCGGTGCCCACGACCAGTCCGACGTGCCCAGGAACGGATCGACGTCGATCGGATAGCTCGCGCCACGATCGTCGACCTGGATCCCGAACTCGCCCTCGACCACGGCCATGCGCGCCGAGAGCGGCCGTCCCGAGGCGTCGCGGACACGCAGGTTGCGGTAGCTCAGACGGTGCAGACCGCGTTCGTCGACCAGGCTCGCGGCCAGTCCGTCCTCCGTGATCTGCGGCGAGAGCCCGTCGAAGTCGACTCCGATCCACAGATGCGTGTCTTGGTCCCGCGCGGGAGCGGTGGCGACGCGCCAGCTCTGTTCGATGCCGCCCCTGCGCGCCTCGAAGCTCTCGACGAGGCCGGGTCGGTCGATTTCGAGCCGGGCTCCGCGTGCAGACTGCGCACCTGCGCCCAGGCACCGGGATGCACCGACGCGACCGAACGTCGTGGAGCGCACGCGCAGCCCACGATCTCCGAGCTCGAGCGTCAGGACCGATCGATCGACGCGGGCGGCGAAGCCCGTCCCGTCCGATCGCAACCGTGCGCTGTCCACCGCAGTGGGGATCCACACCTCCCCGTGCGGGTATGCGAGCCCGTTCGGATCCTTGGCGACGCTTGCAGCGAGCAGGACGAGGAGAATGCTCATGGTAGACCCTGGGAAGAGGCAACCGTCGGCGGTCTCTGAGTTGTCGTTCGGCCTTGGATCGTAGGCAGGTCTCCGGGAAGGCGATAGGGGGATGCATCCGGGGGCCGCGCCGGCCGGGCCAGGACAGCGGCCGTCCCGCTCCTGCCCCGGATCCAGCGTCGATCGCGCGGATCCGCGCCCCTGCACGCAGTCCCCGGGCGCGTCGGTGTGCGTCGAACGCTCTCACACACTCGCCCAGTGGACCGGTTGCCGCCGCGCGCACCCCGGCGCAGCGAGCCGAATCCGCCTGCGCCCCACGGTCTGCCTGGGCGGGTTCGCGCGCGAGAGACACACGCGAGTTCCGCGTACGCCTCTCCACACGAACCACGAGGATCCAGGAACGGCATCCGGTCGTGGCAGCGCTCGTAGCAGGCGAACGGAGTCGCGCATCCGGGATCCGTGCGCGGGTGGAACCCGGCGGACATCGCGCGGAACCCGGCCAGCGGAATCCCGAAAGCCACGGGACAACCGGTGTACCCTGTGATCCCCATGGCGGCACCCGGCTCTGATCCGATGCCAGAACCCGGCGCGCATCGGCGCCGGCCGCGCTATCCGGGCACGCACCCGCGGCGTTTCGCCGACAAGTACAAGGAGCATGCGCCCGAGCGCTATCCCGAGCTCGTCGAGCACGTGCTCCAGCGCGGCATGACGCCGGCGGGGCAGCACGTGCCGATCCTGGTCGACGAGGTGCTCGCCGCGCTGGCGCCGCGGCCCGGCGAGCGCGGCGTCGACGGCACGCTGGGCTACGGCGGGCACGCGCAGCGATTCCTCGAGCGGATCGCGCCGGACGGACGGTTGCTCGCGCTCGACGTGGATCCGCTGGAGCTGCCCAGGACCGAGGCGCGCCTGCGAGGCCTGGGCCACGACGAGCGCGCCCTGATCGTCCGGCAATCGAATTTCGCGGGCGTGCTCGCGGCGGTCCACGCCGTGGGGTGGGGCGATGGCGCCGACTTCGTGTTCGTGGACCTGGGGCTTTCGTCGATGCAGATCGACGATCCCGAGCGCGGCTTCACGTTCAAGGCGGACGGTCCGCTCGACATGCGCATGAACCCCGCGCGCGGGCTCTCGGCGGCGCAGTGGCTCGCGCGCGTGCCGCTCGAGCGGCTGGCGCAGGCGCTCGGCGAGAACGCCGACGAACCGCACGCCGCGCGCATCGCGAAGGCGCTCGTCGCGCGGCGCGAGCGCGGAGCTGGAGTTCCCGGGACGACGCACGAGCTGGCGCGGGCGGTCCGCGACGCGCTGCCGGACCGCGTCGCCGAGGACGACGCCGAGCAAAGCGTGCGGCGCGTGTTCCAGGCCGTGCGCATCGAGGTCAACGACGAGTTCGGCGCGCTCGACGCCCTGCTGCGGCAGCTCCCCGAGTGCCTGCGCCCCGGCGGCCGCGCCGCGCTGCTCTCGTTCCACTCGGGCGAGGACCGGCGCGTGAAGAAGGCGTTCCGGCAGGGCGCGCGCGCCGGCGTCTACGACGCGGTCGCGGAGGACGTGATCCGCGCGACCCCGGAGGAGCGGCGCGCCAACCCGCGCTCGTCGCCGGCGAAGCTGCGCTGGGCGCGCAGGTCGTGAGGACGGCCGCGACTCAGCTCGCGGGCTCGCGCAGCGCGCGCGCGACCCACACCGCGAGCGTCAGGCCGGTCAGCGGCATCACGAACCAGGCCATCACCGCGCTGTAGCCGTGCAAGGCGTCGTGCTCGGTCGCCGCCAGCACGAGGTACGCGAGGTACGCCGCGTAGTAGCCCAGGAAGATCGCGCCCTCCCAGCGGTCGATGCGCCGCCCGGTGAAGAAGATCGGCAGGCACGCGACCGCGACGGCCGCCATCACCGGCAGGTCGAAGGCCTCGATCGAAGGCGCGACCGGCAGGCCGCCGGGCGTCAGTGCGGCGGTGAGGCCCAGCACGCCCATCAGGTTGAACAGGTTGCTGCCGACGACGTTGCCGACCGCGATGTCGCGCTCGCCGCGGACCGTGGCCAGGATCGACGTCGCGACTTCGGGCAGCGAAGTGCCGGCCGCGACGATCGTCAGTCCGATGATCGCTTCGCTCAGGCCCAGCCAGCGCGCCATCTCGACCGCGCCGGTCACGAACCAGCGCGCGCCCAGGACGAGCAGAGCGAGGCCCGCGAGGACGGCGCCGATCTGCAGCGCCCAGCGCGGCTTGGGCGGCGCTGCGAACTCGCGCGCGTACTCCGCCTCGACCGCCGCGCTCTCGCGGCGACCGCAGCGGATGGCGTACGTCGTGTAGGCCACCAGACCGGCGACGAGCAGCACTCCCTCGGCGCGCCCGACGGATCCGTCGAGGCCGAAGCCCAGCACGAGCAGCGAGAGCCCGATCATCAGCGGCACGTCGCGGCGCACGAGCTGCTGCGCGACGACCAGCGGCGCGATCAGGGCGCAGGCTCCCAGGATGAGCAGCACGTTGAACACGTTGCTGCCGACGACGTTCCCGACCGCCAGGTCCGACTGGCCCGTGAGCGAGCTCTTCAGGCTGATGGCGAGCTCCGGCGCGCTGGTGCCGAACGCCACGACGGTCAGGCCCACGACGAGAGGCGAGATCCCCATCGAGGCCGCGAGGCGCGAGGCGCCGCGCACCAGGATCTCGGCGCCGGCGGTGAGGACGAGGAGGCCGCCGATGAGGCTGAGCAGGGTGGGGAAGTCCATGTCGCGCCGATGCGGGGGGCGGATTCGGGCGCGAGAGGATAGCGACGGCGGGCCCGGCTAGCGCTGCCCCAGGCTCAGGATCCGCGCGGGCAGCAACACGATCGAGCGCACGAACTCCAGGACGCCGCCGACCGCGATCCCCAGGAGCCGGAACGGCAGGAGCAGGAGCCAGACGAGCGGGTACAGCAGCAGTGCCAGGATCGCCAAGGGCCAGCAGAGGACGAACAGCAACAGCCAGAGCAGGAAAGTCCACATGGCCCGGTCCTTGCGCGGGACCGTGCGCCGTCTTTCGTGCGCCCGCCGGAAAACCTGACGCGCAGATCGACGGCGCGTCGCCTACGCATTCGGGGCCCGAATCGTGTGCCGATCGGGGTAGGCCGTGATCGGGCCTCGCGGTCTAGGCTGAACGCTCCCGCGGGCTTCGTCGTGCATGCAGGCCCGCGTCGAGGAGGATGCCATGGAGTTTCCCAAAGCTGTCCGGTTCGCGTCCGGGGTCTGCCTGTCGTGCGCGCCGCTCGCGGCGCAGACCGTGCTGCATCAGGTCACCGGCGATGCCGTCGGGAGCCTCGCGGGCCATGCCGTCGCCAATCTCGGCGACACCGACGGCGACGGGCGCGACGACTTCGCGGTCAGCATGATCCTGTCGAGCGCGGGCGGATTGTCCGGCGCCGGGCGCATCGTGGTCGTGTCTGGCGCCACCGGCCAGGAGCGCTACTCGCTGCACGGCACCTCGGCCAACGCAAGCCTGGGCTACGCGCTCGGCGGACCCGGCGACCTCGACGGCGACGGGTTCGGAGACCTGATCGGCACCTCACGGGACGGAGTCGGCCACGTGCACGCGTGGTCTGGCGCGACCGGCGCGCTGCTGTTCACGTTTACGGGCAGCGCCACCGCGCCCGGCTCGTTCGGCGTGTCGATCGCCGGCGCCGGCGACGTCAACAACGACGGCCGGCCGGACATCCTGATCGGACACAGCCAGTACGCGCCGTTCGGCGGCACCGCGCCCGGCTACGCCGAGGTGTACTCCGGTCTCAACGGCGCCCTGCTGCATCACTGGGACGGACCGTCGCCACAGAGCCTGTTCGGCGCGGTCGTGGCGGGCGCGGGCGACGTCGACGGCGACCTCCACGACGACGTCCTGGTCTCGGTACCGCAGGGCGGCGCCGTCGCAGTCCGCCTGTACTCGGGAGCCACGGGCGTGCTGCTGCGCGAACTCCCCGCGCCGGCGGGCGAGCAGTTCGGATGGTCCGTGCGCGGCGGACGCGACTTCAACGGCGACCTCGTGCCGGACGTCCTGGTGGGCGGTCCGCGCCACGGCGCCGGCGGACACGCGACCGTGTGGTCGGGCGCCAACGGCGCGCTCCTCGCGGAATGGTCCGGGCCGCAGGCGGACGACTTCTTCGGCTCCTCCGTGGCCTGGGTCGACGACTTCGACGGCGACGGCCGGCCGGAGGTCGCGGTGGGTTCCTACGAAGCAGCGGTCGGCGCGAACCGGGGCCGCGTGCAGGTGTTCGGGAGCAACTCGGGAGCGTCGCTCCTGTCGGTGCAGGGCGACCACGACTGGGACCTGCTCGCCGCATTGGCCAATTCTCTCGACGGGATGGGCGACGTCGACGGCGACGGCCGGCCGGAGTTCGTCGCCGGCGCGTGGCACAACTGGGTGATCGAAGGCGAGCCTGGGTGGGCGCGCGTGTACTCGACGGCGACGCTGCCGCCTGTGCAGTTGTGCCCGGGCAAGCAGAACTCACTGGGCTGCGTGCCGGTCGCCGCGTGGTCGGGCACCCCGTCGTTCTCCGGGCCCGACGACTTCGTGTTGAGCTGCGACCTGATGCTGCCCGGCGCCACCAGCCTGCTGGCCTGGAACACCGCGCCGACGCTGATGGCCTTCCAGGGCGGCACGCTGTGCCCGGCCCGACCGGTACGGCGGCTGGCGCTGGGCCCGAGCTCGGGCATCCCGCCGGGGACGACATGCAACGGACAGCGCGCGATCGCGTTCCCGCAGGCGTACGCGTTCGGCGCGGAATTGCGCGCCGGATCGACCGTGTTCGCGCAGATCGTGTACCGCGACCCCGTGCATCCCGACGGCACGGGCTGGGGGCTGTGCCCCGGAGTGCGCTTCACCTTCGCGCCTTGAGGGTTGGCGGCTGGCTCGCGGACGCGGTTAGGATCCTTCCTGCCACGCGGACGCCGCTCGACCCGCGGCGCCGCGAGAGCGAGCCATGATCCGATTCGGCCTGTTCCTCGTCGCGTGCGTCCTGGGTTCGTGCTCCTCGACGCGCAACTCGTACTCCGAAGCCCCCCCGATCGCGCAGGAGGCCAGCATGAGACTCGGCAACTTCTCCGTCAGCCTGGCCGTCAAGGACATCGCGGCCTCCCGCGCGTTCTACGAGAAGCTCGGCTTCCGCGTGATCGGCGGCAAGCAGGAGCAGCGCTGGCTGATCCTGCAGAACGAGACGAGCACGATCGGACTGTTCCAGGGGATGTTCGACAAGAACGTCCTGACCTTCAATCCCGGCTGGGACCGCAACGCCAAGACGCTGAGCGAGTTCGACGACGTCCGTGAACTGCAGCGGATGCTCAAGGAGCGCGGCCTCGAGCTGACGACGGAAGCCGACCCGTCGACGACCGGCCCCGCGAGCCTGACCCTGCTCGATCCCGACGGCAACCCGATCCTGATCGACCAGCACGTCCCGCGGCCGGCGAAGTAGCCGCGGCGCGGGCATCGCCCCCGGGGCCGGCCCGGCCTTAGGATGGAGGTCGATGAGCACTCCGTTCTCGCGCTCGCTGCGCTCGATCGAGGCGGACGGCGGCCGCCTCGGGCGGTGGCTGGCGCTGCCGGCGCTCGCGCTGTCGGGCCTGTGGTGCTGGTGGATGGTCGCCGCGGAGGTGCCGCTGCACGCCGCCAGCACGAGCGCGCGGCTCGTGCGCGAGCGCGCCGTCCATCCGCTGCACAGCGCGATCGAGGGTCGCGTCCTGGCGGTCCACGTGGTGCTGGAGCAGGCCCTCGAGGCCGGCGACCTCGTGCTCGAGCTGGACGCCAGCGAGCAGGAGCTGGCGTCGGCCGAGGAGCGCGCCCGCGTGGCCGCGCTGGACCGGGAGATCACCGCGCTCGAGGCCGAACTGGAGTCGCGCGCCCGAGCCCGTGACGAGGCGCGGGTGGCCGCCGCCGCGGCGCTCCGGGAGGCCGAGCTCGAGCTGTCCGCGCGCGAGATCAGCCTGCGCTACGCGCGCGAGGAGGCCGAGCGGTTCGCGCAACTGGAGTCCTCGGGCGACGTCTCCATGCTCTCCGTGCTGCGCACGCGCGCCGAAGCCGACAAGGCCGCGGTCGCGGTCGAGGCCCAGCAGGCGACGCGCGCGCGGCTGGAGCGGGACGCGCAGCGCGACGACGCCGATCGTGCGGCGACCCTGGACGGGCGCCGCAGCGAACTCGCGGCGCGGCGCGGCGAGAGGTCGGTGCGCGCGGCGGTGCTGCAGCGCCTGGAGCACGCGATCGAGCGCTGCCGCGTGCGCGCGCCGGCCGCGGGCCGCGTGGCCGAACTCGCGCGCCTCGCGCCGGGCACGTTCGTCACGGCCGGCCAGAGCCTGGGCGCGCTCGTCTCCGAGGCGCGCCTCGCCGTCGAAGCCGACTTCGAGCCGGCCGAGGCGCTGGGCAAGGTGCGCCTGGGCCAGCACGGCGAACTGGTTCTGGCGGGCTTCCCGCGCGCGCAGTTCGGCGCCGTCGGCGTGGAGGTCGCGCGCATCGCCAGCGAGGCGCGCGACGGGCGCATCCGCGTCGAACTCGCGCTCCTCGCGCCCGACCGCGCGCGCATGCCGCTCGAGCACGGCCTGCCGGGCGAGGTGCGCATCGAGGTCGAGCGCGCGGCGCCCGCACTGCTGCTCCTGCGCGCCGTCGGCGGACCGCTGGGCAACCTGGGGCCGATCCGTTGAGCGCGCAGGCGACGGCCCGGCAGGCGCGGCGCCGCTGGCTGGCGCCCGAACTCGTGCAGGCCTCGCCGATGGACTGCGGTCCGGCCGCGCTCTACGCGCTCGCCGCGGGCTTCGGCCTGGGTGTCTCGTACCCGCGCCTGCGCGAAGCCTGCCAGACCGACGTCGACGGCACCTCGATCAACGCGCTCGAACGCGTCGCGCGCGACCTGGGCCTGGACGCCGTGCAGATGCTCGCGCCGGCCGATCACGTCGGCCACGCGCGCGCGGCCACGCTGCCGGCGATCGCCGTGACGCGCCTGCCGGGCGGTTCGGTGCACTTCGTGCTCGTGTGGCGCCGCGTCGGCCGCTGGCTGCAGGTCATGGACCCCGCGAGCGGACGGCGCTGGATCGAGGTCGAGGAGTTCCGCCGCAGCCTGTACATCCACGGCGTCGATCTGCCCGCCGACGTGTGGCGCCGCTTCGCCGGCTCCGACAGCGCCGTGGGCGTGCTCACCGAGAGCCTGAAGAGCCTCGGCCACCGGCGCGCGCGCGAGCGCGTGCAAGGCGCGCTGCAGGATCCGGGCTGGCGCTCCATCGCCGCCCTCGAGGCGGCCGCGCGCCTGGCGCGCACGTTCGTCGAAGCGGGCGCGCTGGAACGCGGCGCGGCGGCCGAGCGCCTCGTCGACGCGTTGCACGAGCGCGCGTCGACGGAGGATCCCGCCCGGCACGCCGCGATCCCGGCCGTGTGCTGGAGCGTGCGGCCGCACCCGCGCGCGGCAGACGGCGCGCAAGTGCTGCACGTGCGCGGCGCGCTGCTCGTGCGCGCGCGCGGCCTCGTCGCGGACGACGCGCCGCGCGGAACGCAAGCGCCGGCGCCGCGGACCGCGCGCAAGGCGCTGTTCGAGCCGCCGTTGCGCGTCGGCCGCGAGCTCCTGCGCGAGCTCGGCGGGCGCGAGCGCGGCGCGGCCGTGCGCCTGGGCCTCTTGGCGTGCGCTGCGTCGGGCCTGGTCCTGCTGCAAGCCCTCGTGTTCCGCGCGTCGCTGGAGATCGCCGGCAGCCTGCGGCTCGAGCACGAGCGCCTCGCCGCCGCCGTGCTCCTGCTGGGCTTCGTGGCCGCGCTGGCCACGATCGAGCTGCCGCTCACCTCCGGGTTCCTGCGCCTGGGCCGCCAGCTCGAAGCGCGCCTGCGCATCGCGTTCCAGCACCGGCTGCCGCGCCTGCCGGGGCGCTGGTTCGGCAGCCGCCCGAGCTCCGACATGGCCGAGCGCGCGCACGGCCTGTTCGTGCTGCGCCAGTTGCCGGCGCTGGGCGGACGGCTCGTGCGCACGCTGTGCACGCTGCTCGCCACGGCAGCCGGCCTGGTCTGGCTCGATCCGGGGAGCGCGCCGCTCGTCGGTTCGGCGGCGATCCTCGTGCTGCTCCTGCCGCTCCTGTTCCAGCGCGCGCTCGCCGAACGCGAACTGCTCGTCCGCAGCCACCACGGCGCGCTGTCGCGCTTCTACCTGGAGGCGCTGCTGGGTCTCGTGGCCGTGCGCGTGCACGGCGCCGCACGAGCGCTGCGCGGAGAGCACGAGGCGCTGCTCGTCGAATGGGCGCGCGCCGGCCTGAAGCTGGCGCGCGGCGCCCTGGCCTTGCGCGCGCTGACGTCCCTGTGCGGTGCCGCGATCGCGATCGCGCTGCTCGGCGAGCACCTCGCCCGCAACGGGACGCGGCCGGAGGCGCTGCTGTTCGGCTACTGGGCCCTGGCGCTCCCGCTCCTGGGCGAGCAACTCGCGCAGGTCGTGTTGCAGGCGCCGGCCATGCGCAACGCGGCGCGCCGCGCGCTCGAGCCGCTCGCGGCCGCTCCCGACGAGACTCCGCGAGCGCGCGCGGCGGCGGCAGCCGAAGCCGCGGCGGAACCGCTCGCCGTGCCCGGGCTGGTCCTGTCCGCCGCGGGCGCGGCGGGCACGCTCCCCGCGCAGGCTCCCGCGCCCGCGGACGCGACGCCGGCGCCGCGGGGCGTCGCGCTGGCGTTCCAGTCGGTGGACCTGACGCTGGGTGGACATCCCGTGCTGCGCGGGATCGACTTCGACGTCGCGCCGGGCGAGCACGTCGCGCTCGTCGGACGCTCGGGCGCCGGCAAGTCGAGCCTGATCTCGCTGTGCCTGGGCCTCGCGCGTCCCAGCGCGGGCGCGCTGCGCGCCGACGGCCGGACCCTGACCCCCGAGGCCTGGTCCGATCTGCGCCGCGCGACCGCGTGGGTCGATCCGGCGGTGCAAATCTGGAACCAGAGCGCGTTCGAGAACCTGAACTACGGCCTGGAAGCGACCGACGAGGCGAGCCTCGCGCGCGTGCTGGAGGAAGCGCACCTGGCCGGACTCGCCGGCACGCTCCCGGGCGGTCTGGCCGCGCGCCTGGGCGAGGGCGGAGGTTTCCTATCGGGCGGCGAGGGACAGCGCGTGCGGCTCGCGCGCGCACTGCTGCGGCCGGGCGTGCGCCTCGCGCTCCTCGACGAACCGTTCCGCGGCCTCGACCGCACGCTGCGCGCCGAGCTCCTCGCGCGCGTGCGCGTGCGCTGGCGCGGCGCGACGCTGATCGCCGCGACGCACGATCTTGCGGACACGCGCGACTTCGACCGCGTGATCGTGCTCGACGGCGGCCGCGTCGTGGAGGACGGCGTGCCCGCGGAGCTCGCGGCGCGCGCGGACTCGCGCTACGCGCGGCTGCTCGCGGCGGAGCGCGATCTGGCTCGGACCGGCTGGCAGGCACGCGACTGGAAGCGCTGGCGCGTGGCCGACGGGCGCCTGACCGAGTCGCCGGGAGGGCCGGCGTGAGCGCGCCCGCGGCCGCGAACCTGGGCGATCTGGCCTGGCCGCAGGCGCGGGCGGCCGAGGCGTTGCTCGCGCTGGCGCGCGCCGCGCGCCTCGCTCCGCGCGCGCAGGCGCTGCACGAGGTGCCGAGCGCGGAGGGCGCCGCCAGCCTCGGGGAGCGGATCGCGGCCACGGCCGAGGAGTGCGGGCTGGAAGTCGAGTTGCTCGAGACGCCGTACGCCGACGCGGACGCGCTCCTGGAGCGCGCGGCGCCGGCGCTGATCGGCATCGAGAGCGCTTCCGGCGAAGTGCGTCTCGTCGCGCTGTTGCGCGGCGGCCGCCGCCCGCGCGTGCTGACGCCCGACGGGAGCACGCAGCGCGCCGACCTGCGGCAGTTGCGCGAGCTGTGGTGCGAACCGCACGAGCGCACGCTCGACCCGATCGTGGCCCCGGTGCTGGACGCCGCGGACCTGCAGGGGCGCGCGCGCGAGCGCGCACGCCGCGCGCTGGTCGCGGCGCACCTGGGCGCCGTGCCGGTCAGCGCCGCGTGGATGCTGCGCGCCCCTCCGGGACGGCCGTTCGCGGACGCCGCGCGTCGCGCCGGTCTGCTCCGCCTGGCGCTGTTCGTCGCGATCACCGGCTTCGCGGCCAGCTTCCTCGGCCTCGTGTCGTGGATCCCGTTCGGCCGCGGCATCCTGTCGGGCAGCTTCGAGCCGGCCTGGTTCCTGGCCTGGGCGCTGCTGGTCCTGCTCGTCCTGCCGCTGCGCTGGTTCGAGGGCTGGCTGCAATCGGTCTTCGGCGTGCGCTTCGGGGTGCTGCTGCGGCGCCGCCTGATGGCCGGAGCGACGCGCCTGGACCCGGCGGCCGTGCGTGGCGAGGGTGCCGGCGCGCTGCTGGGGCGCGTGCTCGACTCCGAGGCGCTGGAAGGTCTGCTGCTGGGCGGCGGTTTCGTGCTCGTGGGCGCGGTGATCGACGTCAGCCTCGCGCTGTGGGTGCTGTCCCACAGCCCGGCATCCACGCTCTCCCTGGTGCTGTTCGTGCTGTGGATCGGAACTGCGCTCGGGCTGGGCGTGTTCCACCTGCGCCGTTCGCGCGACCAGGCCGACGCGCGTCTCGCGCTGACGCACGACCTCGTCGAGCGCATGCAGGGCCAGCGCACGCGCGTGGTCCAGGAGCCGGAGGAGCGCTGGCACCTGCGCGAGGACGCGCTGCTCGACGGCTACCTCGCGCGCTCCCGCGCCCTGGACCGCACGACGCTGGTGGTGCTCTGTCTCGTGAGCGGCGGGTGGGTCGTCGCCGGCCTCGCCGCGCTCGTGCCGGCGTTCACCGCCGGTTCGGCGGGCGCGCTCACGCTCGCGCTGGGCATCGGCGCCTTGCTGCTGGGCCAGCAGGCGCTGGCACGATTGTGCGGCGGGATCGTGCAGCTCTCGGCGTGCGCCGTCGCCTGGCGGCAGGTGCGTCCCGTGTACCGCGCGGCGGCGCAAGCCGAGAGCGCGGGCCTGCCGCGCAGCGCGCTGCGTCCGGCGGCGGACGGGCCCGCGCGCGAGAGCGCGCCGCTCGTCGTCGCGCGCGATCTCTGGTTCCGGCACGCCGGCCGCGAGCAGACCGCGCTGGAGGCCGTCGATGCCGTCATCTCCCGAACGGACCGCGTGCTGCTCGAGGGCCCGTCGGGCGGGGGCAAGTCGACGCTCGTCTCGCTGCTCTCCGGCTGGCGCGAACCGAGCACGGGATCGCTGCTGCTGAACGGTCTCGACCGCGCTAGCCAGGGCGCCGTGCGCTGGCGACGGCACGTCGCGGCCGCGCCGCAGTTCCACGAGAACCATGTGTTCACCGGCACGCTGGGCTTCAACCTGCTGCTCGCCGCGCCGCCGCAGGCCGCGAGTCCGGTGGGGGGCGTGCCGGCCGGCGTGCGCGCCGAGCAGCGCGCGCTCGAGGTCTGCCGCGAACTCGGCCTCGGTCCCTTGATCGAGCGCATGCCTTCGGGCCTGCGCCAGATGGTGGGGGAGACCGGCTGGCAGCTCTCCCACGGCGAGAAGAGCCGGTTGTTCATCGCGCGCGCCCTCCTCGCCGATGCGAGCCTCGTGATCCTGGACGAGAGCCTGGCGGCGCTGGACCCCGAGACCGCGGCGGACGTGCTGGAGTGCGTACGCCGGCGCGCTCCGGCGCTGCTCGTCGTCGCCCACCCGTGAGCGGCGCCGGGGCTGCGCGGGTCCCCTTACGCACCGGTGCCCCAGCGATTAGACTCGGGCCCGCACCCGTCGGCGAGCCGGATGGTGGATCCGGCGTCGGCGGGCCAGTCTCGAACCGAGGATCTTCCATGCAGAAGCCCGCAGTTCCCTTCTTCACGCGTTTCCTGGAGACCCAGGAAGTCCTGCACGTGCAAACCGACGTCAAGGCCGGCCCGGGTGGCGGCCCCGGCGGCGGTGGTGGCGGTGGCGGTGGCGGTGGCGGCGGCGGCGGCGGCGGCCCCCCGATCGTGACGATGAAGTACCCCTCCGATGACGACGAAGGCGGCGTGACCATCTAGGTCCGCGCCGATCGGCCGCACGAGCCGCGCCCTCCGCGAGGAACGGCGCGGCTCGCTCGTTCCCGGGTCCGGTTGCGCGGATCCGCGCTGCGTGCTCCAGTGTCGGCGGCGTGGGCGCGTGGCCCGCGCGTTCCGACACGAACACCACAGTCGAGAATCCAGATGAAAGAGCAAGTCGATGTGAAGGTGGCGACGCCCTTCTTCGTGCGCTTCCTCGAGCAGCAGGAAGTCCTGGCGGTCAACACGGACGTCAAGGCCGGCAAGCCGGCGCAGACGATGAAGTACCCGTCGGACGGCGACGAGATCTGAGTCGCTCGGCGCGAGGCGGGATCGCCCGCCTCGGTTCGTGACGGGCCGCCGACGTCCAGCGCGGGCGGGCGGCCCGTCCATTTGGCACTCTGTCGCTCGAGCGCATGCCCCCGGCCGCCGACACCGTCCTCGTCCTGACGCACAGCGCGGATCACTACGTGATCGAGCGCGTGACCGAGGCCCTGGCGCGGAAGGGTGCGCGCAGCGTGCGCTTCGACACGGACCTCTTCCCCACGGAGGCACGTCTGGCGGCGCGCGTCGGGCACGGCGCGGACGCGCACGTCCTGCGTTCGGACGCGGCCGAGATCGACCTGACGCGCGTCCGCGCGGTCTGGGCGCGCAAGCTGTGGACGCCGCGCCTTCCGGAGGGGATGGAGCCCGATCTGCGCGAGGGTTGCGCGCGCGAGAGCCGCGCGGCACTGCTCGGCTGGCTGGCGCGCCTCGACGGCGTGCGCTGGGTCAACCCGCTGGACGCGGCGACCCGCGCGGAAAACAAGCTGCGGCAGATGACGCTGGCCAGGGCCGCGGGTTTGACCGTGCCGCGGACGGTGATCACGAACGATCCGGCCGAGGTGCGCGCGTTCCACGCCGAGGTCGGGACGGTCGTCGCCAAGATGCTGACGCCGCTCTCGGTCTCCATGGGGCGCGCGGAGCGGTTCGTGCACACGACCGTGCTGGGCGCCGATGACCTCGAAGCGCTGGACGGCCTGCGCTACGCGCCGATGGTGTTCCAGGAACTGGTGCCCAAGGCCTGCGAGCTGCGCGTCGCGTGCGTCGGCGAACGCTGCTTCGCGGGCGCGATCGACGCGTCGGCCTCGGAGGGCGGTCGCGTGGATTGGCGGCTGGCGCGGCCCGACGAGGTGCGCTGGCAGGCGCACGATCTCGACCGCGGCGTGGCGGATGCTCTGCGCAGGCTGCGCGCCGCGCTGGGCCTCGTGTACGGCGCGGCGGACGTGATCCGGACACCGGAGGGCGGGCACGTCTTCCTGGAGATGAACCCCGGCGGCGAGTGGGGCATGCTCGAGCGCGACCTCGGCCTGCCCATCGGCGCCGCCCTGGCCGAGGAGCTGTTGCGCGCATGACCGTCCTGATCGTCACCCACAGCGAGGACAACGAGTGCGTCGACATGGTCACGCGCGCGCTGGAGCGGCGCGGCGTGCGCGCGTTCCGCTTCGACACGGACCGGTTCCCCGGCGCGATCGACGTGCGCGTGCGCGTCGGCGCGGCGGGCCGGTCGGTCGAGATCGGGCGCGACGGCCAGGTCGTCGAGCTGGGCGACTTGAAGGCCGCGTGGCACCGCCGACTGGCGGTGGGCAAGGCGATCCCCGATACGCTGGAGCGCCAGGTGCGCGCCGCGAGCGTTGAGGAGTCGCGTCGCGTCGTGCACGGCCTCCTGGCGAGCCTGTCGTGCTTCGTGCTCGATCCCTGGAACCGGATCCGCCTCGGTGAGACGAAGCAGTTGCAACTGGAGCTGGCGCGCGCGGTGGGCCTCGACGTGCCGCGCACGCTGGTGACCAACGATCCCGCCGCGGTGCGCGCGTTCTGGGACGAGTGCGGGGGGCGAGTGGTCGGGAAGATGATGGCGAGCTTCGCCATCCACGAGGACGGCCGCGAGAAGGTGGTCTTCACCAACCCGATCGCGGAGTCCGACCTGGCTGCGCTCGACGGCCTGCGCCTGTGCCCCATGACCTTCCAGGAGAAGCTGGAGAAGTCGCTGGAACTGCGCGCGACGATCGTGGGCCGCAGGGTGTTCACGGCCGCGATCGATTCGAACGCGATGGAGCGTTCGAAGACGGACTGGAGGCGGGAGGGCCTGGCGCTGATCGGAAGCTGGAAGCCCCACGCGCTGCCGCCGGACGTCGAGCGCGGGCTGCTGGCGGTGATGGACGCGCTGGGCCTGAACTACGGCGCGGCGGACTTCGTGATCACGCCCGAGGGCCGGCACGTGTTCCTGGAGGTCAACCCCGCGGGCGAGTTCTTCTGGCTCGAGCGCGAGAACAGGTTCCCGATCTCCGAGGCGCTGGCCGACGTGCTGCTCGGGCGCGCCGAGCGCCGCGAAGCACCGCTGCTCGCGTCGGATCCGCGCCGTTGAGTCCAGTTCGAGCCCTGAGACTCGTTCACCTCGACCAGCCCGGTGTCGCGCGGATGAGCCGGCGGTCCCCAAGCGCGTTCAATGGCCCGCCGCCGCCGCCCGGGTCACTGTCCGGCGCCAGTTCGTCATGCCGGATCCGAACCGGCGCGCTTGGCACAAGGCAGGTCATTCGATTTCAAGGGGACCAGACGATCTCGAGGCCATTGGAGAGGTTGAACGTCGAAGCCGTACAGAACGCGGCCGCGTTGCGATACCAGATCTGGTACTCGCGCGTGCCTCCACCCGCCGGAATGCCGCCACGAACCGAGACCGGGATGTCGCTCTGCGAGACGCCGTAGGAGGAGGATCCACCCGAGTTGGTCCGCGTTCCGAGCCTCACGATCGTCCCGCCCGCGCACCGCAGCCCGTCCCCGAAGGCGACGCCCAGCCCCGTCCCGATCTGGGACGTGCCTTGGAAGTACAACGCCGAGGTCGTGTCCGGCATCAAGGTGCCCAGGAGGTCGACCGTGTCGAACGACACGGATGCGTTGCCCACCGCGTCGAGGTGTGCGCCCGCAGCTTGGACCGAGTTCGCGCAGCCGTTCCCGGGTTGACCCGAATTGCCGCAGGGGCAGGGCGTCCCCGACCCGTCGCCCGAGCAGAACACGGTGCCGGTCGGGCCACCCACCACGAACGTGATGGTGAACGATCCGCCGCCTCCGGGCACGCCCAGCGCGCTGCCGACCTGGAGCAGGTAGCGCGCGCCGCCGATCGTCGGCCAGGTGACGGTGCTCTGGAACGCGCAGCCGTTGTCGTCGCACACCAGCGCGGGACCGGACGGGCACGCGCTGCCCGCGTACACCGCGATGCTCGTGTCGTCGGACGTCTGGAAGCAGGTCTCGAGCGTCGCGGTCCCCGTGTTCGGCGCGGTCCAGAGGAACCACAGGTCACGGTCGATGTTGCCGCACGGGTTGCCTTGGCCCGCCGGTCCCATGGTGGCCTGCGAGTTGTCGTACTGCGATCCGAGTTGGGTTCCGATCACCAGCGGCGTCGCGCAGTCGTCGTGGGCCGGCGGCCCGATGATGTCGACCGTGAAGGTGCCCGTGCCCGGGGCGGCGCCTCCGGACCCGCCCAGTTGCAACATGTAGGTTTGATTGGCGAGGACGGGCCAGGACACGAAGCTCTCCAACCCGCACGAGTCGTCGTCGCAGACCAGTGACGCGCCCGCCGGACAGGTGTTCGCGCTGTACACGGCGATGTTCGAGTCCATCCCCGAGGTCTGCCCGCACACGCTGAACCGCGCGCTCCCCGCCGAAGGCGTCGTCCAGCGGTACCACAGGTCGCGGCCGATGCCAGGACAGAACGGATTGCTCTGCCCCTGCGTGCCGGTCGTCGCCGCGGTGTTGTCGAACGGGAACGTGCCCAGCCCCAGGATCGTCACGGGTGTCGCGCAGTCGTCGTTGGTTTGCGCGGAGGTGAGGGAGGACACGAGACAGAGCACTGCGATCCCGAGTACGAATCGTTGCACGGCTGACTCCTTGGTCTGGCGACTCCATCGAGGATAGCCAGAAGGGCGGGAAGCAGCGTGCCGATCGCGAGCGAGGGGCCCGGCTGCCGGGGTTCGAGCGCGCGGTGACCAGCCGGGGAGGCCCGCGACCCGGGCAGGGGGCGAGGGCGACCAGGGGAGTTGGACCGCGGACAAGTGCTCACGGACGCGGACCGTCTCCATCCAGGGCGCCCGATCGTCTGCCGTCAGCGCTGCTTCAGGTAGCGGTCGGCGAGCAGTTCGCCCAGTGCGACGATGCCCGGCGTCGCGATCACGAGCTTCAGCTCCTGGCCGGGAAGATCGAATGCCTTGATGTGGATCAGGTTCGCGTCCGCGGAGGCGAGCCTCTCGAGGTCCTTGACCACATCGATGTCCTTCAGGCCGTCGTCGGGCGTGGGCCTCTGCTGGCTGACGTACCACTTCAGCGTCGGCAGGCCGAGATCCTGCCGGCTCTGGCGCACGAGCGACGCGAACTGGTCGATCGCGCGCTGGCGATAGGGCCTGAAGGACATGTCGTTCTCGCCGAGGTGATAGAAGATCCCGGCCAGCTCCACGGAGTGGCCGCGGTCCGTGAGCTCCTGCATCGAGTCCCGCACGAACGCGACGAAACCCGGATAGACGTTGCGCGAACTGGCCTCGCTGCCCTCGGGCGTCCAGTCGACGATCTGGGTCCCGCTGTGCGTGAACTTGGCGATCGCGACGTTGTCCTGCAGCTTGCGCGCGAGCCTGGCTCCGAAGCTGAGCTCCGGACCGAACGTGTCGTAGGCACCCGCCGGCCCCAGCGGCTCCCAGCCGTCGGAGACCTTGTAGCCGCCGCCGACGCTGTACTTGAAGGCGATCCTGTCGTTGTCCTTGCGCAGCGCGCCCTTGCCCGGCAGCGCCGTGAGCTGCTGGACGAAGGCACGCTCTCCCTCCATGTTGCGATGCCCGGCCAGCACGAAGAGCTTGACCGCCGTGCGCTTCGCATAGGGCCACTTCTCGAGCGGGCGCGCGACGCCGGGCTGCCTGCCGATCCCCTGCAGGTACGCATCGGCGTAGTTCACGCCGTGCTCGAGCTGACCGAGCGTGCCGTAGTGGTAGTGCAGCCCGCCATCGCCGCCGATCTCCACGCCGATGTGCGAGGTCGGGACGAACTCCGCCAGCGGATCGGCGTCCGTGACCTCGCGCTGTCCCAGGCTGATCGCGTACATCTCCGCACGGTGGTCCATCCCCCAGATGGTCTTCGTGCACAGCTCGCCGATGTAGAACTTCAGGTCGGGTGTGCCGAGATCCCGCCGCCAGCAGGCCAGGAAGTTCTTCAGGTTCCTGCCATAGCTCTGCCGGTAGCCCGGCTCGAACATGTCGTTCTCGCCCTGATGCCACAGGAAGCCCTCGATCCGGTACGCGATCTTCCGCCGCTTCAGATCGGCGAGAGCCGAGCGGACCCGATCCAGCGCCAGCGGATACAGCTTGAATCCGCTGGGCTCGTCCGGATTCCAGTCGCCGCCCAGGTGCGTGCCGCCCGCGGCGCACTTGATGATGGCGATCGGCGCCTTGATGTCCTGCGAGACGCGGCGCGCGAAGCTCAGCTCCGGGCCGACGACGCCGTCGACGGCCTGCAGCTCGACCCAGCCGTCGGACTGCCGCTTGTCCTCGCGACCGATGCAGTAGGAGTACTTCACGCCGGCCTGCGGCTTCTCCAGGCCGGCGAACGGCGGGAAGAGAGCGATGTCCTGGACCTTCGAGTCGGAGCCCACCATGTTGGACTGTCCCGCGAAGATGAACACGCGCAGGGTCTTGTCGTCGTCCTGGGCCCGCAGCGGGCTGATGCAGGCCACGACGAGAAGGACGGTCGCGATCAGGCGAGACGCGAGGTGCGTTGCACGCGCAGGGGACATCAAGCTCGGATCCGCGACACAGTGCCGGTCAGTCGTGTGCTGCGGCCCTGAAGCTACAGCGTACGAGCGGCAGACTGGATGACAATGGCGGTGCTCGCATTCCTGGACGGCGGACTCCGAGCCAGATGCTCAGCACGACTGCGTGAGGTTACGCGCGCGCGCGAGCACGACCCGCGCTGTCGAGCTGAGACCCTCGCCGTCCAGCATGGCCACGAGGCGCCGCGCGGCGAGGGTCCGTTCGAACGCGGCCTCGCGTCCCTCGGGCGGCAGATCTTCGTCCTCCGGGGCAACGAAGCGCTGCTGTTTCCTGGCCTCGTTGCTGGCCAGGTTGCGCACGAGCCGGCGAGTGCGGCGTAGCGAAGCGTCGTGACCCGGGAGCGCGAGCGTCGGCGCCAGCCGCCACATCCGTAGGAGCCCTTCCTGGACGAATCTCTCCGCGTCGACGTGCCGCGCGAGACTCCGCAAGCTGAGCGGCAGCGGCCTCTCCACGGGCCGGACCCGGGCCACGAATCCCTCGGGATCCCGAGCCCGGGGTCGCGTGGCCAGCGGATCGAGCTCCGTCACGGGCTCGCGTCCGCATCCCTGCGGCGGAGGCGGACGAACAGCACGGTCTCCCCGGCGCGGGGCCCTTTCCATGCCAGGATCGCAGGCCCCGCGAGGAGAGCCCCCGCGGATGGCAGCCGGAGCGCGAGGCAGCGCGCACTGCTGGCCCACATGGCCGCGCAGAGCAGAAAACGACAAGATCAAGGATTGGATCGAATCCAGTAAGGCCTAGGAGGGGACATGCTCTCGGACGATGCGAGCCTGCTCCGGGCCCACGGCCTTCACGTCACGGCCCAGCGCCTGGCCGTGTTGCGGGCGGTGGCGCGCCGGCCCCATGGTGCGGCGGAGACGATCGCCTCGGAGGTGCGCGCCGAGATCGGCGCCATCTCCCGGCAGGCGGTCTACGACGCTCTCGGAGCGCTGACGGAGAAGGGCCTCATCCGACGAATCCAGCCCGCGGGTTCGCCAGCGCTGTTCGATCCGCGCGTCGGCGACAACCATCACCACCTCGTGTGCCGCGCCTGCGGCGCGGTCTCCGACGTCGACTGTGCCGCGGACTCCGCACCTTGTCTCACCGCTCCTGTGGACTCCGGCTACTCGGTCGACGAAGCGGAAGTCCTCTACTGGGGCGTTTGCCCGACCTGCCGCGCCGGCACGGCGCGGCCTGAGGGCTGAGGTCCGCCGCGAACGACGTCGCAGCGCACCCGCACATCGAATCCCGCTCCGCCATCCGACATCCCCGACAGAGAGGTTTCCCTTGACTGAGATGAACATCGACGAGAAGAGCTCCGCGACGAGCGGAGCGAGCCCTGCCCGCCTGCACCGAGGAGCCCGCGGTTCGACCGTGGCCGGCCTGTTCGCCCTGGTGGCGGGCACGACGGCGTGCGCCGTGACCCAGCGCAACGAGGCCGTCGATGACGGCGCGGCCGCGCGCTCGACCGCGACGTGTCCGATGACGGGCGCGAGCGCGGTGACGGACGCCAGCTACCGGCACACGGCGGCCGGCGCCATGTCGATCGGCGACTGGTGGCCCAACCAGCTCAACCTCGCGATCCTCCACCAGAATGCGCCCGCGGGCAACCCGCTGGGCGCGGACTTCGACTATGCCGCGGAGTTCCAGAAGCTCGACATGGCGGCGCTGAAGAAGGACATCGCCGCGATGCTGACGACGTCGCAAGACTGGTGGCCGGCCGACTACGGCAACTACGGTCCGCTGTTCATCCGCCTGGCCTGGCACAGCGCGGGCACGTACCGCGTCGCCGACGGCCGCGGCGGCTCGGCGGACGGCACGATCCGCTTCGCGCCGCTCAACAGTTGGCCCGACAACGCGAACCTCGACAAGGCGCGCCGGCTCCTGTGGCCGATCAAGCAGAAGTACGGTCGCAGCATCTCGTGGGCGGACCTGATGGTCCTGACCGGCAACGTCGCGCTCGAGACGATGGGCTTCGAGACGCTCGGCTTCGCCGGCGGCCGCGAGGACGTGTGGGAGCCGCAGGCCGACGTGTTCTGGGGTCCCGAGAGCGAGTGGCTGGCGGACAAGCGCTTCTCCAAGGAGCGCGACCTGCAGAATCCGCTGGCGGCCTCGCAGATGGGCCTGATCTACGTCAACCCCGAGGGGCCGAACGGCAATCCCGACCCGGTCGCAGCGGCGCACGACATCCGCACGACGTTCGGCCGCATGGCGATGAACGACGAGGAGACCGTCGCGCTGATCGCCGGCGGGCACACGCTGGGCAAGGTGCACGGCGCGGCCGATCCGACGAAGTACGTCGG
This sequence comes from uncultured Planctomycetaceae bacterium, assembly GCA_964552795.1. Lineage (GTDB taxonomy): Bacteria > Planctomycetota > UBA1135 > UBA1135 > JAEUHZ01. The sequence goes on from CAZKIO010000010.1 coordinate 58,203, forward strand.
CAAGGAGCCCGAGGGCGCCGCCATCGAGGAGCAGGGCCTGGGCTGGAGGAACTCGTACAAGAGCGGCAAGGGCGCCGACACGATCACCAGCGGCCTCGAGGGCGCGTGGACGTTCACGCCGGTGCAGTGGTCGCAGGACTACTTCGGCAACCTGTTCCGCTTCGAGTGGGAACTGACGAAGAGCCCCGCCGGCGCGCACCAGTGGAAGCCCAAGGGCGACGTCGCGCGGACGGTGCCGGACGCGCACGACCCGTCGAAGAAGCACCAGCCGATGATGCTCACGACGGACCTGTCGCTGATCCGCGATCCTGCGTACCGCAAGATCTCGGAGCGGTTCCACAAGAACCCCGCCGAGTTCAACGCCGCGTTCGCGCGCGCCTGGTACAAGCTGACGCACCGCGACATGGGTCCGCGCGCGCGTTTCCTCGGGACGCAGGTGCCCGAGGAGCAGATCTGGCAGGACCCGGTGCCGGCCGTCGATCACCCGCTCGTGGGCGAGGCCGACGTCGCCGAGCTGAAACGAAAGGTGCTCGCATGCGGGCTGTCGGTGTCGCAACTGGTCTCGACCGCGTGGGCCTCGGCGGCCACGTACCGCGGCTCCGACATGCGCGGCGGCGCGAACGGCGCGCGCATCCGCCTGGCGCCGCAGAAGGACTGGGCGGTCAACGAGCCGGCCGAGCTGGCCAAGACCCTCAAGATCCTGGAGAAGGTGCGTGACGAGTTCAACGCGACTCTGGCGGGCGGCAAGCAGATCTCGTTCGCGGACGTGATCGTGCTGGCCGGCTGCGCCGGCGTCGAGGAGGCGGCGAAGCGCGCCGGCCACGACGTGCGTGTGCCGTTCTCGCCGGGACGCACCGACGCGACGCAGGCGATGACCGACGCGGCGTCGTTCGCCGTGCTCGAGCCGACGGCCGACGGCTTCCGCAACTACGCGGGCGGCAAGGTCGACCGTCCCGCGCCCGAGCTGCTGGTCGACCGGGCGCAACTGCTGTCGCTGAGCGCGCCCGAGATGACCGTCCTGGTCGGCGGCCTGCGCGTCCTCGGCGCGAACTTCGCGGACTCGACGCACGGTGTCTTCACCCAGCGCCCCGAGTCCCTGACCAACGACTTCTTCGTGAACCTGCTCGACAACGGCACGGCCTGGCACAAGTCGGCCGGCGGCGGCGACGCCTACGAAGGCCGCGACCGCCGGAGCGGCCAGATGAAGTGGAAGGCGACGTCGGTGGACCTGATCTTCGGGTCGAACTCGCAGTTGCGCGCCATCGCCGAGGTCTACGCGTCCGACGACGCGAAGCAGAAGTTCGTGCGGGACTTCGTCCAGGCCTGGACGAAGGTCATGAACCTCGACCGCTTCGACCTGAAGATGTCCCCGCGGACCTGACCCCGATCAGGCCGGAAGGAAGAGGCCGCCCGGGCCGGCGCTGGCGCCGGCCCGGGCGGCCTTGCATTGCGAAGCGGATTCCGCCTCGACCCCGGACCGGGTCTTCAGAAGCAATCTTCTCCCGGCAGTTTCGCGGCCTGCCGGATCCAGCTCGCGACGAGCTTCTCGTCGAACTCGTCGTCCTCGTGCACGTGGAAGTACCGCGTTCCCTCGTTCTTGGATTCGACCGGCGGGACCGGGCGCAGCGCCGTGCCGCGGAAGAAGGCGATCTTGACGTACTTCGTGAGGCAGTGGACGCCCAGGAACCAGCCCCGTCCCTCGACGCCGTAGAAGGGCGAGTTCCAACGCACGGCCTTGCGGACGTCCGGAACGGTGCGCGTGATCAGCGCGTCGAGCCTGCGGCCGACGTCGCGCTTCCAGCCCGGCATCGCCGCGATGTACGCCTGCACCGGCGCGTCGCCGTCGGCCTTCGCGATCTGAGGGTTGCCGCCCGCGAGCAGCCTGGGCTGCTTCGCGGCGCGCCTGGCGGCCGGCCTGCTCGCGGCCTTTGTCGTCCTGTTCGTGCGTTTGGGCGGCATCGGGAACCTCGGTGTCGACTCCGCGGTCCGAACCCGACGGGTTGCAGTCCGGGCGAAGGCACGTACAGCCTAGCCGGAACCTCACGGATCGAGGACCGTGCCCCGGTCCGGGACCGCGCTCAGGGCTCGATCATCTCGCCGGCGGCGAGCCGGCGGCGCGTTTCCCGCGCGACGCGCGCGTCCTGGGCACGGCGCTCGGGAGCGCGACGGTCGAGGGCCGAGAGCGGCACGCGCAGCCGCGGATTGTCCGCCAGACGCGAGCGCTTGCGGGCCAGGAAGTGCCAGTACAGCGCGGTGATCGGACAGTCCTTGTCCGGCCGGAACCGGCAGGACTTGCAGGAATCGCCCATGCGGTCGAGGTACGCGGCGCCGCAGACGTAGGGCTTGGTGGTCATCAGGTCGCCCGCGGCGAACGTGCCCATGCCCAGCACGTTGGGCTCGACCACCCAGTCGTACGCGTCGGTGAACGCGACCCAGAACCAGTCGGTCAGCTCGCGCGGCGCGACGTCGAGCAGCGTCGCGAGGTTCGCCAGCACCATCAGGCGCGCGATGTGGTGCGTGTAGCCGTCGCGCCACACGTCCTCGACCACGCGGTCGAGGCAGCGCAGACCCGACGGCCGGCCCCAGAACGCAGGCGGGAGCGCGCCGCGCGCGCCGAGGAACGAAGGCAGCGCGCCTCCGTCGGGGCCGGGCGGTCCGTCCTGCGGCCAGTCACGTCCGGACCAGCGCGACCAGCCGCCGTCGCCCGGCCGGTCGGCGGTGCGCGTGCGGCGGCCGCGCAGCCGGCGGAAGCCGTCCGTCGCGACGTGCACGTGGCGCACGAACTCGCGCCATCCGAGGAGCTGGCGCACGAACCCCTCGCAGCTCGCAATCGGCAGGCCGGCTGCGAGCACGGCCTCCAGCACCTCGCGCGGCGTCAAGCGGTGCAGGTTGACGAGCGGCGCGAGGCGCGTGTGGAACAGGCCGGGAGAGCGTTCGGACAGCGCGTCCTCGAAGGGGCCGAAGTGCGGCAGGCACTTCGCGAGCGCCCAGCGCAGCATCCGGCGCGCATCGGCGCGCGTGGCCGGGAGGTGCGCGGGATCCAGCCGGCCGGGGTGGTGGGGAAAGCGCGACGCGACGAGATCGAGCACCTCGCGCGTGATCGCGTCGGGCTCGAAGCGCGGCGGCTCGGGCGCGGGCGGATCGCCGCGCCACGGACGGCGGTTCTCGGCGTCGAAGCTGTACTTCCCGCCGACGGGCTTCTCGTTGCGCATCAAGATGCCCGTGTCACGCCGCACGCGCCGGTAGAACGCATCCATGCGGTACGGCGGCGCGGAAGACTGGCTCTCCTCGAACTGCGCGGTCGTGGTCAGCCAGCCCTCGTGGGGCAGGAGCTCGAGCAGACCGTCGTTCACGAGGGGCGCGAGGTCCGCGCGCAGTTCGCGCTCGGTCGGCTCCATTGCGCGCAGCGGACCGAGTTCGCGCGCCACCGTCCGCAGCGCCGCGCCGAAGGGCTGATCGGTGGCCACGAAGCGCACGGCCACGCCGCGCCGCGCCTGCTCGAGCGCGAAGTGCCGCTGGTTGGCGAGCAGCAGCGCGAGCTTCTGCTGGTGGTAGGGACGGCGCGCGGCCTTCCACGCGCTCTCGACGACGACGATCCCGAGCTCGTCCGGCGCCTCGCGCGCGAGGGGACCGAGGTCGGCGCTGAGCTGGTCGTAGGGCACGTACAACCAGCGCCGCGCGCCTTCTCGGGCAGCGTGCTTCTTGAGGGCGTGCAGGAAGGCGCTCATGGCTCTTGGTCGCGGCCCCCGAGGACCCCGTCCGGCGGCCGCGCGTGCCCTGGGATCCGCGCGGACCCGGCCCGCGGATGCAGAAAACGGATGTCGTCGGCTGGGAACCCGCGCGTCGTCGCCCCGCGGGCACCCGCCGCGCCGCGCCGCGCATCGCGCGCCCGTCAGGATTCTCCAAAATCAGGGCGGGGCATGCCGTCGACCTTCCGGCAGACGGCGGACCGACCACCAGGAATGCACCATGCACGACGACGCCCAGCGATCCGGAGAGATCGAGATCCGCACACCCTGTCCGAAGCGCTGGGAGGAGCTCGCCGGCGCCGGCCGCAAGCGGTATTGCGATGCGTGCCAGCTGCACGTGCACGACGGCTCCGCGATGACGCGGAGCGAAGCGCGCGCGCTGATCCAAGGCTCGCCGGAGAGGATCTGCATGCGCCTCCACTACGACCCGAGCGGGACGCCGGTGTTCCAAGACACACCGGCGCGCGATTCCGGGCCGCGGATCCCGCGCTGGGCGTTCGCGGCGGTTGCCGGCGCACTCGCGGCGTGTCATGACGTGTCGCCACCACCGGAGGGCCCGGTCGAGCCTCCGGACAAGGGTCACCTGCCATCCAGGATGGGCCGCCCGGCGGTTCCCGAGGTGCTGGGGCAGATCGCGATCGTGGAGCCGCCCATGACTTCCAGTCTGGGTGAGGTGGTCGCGCCGTTGCCGCCCACGACGCCGCCGGAACCGCCCAGGTAGCGCGTGCTGGGGCGAGTCGCGCGCGCCGACGGTCCAGACGATCCGTGCGGCCGGCCGGAAGCTAGCATGGCGCGCCCACGCTTCGTGGCCGAGGTCATCGCGCGATGAACGTCTTCTTGTGGGTCCTGCAGGTGCTCGCGGCGCTCCTGTACGGATCGTCGGGCGTCATGAAGGTCTTCCTGTTCGACAAGGTGAGCGCGGACGTCGAGTCCTTCGGCGCGCTGCCGAAGAGCGCGTGGACGGCTCTGGGCATCGTGGAGCTCGCGTGCGTGGCGGGCTTGATCGTGCCAGCCGCCCTGCGTTGGCACCCCAGGCTCACGGGCTTGGCGGCCGCGGTGCTGGCGCTCGAGAGCCTCGTGTTCATCTGGGTGCACGTGAAGTACCGCGAGACGCCCACCATCATCCTGTGCGCCGTGCTGGGCGTGGTGATGGCGTTCCTCGCGTACGGCCGCCTCGTATGGAAGCCGATCGAGTGAGCGGCGGAGCTCGACGCGAACCGGGTCCAGAGCGCACCGCTGCAAGCCCTGGACGCAGGCCAGTCAGTGGATGTCCCGTGGCGGCGACGATTGCAGTCAGGGGTGCGTGGGTGGTCCCCGTTGCGGCCTCGTTCGCGTGCATCGGTCTGCAGATGCCGTACTTGCTCTGGTGGGCCGACAGGGTCGCGCAGCAACTGGGGTACATCACGGCGCTGATTCTGGTTCCGTCGGCTGTCTACTGCGGGGGGGTCGTGGTCGCGGAGCGACTCGTCTTGCGCCGCTCGGCCAGTGCGGTGTGGACGATCGCATTGGCTCCAATCCAGACCGTGCCGACTCTGTACTACGTCATCCGGGTTCAGTGGATGGGCTGCCCGTGAGAATCGGGCGCAGGGGCCCGGGCAGATGAAGTCAGGCTTCGCCGCAGCCGACGCTATTTCGACTGCGTCGTCAGGAAACCCGCAATCGCGTTCCTGAACGCCTCCGGCTGCTCGATCCACGGGAAGTGGCCGCAGCGTCGGACGTAGACGAGCATGGAACCGGCGATGAGCGCGCGGATTTCCTCCGCGGTCCTGTCGCCGATCGGATCCTGGTGACCGTGGACGATCAGCACCGGCCGCTTCAGGTTCTTCAGCCCCGCGCGAAGGTCGTACTGCCTGCCCATGTCGGCGAAGAGCCGCTGGTTGACGTCCGGGTGGTACTGGCCGTCCTGGAGTTCGCGCGCGAAAGCCAGCCCGACCTTGCGGTCGAAGAAGTAGCCCGGCGCCATGGCCCGCAGCGCTTCGAGCGCGACCTTCGCCGGGTCCACGCCGTTCCCCGCGGCGGCCCGCCAGTAGTCGCGCATCTCGACGTCCTCCGGGCGCAGGCGCGCCTCGATGTTGTCGCCGAACCACTGCGTGAACTCGAGCGTCGGGCCGCCCGAACCGACGAGGATGAGGCGGTCGACGCGGTCGGGATGCGCGGCGGCATAGGCCATCGCGAGCATGCCGCCCCACGAGTGGCCGAGCAGCAGGAGCCGCTCCTGTTGGAAGTGCGCCCGCAGTGCCTCGAGGTCCTCGACGACGGTGCGGAGCGTCAGGGTCGCGGGGTCGAATGCCTCCGGACGCGAACGCCCGGTACCGCGCTGCTCGAATGCGATCGACCGGTAGCCGGCGGGCAGGAACTCTGCGACGGGTTGCATGTACCCGACGTTGAGACCTGGACCGCCGCTCAGGAGGACGACGGGCGCGCCCGTGCCGGAACTCGTGTAATGGAGTCGGACCCCTGCGCTGTCGAACGACCCGTCTTGCGCGCGGGGAACGGAGGTCGAGACAAGAGCCGTGGCGAGGAGGAACGGCGCGAGCACGTGGGCCATGGTCGGAGTGTAGCTCCCTCACCCGTCAGGTCGACGGAGGCGCCGCGCTCGTCCCCGCCCGGACGGCGAGGTAACGAGCGCGGCGCTCGAGCGATCAGGGCACGATGACCGCGTAGCCGGGGAGGCCGACGTTCCCGAGGCTGCCGCCGACCGGTCCGAAGGCTCCCTGCACGGAGATCTGCGTCCCCACGAGCGCGGGGGAATTCGGAATCGTGATCGGGATCTGCGTGGTCACGCCGCCCGTCGTCGTCCCGGTCGAGGACGAGCCGATCGGGAACGATGCATCGGCGACGCCGCGCCCGGTGAAACCGGCGAATGCGAACTGGTAGCGCGCCGAGGTGCAGTACGAGATCACGTACTGGCGATCGAGGCGCGTGCGCACGCGGGTCGTGAACGTGCCGCCGAGCGGGACGGTGATCAGCGCCACCGTGCTCTCGTTGCGCTGCGTGTCCGGGCAGTGCTCGGGGAAGTGGAAGGCGACGCCGCCGCCTCCGCCTCCGCCCGTGGATCCGTTCGTGTTGTTGCGGCCGTAGAAGCCGCCGGCCTCGCCACTCGAGATCAGCTTCGCGCCGCCGATGTAGCTCAGCGTGATGACGTTGTCGCGGCCGCCGCAGGACTTGATCAGGTCCGCCAGGAAGGGGTCGCGGATCTGGTGCACCGCGTGGCCGCCGTTCTCGCCCGGTCCGCCCTGGAAGTGCGTGCGGTAATCGGGGTTGACGCGGTCCTCGAGCAGCCAGGCGGACGCGTCCGAGAGGTCCGTGCCGTCGTCGATCAGGCGCAGGCCGTCGCCGCCGTGCGTGCCGCCCTCGTAGCCCCGCAGGCGCGAGTTCTGGATCACGCCGTGCGAGTTCTTGAGCTGCAGCGCGCTGACCCCATCGTTGACCTCGACGGGGTTGCCGGCCGCGAGGGGATTCGTGGTGACGGCGTAGTACTCGATCGGGTTGCCGGTCAGCGGCTCGATGCCCTCCCAGTAGAAGTACGAGTCGACGAGCCAGAACGTCTTCGTGTTGTCGACCTCGATCACCGCCTGCGCGCTGGTCGAGAACACGTGGCCATTGGGGGTGATCTCGACACGGCCCAGGCGGACGGCGCCCGCGTTGTTCTCGATGCGGATCGCCGGGGCGCCCTGGTCGTTGTAGGAGATCTCGGCGTCGAGGATCGTGACGTTCACGTTGGCCGCCAGGTTGCGCACGCGGATCTCGGGCGTGTTGGCGACGGAAGCGATGGTGTAGGTGCCGCCATTGCCGACGATCGCGACGCCTTCGCCGTTCACGTCGAACGGCTGGTACGTGCCGGGATCGACGAGGATGACGTCGCCCGTGGTCGCCGGGACCAGAGCGGCGCTGATCTGCGTGAAGGCGCGCGTGGGCCCGACGTTGTAGGCGGTTCCGGAACGCGCGTGTTCCGAGGCGGCGATGAGTGCGCCGCAGGTGATGATGGCGAGGCGCGAGTGTCGTGTGATGAGGGAATGCATGGCGTTCATGAGTCGTGCGTTGGTTTCGGGTCTGTGTCATGGTCGAGCAGGAGTGCCGACCAACGCCGCGTGTGCGTCACGAACGTGCGTCATCGATTCAGCCCATTGGCGCCACTTGATTGTGATGCGCAGGTGCACCCTGTCCGGCAAGTCACTTGCGGATCGGCCCCTCGATTCGTGAAACCGGCCAGAACGCTGCGGACGCGCGCCGCCGAGCGCCGACGATCCATGTGTGCCGGCGGAATCCGCGGGACCAAGGGGTCCCGCGCGAGCGGAGTCCCGCTACTCCACGCCGCCAGGACAGGGCTCACCGTCTGACCCTGGGCTGCGCGCAGTCCTGCTCAGGCCGGGCGACTACCGCCGGGATGGAGTCTCGTGCTCCAGGACGATCTCTGCCAGCGCCGATCGAACGCCGAAGACCGCAACCAGCGGAGGCGTGCTCCTGTCCTGCGCGCGCATCCGCCAGCCCCCGCCGCCAGCGCTGAACCACAGTGCCGGCTCGGGCGGAAGGCCCTCGAACCGGGCCAAGCCCTCGTCACCGGTCTCGGTCTCCCAGGTTCCCCGCGGCATCCACCTGCAAGCGCTGCAGTCGCTCCTGTAGAGGCTCGGGATCGGTTGGCGGAGCTTCAGCGCGCCGCTGGTCGACCCCGGACCTGCATCAGAGGTGTCGAGGTCACGGAACAGCAAGATCGATGTCCGTTCGAACGCCCGGGAGGACGGTGAAGAGTCCGCCTTGGACTGCTCCTGAATCGTCGGTGACCGCCCACCGGTACTGACCCCGGGGCAGTCCGTCGAGCCGCAGCTCGCCAGTATCGTCCGTGACGCCACTCGCTGGCGTCATGGCCACGCGGTTCTCTGCGGCCCACTGCGCGACGGTATCGACGAACTCCACCGAGGCAATGTCGAGCGCGAGCCCGCTCACCGGCATTCCTTGTCGGGAGCAGTGCAGGACGACGCTCCCCAACCGCCGAACCTGGATGGGAGAAGCCAACTTCGGATGCTCCGTGGCCGGGACCCGGAACTTCTGCGGCCAGAGACCGGGGTGGTCGATCCAGGCACCGTATTCGCCTGCCGAGAGCAACGCGCTCCGCGCCAGCCCCGAGTCCTCCGTTCGCAGCGTCGACACCGTCACCAGGCCACCCTGTTCGTAGAAGAGGCTCACCGGCACGCCGGGCAGCGGAATCCCGTCATCGCGCACGAGCAGCAACACCTGGGCTCGCGGATCGAACACGAGCTCGACGGCATCCTGTGAAGCGCGCACGCCGCGTACGAAGGACCAGCCCAGGTCGTTGCGGAGCAGTTCCAGATCGCACAGGTCGAGGGGCCACGGGCCGAAGCGAACCTCACCGGCTGCATCCGTCAGCGCGCTGCGCGCCCAGCCCGAACTGAGCGCGTGCAGCCGGACCTCGACGCCGGTGAGCGCGCGTCGATCGCGATCGAGGACGCGGAACCTGGGTCCATCGCCTCCGACTTCGATACGCACGGGGCAGGGCATGGCCTCGGCCCTGCGCAGTCGCACGGATCCCACCTCCTGCGCGTGAGCGTCCTGAACTTCCAGCACGAACTCCTCCGCATCGACGGGTCCGACCCGCGCGGTGCCGGCGGCGGACAGAGGGAAGCTCTCGATGGAGCTTGCGGGGTTCGCGGCGCCGGCGTTCGGCTTGAGGAGCACGAACGCGGGGTGTGCGAGATGGAAGCCCGGCGCCTCGACGATCTCCACCTGGATGTCCGGAGTCCGACCTGCTCGGAACACGATCTCGCCGTGCCCCGTGGCTCCGAGGATGCACGAGCGCCAGGCCGTTGCGCCTTCGGGGTCATGGACGGTCACGGTGCACAGGCCGGGCGCGAGCCCCTCGAAGGTCAATCGCCCCGAGTCTGGGAACGCTTGCGGAGCCACGTACTGGTTTCCCGCGAACGCGCACGTGTAGGTGGTTGCATCCGCGCCCGGCGGCAGGTCCAGAACGACGGTCAGCGTTCCACCCGGCGTCAGCGCGATCACTCCGAAGTCATTGGGCCCCTGCTCCGTGATCATCGTCGTCGCGACTTCGGAGGCGTAGCCGCGCACGCTGACCTCCAGCGCGACGCTGCCCAGAGGGAACCCCGAGAGTTCGAACGTGCCGTCGGCGGCAGGCTGGCCGGGTACACCCCACGCGAGCATCCGGGTCATCCCTTCGGAGACCCAGACCTGGAGCGCAGCCCCCGTGACGGGTTCGAAACTGCGTCCGTCGACGACCCGGCCGCGAGCCGTCCTCGCGGCTGGCAGCTCGAGGGCCACCACCGCGGGTTCGCCTGCGGAGACCACGACGGCTTTCGTCGGACCGCGCGGCAGGTCCTTGGCCACCGCGAACAACGACACGGCTCCCAACGGTGCCGTGTCGATCTCGAACGTGCCGTCCTTGCGATCCTCGAAGTTCGCCAGGGCGTGCTGGGCGACCGTGCCTTGCCAATAGAGGACCTGGAAGGCGCGGACCGGTGCGCCGGCGTGCGTCACGCGTCCGCGGATGATCCCGGCCCGCTCCAGCCGGATCTCGGCCGGCGTGTCGTAGTCGCGGTCGATGGTGAACTGTGCGCGATGGGGCACGAACGCCGGCGCACTCACATCGATCCAGATCTCGCCGGCCGGTGCGCCTCGCAGCGTGGCAGTGCCGCCCTCGTCGGCGTGGATCCGAACACGGTCCCATTCCGCTCCCGATTGCCAGATGAACTGCACCTCGGCCTGCCTCACGGGCTCTCCCTGCACATCGAGAACGCGTACCGGGAATCGGTATCCGCGCCGCGCGTGCAAGATCACTTCGACGGATGCGCCGGGCGTTGGCGGCGCGATGCGCTCGACGGTGGGAATCCAGGGACCATCCTGTATCTGGAAGTCGTAGGAGGTGACTTCGAGGACAGGCAGCGCCAAGGGTCCGAAGGTCCCGTACTCGTCGATTCTCAGGCGACCGAGGCCCTCCGCACCAGCGCCGGTGGTGGCCTGGACCTGGATGACCGCGTCGGACGCATCTCCTGCCGGCTCGTCGACGACCACACGTCCGCGGACCGTGAACGTCGGATGCAGCGTGAGCACGATCTCGTCGGGTGCGTCGCCACGCCATTGCGTCGACTGCAGTGAACCGGCGCGGGCGAACACCCGCTGTCGGCCCGGCAGTGGAGGCACTGTGGCCCGACCCTGCGCGTTGGTCGTCGCCTCGCGCATCAGGTACAGCGCATCGCACAGATCGGATGGGTCGAGGCGTCGGCGCGTGAGCGGCGCCAATTCCATCACGGTGCGGACACGGGCGGCGGGCACGGGATCGCCCGCGAGATCCTGGACGAGGACGCGGATCGGCTTCCCGTCCCCGAGGACGATCCGTTGCGGCAGGCTATCGAGACCGGCTCCCGCCTCGATCCTCAAAGCCGCGGCTTCGTGCTCGTCGTGGGTTACCCACAGCAGGGAACCCAGCGGTGATGCCGAGAACAATGGGTCCAGCGAGAGCCGGCCGGCTTCATCGCTGGCCCCCGTGGAAGCCAGACCCGCAAGACGATCCCAATCTCTCTCAGGCCATGGATCGACGCGGCCATCCCAGGTGCGATCGTAGGGGATCCACGAACCCACGGCGCCGACGATGGGGGATCCGTCCTCGCGCACGACGTGGACGCTGGGCGTCGTACTCAGACGCCTGCCCTCGTGCGCGCCCAGCTGAGATCCGATCGCCGAATCCGGATCCGACCGATCGGTGTTCAGGTCCGTGGCGATTGCGCGCGAGTCGCGCTCCTCCTTCGCGTTCGACCGAGTTCCCGCCGTGTCCGGATCGAGATGGACGGGCGGCGAGCGATCAGCGAACCACACCAGGCCCGCGAGCAGCAGCGCGAGCAGGGCGGCGATCCATGTGCGCGAGGCGGTCTGCATCGGAGACACGCGTCATCATGGTCCCGTGAACTGACGCGGCGGCGTGACGGCGGGCGAGGTGGTGCGCATGCCCGGACCCGGCTGCGCATGGACGTTCGGCCGCGGCGGCACGCCGACGACACCACCGCCCTGAGCCTGCGCAGGACAGATCAGTGACCAGCCGCAGGCGAGGAGCGCGGCCAGCAGGAGCAATCGCCTAGTCGATTCCATGGATCAACCTCCCTGCCAGGGGACCGAGCGCTGCCAACTTCGCCGCAGTGAAGGAGCGAGCGATGACAGCTGGCGCGAGGCCTCTCGATCTCCGTCCCGCGATCGTCCATGCGACGAGCGCATCCGCACGATCCGGGTCGGTGCTGAGGAGGGCGTCGATTCGCGCGCAGGCTTCATGTGCCTCCTGCGCGTTGCCGAGTTCGAGCGCGCGCCACATCCGGTTCACTTGTGCCATCAGGTTCATGGGATCCCGTCGTGCGGCGGACACGGCGGCACGCAGCGATTCCTCGTGCCGCCCGGCAAGCCGCAGCGCGAAGGAAAGGCTACACAGTGCCGCCGTTCCGGTGTCAGAATCTCGTGGGCACCGCGCCACTTCCGTGTACACCCCGATGGCGGTCACCGCGGAGCCGGCCGCAACCAAGTCCGCGCCGACGTAGATGCGCGCCGCATCCGTCGGGACCAGCCGGTGCGAGGCCGCCGCGAGTTGGGACACGCTGACCCACCCGTTCGGTTCGGTCGCGATGCAGCGCTCGAGAAGTTCGAGGGCGTCCACGCCTTCGCCGTGGCCTCGGTCGCGGCGGAGACTGTCTGATGCCGCGGCGCGCACCGTGCGAGAGGACGGGATGTGCCCGGCCAGCCGGGGATCCGCGCGGTCGATGGCGTAGAGGCTCGTCGGTTCGCACTCGTTGAGCTTGCGGTACGCGGCTTGGCGCAGCACGAACGCGAGCTGCTCGCGATGCGCGCTGACGAGGTGGCGTTCGGCCGCGGACAGCAGCGCGGACCGTGCATGGGCGAGGGCTGCCCGCTCGAGGACCGTGCGCTCGGCCATTCGGCGCGGAACCGTGAGCAGCGCGCTCCCGGGCCGCGATGCTAGTTCGCGAAGGATGTCTTCGACTTCCGGGTCCAGCGTGATGGGTTCAGGGCTCATCGCCTTCCTCCTCCAGTAACTCCTCGAGGTCGAGAGCATCCCGCACCCCGAGGGTCCACAGCGCACGTCGCAACAGGCTACTCGCGCGTTCGGGGGTGAGACCCTGCTCCGTTGCCCACCGCGCGAGGGGCTGACGATCGACGAGCATTCCGAAGAACGCCGTGCGCACCTCGAACGGCGCCGCGTTGAACGCGGTGCACCCACGTCCGAGGGATCGGGGGTCCATGCCCAGCAGATCTGCTAGCCCGATCAGCCACGGATCGCCGGAGGTGTCCGTGACGGGAAGGTCCAGACGCGAGCGATCCTCGTCCTGAAGTTCCTTGAGCGAGCGCCGGATCTTGTCGGCGATCCAAAACTCGAAGCGCGGCGTGCCTCGATAGGTGACGGCATCGCGAGAAACATGCGCGAGGGAGCGCAGGTAGAGGCGCTGCAGGTCGAGCAGCAGGGCTTGGCGACGCAGGCGATCCTGGCAGCGAGCGCCGAGGTCGAGCGGGTCGCCGTCGATGAGGCGCGCCAGGACTTCACGCGGCGAACCGGCAGCGAAGAGCTCGCGCCACGGAGGGTCGGGACCGGACGACGGCTGCGGCTGCAAGTCGGTCATTGCCGGCCGTCGGCGCAGGCGGGCTGAGCGCCGAGGCCGGGAGAAGCGTATGAGCGGTGTGTGAAGGGCGTCAAGGTCACCCGGCGGGCGGCGGTGAATCTCGCCGCCGGGAGACCTCGAACTAGTTGCGGATCCTCCTCGATGTGGCCTGGCAGGTCGCGTGACCCGTGCAGGAATCGGATGACCTCGATGTGGTCCATGCCCCGCTGGCCCTGGGACCTGCCGGAACACGGGCATCCATCGCGCCGGCGCGCTGGAGCTAGAACGATCGGTCCAGCTACCCTGGTGTGCATGAAGAACACACTCCGTATCGGCTCGATCCTGGCCTGTGCCGGGATCAGCGCTCTTGCACTCCTCGCGTCCGGGGCGGCGCTCCAGGACTCGAAGGTCGAACCGCGCTCCCCGCAAGAGCCGAAGGCCCTGCAGATTCAGTACCTGGAGGTTGTCACCCCCGACGTGGACAAGACGTGCGGCTCGCTGGAGCAACTGCACGGCGTGAAGTTCAGCAAGCCCGAGACTGGGCTCGGCAACGCCCGCACGGCGACGCTGGCCGGCGGCGGGCGAATCGGCGTGCGCGCGCCGATGCGCGAGACCGAAGCGCCCGTGGTGCGACCCTACGTACTGGTCGATGACATCGAGGCCGCGGTCACCGCGGCCAAGGCAGCCGGCAGCGAGATCGCCCACCCGCCGTTCGAGATCCCCGGACACGGCAAGTTCGCGATCTACATCCAGGGCGGCATCCAGCACGGTCTCTGGCAGCTCTGAGCGTCCGCGACTGCTCGAGGAGTGGCGTGGATAGGGGTCGGATCCGGTTGGATCCGGTCCAGCGATGCGTCGAGCCGGCGTTCCCGTGAATGGGGCGGGCGACCGGGTTCGCACCGGCGGTACTCGGCTTGGGAGGCGCTCCTGACCGGGCGGTGGCCTAGTTCGTTGTACGGCGTAACGAGGCCCTTCCTCTTTGATGTCGATCTGCCGTTTCCCAACGTCCCCTCGTGGGGAAGCGGACGGTGATAGCGAAGACGACCGAGAGGCGATCAGGGTCGGCGGGCGCGAGCGGGGGGGAAACCCGGCTTGCCGGGCACGAGCAGATTCGGCGTCAGTTGCTTCGGCGAAGATTCTGCGGACTACCCGGCTCTCGATTCTTCGCGTACCGGGAGCAAGTCCACCCTCTTCCCATGCCCTGGCCGGGGAGGCGGCACGCATTCCGGGGAATCTACCGATGGTGAGGCCTGAGAGTCCGGAAGCCCGTGGCCACCATCCGAGTTGGGTGTGCGGCTGTGGCCGATATTGTCGAGTGCCTCGTCATGGCATCCAGTCGATCCGGACGCCGTTGGTCAAGTTGAAGGTGCTCGGCGTGCAGAACGGTGCGGGATCGCGATACCAGACCTGGTAGAAGCGCGTAGCTCCTGTGCCTGGAACGAGTCCGGCGGTCGCGATTGGGGAATCTCCGGGAGCACCACGCCCGAACGTAAGCACACCAGCCGAAGCGGCGCGGATCCCAAGTCGAACGATGGATTGGCTCACGCAGAGAAGTCCATCACCCAGGGCACTGCCCAGCCCATTGGCTTGCTGCAAGTTGCCTTGGAACAAGAGGCCAATAGCCGCAGGTAGTAGCGCTGAGGCCTGCAGCGTGACGGAGTCCAGCGTGACCGACGCGTTTCCGAAAGCAGAGAGGCGACCGCCGTCCGCCATGGAGTGGAAACAGCCTCCTCCTGCAGGCCCGGCCTGGCCTGGATCACACGGGCAGGCCGCTCCGGTACCGTCACCGAAGCAGTAGGGCACCCCTGCTGGCTCGCACTCATCAAGGATGCCGTTCAGGTTGAGGTCCAGGGACGGATCTCCCGAGATCTCGCAGGCATCGGGTTGTCCATCCTGGTTGCAATCGAGTTCGCAGGAGTCGGGAATGCCGTTTCCGTTGCAGTCGGACACCCAACCGTTCGCGATCTCGGCGGGATCATCGATGCCGTTGTCGTTGCAGTCGGGCGTCTGGTTGCGAAGCAACTGCAGGTAGCCTCCTGAGTTGACCCCAACAACGAGGAGCTGGGGACGAGCATCACCCGCAAGGACTGCGGCACGTACCCCGTGGACGCCACCGGTGGTCGCAACGAGCACTGGAGCGGAGAAGCCTCCGTTCCCCAGGCTCCGCCGGAGCTGGATCCCAAGACCGGGTTGCTCCTGACCTACGAGGTCGAGGCGTCCGTCTCCATCAAGATCCACAATCTCTCTCAGTGAGAATCCTGGAATCTGCAGTCCGACCGCAAACTGAAGACTGCCAAGACCCTCTAGAACCTGTGTGCCAGCCTGGTCGTATAGCAGAAGATCAGGCATCCCATCGCCGCTGATGTCGGCGATGAAGATTCGCTGCGGATACAAACCACGCCCGTAAGTACGTGGATTGTCAAACACGCCGTTGCCAAGATTCACTGCAATCAGGATTTCGTTCGAACCGCTGCACGCCGCGGCGATATCAAGATCGCTATCACCATCAACATCTCCCATGGTGATGTAGCTTGGCCCTGGGCAGGAGGTCATTGCTGATGGGACGAGGTAGCCGCCCAGGCCGTCGGACAAGAAGACGCGAATGGAGTACCCGGATACCCCGCAAGCCAAGTCGACGAAGCCGTCACCATTCAGATCGGCGCCTGAAACGGAGAATGCCCCGTAGGATCCGAAGAGGGGGGCGCCTGGTCCGAACATCCCCGGTGGTCCACCGGTCATCAGCCGCAAGACAGGCGTCCCATTGTATGAAGCCACGACGCAGTCTGGAATCGCATCATTGGTGACTCGTCCTACGACAAAGTAGACGCCGCCACAGCAGTGCGAGACCGTCTCCCACTGTTGAAGTGAGCCACTTGGAAGGCCACGGAACGTGCTCAACGTGGAGCTGGAGCCGTCCAGGTGCACCACACAGACATCAGGCGATCCGTCGGAGTCCAGATCCTTGACCGCGACGTCGAACGGATTGTTCGCAATGATCCAGTTGCCTGCGCTGCTGAACTGAAGCCCCTGTGCATTCGGGTGAGACCCAAGCGACGTAAGTGCGACGGCAAGCAGTACGCTGATTGGAAGAGGGTTGGACACCATCGTTGTGCTTTCCTGTCCGAGTGGGGCTGCGCTTGCGCGCCATTGCATGGTCTACAGGATCACTGCCAGGTAGGCTAGGCCTAGTCGCATGGCAGCAGACAGACTTCCCAGGTTCGAATCTGCTGGACTTGACTCAGGGGGCCTTGGGCCATTCGATCTGTGCTTGGCTACATCAAATAGGAATGGGTTTCGTTACACCGCACAGCCGAGCGGCTGCAGGGTCTCGTAGGGGCCGATGCGCGATCCGGGGCCTTCGCCGATCGGCGCGGGGCAACCCATGGCGAACGGCTCGGGACCGTGGTCGGGCATGAGAACCGGGGAACTCCGGCCTCCAGGTTCGAGCAGGTCGCAGGCGCGGGCGCTACACCCGTAGCGGTCCGCCGGGGGCCCGCCGTTGCTTGGCACTGCCCGGGTCGTCCCGGCCCTTTCTCTCCGCCTGAATGGCATCGCTCGACATCGCCGCCGCCCGCCGCGCCGGCAGTACCATCCACGTTTGCCGCGCCGACACCGCCGATCCCCTAAGGGGCGGCCGACTTGCGCGTCGAAGGGGGAACTGTATAAGCAGCAGTCGGTGGCAGCTGTGCTTCCTCTGCGCACCACGCGCCGGGACACATTCATGTGCCGTCTCGAGGAGCCGTGCCGAATGCGCGCAGCACAACGACCTGGTTCTGATCCGCATCCAGCCAGTTGATATCGTACACGGTGCCCTGCGGCCCAACGGCCGGTTGCAACTTGCCAACGTTCATGAAGACATGAGCCACGGAATGACTGGCTGCAGGCAGGCCCAGCGAGAGACTGTGCAGCCCGTCCGCGGCGGTGGCGTACACGTGTGACTTCGTTACGACCGGCGCCGAGGGAAGCGCCATCGGCGCCTGGTTGAGCGCTGTGCACGCGGCAATGAGTATCAAACCCATCGCGGATGAGAAGTATGCGTGTGCATGTGCTTGATCGTTGAGAAACGCCAGCGGGGCGCCGCCGCCAAGCTTGAATGTGTCGGGAAGGGAGCACACCGAGGAGGGCTTGTCGCTCCAGGACGTGTAGACTTCGAATCCCTGATCCCAGGTTCGCACAACGATCTCGCCGCCAGATCCGATCACAGGTGCCCCCGCAAACGTACGCTGTCCGCGAATGACCGTCAGAGGGTTCGCAACGGGCCCGGAGCCCGCGACCCAACCTGTTACGAACAAGGAATCGTGGCTGAGGACGACGATCCCAGTGGATCCAGTGGCCATCAGCGTCCCGATTGCAGGAGGCTGAAGGAAGCCTCGTGAGCCCTCCTTGGGCTTGAGTCGGGGCTCACCCGGGATCGGAATGGAAGCTATCTGGTTCCCGTCGAGGTCGAAGACGTACAGACGTGGACCCGCTGCGCTCGTGGTCAAGACGAAGATCTCGTTGCCGAAGATCTTGGGATCTGACGCCACCTGGTACTGTTCCAGTGCCGCGCCGAAGTACGAGAAGCCTCTGCTCCACATCGCGTGTCCCGCGCTGTCCAAGCAGAACAACATCGGCGGAGAGGTTGGTACAGCTAGGCGTTCGATCACGACGTAGATCCGACCATCCTCCGCAACTGCAGCGGCTGAAGTCGGACCATCCGTCGGCTTGTCGAAGATCGTCGATGTACCCGACGGATCCACGCATACAAGACGTCCACCCCCGGTTCCCCACTGCGAAGTTCCCGAAACGACAATGCTGCCGTTCGGCGCAACCACGGGCGGGCTCGGCGTCAGCATCGTGCTGAGCGTTGAAGGCCGCGTCCAAAGAGTGCGTTGCCAGATCGGCGGGCCGGCGTCCTGCGTTGCAACGCCGGCGTATGAACTGTTCCGCGAGTTGCCGTGGACCTGATTCCAGCGAACGGGGAGCGTGGGCGTGTGGCACGAGGCGGCCCATGTCGAGAGCACGAGTGCCGCGAGGGCTGTTAAAGTACTGAATCGCATTAGCCGTCCTTTCCGTGCGGGAAGTGGGTGAGGCTTTGGGAATGCTGTGTTCACAGTACTAGCGTCGAGTTCATACCCTTGGCAAGGAGCCGACACAGGATCCGGGCGACCGGGTTCGAACTCGCGACATTCAGTCTTGGGAGCCCGCAGCCCCGGCAGGGGACGACGGCGGTCAGGAACGGTCATCCATGGACTGGAGCGGACCGGGTCGGGCAAGTTCGGACCGGCCGGCGTGCGCACCGGCGGTCAACGCAGGCTGTGGTCGGGTCAGGCTAGAGCGACCTCGCGCCCCGGTCGGTGCGGCGGTGACCTCAAACTGCAGCCGCGGGCAGCGGTCCAGGTCCTCCTGCGCGACGCGCCGACTCAGGCCCGATCTTCGCGCTGGATCAAGACGCCTGCGGGGTTCGCCAACGGGCCGGCCGTGGAGCGTATGCACCGCTGTGCGTGGCGAGCTCATGTGCGCGGCTTACGGCGCAGTACCGGACTCGGTCACAGCAGTCGTCCCAGCTCCCGTTCCGCGCGCAGCCGATCCGCGCCATAGGGAAGCCCGCAGGTTTCAACGCCGCGCGGTCTCGCCCGCACCGCTGCCGAACGACGAGGCCAGCACCCAGGCCGCCCAATCGCGCGGCGGCGCGCGGCGGTTGCGCAGCGCCTGCTTGGCGCTCCACAGCGCCTCCGCGGGTTCGAGCCCGTCGACCCACAGTCGGCGGTAGAACACCGCCATCAGCTCGCGCGCGGCCTCGTCGGGGACTCGCCACAACGATGTCGCGCAGGCCTCGGCGCCGGCGGCCGCGACGGCGCGCTGGAACGAGGCGACGCCCTGGCCCGCGACGATCTCGCCGCGGCCCGTGTCGCACGCGGAGAGGACGGCCAGGCGGCACGCGCCGAGATCGAGGCCCGCCAACTCCTCGGCGCTGAGCAGGCCCGCGTCGGCCGAGTTGGCGCCGGCCAACGCCAGGTCGCAGCGCACGAGCGGAAGGAGCGCGCGGACCCGGGCTCCGGCGTCGAAGGCCGGGTCCTCTCCCGAAACGGTCAGGAATCCGTGCGCTCCCTCGTCCGGAGCGAAGCTGCCGTGTGTCGCAACGTGCAGCCAGCGCGCGCTCGGCGCGACCGAAGCCAGCGACGCCGGCGTCGCTTCGCTCCGACGCAACACGCTTGGCGCCGGTTCGGCGGGGCGTGTCGCACGCCACAGGCTCGCGATCTCGTCGATCTCGGCCGCCGTGGCCGGGAGCTCCGTCCAGCGCGGCGCTGCGCCGTCCTTCGGCGCGCCGAACGCCGCGTCCCCGACGAGCACGACCCGCTCGGATCCGGCCGCGATCCGCGCCGCGGGCGCGGGAGCGAACGACCACGTCGTCACGATCCGGATCGCGTCCCCGAGCCGTGCTTCCAGGGAGGCGTCCGTCCCCGGCAAGGCGTCGAGCGGGATCGTCAACAGCGGGCCATCGGGTGCCACGATCCAGCGCGTCGCCCCTTGCGTGCGGGACGAGAGTGGATCGACGACCAGCGATCGCACGCGCTCGCCCGCGGCGCGCGCCGCGGCGCGATCGTGCGGCACGCGCTCGAGCTCCGCGCGCCAGGCACGACACGCGTCGGCTACGGAGGCCACGGGACCGAGGTCGATGCACACGAGCGACCCGTCCGCGCGCGCCACGAACGCGCTCAGGATCTCCTGGAGGGAACCGACTCGTGCGTCGCCGTCCGGGTTCCACGCGCGGACGCGCCAAGCGACGGCGGCCTCCTCCGGACGCAGCGCGGCGCACACGGCCGCGGCGGAGACGGGTCGCACGCGGTGCCCGAGGCGGGCGAGCGCCTCGCGCAGCGCGCGGTCGGCGTCGTCGCGAGCTTCGATCCGCGCGTGCAACTCCTCGTCCCCCGCGGAGCGCGCGGCGCGCACGAGCTCGATCTGCGCACGGCGTGCCGCATCGCGCAGCGCGATCACGGTCGTCCCGCCGGCCGCGGCGGCGCGCGCCGAACGCTGCGCCGCGAGCGCCAGCCCGCGCGCGGTCTCGCTCAACTCGAACGCGAGCACGACGGATCCCGGCGCGCGCTCGCCCGCGGTCCGGTCGAGCAGGCACGCCAGCGCGAGATCGAGCGAGTTCCACAGGCCCTGCAGTGACGACTCCGCCTCGCGCGGCGACAGGATCGTCGCGCGCGCGGCGAGCGCGTCGCGGAACGCAGCGCCGCCCGACTCGGCTGCCGAGCGCGCCTCCTCGAAGCGCCCGAGCCGCGCGAGCGTCCAGACGGGCTGCAGCTCCAGTCGCAGGCGCTCCGGGTGGTCCGCAGGCAGCAGCGCGCGCGCCACATCGAGCAGCTCGGTCTCGGCCCGCTCCGCTTCCTCGAACCGTCCCAGTGCCGCCAGCGCCAGCGCGCGGTTCCGGGACAGCGCCCGCACGACAGCGTTGGTGCGCGGCAGCGCGGGCCCCAAGGTGGCGAGCTGCTCCTCGATGGCCTCCAGCGCCGCCGCCGGCCGATCGAGCCGCAGGTCGACGGCCGCCAGGTTGAGACGCGATTGGACGAGGAGCGGATGCGATTCCGCGAGGCCCTCGGGCGGATCCGCCAGGATGCGGGCCAACGTCTCGCGGGCGGCGAGGTCCTCCCCGGATCGCACCTGCGACAGCGCGAAGTTCAGCTCGGCGACGGCCAGGTCGACGTGCCCGGGGGGCAGGCTCTCCCGCGCGCGCGCCAGCGTCTCCCGCGCGAGCAGTCGGCCCGCGCGATGATCCCCCTGCTCGGCGACGATCGCTCCGTGCACGGCCCGGATCCTGAGGTCGAGCGGCGAGCCGGTGGCGACGACGTCGGCGGCGGATCGCGCCGCTTCGACCTCAGCGCGCGCGCGCGGGAGGTCACCGAGGTAGAACGCCGCGACGGCCATGTTCGCGCGGATCGTCGCCACGTCGCGGCGGTCCGTGTCCGAGACCGCGGGCGCCGCGCGCACGACGCCCTCCCAGATCGCGAGGGCCTCGGCGTGCGCACCCGCGCCGAACAGCGCCGTCGCGCCGTTGGCCTCGGCCGCGAGGCGCACGGGATCCTCGGGCGGTCGCGTGCGCCGCAGGATCGCGATTCCCTCCTCGTGGGCGCGGACCGCCTCCGCGTGGCGCCCGAGCTGGCCCAGCGCGTTCGCGACCAGTCCTACCGCGCGCGCGCGGCGTGCGGAGTCCGGCGCCAGCACGTCCTGGGACACCGCGCGCAGTCGCTCGGCCGCGTGCAAGGCGGAGGCGTGCTCGCCGGCATCCGCGAGCGCCAGCACCAACGCTTCCAGGGCCAACTGGAGGTTGTCGCTCGTCGCGAGTTCCGGATCGGCCGTGAGTTCCGTCTCGATCGCGCGCAGCGCGTCGCGTCGCTCGCGCGGATCGCCTCCGGCGTCGGAGGCGGCATCGAGCCGATCGCGCAGCGCGCCCGCGCGCGCGCGGGCGGACTCGCTTTCGGGGAGCTCGACGACGACGACCCGCGCCTCGCCGCCGGCGCCCTTGGAGCGCACGACGATCTCGAGGCGCTGGCCGGGTTGCACGGGCACGTCGAGACTGGGCGCGGGCCGACCTCCGGAATCGTCGTCCTCGGCGGTGGCGCGGCCGGCGCACTCGACCGCGAGCGTCGTGTCGAGCCCCTCCGCCTCGACCCAGATGCGGACCCGTCCGTCGACGCGCGCTTCGTGCACGAGCGTGACACCAGGCGGCTCGCCGCCGAGCGCTACCGTCGTCGTCGTGCGTTCCGGGCCGGCGCCGCGAGCGAGGACGAGGAGTGCGACGAGCCAGGCTGCGCCCATGCGTGGTCCATGGTAGCGCGCGCCCGAATGCACGATACTCGCGACGCATGACGGGCGACCGACCCTGGTCCGCGTTGTGGGCCGACGCCCGCGCCGGCGACGCCGATGCACGGGCGGCCCTGTCGCGCGCGGCCTCCGATGCGGCGCGGCGCGTGCTGGCGGCCCGCCGCGTTCCGGCCGCGGACCTCGACGACCTGGCGCAGGAGACGGTCGTGTCCTGCCTGGCTTTCCTGGGAACGCAGGCCGAGGCGCCGCGCGAGATCGCGGGTTTCCTGAAATGGCGAGCGCTGGGGATCCTCTCGGACCACAGGCGGCGCGCCCGACTCCGAACCATGCAGACGAACCACGCAAGCGGGCACGAACCCACGTCCGAGGCCCGCGGTCCGGCCGCAGCGGCGCGCGCCGACGAGGTGCGCGCGGCGCTCGCCGATTGCCGGGCCCGTCTCCGTGCGGACGCGCGCGACGTGCTCGCTCTGCGCTACGAAGGCGGCTTCGAACCCGGTGAGATCGCAGCACGCCTGGGCGTGACGCGCAACGCGATCCACGTGCGCACCTTCCGCGCGCTCGCGGCGCTGCGCGAGTGCCTGGAGCGCAAGGGCATCGACCTGGAGGACGCGACGTGAAGCCCATCTCGGACGACGATCTCGCGCTGGCGGCCGCCTTCCTGGACGGCGAGCTCGAGCCGGAGGAGCGCACGCGCTTCGAGCTGCGTCTCGCGGACGATCCCGGGCTCGCGGAGCACGTCGAGCGGATGCTGGTGACGGACGAGTTCGTCCGGCGCCACGCGGGGACCACGCGCGCGGCGGCGCCTCGCCGGCGTCTGCGGCTCGTCCCGGTGCTGCTCGGCACCGCGGCGGCGGCCGCCGCGCTTCTCGTCCTCCATCGGCTGCGCGAGAGCCAGCCGGACGACCGGGACGCGCTCGTCTGCCTGCGCGCGAGCCACGAGTCGGCGACCGAGTGGATCCAGGACGCGCCGGCTCTGCGCGGCTTGCGCCCGCCCGGGCTCGACGAGCTGAGGGCCCCGAGCGTCCCGCCCGACGCCGACCCGCGCGCCTTCGTGGCGGCCGCGCGGCGCATCGAGGCGAGCACGCTCGACGCGCCGCCGCGCGCCGAGGTGACGGCCGGGTTCTACTCGATTCCGTTGCGGCTGTTCGCGGCCGGCGACGTGCTCGTGGCGGCCTTCCCCGAGCGCGGGGCTGCGCAACTCCTGTGGCCTGTTCCGGGCGGCAGCGCGCGCCTCGCGGCCGGCGATCACGTCCTCCCGTCGCCGAGCTTCGAGCTCGTCGACGACGCCGCGGGGCCGCGCGTGGCCTACCGTCGCGGCTACCTGGTGCCTCTCGGCGCGGGCCGGGTCGACGTGGTCGTCGGCGTCCGCGCGTCGGGCGCGGAACCGCTCGACGCGGCGCTCCTCGTGCCCGCGGACGACGCGCGCGAACAGGAGCGACGCTGGGAGGCCGTCGGGTTCGCCGTGCAGACGTTCACGGTCCGCGAGCCCTGAGCTGCCTCGCCCGCCCTCCTTGGGACCCCGATGCGGACGCGCGGTCCGCGCTCGTCGCGAGCGCGGACCGCGCGTCTCACGGCCCCGTCCGGATCAGCGCAGCCAGCGCACGCTCACGCCGTTCGTCGTGTTGAACGTCGAGGCCGTGCAGAACGCCGCCGCGTTGCGGTACCAGACCTGGTAGTACCGCTGCGCGCCGCCGGCCGGCACGAGCCCACGCACGGAGATCGCGAGGTCGCCCGCCTCGGGGTACGTCGCCACGCCGGCCGAGGCGGTCTTGCTGCCGATGCGCAGGATCGTGCCGCCCGCGCAGCGCAATCCGTCACCGAACGCCGTCCCCGGAGCGGACGCGGCCGTGCCCTGGAAGAAGAGGCACGGCACGGTGCTCGGCATGTCCGTGGCCGTCAGCGTGAACGAGTCCGCGGTCGTGAACGGCGAACCCGTCGGCATCAAGACGGCGCCGTTCGTCACGGAGTTCGCGCAACCGCCGGGATGCGTGCCGAAGTTCGCGCACGGGCAGTTCCCGTACGAGCCGTCGCCGATGCAGTACAGCGTGGCGAGGTCCGGCTCGTAGTACGCGCCGCAGAAGGCATCGTCCGCGCCGGGGACGTTCTCCGACCACGCGACCGCGTACCACGCAATGCCCTGGTTCGACGTCGTGATGCAGCCCGAGATCTCGACGCCGAACGTCGAGCCCGGCCCGGTCTCGATCGGCACGTGCGCCTCGTCGACGCGGATCGCGCCCTCGGCGTACGCGACGGTCGCGAGGAACGAGTCCGCCGACCCGGCCGTGCCGCCGCTCTCGTTGTAGCTGACGACGAAGCGCTGGCCGTTCGAGTCGGCCTCGGGCCAACTCTGGCCGCGCGCGGGGTCGAGCCCTTCGAGCGCGCTCAGGTTGGCCGACGCGAGCGTCGACGTGCCCGCCATCACGCGCACGGCGATGTCGGCGACACCGCCGCTCGAGCGCGTGTACGCGACGAGGTACGGCCGCGGTCCGGTGTCCCCGTCGAGCAGGCTCGACGGCGCGGGGAACGTCTCGTCGACGAGGAAGCTGTCGGAGATCGGGAACGCCGGTGCCGCCACGATGCCGTCCCACGTGAGCTGCGCTCCCCAGGCGTCGTCGTTGCCGGTGGCGCGCGTCCAGGCGACGGTCCAGCGCTGCGTGTCGAGCGGCGGCCGTCCATTCGTCTTCGAGATGCGCGGATACCAGTCGTACGCGCTGGAGCTCTCCAGGTAGATCGTGCCGCCGACCGGGTTGCCGAAGGAGTCGATCAGGCGCGCCTGGATGTCGGAATCGGTGACCAGCGAGTAGGTCCGCGACCACACGGCGAGGTAGAACGTCGGCCCGACGAGCGCCGGGTCGCCGCCGACGTCGACGTAGTAGTCCGAACCGCCGGCCTCGGCGTGCACGAGCATCCGGCCCCATTGGCTCGACGTGGGCGCGTAGCGCGCGCGGCACCACACCTGAACCGTCGCTCCCGGCGGGTTGACCGGCACCACGTTGGCGACCGTCAGGTACGTGCGGTGCAGCGCGTTGTAGGCGAGTCGCGCCCTGCCCCACGAGTCGTCCGTCGAGTCGACCCACACGCCCGTTCCGGTGAGCGGCGTGCCGTACCACAGGTTGAGCGAGTAGACGTCGTCGTCGCTGGCGCTGAAGCGCATCGAGTACGCCGCCGCGAAGTTGCCGTCGCCGTCGCCGCCGGCGACGTCGGGCAGGTAGCACTCCTCGGTCCAGCCCTCGAGCGCGAACGTCGTGTACACCGGGTCGACGACGAGGGGATAGCGCGCGGACGCGACGAAGTCCGCGGGGAGCGTGATCGCGAGGCCGTTGTCCTCCGCGCGCGTCACGAGGTCGAGCCGCCGGCCGTCCGCGTCGATCGCGGTGGCGCTCCCGATGCGCACGCCGCCGTGCGCGCCGTCGAGCGCGAACCCGGAGGCTTCCGCGCGCAGCGCGAGCTGGGTGTCGAGCAACAGCCGGATCGTGACGCCGCCCGCCGCGGCCGGCCGCGCGTCGAACTCGAAGGTCTGCTCGGCCTGCGCCGTGCCGAGGTGCCAGACCTCGCGGAACGAGCCGCGGTCGAGCACCACGGACTGCTCGCGCCGCGTGACGCCGCGCACCGCGGGATCCAGCTCGCCCGAATCGTCGCTGGCGAGCACGCCGACGCGGACCGGGAAGTTGCGCGGCGCGCGCGAGCCCAGGAAGGGGATGTAGGTCGCTCCCTCGACGCCGAAGCTCGCCTTGTAGGTGCGGCCCCGCGCCCAGACGCGACCGTCGCCGGGCTCGTCGAGGTGCACGCGCGACCAGTCGACGAGGCCGGTCGGCACCCGGATCGGGTCCGCGTCGGGGACGCGCGCGCGCTCCGCCGATCGATGATCGGTGACGGGGTGCGGCAACGAGGCTGCGGCGGCCTGCACGGCGGCCTTGGGGTCGGGCAGGAAGGGGGGCGGGACGGGGATGGGCTTCGACTCCGTCTGGACGGCGGCGAGGACGAGTGCGGTGAGGGGAGCGAGGAGCGACATGGTGTTCTCCGGGGGTTCGAGCTCGGACGTCGGTGTCCGAACGGAGCCTCGGAGGGGCGGCGGATGCGGCGCTTACCGCAATTCCGGCCGGGGTCGGGTGGCAGTCGCTCGCGCATCTGGGCAGGCGGCGGGACTGCCTGTCGAGCCGCAGGAACACCCGGCAGGTCCCGCTGGATTCATGCTGCGCGCACTCCCGCGACTACCCCGTCGCAACCATGTCGTGCGGCGCGCGACCCTCCTCCTCGCCGCGATCCGCGCTCAGGCCACCGTCGCTCGCCCATTCATCGACGCCCGATAGCCCCAGACGACGAGCAGGCCGAAGACGAGCAGGCTGATCAGCCCCGACGCGAAGTACCAGTCCCCGGGGCGCAGGGTGATTGCTTGGGAGGTGAGCGTCCCGAGCACGCCCATGAACGCCAGGACGGCCATGAATCCGAAGCGGGTCAACAGGAAGAGGTAGCCCGCCAACACGCCGAGCGTCGCGGCGATCGTCGCAGGGTCCTCGAACTTCCATCCACCGAAGAGCAGCACCGTCAGTGCGAGCCAGATCACGTTCCCCAACCACGCGCGTCGCACCAGCGTTCGAGTCGCGACGAGCAAGGCCAGGATGATCCCCCCGAACATGACGGTGTCGCCCCAGAAGTGGGCGACCAGGAACAGCGTCTGGATCGGACTGCTGATGCCCGTGATCCCGAGCAATGGCCCCGCCACCCACGGCTGGAGCCCGAGCGCCGCGAGTCCCGCGCCGACCAGCAGGACCACCAGGGTCGCGCACAGTCCCGCGAACACACCGACCAGGACCTCGCGGCCGACGGCCGGGTCTTGGAATCGACCTTCGAGCAGCCTGGTCCAGGAGATCAGCGCTCCGGGCCAGTGACGTCGGGCAAAAGGCTCCAGCGCCAGGAAGAAGAGGAACACTCTCAGCGCCGTGCCCGCCGAGATCGCCAGCACATGGAAGAGCGAACTGCCGAACCCCTGCGGGTCCGTGGGGATGACTCCGTCGAAGGCGAGCACCAGGTGCGTCGCCATGGCGAACCCGCCGACCACCAACGCGCCGGACAGGTAGGCGCGCTTCTGGCGCAGGTTCCGCCAGGCGACCACGGCCGCGACGGCCGTGAGCCCCAGGATCACCCAAGCCGTGCCATCGCCGGTCGGAGCCGGCGGCCATCCGACCGACCGATCGCCGTCGAGCACCTCGAACTGCACCGCGCGACCGTCCAGCGCCGCGCCCTGCACGCGCCACGGGCCGTCGCCCAGTTTCCAGGCGCGTCGCTCGGCCGCATTCGTGCGCGGCACGAATTCCGGGTCGATCGCGACGGCGGACTGCATGTCGAGCCCGGCGAGCGCGAAGAGTCGCGACCAATCCACCTCGCTCCCGGGCACGGCCCTTCCTATGGACGTGGGCCAATGCGTCCACGACACGAGCTTCCCGCCCGCGTCGAGCACCACGTGCGCGGTCCCGGCCGACGGCATCGGGTCGAACACGCTCACGAATCCTCCGGCCGGAGCGAAGGCCTGCGCCGCCAGCCGGGTGTGGCGCAGCAGCGCCTGCAAGCCGAGCGCCGGCGCCCCCTCGTTCCCGCCGACGCCCGCGGGAAGGAACGTGTTCTCCAGCGTGTACCAGTGCACCTCGAACTCGGGCGCCGGCTCGCCGGTCAATTGGATGAACATCTCCCGCGTGCGCTCGTCCAGCACGGCGGGCGCCTTGCCATAGGAGACGCCGAGGCGGTCGAGGTACGCCGTGCGCGCGAACGCGAAGCCGACGAACAGGAGCAAGCTACCCACCGCGAGCACGAGTGCCGCGCGCGCGGATAGCCTCCCCTTCACCTCGGCCGCCGCGACGACCTCCGGCGCCGGCGTCTGTCCGCGGGCGAGCGCGGCGGCGAGCGGATCGCCGCCCGGCATGCCGCGCGCCACCTCGAGCACGCTGGCCGGCCGCTGCAACGGATCGCGCGCGAGGCAGCGCGTGAGCATCGCGTCGACCAGCGGCTCGATCTCGCTGAGCACGCTCGACGGCGGGCTCGGCGGTCCTTCTTCGTGTTCGCGCCGCAGCTCTTCGATCGTGCGCCCGCGCAGCGCTCGGCGGCCGGTGTAGAGCTCGTAGAGCACGAGGCCGAGCGCATACACCTCCGAGCGTTCGTCGACGGGCAGGCCCGCGAGCTGTTCGGGCGCCATGTACTGCGGCGTCCCGGCCATGGCGCTCGAGCCGCTGGCCTCCACGGAGACCGCCAACCCGAAGTCGGTGAGCTTCACCCGCCCCTCGCCGTCGAGCATCACGTTGGCGGGCTTGAGGTCCCGGTGCAGCACGCCGCGCCGATGCGCCTCGGCGAGGCCGGCGCAGATCTGCTGTCCGATCTCGGCCGCCTTCTCGTGCGGCAGGCGTCCGATGCGCCGGATGAGGCTCGCGAGGTCTTCGCCGTCGACGAACTCCATCGAGAGGAAGTGGCGTCCCTGGACCTCGCCGATGTCGTGCACGCGCGCGACGTTCGGATGCGTGACCTCGCGCGCGTGCCGCACCTCGGATCGAAAGCGCTCCAGCCCGCCCTCGCGCTCGGCGAGATGCGGCGGCAGGAACTTGAGCGCGACGGGTTGGCCGAGAACGAGGTCGTCAGCAAGGTAGACCTGCCCCATCCCTCCCTCGCCGACGAGGGCGATCACGCGATAGCGGCCGATCAGGATCTCGCCCGGGGAGAATTCCCCTTCGAAGGATGAGCTGGCGGGCTTGGAGGGCATTGGTGCGGGACGATAGCAGCGCCCAACGGCGGACACTCGAACTCGTTGGCAGCTTCGTAGAGCTTCTTCTGCTTGAGGTAGACGACGCCGAGGTTGTTGTGCGCCGGCCCGTAGAAGAGGTCCTTCGTGAGCGTCTCGCGCGCAACGGGGTCGGCCTGGTGCAGGCGCAGCGGCTGCTCGGGCACTCGGACCCGAAGCTGACCGCGAAGCACTACGTCGCGTTGGAAACCAAAGACCTCAGGGCCGCCATGGAGGGGCTGGCCCCGAAGAAGGAGAAGCAAGCATTGGAACGCGGAGAACGTCAGAGCAGATGATCCAGGGACCTCGAGGCCAAGATCGCGGGCATCCGGGCCCGGGAGGAGAGGCGCAAGGCGCGCCGCGACCCGGCGGTGCGGCAGGTGCTGGTGGCGGTGAAGGCGTGCGACAAGGCGCTGGGAGAGTCGCGGGACCCGGTGCTGCGCGGGGCGGTGGAGGAGGCGCGGGTGGGGCTGGCGGCGTGCCTGGGGACGCACGGGATCGTCATGCCCCAGGTGGGGACGGCGGCGAAGCCGCGTGGCCGCAAGCCCAAGTCGGCAGCGGCGCGGGCGTCCTGAGCGGCGGGGCGGACCGCTGGCGCACTACGACCCAGTCGCTGGCTCATGTGAGCGGCGCGGCTGCCTGGGAAGCAGGGCGGCGACTCTCTCGGGCCGGTGGGGGTGACCCTGCTGGCCCCCTTCCTCGTAGGGGGTGGCCACGCCGCTGCACCGGGCGAGCAGTCCGGCATGGTTGAGGACAACGGTCGTCGTCACGGGCGCCAAGCCAGCGCCAGCCCGTTCGAGAGGTTGTAGGTCTCGGGCGCACAGAAACTCGCCGCATCGCGGTACCAGATCTGATAGGTCCGCACGGCGCCGACCGTGCACAGTCCCTTCACGGACACCGAGGGCTCGCCCGGTCCAGGGTACTGGGATGTGCCAGAGACGTGCGGCTGGATGCCCAACCGGATTATCGTTCCTCCTGTGCAACGCAAGCCGTCGCCGAGGACAGCGCCGAGTCCGCTGTTGAATTGAGCAGTGCCCTGAAAGTAGAGGCCGGGGCCATTCGTCATTCCTGATCCCATCAAGACAAGCGTGTCACTTGAGATGCTAGGGATACCCGTGGCCTGCAGGTGCGCACCCTCGCCCGTAGAGTTCAGGCATCCCGCATGCGCTCCAGTCACGGAAGTGTTGCCACATGGGCAGGGCGTCGCAGACCCATCACCAAGACAGTACTGCATGCTGCTCGGCCCGGAAGGGTCTGTGAGGAAGATGTCGGCCGAGTTATTCGTATCATCGCGGACGAGATTCGTTGCGTAGCTTCCATAGACCACAAACGATCCATCCCCAGGAAGCGCCGTCCAACCACTCGCGCCATTACTTGGCAGCCCTCCCGATCCAACGCTGACTCGTTGGACCGTTCCGTTCCACGAGTCGAATACGAAGATGTCTGCCCCGGAACCGCCGGGAACGATGCTCGTGGATTCGCTGTAGTACGCCACGAACTGACCATCGGTGGAAATGGCGGGCGATGTGCTCGCCCCATCCGCTTCGCCACCAGAGAATGTCACGCTGACGCGTGATATCGTACCCGAGGACAGGTCTCGCAGGAAGATATCGCCATAGCCATTTGAATCCCCTGAGACCAAGTTAGATGCATAGCTTTCGAACGCAACGAAAGTGCCGTTGCCAGACACGCGGGGCGCAAACGTGCTGTTATTTCCTTGAGATCCGGACGACGATGTGCTGACACGCGTAACCGTTGCCAAGAAGCGGTCATAGACAAATGCATCTTGGCACAGATTTGTATCGCCGACCACGAGGTTGCTGGCATGGCTGGTGAAGGCTACGAATCGCCCATCTGCGGAGATAGATGCATCAGTACTGGATCCATTGGCTTGTGAACCTGATGCGTCAACGCTCACACGGGTGATCGAGCCAGTTGCTAGGTCGCGCACAAACACGTCCGCGACCGCGTTCGTGTCGCCTGCGACAAGGTTTGTCGCGCTGCTGTGGAATGCGACAAACCGTCCATCAGTCGAAATCCAAGGCGCACCGCTTAGGCCATTGCTTTGCACGCCTGCCGCACTAACGCTAACACGCATCGTTGATCCGGTCAGTCGATCATGCACGAAGATGTCCTCGACCCCGTTCGTGTCGCCGCTCACGAGGTTCGGGGCGGTGCTTGTGAACGCCACCACCTGCCCGTTCCCGTTGATCGCAGGGGATGTGCTGGCGCCAGTGGCCTGCAGGCCGCTGCTGTCGACACTGACGCGGACCGTAGTGCCAGTCTGAAGGTCGCGTACAAAGATGTCGGCCTGGGAGTTTGTGTCGCCGGGCACAAGATCCGGAGCGCTACTGCTGAACGCGACGAACCGTCCATCGGCCGAGACGACAGGGCTGGTGCTGGATCCGCTGGCCTGAGTGCCAGAGCTATCGACGCTCACCCTGGTCGTCGTCTGCGCGGAGATGGGCTGGGGGGCTGCAATCCAGGTCGAAGTCAGGAGCAGCGCGGCTGCGAGGCTACGAGACATGGGGGAACTCCAGGTGGGCGGGGCTGACTCGCACGCCCAACAGGGCGTGCAGCGAGCCCCCGTTCAGATCGGAGACTCTACAGGGAAACGCTCGCCAGCGGGGGCCTCGGGGCGGTCATTGCCCTGGCCGCGATCCACGTGCGCGCACGCTGCGCGTCCGGATTCAGGGCCGGTCTCAGCTCGCGCCGCAGCCGAGCCTCCAGTTCCCGGGCCGCAGCCCCGCCCTCCGCCTCGGGAAGCCGGAACGAACGACGGTTCGCGAGGCAGGCCCACATGGCGGCTTTCCCGGCGGTCGAACGTTGGACGCGCTCCCCCGCTTGACGGCACGTCGCGGGCAGGCTGCAATCCCAACTCCACCCCGGTGGCCATCCAAACGGGGGGAGGGGCAACCAGATGTCAGGAAGTCGACGCCGAGGCACTGCCGAGCGAAAGCCTCTGTCGCCATACGGGTACTCTCTAGAACTTGAGATGGCGCTTGAGAATCTCTTTGGGCCGAAAGGCAACTGGCGAGGTACGGCCGCAGCCTTCGAGGACGTGGGAAGCGTGCGACATGCTCTGCAGTCGGCGATCAAGCGCATTCGAAAGCGTGGGCGCGAACTGGCCTACTACGATGATCGTCTTCAGATGCTCCTAGATCTGGATCTCGATGGGCTCGAACGTGCCTCGAGACGCCTTGGCAAGTACGCGGGGTCAGAGCTAGATGTAATTAGTCGGTTTCTTGGTCTGGTGGCTCATCTGCTCGGCTACGATTGGCTCGAAGGCAATCCGAATAGAAGTGTAATTTACTACCAGACTGCGGCGCAGCAGAAGAAAGACGACACGCTACGCCATCCTCCACGGACCGAGGGCGATGTCAGCCTCGTGTGGAAGAAAAAATACGAAGTTGTCAAGCACCTTTATGCGTCCGGGTTGCGCGCAGCGCAAATCTCCGAGATCATGAACCTGCCGATCGTAGTGGTGAAGAACATCTTGGTTCGCGCCGAAGCGGTCAGCCGAGATGACAATCTATACAAGCGTTGAGCGTAGCAGTTCGGGGAGACCCACTCCCCGGCCTAACCGGCCAGCCTGTTGGGTTCAGCGGTCGCGCTTGAGCGCGGGCCGCTCGATGATGCTGGCGAGGTGCGCCTCGGCGACCGGCGCCTACTACCGCAATAACATCTACGCATCGGCTTCGGCTGTAACAGATTCCGAGATGTTGTCGACGATTGACTCCTTGGCATCCTTCAGGTACTTGAGGTTCACAAGCTCATGTACCTTGTCGTATGAAATGTAGGTGCAGCAGTTGGCTAGCGGCCCACGCTGCAAGAAGGCAAACACCGGCCTGGAGATCTCACTTAGGACCTTGGCGCGCCGATCCGCAGGCGCGACAATGTGTAGCTTGATAGTCAGATTCGGCTGAAGGCTGAGTAGGTCAGCCATGCGAAGCAGGCCTGAATAAATTGCCGTTGTGTGTTCGACCTCGAAGGCGCGCGCGATGAAGTTGCCCTTCAGCCAAAGAACGTCAATTCGCTTGATTGTCTCGATAGTAGTGTCATCGTAGTTAAGGGGGAGGTCATCGGAGACGAATGAAATCGCCGGACCCTCCTTCTCGACGGCCGACCTGTCGTTGGCGGGAACCCAGATGCGGAAACCCAACTTGGTCCCAACCTGGCCGAGCATGGCCTGAATCCGAATCGATTCTCGGACTTCATGGTCGGTTGTAGGTTCAGCACGCGTATCATCCGGCACCGAAACAGCAATCGGTCCTCCTGGTCGTTTGGCGATGTGCTCAGGCATCTCGTCGCCGAGCCACAGCTGCTTGATTCCCATGCGGTACCAGTGAAACTCATGACCGAATCGTGGTGTAAGTGCTTCTCGAATCAAGAGTAGTCGTCGATCGACATCTTCCGGTGTGTCCATCGCATGCGCCGCATCACCAAACTTCTCAACAATCAACCGCTTGTGCTTTCGGGACACAATTGGTTCAAAAGTCTCAGGAAAGACCAGGTGAAGCAGCCCGTTCTGTTGGCTGTACGCGGTCTCACTCGGAAGGGAAAACACAAACGCCTTGAATGCCCATGGGTCGTGGAGAAGCGACTCCGCCGATTTGGTGTCCTTCCATTTCGCCAAGAACCGGACAAGAAACATCAACTGGAACGGGCGATAGGTCATGTAGGCCGTTCCGGGATTGCAGAAGCCGTAGTCGAGAGCACTGGAGAGCGCCTCGGGCAGGGCGTGGATGGGTGCTCCACACATTAGTACCCGCTCGATCAGCGCGCGCTTCGTATCGGCCTTCATGGCGGCCGTGACCAGGGTGTGTACGAAGACCAGTTCGGCCATCAACTGAACGGCTGATGGCGAAGCATCGGCTAATTGGCGTCGCAGCTTGTTGTCGAAAGAGTCATCCGACTCATCAGGGCGGTTGACAAATTTCGCGTGGAGCTCCTTTGCCTGTTCCAGCGTCCAAATCTGCTGGCCTGGTGTGAATAGCGAGTCAGATTCTCGTAGGCCGCGCTCGACAAAGAGAGCGGCGGCTCCGTAGACCGCCTCCATCGAGTTCGTGTTCAGCCTAGCCATGGCGCGTCCGGTCCCCAGCGGCGCGATGGGGTGACCGTGGGGTGTGAAGGCCGTGCATGCGTCGTTGCAGGCGTGGGTGGTCAACAGGGGGCAATCTCCAGCCCTTGACAGCGAACGGCACGGGAGTGGACGTCTCGGTAGCGTTGGCAAGGATGGACCCGTCCCACCCGAGCGCGGCCAGGATCGGCTCGATGAGCGTGGCCTTCGTGTCGTTCTCGTTGAGCTTCTTGCTCTTGGCGATCCGCTTGCGGGCTGCGGTGAGGGTAGTGGCGAGCATGGAGCCGAGGGTACTCAGGTGGGGGGTAGAGTGTCAGCCTCGGGACCCGCGGACGCTTGCGGTCAGGAGTGGCCACCAACGGTCACCAGCGGTCATCCCGCCCGCGAGTCGTCGAAATGCCGAAACCCTCAGGAAATCCCGCTCGACCCGCGGTTGCAGCATTACTGCAACTACCTCATCGCAATCGTGTGCGGCGCTCAGGGCGCGCGCATAACTCGCGTTCCCATCGCGAGTTAGTGGAGCGGGCGACCGGGT
>CAZKIO010000011.1:0-92442 GCA_964552795.1 uncultured Planctomycetaceae bacterium
TCCGACTCCAGGAGCCCTCCCATGCGCGCGCGCATGCTCGCCAGCCTTCTCGCCCTTCCGCTCGTCTCCGGCGCCGCCGCGGCGCAGCAGTTCAACGTCGACATCGGGCTGCAGCCGGCGTTCTCGCCGCTGCCCTCGGCGGCCTACGCAGGCGCGGCCGCGCTGCCGGGCACATGGAACAGCGTGGCGGCTTCCACGGCGACCGCCGTGCCGCTGGTCGACGTCACGGGCGCGGCCACGGGCGTGACCATCCAGCGCGTCACGGGCACGGGGTTCGACTTCTCGTTCGACAACGTCGGGACGACGGGCGACCACGCGGCGCTGCTGGACGACGGTCAGGACATCGGCTCCACGGGCGCAGCGACGAGCTGGACCTTCGCGAACCTCGCGGCGGTTCCTACGCGCTCTACACGTACGCCTGGGCGCCGGACAGCAGCTCCTACGTGTCCGTCGTCAGCGGCGGCTCGATCGATTCCAATCAGAACGTCGGCGGCGCCTGGACCGGTTCGCACGTCGCGGGCGTCACGTACGCCGTGCACCGCTACAACGTCGCGGCCGGCGGCTCGATCACGGTCACGATCTCGACCGGCGTCAGCTTCGGCACGCTCGACGGCTTCCAGTTGAAGAGCCTGGGCTCGCCGGTGACCGCGTTCTGCTTCGGCGACGGCAGCGGCACGGCTTGCCCCTGCGCTAACGCCGGCGCGGCCGGCAACGGTTGCGCCAACAGCGTGAACGCCGCGGGCGCGAACCTGGCCGGCAGCGGACTGGCGAGCATCGCCTCCGATTCGTTCGTCCTGACCGGCAGCGGAATGCCGAACTCGAACTGCCTGTACTTCCAGGGCACGAACCAGCAGGCCGCCGGCGCGGGCGTGGTGTTCGGCGACGGCCTGCGCTGCGCGGGCGGCACCGTCATCCGTCTGGGCACCAAGCTCAACGCGGGCGGCACCAGCCAGTACCCGGCGGGCGGCGACATCCCGATCTCGGTGCGCGGCAACAACGCCCCGAGCGACGTGCGCACCTACCAGGGCTGGTACCGCAACGCGGCCGACTTCTGCACGCCGAGCACGTTCAACCTGACGAACGGCGTCCAGATCACCTGGGCGCCGTGACGGAGTCGGGACAGCCAGCACACGCCGCTTTGCATGGCGCGTCTGCCGTGCAAGGCGGCGTGTGCTGGTTCTCCTGACTGCGTATGCTGCGCCGCGCGTGAACGACCCGCGACGCAGCGGTGAGCCCAGCGCGGAGCCAGGTCAGGGCGCCGACGTCGTCGGGCGCCACCGCGGCCTCGTGCGCCGCACCGCGTTGATCTCCGCGCTGACGATGGCGAGCCGGCTGCTCGGCTACGTCCGCGAGAGCCTGGCCGCGGCCATTTTCGGGGACCGGTCGGCGATCAACGACGCGTTCGTCACCGCGTGGCGCGTGCCGAACCTGTTCCGCAGCCTGATGGGGGAGGGCGCGATCGCGACCTCGCTGCAGACGGCGCTGACCAGGGCCGACGCGCAGGGCGGCGAGGAGGCGGGGCGGACCCTGTTCCTGGCCATCGCGCGGGCGGTGGCGTGGTTCGCGGGCGCGTTCTGCGTCGCCGGCATCGCGGTCGTCGTCCTGCTCCCCGACACGATGCCGCTGACGGGCTGGCGCTGGCTCGGGGCGGACCCCGGCCCCGTGCGCGACCTGACCGCGCGCATGCTGCCGTTCGTGCTGTTCGCCTGTCTCTCCGCGGTCGCGGCGGGCGGTCTGCACGTCCGCGGACACTTCCTCGCGCCCAGCCTGGGCCCGGTCGTGATGAACCTCGCGTGGGTCGGTGCCCTGGTCTGGGTGGCCGGTCGCTACGGCGCACTCTTCACCTCGGGCCTGGCGGACTTCGAGCAGCAGCGCGGCATGGCCGGAGAGCTGGCGCTGCTCGTCTTGGCCGCCGGCGCGGCCCTGCTGCTCGTGCACGTTCCCGCGCTGCGCTCCCGGGGTCTGCTGGTGCCCCGGCCGGGAGTGACACCCGGCCCGGCGGTCGCGGGGCGGGAGGTCTGGTCGATCCTGCGCGCGAGCGCGCCGCTCGCCCTGGGCGCCGCGGTCTACCAGGTGAACATCCTTGTCGACGGCTTCCTGGCCGAGAGCCTGCTGCCGGATGGGGGCCCCACGGCGCTCTACTACGCAACACGTCTCCAGCAACTGCCTCTCTCTTTGGTGTCGATCGCGGCGACCAGCGCCGTGTTTCCGGCGCTCACGGCGCTCGGACACACGCGCGATCTGGACGGGTTGCGCCGCCTCCACGATCGGACCCACCGGGCCGTCGCGTTCCTGGCGATCCCCGCGACGGTCGGGCTCCTCGTGTTCGCCGAGCCGATCGTCTCCTTGTGCTTCGAGCACGGTGCTTTCGGCGAGCACGGCGTCGAGCGCACGGCCGCGGGACTGCGCGGATTGACGCTGGCGATCCTGCCGGCGGGGGCGGCCGGGCTCGTGGCGCGCACGCGCTACGCCGTGGGGGACTTCGCCGGGCCCGTGCGCGTCGCGATCGGGATGCTGATCCTCAATACGGCTCTCAACTTCCTGTTCGTTGGGGGTCTGGGGATGGACGTCGGGGGGCTCGCGCTGGCGACGGGCATCACCGCCTGGGGCAACCTCCTGCTCCTGCTGCCGGGCCTGCGGCGCCTCGGGCTGCCGCCGGCGGAGGCGGGCCTCAGGCGCGGGTTCCTGGTCATGGCGCTCGCGGCCGCGGTGGGGTGCGGGTCGGCATGGGTCCTGACCGGTTGGACGATCGACCCGCAGCGTGCAGGCCTCACGCTCGCGGTCGGGATTCCGGTCGCCATGGCGCTGTACGCGGGGGTCTCCATCGCGCTCGGCCTGCCCGAGATCGGCCGGGCGCTCGCCTTGCTGCGAACTCCCCGTGCGTGAGGCGCGCGCACGCGTGGTGCGGCGGATCGGGCCCTCGCCGGAAGTTCCTGCATTTCAAGGGTTTGCGCCCATCCTGGGCAGGCGCGCGGCGGATCGGCGCGGGCGGAGGGCGTTGCCGACCCGGCTCCAGCCCCTCGCGGAAGGCCGGCCGCTCCACCGAGCCGCAATTCGTAGTGGCGACCTAAGCCGCTGGCCCACAAGATATAGTGTGCGAGGCTTCTCGGTTTTTTTGCATGGAGTGAGGATGCCGCGTTCTATCGCCCTCCCCGCCAAGGCGGGCTCGGCGTGTGCGATCGGATGGTCTCACCCGCCTGTTCTCGCAGTCCGAACCGCCCTGCTCCCCGGCCAGCGGCCAGGCCCCCCACGGGACCCGGCCCCGGTCCGTCATCCGGCGTCCGCGCCAACGGAAGGAACCCTTGAACCCCACATCCCTCGTCAAGTCCGCACGACCGCCGGAGACCCGCCCTGACGTGGATGCGCTCGCGGAACTCGAAGCGTTGACGCCTCCGGCCGACCTGCCGGAGCCGGACCTCACGGAGAACGCGCGCACCGTGCTGGAGCGCCGCTACCTCAAGAAGGATCCGACCAGCGGCAAGGTGTGCGAGACGCCGCGCGAGCTGTTCTGGCGCGTCGCCGCGCACATCGCCAAGGCCGAGACGATGTTCCCGGGCGGATCGCCGGCCAAGGCGCTGGCGGTCGCG
Organism: uncultured Planctomycetaceae bacterium; assembly: GCA_964552795.1. GTDB lineage: Bacteria > Planctomycetota > UBA1135 > UBA1135 > JAEUHZ01. The sequence goes on from CAZKIO010000011.1 coordinate 3,588, forward strand.
CGCGAGTTCTACGGTCTGATGTCCAAGCGCCTGTTCATGCCGAACAGCCCGACGCTGATGAACGCGGGCCGCGAGATGGGCATGCTCTCGGCTTGCTTCGTGCTGCCGGTCGAGGACTCGATCGAGGGCATCTTCGACTCGATCAAGGCGACGGCGCTGATCCAGAAGGCCGGCGGCGGCACGGGCTTCAGCTTCTCGCGACTGCGCCCGCAGGGCGACCTCGTGCGCAGCTCGGGCGGAACGACCGAGGGGCCGCTGTCGTTCATCCAGGTCTTCTCGAAGGCCACGGACGCCATCCAGCAGGGCGCGTTCCGCCGCGGCGCCAACATGGGCATCTTGCGGATCGACCACCCCGACATCCTGCGCTTCATCACGATGAAGGATGACCTGGGGCTGCTGACGAACTACAACGTCTCGATCACCGTCACGAACCGCTTCCTGCACGAGCTGCGCAGCAACCCGGCGACCGTGCACATGACGATGAACCCGCGCACCAAGCAGTGGTCGCGCCTGGAGAAGCGCGACGCGGACGGCAAGCCGACCGGCCAGCACTGGACCGTGGGCGAGATCTGGGACCTGATCATCGAGCACGCCTGGCGCACGGGCGAGCCGGGGGTCGTGTTCATCGACCGCATCAACGAGCGCAACCCGATCAAGAACGTGGGCCTGATCGAGGCCACGAACCCCTGCGGCGAGCAACCGCTGCACCCCTACGATTCCTGCAATCTGGGCTCGATCAACCTGGGCGTGCTGGTCGAGGGCGAGGGCCGCGAGGCGCGCTTCGACTGGGAGCGCTACAAGGCGATCATCCACTCGACCACGCGCTTCCTCGACAACGTGATCGAGGTCAACCGCTACCCGCTGCCGCAGATCGACAACATGTCGAAGACCACGCGGCGCATCGGCCTGGGCGTGATGGGCTTCGCGGACGCGCTCTACAAGCTGAACATCCCCTACAACTCGCCCGAGGGTCTGGCCTTCGGCGAGCAGGTGATGAAGGTGCTCAACGACGAGTCGCACCTGGCCAGCGAGTTCCTGGCCGAGGAGCGCGGCGTGTTCCCGGCCTGGGAAGGCTCGGACTGGGAGAAGCAGGGCCGCCGGCTGCGCAACAGCTACACGACGACCGTCGCGCCGACCGGGACGATCTCGATCATCGCCAACTGCTCGGGCGGCATCGAGCCGATGTTCAGCCTGGCCTTCATCCGCCAGGTGATGAAGGACACGCAGGGCCGTCCGACGGTCATGCGCGAGACGAACTACGTGTTCGAGCGGATCGCGCGCGAGCGCGGCTTCTACTCGGATCAGCTCGTCGACGACATCGTCGAGAAGGGCACGCTGGAGCACCGCACGGACGTGCCGGACGACGTGAGGCGCGTCTTCGTGACCGCCCACGACATCACGCCCTACTGGCACATGAAGATGCAGTCGGCCTTCCAGCGCCACTGCGACAGCTCGATCAGCAAGACGATCAACTTCCCGCACGACGCCACGCCCGACGACGTGCGCCAGATCTACGAGATGGCCATCGACGAGGACGTGAAGGGCGTGACCGTCTACCGCGACGGCTGCCGTGACATGCAGCCGATGGCGCTGAAGGGCTCGACCGCGCGCAAGGACGGCGCGCCCGCGCCCGCCGCGGCGCCCGCGGAGGCGCCGGGCCTGCGCATGAAGGTCAACGAGGACGGGCAGGAGGAGCTCAGCCCGATCAAGCTGCCGGAGATCATGCCCAGCCTGCGCATCCGGCAGATGACGCCCTTCGGCAACATGCACGTGAAGGTCTCGGTCGATCCGATCTCCGGCCGCGAGCGCGAGGTGTTCGCGCAACTCGGCAAGGGCGGCGACGTGGCCAACTCGGACCTGGAGGCGATCTGCCGCATCCTGAGCCTGTGGCTGCGCAGCAACGGTTCGCTGCGCATGGCCATGAAGCAGCTCGAGGGCATCGGCTCGAGCCTGTCGGTGCCGACCAAGGACGGCCGCATCATGTCGCTGGCCGACGGGCTGGCGACGGCGCTCAGCCGCTACCTGCAGGCCAAGGAGCAGTCGGGGCTGCACGCGCTCCTGCTGGGCACCGCCGGCGCGCCCGAGCTGGACAAGACCGGGTACCAGCGCGTGCCCGAGAGCGTCATCGTTGCCGCGGCGGCGACCCCGGGCGCCAAGCCGGCGGGCCAACCGCGCAACGTTTCGCAGTACAAGCTGAAGTGCCCGGCGTGCACGTCCGTGCTCTCCTTCGAGGAGGGCTGCGTGAAGTGCCACTCCTGCGGATTCAGCCAGTGCTGATCCGCGCGCACCGCTGAATCGAACGGGTCGCCACGGCGCGACCTGCGCAGCAGGCGGGCCGCACGAGGCGACTCGTGCGGCCTCGCTCTTTCGGGGCAGACCGCGCGCCCCCGGTCAGCGCGGCGTGTCTCCCTCCGCGGCCGGCTTGGGCTGCTTCACGCGGCCGTAGAAGTCGTACTCGGTTCCGCCGCTGCTGAGCCGCGTGAACAGGAAGCGCTGCCGGTCGCTGACGCGCTCGAGGGTCAGCGTGTCGCGTTGGACCTCGACGCGGTAATCGCGCGTGCGGCCCGGCGGCTCGAACATCGGCAGGCTCGTCCGCGGATCGACCGTCGTCCCGATCAGGCTCGACGCGCGCAGCACGCCGTCGCCGCCGATCTCGAACGAGTGCGTCCCCGAGAAGAACGTGCTGGCCGTGCGCTGCCCGACGGCGTTCATCCAGCCCATGTGGCACTCGAACGCGAAGTACTTGCCCGTGACGAGCAGGTAGCCGACCTCGCCGCGCGACGTCTCCGAGAACTCCTTGGTCTCGAACTTCGTCAGCTTCCACGCGCCCTGGATCTCCTTCTCCAGGACCGCGCCGAAGTTGCCCGTGGCGGCGCTGCCCCGGGGCGACTGGCCGGAAGCCTGCTGGGGAGCGGGAAGCGCGAGGCCCAGCAGGGCCGCCGCGCACAGGAGCGGAAGGTTGTTCATGGCATGCCTCGTCGTGCGGGCCGCGCGCCGGTGCCGCGGGGCCGGGCAAAGGCTTTGTCGGCCGGCTCGCGACGGGGCTTGCGCGCGCGTATCAGGCTACGATCTCTGGCCCGGCCTCGCCCGGAATCCCCACGCGCACCGGTTCACGGACCCTGCCTGATGCTGCAATTCCTCTCCGTCATGGCCGTCTGCAGCGCCAGCCTCGCGGCCGGCGACAACATGGCCTCGGCCACGCTTTGGGCCCGCGCGGAGGGCGCCGACGTCCGGCTCGCCGTGCAGATCGAGATCGAACCGGGTTGGCACCTTTTCCACGGCCCCACCGAAGCGGATCTGGGCGCGGGGGTCGCCGAAGAGGGCCTGGGGTTGCCCACGGTGATCGAGCTCGATGGCGTACAGGTCGCGTGGGGCGACTGGCGCTTCCCGACGCCCAAGACCGAGCATTTCGACTTCGGGAACCCCGTCGACGCGAACATTCACGGCGGCACGATCACGATCTGGCGTCGCGGCACGCTGGCGCCCGGCGCCGCGCTGAAGTCGTTGAAGGCCTCGATCAAGGGCCTGACCTGCGAGGAGGGCGAAGGCGCGGTCTGCATCCCGTACAAGGAGACGGTCGACCTCGCGGGCACGGGACCCGACGCGCTGTTCGCCGCGTTCCCCGACGACCTGACGGCGACGCCCGCGGGCGCGCCCGAGCGCGGGCCCGGCGCGGCGCGCGGCCCGCCCGGCGGCAGCGAGGGCGCCACGAAGCCCATCGCCGCGGCGGGAACCGCTCCGCGAACGGCGGACGACGACGCGGAGGCGGGCCGCGAGTCCAGCTTGCTCGCGTTCCTCCTCTCGGCGGTGTTCTGGGGCTTCTTCACGCTGCTGATGCCCTGCACCTACCCGATGATCCCGATCACGATCAGCTACTTCACGAAGCAGGCCGCGGCGCGCAAGACGAGCACGCTGCCGCTCTCCCTGACGTACGGCGCGGGCATCGTCGGGATCTTCGTCCTGATCGGCCTCCTGATCGGGCCGATCATCATCGTCTTCGCGACGCACCCGGTGACGAACCTCGTGATCGGCGCGGCCTTCCTGGTGTTCGCGCTGAGCCTGTTCGGCGTGATGAACCTGCAGCCGCCGGCCTTCCTCATGAACGCCGCCGGCTCCGCCTCTCAGAAGGGCGGCTACCTGGGCGTGTTCCTGATGGGGACCACGCTGGTCGTCACGTCGTTCACCTGCACCGCGCCGTTCGTCGGCGCGCTGCTCGGACAGGGCGCGGGCCAGGGCGACATCGGGCGCATCGCGATCGGGATGGCCGTGTTCGGGGCGACCATCGCGATCCCGTTCGTGTTCCTGTCGATGGTGCCGCACAAGGCCAAGTCGATGCCCAAGAGCGGCGAGTGGATGCACACGCTCAAGGTGTGGCTGGGCTTCGTCGAGGTCGCGGCCGCGCTGAAGTTCCTGTCGAACGCGGACCTGGTGTGGGGCTGGGGCTGGCTGTCGCGCGAGCTGTTCCTGTTCCTGTGGATGGGCGTCTTCCTGGCGGCGGCGGCGTACCTGTTCGGGTGGATGCGCCTCAAGGACGAGTTCGGCCAGGAGGAGGCCGCGACCATCTCTCCCAAGCGCATGGTGGGCGGAATCGCGACGTTCCTGTTCTCGATCTACTGCCTCTTCGGCGCGCTGGGCGGATCGCTGGATCCCGTGATGACGGCGCTCGCGCCCAACTACTCCACGACGGCGGGCGTCGGCGCCGCGGGCGGCAAGACGGCCGCCGCCGACGCGGGCCACGTGATCGTGAAGGACGACTACGACGGCGCGCTCGCGCGTGCCGCGCGCGAAGGCAAGCTGCTCCTGGTGAACTTCACCGGCTTCACATGAGTGAACTGCCGCATCATGGAAGAGAAGGTCTTCCCGCGCCCGGCGGTCGCCGGGGAACTCAAGCAAGGCTTCATCGAAGCGCGCCTGCACACCGACGGCGGTCCCGCCGAGGAACGCAACAAGGAGCTGCAGAGGGAGCTGACAGGATCGGTCGCCAATCCGATCTACGTGATCGTCGATCCCAAGACGGGCAAGCCGCTGCGGCGGAAGGTCGGTCTCGTCCCCGAGGAGAACTTCCTCCAGTTCCTGCGCGGCCCGGTCAACTGAGGCCGATCAGGCGTCCGCCCTGGTAGACGGCGAAGCTGGCGATCCAGGCCAGCGCCGTCATGTAGGCGAACAGGAACAGAGGCCAGCCCCAGCCGCGCGTCTCGCGCTTGACGGCGGCCAGCGTGCTCATGCACTGGCAGGCCAGCGCGAAGAACACCATCAGCGACAGGCCGACGAGCGGCGTGTAGACCGGCGCGCCCGTCTCGCGCGTCTCGCCGCGGATCCGATCGCGCAGCGTGACCGACTCCTCGTCCGCGTCGCCGACGCCATACACGACGCCCATCGTGGCCACGAACACCTCGCGCGCGGCGAACGCGCCGATCAGGCCGATGCCGATCTTCCAGTCGAACCCCAGCGGCTCGATCACGGGCTCGAAGGCGTGCCCCAGGCGTCCGGCGTAGCTCTGGCGCAGGGCGCGGCCGTCGAGGTCGGCGATCCGCTCCTCCAGCTCGGCGAGCCGTACCGCGGATTCCCCGCTCTCGGGCTGCTCCTCGATCTGGGCCGCCGCGGCGACCGCGGCATCGCGCTGCGCGGCGATGGCGGCGTCCTTGGGGAAGCTGAGCAGGGCCCACAGGACCAGCGTGCAGACCAGGATCACCGTGCCCGCCTCGCTGAGGAACGCACGCGATTTCTGGAACATCAGCTTGAGCACCGAGCCCCAGTGCGGCGCGCGGTAGGGCGGCATCTCCAGGATCAGCGGGACGGCCGGCGCGCGCAGCATGGTGCGGGAGAGGACGGCCGCGGCGACGAGCGCCATCAGCGTGCTGAACAGGTACATCGCCACCAGCAGGGCGGCTTGCACCGGCGCGAAGCCCAGCAGCATGGTGGGCGGGAACAGCGCGCCGATCAGCAGCGTGTACACCGGCAGGCGGGCCGAACAGGTCATCAGCGGGATGACCATCATGGTCAGCGTGCGGTCGCGCTGGCGCTCCATCGTGCGCGTGGCCAGGATCGCCGGCACGGCGCAGGCGAAGCCCGACAGCATCGGCACGAACGCGCGGCCGTTGAGCCCCATCAGGCGCATCAGGCGGTCCATCAGGCACGCGACGCGCGACATGTAGCCGGTGTCCTCCAGCAATCCGATGAAGAAGAACAAGAGCAGGATCTGCGGCAGGAACACCACGACGCTGCCGACGCCCGCGATCAGGGCGTCGGTGATGAAGTCGCGCAGGATCCCCGCTGACAGCCACGAACGCACAGCGTCGGACAGCACCCCGAACGCGCCCTCGATGCCCTGGATGGCCGGCTCCGACCAGGCGAACAGCGCCAGGAACACCAGGCCCATCACGCCCAGGAAGACCGGGAAGCCGAGCCACGGATTCAGGAGCACGGTGTCGACGCGCTCGCTGGTCCCGCGCGCGGCGCCGACGCTGCGCTGGAAGGCGGGGAGGCGCGCGTCGATCCAGTCGTAGCGTCCGCGGATGATCTCCGTCTCCAGCGAACGGCCGGCGTCCGCGGCGAGCGCGCGGCGCTCGTCGACGGCGCGGCGCAGCTCCGGCGACACCTCGCCCAGCTCGTCCTCCTCGTCCAGGGAGAGCAGCGCCCACAAGGCCAGGGCCTCGCCGCGCGCCGGGCTGCCGCGCGACCAGGACGCCGGTACGTGCCGCGCGATCCGCGTCACGTCCTCACGCAGCGCATCCGAATCGGGCTTCCAGCGCGCGCCGGGCGTAGCGCGGCGCGGTTCACGCAGGCAATGATCGATCTCGGCGGTCAGGGCCGCGAGGCCCTCGCCTCTGCGCGCGACGACGGGCACGACCGGCACGCCCAGCTCGCGCGCCATCGCTGCGGCATCGATCGCGACGCCGCGGACCGACAGCAGATCGGTCATGTTGAGCGCGACGACCAGCGGCACCTCGATCTCCAGCAGTTGAAGCGCGAGGTACAGGTTGCGCGAGAGCTGGGTCGCGTCGACCACCAGGACGACGAGGTCCGGTGTCTCCTCGCCGCCGATTCCGCATACAGAGCGCAGCGCGATCTCCTCCTCGCGGCTGCGCGCCGAGAGGCTGTACGCGCCCGGGACGTCGACGGCCACGGCCTCGCGACCGCCGGGGAGAGCGAGACGGCCCGTGAAGCGCTCGACGGTGACGCCGGGGTAGTTCGCGACCTTCTGGTCCGAACCCGTCAGCCGGTTGAACAGCGTCGTCTTGCCGGTGTTGGGATTGCCCGCAACGGCGACGACCGGCTTGCGCTCGCCCACCGCCGAGGCGGTGCGCGCCGGGGAGTTCATCGATGGTTCTCGACGACCAGCGCCGCCGCTTCGGAGGCGCGCAGGCTGATGTGTCCGCCGCGGACTTCGAACTGCACGAGGTCGCCAACGCGGACGCGGCGGACCAGGCGGATGGCCGTCCCCGGCAGGAAGCCGAGCTCCATCAGGCGGCGGCGGAAGGCCCGATTGCCGCCGACCTCGACGAGGCGCGCGTGCTGACCGGGGCGGATGTCGGCGATTCGCAGCATGTGGGTCCTGAGATCGAGTCTCAAGATGCTAGCTCGCCCGGCGCCCGGCCGCCAGTCCATCCGCCGACATGCGCAGGCGGCCTGGAGAGCCGGCCGCGCCCGGGGCCCGCCGTACCCGCGCGTCGCCTGCGCCGGCCGCTAGGATGCGCGCCCCGGCCGGGGAGCGCCCCGGGCCCGGCGCCTCATGCCCACCCCCCCTCACGACCCCAAGGAGGTTGCCGGCCGCGCGGCCGCCGATCTCGTCCCCGGCGGCACCGTCGTCGGCCTGGGCACGGGTTCCACCGTGCACTTCGCTCTGCTGCGCCTGGGCGAGCGGATGCGGACCGAGGGGCTGCGCCTGCGCGGCGTGCCGACCAGTCTCGACACCGAGCGCAAGGCGCGCGAGCTCGGCATCGATCTCGTCGGCCTCGACGAGGTCGAGACGATCGACGTCACCATCGACGGTGCCGACGAGATCGACGCGCGCTTCGACATGATCAAGGGCGGCGGGGGCGCGCTCCTGCGCGAGAAGGTCGTCGCGTCGCTCTCGCGGCGCGTGATCATCGTGGTCGGCGCCGGGAAGGTCGTCGAGCGCCTGGGGTCGACGTTCGCGCTGCCCGTCGAGGTCGTGCCCTTCGCGTGCGCGCCGGTCGGGCGCGCGCTGGAACGCCTGGGCGCGCAGCCGCGCCTGCGTCTGCGCGACGGGAAGCCGTTCGTGACGGACAACGGCAACCAGATCCTCGACTGCGGCTTCGGCGCGGGGATCCAGGACGCGCCCGCGCTGGAGCGCGCGATCGACGCCGTCCCGGGCGTCGTCGAGAGCGGCCTCTTCATCGGTCTCGCGCACGCCCTCGTGATCGGTGCGGCGGACGGGCGTGCCACGGTCCGCGAGAAGGGGCGTTGAACGCAGCGCGGCCCGGCGGACGTTCGGTCCGCCGGGCCGCGTTCGGAGCCGCGCGCGCGCGACCGCCGGTCAGAGCGACTGGATGTAGGCCAGCAGCGCTTCGATGTCGGCGTTCACGTTGGTGCTGATCAGCGTCAACTGGACCTTCGAGATGTTCTGCACGAACTGCTCGTGCCCGCGCACGTCGTGCACGTCGTTGAAGATCTTGTTGAGGCCGGGCAGCGGCGGCAGGGCCGGGTACGCAGGGCTGCCGTAGATCGGGCTCAAGGCCTGCGCCTCGGGGTCGAGGAGCGTCCGCAGCGAGACCGACACGTGGTCGTGGAAGAACGGCCCGGTGGCGAACACGCCCAGCTTCGACGGGATCGAGAACGACTCGGGCCGGCGCGTGAAGAAGCGCCGGTTCGTCGCCGGGTTGCAGTTGAAATCCACCAGCGGGTCGCAGGGGCAGTCGTAGCTGTTCGGGTCGTCGCGCTCGAAGTCGTCCGACTTGTCGGCGTTCATGACCGCGTACGTCTCCGGATCCGGGTAGCCGTCGCTGTTGCGGTCCGGATCGGGGATGCCGTCGTTGTCGTTGTCGACGTTGGCGGCGGTGTTCACGTTGCGGATGTTGATCGACACGATGTTCTCGCGCAGCGAGAAGCAGGTCGGGTCGAAGGACCCCAGGTTCTCGCCGCCGGACAGCGTCGGGTTGACGAAGTCCGCCGTGAAGAAACGCGGGCCGGGGAAGTTGCTGGGGCTGGTCTCCTCGGCCTTGTGACAGGCCGCGCAGCCGCCGTGGCGCAACGTCGGGTTCATGCCCGTGTCGTTCGTCCCGAAGAACAGGTCGCGGCCCAGGCGCGCCGTGGGGGTCAGCGCGTAGGTCAGCGGATCACGGTTGGGGTTGATCGGCGTGGGGATGACCTCGTGGAAGTCGCTCAACGCCTGCTGCTCGGCGTCCGTGAAGATGCCGTGGCCGCCGTTCTCGCCGCCGAACATGGGGCCGGTCTCGCCCGAGTTCAGGCGCACGCCCTTCCACAGGATCAATCCCGTGCCGAGCGTGCCGCCGAACATCGGCATGGTGCTGCGCGGGCCGGCGGGGCGCTGCCACACGTTGCCGTCCTCGCCACCCTCGAAGTGGCACGAACCGCAGGAGTTGTTGAAGTTGCCCGCGGTCTGCGCGCGCGAGGCGTCCTCGAACAGCTCCAGGCCCAGGCGCTGGCTGAGCGTCATCGCGTCCGGACCCGCGTGGGTCGGGATCTGGTTCTTCTCCTTGCTGATCTGGCCGGTGGTCCAGTTCACGCGCAGGACGGACAGGGTGCGCGTGACCTCGTTCATCACGAAAACGCGCGCATCGTCGTCCACCGTGCTGGGATCGGGCTGGATCGCGAAGCCCAGCGGCAGGTCGCCCAGCGGGCTGGTCGTGCTCAGCGCCGGACGCTCCACGTGGCGGAAGCGCGGCGGGTACACGGTCATCAGCTCCATCGCGCTGCCGTTCACGCGGTACAGGAACAGGTCTTCCGATCCGCGGTTCAGCATGAGCGCGCGCGTTCCAGCCGCGTTGTAGAGCACGCGGCCGGGATGACCCGCGCGGTATCCCATCTTGCCGGCGCCGAATCCCTGCGGGTGCACGACGACGCGCACTCCGTTGCTGAGCGCCTGCTCGCCGCCGGGCCGCGTGACGAGCGCCTGCACCACCAGGACCAGGCCGTCGTAGCTGGGGATGTTGGCGATCGGGAACGAGATCGACGTGCCGCCGCCGAACGAGATCGTGGCGCGCGCCGAGGCGTACAGGATGCCGGCGCCGCCGAACGGCAGGTTGACCTCGCGCTGTCCCACGAGCAGCACGGCGTTGTCGCCCGGACGCAGGCCGTCCAGCGTGAACGAGGCGGCGCCGCCCATCACGGGCGAGCCCTGCCCGCCCAGCGAGATGATGTCGCCCAGGCTCGTGATCTTGGACTGCCCGAAGGGCACGTACTCCGCGGGAGCGAGCGGATCGGTCAGCTCGTGGTGCAGGCGCGTGGAGTGGTCGCCGGGCTGGCCGTAGCTGTCGCGCTGCGTGTCGATCATCGTCAGCGCGGGGTAGACGCGGTTGGCGAAGTCGCCGGCCATCTGCGGGCCGAAGTTGTGGTTCACGTCGTGGTTGACGTTGTGCAGGACGTGCGGGACCAGCGCGCGCGTGCCGTCGGGCGACAGCGCGATGTCCTCCAGGAACCGCGGCAGGCCCTGGCTCTTCAGGATCTGCACCGGCACCGGGTTGTGCAGCGGATCGAAGGGGTAGTCGTTCGTCGAGATCTTGCCCGCCAGCGTGATGCCGGTCGGCAGGCCGAATCCGTCGATCGAGATGTCGAGGACCGACACGAACGGCGAGCGCGTGTGCGTCACGTACATGCGCGTGCCGTCGGCGCGGATCGTGAACCCGCGCGGGTCGCCCGTGTCGGCGATGCCGTCGCGGTCGGCGTCGACGTCGGCCAGCGTGAACGGCGCCGGGATGTTGGACAGGTCGCGCAGGAACTCGAACGATGCGCGCTGCGACAGCGTCAACGCGTCGTACAGCTTGACCGTGCCCGAGCGCATGCCCGTGACCGCGAACCACATGCCGTTGGGGGACACCGCGACGCCGTAGGGCTCGACGCCCACCTGGCTCATGGTGGTCTGGACGCTCAGCGTCGAGACGTCGATGACGCTGACCGAGCCGGGCAGCGGCACGGCCGGGAAGCCCGAGACCTCGTTGTCACCGATGCCGAAGTTGCCGCGCTGGTTCGCGACGAACACGCGCGAACCCGTGGCGTCGAAGGCCAGCGAGCGCGGCCAGCTGCCCACCGGGATCTCGGCGACGAGCGTGGACGTCGCCACGTCGATCACCGCCACCGTGCCGTTGTCGCGGTTGCAGGCCCACACGCGGTTCGGCGCGCCGGGCTGGACGGCCACGGCCGAGACTTGCGCGTGCTGGGCCGGGGCGGGGGCGGCGCTCGCGAGCGCCAGGCCGAGGGTCAATCCGAGAGAGTACTTGTGCATGTCGAGAGGTTCGAAAGTGCTGGACGACGCGTGATCCGACCCGGTCCGGACGGGTGGGGGGGGCTTGCGGGCTCGGGTCCCGGAGGACGTGGAGAGAGCCCCACCGTCCCATAGGCTACCCCACCCGCGGCTCGGGCGGGGTGTACGGAAAAGGTTGGACGCCCGTCGCAGCCGGCACCTGCCGCAACGTGCGGGCGGCGTACCCGGAAAAAGCGTCCTGGCCGCCCGGGGACGGCTCCGGCGGTCAACCGCCGTAGTTGGCCGGGAACAACTCGCGCTCCACGGCCTCGATCACGATGTGGAGGACCTTGATGTGGATCTCCTGGATCCGGTCGCTGGTCGCGGCCCGGGGAACCACGATCGCGACGTCGCACAGCTCCCGCGCGCGGCCCCCGCCCTTGCCGAGGAGCCCCACGGTGGCGAGGCCCTTGGCGCGCGCCGTCTCGAGCGCGCGCAGGATGTTCGGCGAACTCCCGCTGGTGGAGATGGCGACGAGGAGGTCGCCCTCGCGACCGTAGGCCTCGACCGAGCGGGCGAAGATCGCGTCGAACCCGAAATCGTTCGCGATGCAGGTGAGCTGGCTGGGATCGCTGAACGCGATCGCCGGCAGCGCCGCGCGGTCCTTGCGGAACCGGCCCGTCCATTCCTCCGCGAAGTGCATCGCGTCGCACATGCTTCCGCCGTTCCCGCAGGACAGGAGCGTTCCGCCGCGCCGCAGGGTCTGCGCGCCGAGCTCCGCGAAGCGCTGTACGCCCGCCAGGCAGGCGGGATCCGCCAGGAAGGCGTCGAGCGTGGCGCGCGCTTCCTCGAACGCGGCGCGGACGGGATCGGAGGTGGCCATGGCCGGCGATTGTCCCGGGCGAAGCGCCGGATCACAACGGGCGCCTGCGCCGCTCCGCCGCGCGGCAGCGTTAGGATGCGCGCATGCACCCGATCCGCGCCGCCGCGCTCGCCCTCACTTCGCTCTTTTCCCTCGCCGCCGGTTGCCAGGGGCCCGCGCGGGGCAGCCCTCCGCAGGACTACGTCCTGGTGCTGCTCGAACGCAGTTCGGCGGCGGCGACGAAGACGCCCGACGAGCGCCGCGTGATCCAGGACGCGCATCTGGCCAACATCGGCCGGCTGGCCGAGGAAGGCACGTTGCTGGTCGCCGGCCCGTTCGGACCGGGCCAGCACGACCCGAACCTGCGCGGTCTGTTCGTGTTCGACGTGACGAGCACGGCGGACGCGGACGCGCTCGCGGCGACGGATCCGGCGATCCAGGCCGGCGTGCTGTCGGCGCGCGCGATTCCGTTCCGATCCGACGACGCGCCGCGGCGCGCGGCCGCGATCGATCGCGAGCGGCGGCTCGCCGCCGAGCGCGAAGGACGCGTGCTCAAGATGGGCGAGGGCATCCGCGCGTACGTGATGATCCACGCGCACGACGCGGAGCGGGCGGAGCGCGCGCTGGCGCCGGTCGGCGCGAAGGTGTTGTGGCACGGCCGGCTCGGCGGCGAGCTCACAGGCCAGGCGTTGTTCCTGATCGACGCGCGCGACCTGGCCGAAGCCGACGCCCTGCTGGGGGAGGCACGCGCGGAGCTGGGCGAAGCCTGGATCGATCCATGGTGGTCGAGCACGTCGCACGCCGAGCTGCACGCGGCCGCGGGCGCCGTGCCGTAGCGCGCACGGCCGCGCGCTAGAATCGGGCCGTGCTCGCGAACCTCGTGGCCCTGGTGGCGCTGTCGGGCGGCGACCCGGCGGAGGCCGCGCCGGCGCTGGAGCTCGGCGCGCCGGCGCCGCGCTTCACGTTCGTCGACACGCGCTGGCTGGAGCGCGACCTCGACGACTTCGGTTCCCGCGCGGCGTACGTGATCGTGTTCACGACGCTCGCGTGCCCGGTCGCGAACCGCACGATGCCGCGCGTGGCGGAGCTGGAACGGGCCTACCGGGAACGCGGCGTGCAATTCCTGGCCATCGACGTGGGCGCCGGGGATCCCCTGGTCGAGGTCGCCGCGCGCGCGGTCGAGCAGGGCCTGGAGTTTCCCGTCGCGCGCGACTTCTCGGGCGCCGCGCTGCGCGCGCTGGCGCCCGAGCGCACGCCCGAGGTCGTCGTGCTCGACCGCGACCGCATCCTGCGCTACCGCGGCCGCTTCGACGCGCGCGAGCGCGTGTCCGGCACGAGCCCGGGCGACGTGCGCGCGGACCTGCGCGAGGCGCTCGAGGACGTGCTGGCGGGCCGCGAGGTGCGCGTGGCGCGCACCACCGTCGACGGCTGCCGCATCACGCCCGCCGCGCCGGTCGAGCCGGGCGACGACCCCCCGGATTGGGCCGAGCACGTCGCGCCGATCGTGCACGCGCGCTGCGGAGCCTGCCACGTGTCCGGCGGCGCGGCGCCGTTCGCGCTGGGCACGCACGCCGAGGCGCGCGCGCACGCGGCGATGATGGCCGAGGTCGTCGAGCAGGGCCGCATGCCGCCGTGGTACGCGAGCCGCGGGCACGGCGACTTCGAGAACGCGCGCACGCTGACCGACCACGAGCGCGAGACGATCCTGCGCTGGATCGCGGCCGGAACGCCGGCGGGCGATCTCTCGCGCGCGCCCGCGCCTCCCGCGCCCTTGCCGGCGGATGCGGCGTGGCGCATCGGCGAGCCGGACCTGGTCCTGACCGCGCTGACGGCCGAGGCGATCCCCGCGAGCGGGCGCGTGCCGTACCGCTACGTCGTCCTCCCGCACGTCTTCCTGCGCGACACCTGGGTGCAGGCGGTCGAGATCCGCCCGGGCAACCCGCGCGTCGTGCACCACGCGAACCTGGGGTTCTGGAAGTTCGGCAGCGACTGGAAGAGCTCGAACTTCGTCACCGGCCACGTCCCCGGCGGCGACCCGGTCGATCTGGATCCGGGAGTCGCGCTGCAGATCCCCGCCGGAGCCGTGCTGGGCCTGCAGATCCACTACGTCCCGACCGGCAGGCCCGAGACGGACCGCATGTCCGTCGGCCTGCGTTTCCCGCGCGAGGCCGTGCAGCAGCGCCTGCACCATCACCAGATCGCGAACACGCGCTTCGAGATCCCGCCGCTGGCGCCCGCGCATCCGGTGCGCGCGTCGCGGCGCTTCGACAAGGATGCCGTGGGCATCGGCATGTTCGTGCACATGCACCTGCGCGGGCGCGACATGCGCTTCGTCGCGCGCTATCCCGACGGCACGGACGAGACGCTGCTCTTGGTGCCGAACTACAGCTTCGATTGGCAGATGGCCTACCGCTGGCACAAGGGCGCGCGCCAGTTTCCGGCGGGGACGCGCGTGGAGTGCCTGGCGCACTTCGACAACTCGCGCTTCAACCCGTTCAATCCGGATCCCGAGCGCGCCGTGAGGTTCGGGCAGGAGACCGAGGACGAGATGATGTACGGGTTCCTGTTCTACGTGGAACGCGACGAGCGGCTGGGGCTCGAGATCGACGCCTCGAGCGGGCACGTCGCGGCCCGCGCGCGCTGATCGCCGCGGTTGCGGTCCGGGCTCAGGCCGACCAGGTGACGAGCAGGCCGTTCGTCAGGTTGAACGTGCTCGGTGTGCAGAACCCCGGATCCGCGTTGCGATACCACGTCTGGTAGGTGCGCACGGCGCCGGCGCCGGGGACGAGGCCGCGCACGGAGACGGACGCATCGCCGGCCGCGGGGTACTGCGAGGCGCCCGCGGCGTTGGCCTTCGTCCCCAGGCGGATGATGGTCCCGCCCGCGCAGCGCAGCCCGTCGCCGAACACGGCCCCCGCGCCCGCGCTCACCTGATCCGTGCCCTGGAAGTACAGTGCCGACGCGTTCGGCATGCCGCTGCCCAGCAGGACGAGCGTGTCGTTCGAAACGCTGGCCGCGCCGGCCGCCGCGAGGCGCCCGCCGGCGGGATTGACCGAGTTGGCGCAGCCGCGCCCGACAGCACCGCTGTTGCCGCAGGGGCACGCCGTCGCGCTGCCGTCGCCGCTGCAGAACACCGCAACACCCGTGAGCGGCGTGCGGTACGCCTTCACGTTCGTGCCGATGCCCGCGATCACCAGCGTCCCGTCGCGGCCGATCGCCGGCGCGCCGATGTTGATGTTGGGCACGACCACCGACCAACGCGGCGACAGGTCCGCGTTGAAGGAGTGGAACGCGCCGTTGTTGAACGCGCCGTTCGAGAAGAACACGCGGCCCAGCGCGTCGACCGCGATGCGCGGCCCGGAGAAGTCGGCCGGGATCGCCGCGCTGGCGTTCAAGAGCGCGCCCGTGGCAGGGTGCCGGCGGTGGATCACGTTGCCGGGGGCGATGTGGTAGACGCTGCCGTCGGGGCCGACCGCGAACTCGCTGGACGTGGACCAGCCGGCGGGCACGGACCACTTCTGCACGATCGCCGCGCCGGTGTCCGTGAACGCGTAGAAGAAGTCGACCGCGGCGTTGTTCTGCGTGCGCGAGAGGTAGATCGTGCCGTCGGGCCCGACCATCGGCGTGTTCTGGATGGTGAAGCCGGGCATCACCGGGCCCTGGTACAGGAACGCGCCGGTCGCGAGGTCGTACTTCTTGATCGTGTTGCCGCCGCCGACGGCGTCCGCCACGTAGATCGCGTTCCCGCCGATTGCGCCGCCGCAGTTGCCGCTGACCGATGCCTGCCGGTTCGCCTGCCAGACCTGCGCGCCGGTGGCGTGGTCGAAGCGCCAGATCTTGCGGAAGCTGGCGATCACCGGGTCGCCGTTGGGCGCGAACACGACGCCGTCGTAGGGACCGCCGTCCTGGTCGACCGTCGAGACCCACAGCGTGGCTCCCGTCGCCGCGTCCAGGCAGTAGAGCCTGGCGAGGATGCTGGCCCCGTTGCCCGATCGAGAAGCGTACACCCGCCCGCCGCTCACGCCCGCGATCCACGTGGTCCACTCGCCCGCGTTGAACGGGATGTGCGCGGCCCACAGCTCGGCGCCGGTGTCGAGGTCCTGGCACACGACCGGCGAGGCGTTGGGTTCGCTGGCCTGGAAACCGGTCTGCCGCACGGCGAAAACGCGCGAGCCTTCGATGACCGGCTGCCACGCGATGATCGACGAGCGGCCCCCGGACCACAGAACGGCCGGTGCGTCCGGCCCGACTTCGGTGGTGAGTCCGTTCCGGCCGGGATTCCCGCCCGAATTCGACCAATCCGCGGCGGTCGCGGCGGCGGCGAGGAGCGGGACGAGGAACGCGATTCGGAGTCGGCGCAGCATCACGGTGGGGCCTCTCGAGGGTGGACCTCGCGATTCTACTCGGAGCCCGCGCCGATCGGGATCCGGATGCGGCCGCGACGACAATCGCGGGCCGGCCGCTAAGGTGGCGCCATGGTCGACCCCCTGAGCGTCG
Organism: uncultured Planctomycetaceae bacterium; assembly: GCA_964552795.1. Lineage (GTDB taxonomy): Bacteria > Planctomycetota > UBA1135 > UBA1135 > JAEUHZ01. Next base: position 20,330 of record CAZKIO010000011.1, read on the forward strand.
CCCTCGTCCTGGTCATCCTGGCGGGCGCCATCTACCTCTTCGTCACCGAGCGGTTCCCGCTCGACCTCGTGTCGATGATGGTGCTCGGCGCGCTGCTCCTGGTCGGGCTGCTGGGCACGTCGACGGGCGTGCTCGATCCGGAACACTGGATCACGCCGCGGGAGGGCGTCTCGGGCTTCAGCAACCCGGCCGTGATCACCGTGGCGGCCATGTTCGTGCTCAGCGCGGGGCTCGAGAAGACCGGCGTCGTGCGATCCATGGGCCGCGCCCTGATCCTGGTCGGCGACCGCCGGCCGCTGCTGCTCGTGACGCTGATGCTGATCGCCGCCGCGGCGTCGAGCTTCATCAACAACACCGCGACGGTCGCAATCTTGCTGCCCGTCGTGCTGACGCTGGCCGCCCGGCGCAACATCTCGCCCTCGCTGCTCCTGATCCCGCTGTCGTTCGCGTCGCAATTCGGCGGCACGTGCACGGTCATCGGCACGTCCACCAACCTGCTGGTCAGCTCGATCTCCGCCGGAGCGGGCACGCGCGAGGAGGGCCTGGGCGCGTTCACGATGTTCGAGATGGGCCAGATGGGCCTGATCCTCACGGCGGCGGGCACCCTGTACCTGCTGATCGTCGGCAGGTTCCTGCTCCCGGCCCGGCGCGGTGCGGACTTCACCGAGGCCTACCAGCTCGGCGAGTACCTGACCGAGCTGCGGGTCAAGGAGGGTTCGCGCCTCGTGGGCGAGACGCTGTCCGAGAGCGTGTTCGTCGAGCGCCACGGCGCGCGCCTGCTGGAGGTCCTGCGCGGCGGCCAGTTCTACCAGCCCACGCACGTGGCGGTGCGCGTCGACGACGTGTTGCTGGTGCGCGGCAAGGTGCAGGACCTGATGGACCTCAAGACCAAGTACGGCCTCGAGATCCAGCAGGAGTCGGAGCTGCGCGACGGCACCGCCAGCGGCGACCACCTGACGCTGGCCGAGGCCGTCGTCGCGCCGCACGCGGCCGTCGTCGGGCACTCGCTGGCCGAGCTCGACCTGCGCACGCGCTACCACACGGTCGTCCTGGCCATCCAGCGCCGCGGGCACACCGTCCAGGAGAAGATGGGCGCGCTGCGGCTGCGCTTCGGCGACGCGCTGCTCGTCATGGGCCGGCCCGACGACATCGCGTTGTTGCGGTCGGACCCCAGCTTCATCGTGCTCAAGGACGTGCACGAGCCCACGCTGCGCCGGCACAAGATGCCGCTGGCCGTGGGCATCCTGGCCGGCGTCGTGGGCCTCGCTGCACTGGAGATCATGCCCATCGTCGTGTCGGCGATCCTGGGCTGCATCGCGCTCGTGGCGACGCGCTGCCTGCGCATGGAGGAGGCCTACCAGGCGATCGACTGGAAGGTCGTCTTCCTGCTGGCGGGCGTGTTGCCGCTGGGCCTCACGCTGGAGAAGTCCGGCGCCGCAGAGCTGCTGGCGGTCCAGACCGTGGCGCTGGCCGGCAGCCTGGGGCCGCTGGCGATGCTGGCGGTGATCTACCTCCTGACCGCGATCCTCACCGAGTTCATCAGCAACAACGCGGCGGCGGTGCTGATCGCGCCGCTCGCCATCTCGCTGGCGCAGCAGCTCGACGCCAGCCCGCGGCCGTTCCTGATGGCCGTGGCGTTCGCGGCCTCGACCGCGTTCGCCACCCCGGTCGGCTACCAGACCAACGCGATGATCTACAACCCCGGCGGCTACCGCTTTACCGACTTCGCGCGCGTGGGCTTGCCGCTGATCGCCCTGTTCTGGGGTCTGTCGATCTACTTCATCCCGCGCATCTGGCCCTTCTGACGGCCCGCGGGGGGCGGGGCCGCGCATTTCTTTCCATCCGGCGCGGTCGCCTTCGCGCGGACAAGTCGCGAAGCCTTACGTGGGCGCAGCGCGGCGGCCGAAGAGAGCGGTTCCCCCCCCCGGAGCGCGACGATGGCCTACGACGCCGGATCCCCGACACGACGCACGACGCAGGGCGTCGCCCTGCTCGCGCCAGCGATCGGCCGCGCGGCGCAGATCCTGTCGCCTGAGGCCCTGGCCTTCGTGGAGCGCCTGGAGCGCCGGTTCCGCGCGCGCCGGGCCGAGATCCTGGACCGGCGCGCCCAGGTGCAGGCCGCGTTCGATTCCGGCTGGCGGCCGGACTTCCTGCCCGAGACGCGCGCCGTGCGCGACGGCGAATGGCGCGTCGCCGCGGCTCCGGAGGACCTGCGCGACCGCCGGGTCGAGATCACGGGCCCGGTCGAGCGCAAGCTGATGATCAACGCGCTGACGTCGGGCGCGAACGTGTTCATGGCCGACTTCGAGGACTCGCTCGCGCCGACGTGGAGCAACGTCATCGAAGGCCAGATGAACATGCACGACGCCGTACGGCGCCAGATGCGGCACGTGGCGTCCGGATCCGGCAAGGTGTACGAGCTGCCGCGCGACGGAGACCTCGCGACGCTGGTCGTGCGCCCGCGCGGCTGGCACCTGGTCGAGAAACACGTGCGCATCGACGGCGAGCCGGCTTCGGCGTCGCTGTTCGACTTCGGCCTGTGCTTCTTCCACAACGCACGCGAGCTGGTGCTGCGCGGCAGCGGGCCGTACTTCTACCTGCCCAAGCTCGAGGGCCATCTCGAGGCGCGCCTGTGGAACGACGTCTTCGTGTGGGCGCAGGAGGAACTGGGCCTGCCGCGCGGGACGGTGCGCGCGACCGTCCTGATCGAGACGCTGCCGGCGGCCTTCGAGATGGAGGAGATCCTCCACGAGCTGCGCGAGCACTCCAGCGGGCTGAACTGCGGCCGCTGGGACTACATCTTCTCGTTCATCAAGAAGCTGCGCGCCGACCCGGCGTGCGTCGTGCCCGACCGCAGCTCGGTCGGAATGGACCAGCCCTTCCTGCGGGCCTACAGCCAGCTCCTGATCCAGACCTGCCACCGCCGCGGCGCGCACGCGATGGGCGGGATGGCGGCGCAGATCCCGATCAAGGACGACGAGCAGCGCAACCAGCGGGCACTCGACAGGGTGCGCGCGGACAAGCGCCGCGAGGCCGACGACGGCCACGACGGCACCTGGGTCGCGCACCCGGGCCTGATCCCGGTCGCGCGCGCCGAGTTCGACCGCGTGCTGCGCGGCCCGCACCAGATGGACCGACTGCGCGAGGACGTGCGCGTCGAGGCGCGCGACCTCCTGGCGACGCCCGCGGGGCGCGTCACCGAGGCCGGGCTGCGCCTCAACCTCTCGGTCGGCCTCGCGTACCTGGAGTCCTGGCTGCGCGGCCAGGGCTGCGTGCCGATCCGCGACCTGATGGAGGACGCGGCCACCGCGGAGATCTCGCGCGCGCAGGTGTGGCAGTGGGTCCGCCACGGCGCGCGCCTCGACGACGGCCGCGCGGTCGACGCCGACCTCGTGCACCGCATGCTGACCGAGGAGCTGGCCCGCGCGCGCGCCGACGCCAGCGCGGCCGGTCAGCAGGACGGCCGCCACGATCTCGCCGCGTGGATCCTGGCGCGGCTGATCACGTCCAAGGACCTGGCCGACTTCCTGACGGTCGAGGCCTACAAGCACCTTTGAACCAACTCACGAGAACGCAGCGATGACGAAGCAGACCGGGAACGGGACCGAGTGGTCGCAGAAGCGCTGGGCCGGAATCCAGCGCGACTACACGCAGGGCGAGGTCGAGCGCCTGCGCGGCAGCGTGCGCATCGAGCACACGCTGGCGCGCATGGGCTCCGAGCGCCTGTGGAACCTGCTCCACACCGAGGAGTGGGTGCCCGCCCTCGGCGCGCTGACGGGCAACCAGGCCATGCAGATGGTCAAGGCCGGCCTGAAGGCGATCTACCTCTCCGGCTGGCAGGTCGCGGCCGACGCGAACCTGGCGGGTCAGATGTACCCCGACCAGAGCCTGTACCCGGCGAACAGCGTCCCGTCGGTCGTGAAGCGCATCAACCAGACGCTCCAGCGCGCGGACCAGATCGCGCACCTGGAGGGCGACCATTCGACCTACTGGTTCGCCCCGATCGTGGCCGACGCGGAGGCCGGCTTCGGCGGCCCGCTCAACGCGTTCGAGCTGATGAAGGCGATGATCGAGGCCGGCGCGGCCGGGGTGCACTTCGAGGACCAGCTCGCGTCCGAGAAGAAGTGCGGCCACCTGGGCGGCAAGGTGCTCGTGCCGACCTCGACCTTCGTGCGCACGCTGAATGCCGCGCGCCTCGCGGCCGACGTGTGCGACGTGCCGACGCTGCTCGTCGCGCGCACCGACGCCGACGCGGCGACGCTGCTGACCAGCGACGTCGACGAGCGCGACCGTCCGTTCCTGACCGGAGAACGCACCAGCGAGGGGTTCTTCCACGTGCGCTCCGGCATCGAGTCGGCGATCGCGCGCGGCCTGTCCTACGCGCCCTACGCGGACCTCGTGTGGTGCGAGACCTCGCACCCCGACCTCTCCGAGGCGCGCACGTTCGCCGAGGCCATCCACGCGCGCTTTCCCGGCAAGCTGCTGGCGTACAACTGCTCGCCGTCCTTCAACTGGCGCAAGAAGCTGGATGAGGCCACGATCGCGCGCTTCCAGCGCGAGCTGGCGGCCATGGGCTACAAGTTCCAGTTCGTGACGCTGGCGGGCTTCCACGCGCTCAACCACGGCATGTTCGAGCTGGCGCGCGCCTACCGCGACCAGGGCATGGCGGCCTACAGCGTCCTGCAGCAGGCCGAGTTCGCCAGCGAGGCGCACGGCTACACCGCGACCAAGCACCAGCGCGAGGTCGGCACGAGCTACTTCGACGCCGTCACGCAGGCGGTCAGCCAGGGCCGCGCGTCGACGACGGCCATGGACGGTTCGACCGAGGCGGCGCAGTTCGACGCGCAGGGGCCGGGCGAGGCGCAGTCCGAGAAGGCCGCCTGAAGCGGCGGACCGGCCGCGGGGCGCGCGCCCGGGCCGCATGCGCACGGACCTGCCGGCGATCGGCCCCGCGGGCCCGGGATCCTGCGGAAGCGGGGTCGCGGGACGCGGAATCCGCGCGGGTTCTTCGCTCCGCGCCCCCCGGCGCCGACAATACGGGGGGTCTCCCCACCCAGCGATCGCGCATGAGCTTCTACAACCTGCACCGGCACGACTTCGTCCGCGCCGCGGCGGCCATTCCGGAGGTGCACCTCGCCGATCCGGCGGCGAACGCGGCGGCGACGGTTGCGCTGGCGCGTGATGCCGCCGCGCGCGGGGTCACCGTGTGCGTGTTCCCCGAGCTGGGGCTGACCGGCTGGTCGTGCGACGACCTCTTCCACCAGGAGGCGCTGCAATCCGCCGCGCGCGATGCCCTGGCGCGCGTGCTGGGCGACACGGCCCGGCTGCCGATCGTGCTCGTCGTCGGTTTGCCGCTCCTGGTCGACGGACAGCTCTACAACGTCGCCGCCGTGACGTACCGCGGCCGGCTGCTGGGCGTCGTGCCCAAGACGTACCTGCCGAACCACCGCGAGTTCTACGAGCTGCGCCAGTTCGTGCCGGCGAGCCACGCGCGCGTCGATGCGATCGAGCTGTGCGGGCAGGCCGGCGTGCCGTTCGGCACGGGCCTCGTGTTCGAGTTCCCCGACCAGCCGCTGCTGCGCCTGGGCGTCGAGATCTGCGAGGACCTGTGGGGGCCGCTGCCGCCGTCCACGCTGGCCGCGCTCGCGGGCGCGACGCTGCTGGTGAACCTCTCGGCGTCCAACGTCACCGTGGGCAAGGCGGACTACCGCCGCCAGCTCGTCGCCGGCCAGTCGGCGCGCTGCCTCGCGGCCTACGTGTACTGCGGCGCGGGCTTCGGCGAGTCGACGACGGACCTCGCCTGGGACGGCCACGCGCTGATCGCCGAGAACGGCCAGATCCTGGCGGAGAGCGAGCGCTTCAGGATCGGCGCGCAGCTCGTCGCCGCCGACATCGACCTGGGACGCCTGTCGGCCGACCGGCTGCGCACCACCAGCTTCGGCGCGACGGTCGAACGGCACCGGCCGGACGTCGACGCCTACCGCCGGATCCGGGTGGACCATGCGTTCCCGCGCGACGCGGTGATGCAGCTCGAGCGCGTGTACGAGCGCTTCCCGTTCGTGCCCAGCGATCCGGCCACCCGCGCGGCGCGCTGTCGCGAGGTGTACAGCATCCAGGTCCAGGCGCTGGCGCAGCGGCTGCGCGCGATGCGCTCGGAGAAGGCCGTGATCGGCGTCTCCGGCGGGCTCGACTCGACGCAGGCCCTGATCGTCGCCTGCCGTGCGATGGACGCCCTGTCGCTGCCGCGCGCGAACGTGATCGCCGTGACGATGCCCGGATTCGCGACCAGCGAGCGCACGCTGAGCCAGGCGCACCGGCTGATGGCGGCCTTCGGCACGAGCGCGCAGACGATCGACATCCGGCCGAGCTGCCTGCAGATGCTGCGCGACGTGGGGCACCCGTTCGCGCGCGGCGAGGAGCTGTTCGACACGACCTTCGAGAACGTGCAGGCCGGCGAACGCACCAGCCACCTGTTCCGGCTGGCGAACCTGCACCGCGCGCCGGTCGTGGGCACCAGCGACCTGTCGGAGGTCGCGCTGGGCTGGTGCACGTACGGCGTGGGCGACCACATGGCGCACTACCACGTCAACTCCAGCGTGCCCAAGTCGCTGATCCGCCACCTCATCCGGTTCGAGGCCGACAGCGGCGATCTGGGCGACGACGCCACCCGGGCGCTGCTCGACGTGCTGGCGACCGAGATCAGCCCCGAGCTCGTGCCCGGCTCGCGCGACGGCCAGCCCGAACAGCGCAGCGAGGACGTCGTCGGCCCCTACGAGCTGCAGGACTTCCACCTCTACTACGTGCTGCGCTTCGGCTATCGGCCCAGCAAGGTCGCGTTCCTGGCGTGGAGTGCCTGGCACGCCCGCGAGCGCGGAACATGGCCCGACGTTCCCGAGCGCGAGCGCCGCGTCTATCGCATGAAGGATGTGAAGCGCTGGCTGCGCGAGTTCACGCAGCGCTTCTTCGCCACGTCGCAGTTCAAGCGCAGCGCGATGCCCAACGGTCCCAAGGTCGGCTCGGGCGGCTCGCTGTCGCCGCGCGGAGACTGGCGCGCCCCGAGCGATTGCGACGCGACGACCTGGCTCGCGGAGCTCGACACGGTTCCCGACCGCGAGCCCTAGGCGAAGGCACGCGGCGCTGCGCGCGACGCGCGCGGGATGGCAGGATGCGCGCGCGATGACGGTCCCCGACGCTGCTGGCGTGCCGTTCCGCGCCGCGCTGCGCTGCTGGCTGTTCGTCGGCTTGAACAGCTTCGGCGGCCCGGCCGGCCAGATCGCGGTGCTGCACCGCGAGGTCGTCGAACGGCGGCGCTGGATCACGAACGATCGGTTCCTGCACGCGCTGGACCTGTGCATGCTGCTGCCGGGACCGGAAGCGCAGCAGCTCAGCGTCTACGTCGGCTGGATCCTGCACGGCGTCCGCGGCGGGCTGGCGGCGGGGCTGCTGTTCGTGCTGCCCGGCGCGCTGGCGATGTTGGCCCTCTCGATCCTGTACGTCCAGGCGCGCGGCCTGGGCTGGTTCGAGGCGCTGTTCCTCGGCGTGAAGGCGGCGGTCCTGATCGTGATCGCCGAGGCCGTGTGGCGGATCGGTCGCCGCGCGCTGCGTTCGCGCGCGGCCTGGATCCTGGCGGCCGCGGCGTTCGGCGCGCTCTTCTTCTTCCGGGCGCCGTTCCCGGCCGTGATCGTGGGCGCGATCGCGCTCGGTCTCGCGGCCGAGCGGCTCGTGCCGGGATGCCTGAGCGGGCGGCGGAGCTCGGAGCCCTCCGTGCCGTCCATGCGGCCTTCGCTGGCGCGCTCGGCGCGCACTCTCGCGCTGGGTCTCGTCCTCTGGCTCGCGCCGCTGTGGCTGCTCGCGCAACGCGAGGCGTCCGACGTCCTGGGCGCGATGGGCGCGTTCTTCGCCCAGGCGGCCGTGCTCACCTTCGGCGGCGCGTACGCGGCGCTGGCCTACACCGCCGAGCAGGCGGTCCACGCGCACGCCTGGCTGTCGGCGGCCGAGATGGCCGACGGGCTGGGCCTGGCGGAATCGACGCCGGGGCCGCTGATCCTCGTCCTGCAGTTCGTGGGCTTCGTCGGCGCGCACAACCATCCCGGAGACCTGGGGCCGCTGCTGGCGGGCACGCTGGGATCGCTGACCATGCTGTGGGCGACGTTCGTGCCGTGCTTCCTGTGGATCTTCCTGCTCGCACCCTGGATGGAGCGCGTGCGGGGAAGCCGCGTGCTGTCGGGCGCGCTTGCCGCCGTGACCGCCGCGGTCGTGGGCGTGGTCCTCGATCTCGCCGCATGGTTCGCGTTGCACCTCCTGTTCAGCGAGCGCGCGGCGTTGCACCTGGGACCCGCGACGATCCCGGCGCCCGAATGGAGTTCGCTGCGCGCACCCGTCGCGGGCCTCGCGGCGCTGGCGGCCGGCCTCCTGGTGTGGCGCAGGTGGAACCTGCTCGCGGTCCTCGCCATCACCGCGGCCGCGGGTCTCGCGCTGCGCTGGCTGGGCGTCGTCCTCTAGTAGAAGACCGTGCGCGTTCGGTGGCTGGGGCGGTCCGTCGCCGCCTCGGCCCGCGCGCCCGCGCGCAGCCAGGCGTCGACGAGGTGCGGTGCCGTCACGAGACCGCGCGACTGGACCGCGGCCACGATGCGGTCGACGGCGTGGAGCGCGCTGGCCCGGAGCTCGACCTCGCGCTCGGAGTGCGCCGGCACCAGCTCGCCCTGGTCGACGCGTTGCGCCAGCGGACCCTCGTAGACCAGAGCGCCTGCGCCGCGCAGCGCGTGAGCCATGCTCGCGTCGGACGACGGAGCGAGGTCGCGCAGGTCGGTGAACCGGCCGGGCCCGCGCCCGCCGAACCCCTGCGCGAAGTCCAGGACCACGCGCTGCGCGCGGTGGAAGAAGGGGACTTCCAGCCCGCGATAGCGCTGCACGTCGTGGAAGTAGGGCGTCGTGGCCAGCAGGCCGACGAAGCGCGCCGCCGAGCCCGCGGCGGCGTCGGCCAGCGCACCGAAGGAGCCCTCGAAACGCTCGAGCACGAGGCGGCCCAGGTCGCGCAGGGAGCGCGCCTGCAGTTCGATGAACTCGGTCTGCGCCGGGTCCTCGAACTGCTGTCCGAGCAGCGCCGCGGTCTCGGCCGGGGTCAGCGCCGCGAGGCGCGCGGCGGAGAACGGGCCGTGCCGCGCGAAATGTTCCGCGAGGCGTGCCTCGGCATCAGGCGCCGGGCCCACGCCGTCGCTGTCGCGCAGGCGCGGTTCGTATCCCGACCCGAAGCGCAGGGCGCCCAGCACGAGCAGGAACGCGACGCGCTGCTGCTCGGGGACGGCGGCGCCCGGCTCGGAACCGGGAGCCGGCGCGTCCGGGGGCGCGTAACGCGCCGCGATCGCCGCGATCCGCGCGAGGTCGATGCGCACGTGCGGCGCGCGTTCGGCGACGACACGCGCCGTCCGCCGGATCTGCACGAACGAGAGGGGGTCCATCTCCCTCGGCTTCTAGCAAACCGCGCGCGTTCGTACGACGGGCGTCGCGGCACCCCGCTGGATTCCCAGCAGCGGGTCAGCGCGTGCGGGCGGCGATCAGGCGGTCCAATTCGTCGCGCAGACGCGGCAGGATCGCGTCGTACGGGAACGCGCCGATCTCCTCCTCGCCGCGCTTGAGGTTCACGTGGTTCGGCCCGCACCACAGGCCAAGATCGGCGTCGTCCGTCTCGCCCGGGCCGTTCACGCGGCAGCCCATGACCGCGATCGTCAGCTTGTGTTCCTGGGCGTAGGCGGTCATGCGCTTCACCTCCTCGGCCAGCTCGATGAACTTCTCGTTCTCGACGCGCGAGCAGGAGGGGCAGGCGATGATGTTCAAGCCGTCGAAGAAGTTGGGCGGGACCGAACGGAAGCGGCCCTGCTCGACATCACGGATCAGCTCGCGGCCGACTTCGATCTCGCGCCCCTTGTCGTCGAAGGGCAACGTGAGCGAGACCCGCAGCGTGTCGCCCAGGCCGCGCGCGAGCAGTTGCTCGAACGCGATGCGCGTCTTGATGATGCCCTCGGGCGGCAGGCCGGCCTCGGTCACGCCCAGGTGCAGCGGCACGTCCGGGCGCTCGGCCGCGAAGCGCACGTTCGCGTCGACCACGAGCCGCGGATCGCTGTCCTTGATCGAGACCACGTAGTTCGCGAAGCCCTGTTCGTCGACGAATCGGCAGTGGTCGATCGCGCAGGCCACGATCGCCGAGACGTGATCGTCCGGGTAGCGCTCGTCGTACTCGGGCGCGATCGAGCCGGCGTTGATGCCGATGCGCAGCGCGCAGCCGTGCTTGCTGGCCTGCTCCACGATCCACGCCACCTTGTCGCGCACCGCGCGGTTGCGTTCGTGGTGGTGCAGGTGGCCGGGGTTGTAGCGCAGCTTGTCGACGTGCGGCGCGACGATCTCCGCGAGGCGGTAGCTCTCCTGCAGGTCGACGGACAAGCGCGCGTCGGTCTGTGCGCGCAGCGCCGCCAGCGCTTCGACGTCCGCGCGGCTGTCGACCGCGACCCGGATGAGATCGGCGCCCGCCGCCTCCAGGATGCGGATCTGGCGCAGCGTCGCGTCGCGGTCCTGCGTGCGCGTGGCCGCCATGCTCTGCACGGCGATGGGGGCGGCGCCGCCGACCTCGAGGTCGCGGATGCGGATCGTGCGTGTCGTGCGCGCGGGGATCATCGTGTTCGCCTTGGAACCCGCCAGGATGCGTCCCGCACCGCTCCGCCGCGAGTCATGGGCGGCGGTTCGCGGCCGTCTGAAGGTTCAATCATGCTCCTCGGAGCGGAGTATAGGATGCGTTCTCCACGCCGGCCCCCTCAGGGCGCGCGCGGCGCTCGCTCGGCGCGTTTTCTTCCCGTTTTCCACCCACGCGACCGCGCCCGGATCGGAAGTGCGCCCGGGAGCGGGCCGGGAACCGAAGACTGCGCAGGTCGCGCGTGTCCCCCCCCTCATCACGCGCTCTGCTAGGCGACCGGTCGCTCCCCTCTCTCACCGCCCCGCGCGCCCCACGGACGCGCGGGGCGGCTCATTCGGTACGGTACGAGCGCGATGAAGGCGCGCACGGTGATCATCGGCGGCGGCGTGATGGGAGCGGCGATCGCGTGGCACGTCGCGCGGCGCCGCGATCCGCTGCACGAGCCCGTCGTGCTGCTGGAGAAGACCGGGCTCGCGGCGGGATCGTCGGGACGTTCGGGCGCGATCCTGCGCCACTTCTACTCCGACGCCGAGCTCGTGCGCATGGTGCGCGACTCGCTGCGCGTGTACGCGGGCTTCCAGGCCACCACCGGCCGCTCGATCGCCTTCCAGCGCATGGGCGTGCTGACGATCGCAGGACCGCACGACGCCGAGCTGCTCGCGCTGGTGCGGCGCAACGCCGATCTCGCGCTGTCGCAGGGCGTCGACGCGCGCATCGTCGACGCTGCCGCGATGCGCGCGCTCGTGCCGGGCATCGAAGTCGCCGACGGTTCGCTCGGTTGTCACGAACCCGAGGGCGGCGGCGTCGAGCCCGTGCGCACGGTCGAGGCGATCGCTGCGCTGGCGCGCGAGGCCGGCGCGATCACGCGCCTGGGAGCGCGCGCGCTCGACATCGTGATCGAGTCGGGTCGCGTGACCGGCGTGCGCACCAGCGATGGATCCATCACCGCCGGACAGGTCGTCGTCGCGGCCGGTCCGTGGAGCGGGCCGCTGCTGCAACGCGCGGGCGCGGAGCTGCCGCTCACCGTCGTGCGCCCCGCGCAGCAGTTCGTGGCGCTGCCGCGCCGCGCGGCACGTGCCGTGGGCGGCCGCGAGGACGCGCTGGTCGACTCGGTGCTCGACCGCTTCGGCGTCGCGCCCGAGCGCCTGCCCGACCCGGTGCACCCGGTCGTGCTCGACCTGGAGCGCGGCTTCTACACGCGCAACGAGTCGCATGCCGCGCGCACGCGCATCGGCCGGCTGGACCACTCCGAGGATCCCTCGGTCGCCGATCCCGACGAGGTCGATGCGCACGTCGCGCCGGAGTTCACGCGCTGGGCGCGCACGGCGATCGAGGGCCGGCTGCCGGCCTACGCCAAGGTGGAGGACGCCGGGACGACGGTGGGGCTCTACACGCTGACGCCCGACTCGCAGGCGGCGATCGGGCCCTGGCCCGGCATCGAGGGGCTGTTCGTCGTGACCGGGTTCAGCGGCCACGGCTTCAAGCTCGCGCCGTCGGTGGGCGAGGGCGTGGCGCGCATGCTCGACGGCGCGCCGGCGGCCACGTTCGACGAACGCTTCTTCGCGCCCGCGCGCTTCACCAGCGACGCCGCGCACGCGCCCGGCCGCGGCTTCGGGCTCTGACCGCGCCGGGACCGCAAGCAACGGGCCGCGGGGTGTGCGCCCCGCGGCCCGTCGTGACGACCTGCGGCAGGCCCCGCCCGCGAAGTGCGAGGCGTGCGCCCGCATCAGCTGCCCCACTGGATCCAGAAGCCTGCGTCAGGTTGAGGGTCGAGGGCGTGCAGAACGAGACCGCGTTGCGGTACCAGACCTGGTAGTAGCGGGTGGCGCCAGGAAAGCACATGCCCGTCACGCTGATCGGCGCATCGTTCGTGTTCGGATCGGGGTACGCCGACGCGTTCCCGACGGCAGTCTTCGTGGTCAGGCGGATCACGCTGCCGGCCGCGCCGAAGAAGCTGCAGATGGCCTCGGCTTGCCCCTGCGCGCCCAGGGGCAGTCGGTCAAAGGCCCGCCCGTGCACAGCGCGCGCCGCGAGCGAGCGCCGGGTGACTTCTTCAGCGGGCAGCTAGGGCTGGCTTCCGCCCGGCGTCGAGATCTGTCCCACGAGGCTGATCGCGAACCGTCGGGTGAAGATGTTGGCCGTGCCGGTCGAGTGCGCGTGGCCAGTCGCGCCCTGGAAGCGCCCTGTGCCGCCCAGGATCTGCAGGTCCGCGTCGAAAGCGATGGCGCCGGTCCCGGAGAACGGGAGCGTCTGCTGGGGGAACTGGTAGCGACCCAGGATCGTGTCACCGTTGGCGGCGCGGAGCGTGCCCTCCCACTGCAGATTCGCCACGGTCACCGTCCGGTCCGTCAGATTCAGAGCCACGTCGGGCACGACCCAGGTGGCCTGCGTGAGGCCGAGGTGGGAAATCACGCCGCGGCCAGAGTTCTCGAGGCGGAAGTGGTCGACGGTGCCATCGATCAGCGTCGCCTGGACGGTTCCCGTCACGGAGCCATGGATGGGCACGGTGCCGGGGCCGCCGGGCGGGCCGCCGGGTGAAGCACCCAGTGTTGCGGCCAAGAGAGCGATCGCCACGAATCGTCCGGAGTGGAACGAAGCCATGATTCAACCTCGTCGAGAATCCACGGTTGTCGAGCTGGTGGTGGGGGAACGGGCCCGTTCGAGCCCCTGCGCGCACCGGACGAGTCCGGTGTGCGCCGAGCCTAGCAGCAGCCCGCGATCCGCGCAGCGCCCCTGGCATCCTGGGTAGAGGGTCAGTTTGCCGTGGCCCCGCCCCCGGCGCCTCCGCTCGCGAGGTCAGGGAGGGCGGCGGCGAACTGGGCGGGCGCCTTCGACGCTGCGTTCTTCGCGCCCGAACGGTTCGCGGGGAGCGGCGGACGCGAGAAGGGGCGAGGCTTCAGGCTCTGACGCACGAGTGCGAGCGCACTCGATTGGCCGGGATCGGCACATGAGAAGTACGCGCGCACGCCGGACGCCAACCCCGCTGATCCGAGGCTCACGTGCTACCCGCGGATGCTCCAGTTCTCGTTCGCGAACGCCATGCAGGCGTTCGTTGCGAACGACACCCACTCGGATGCTCAGGACCCCAACGCATCACCAGCGGACGTCGCCAGGCGGCTCACTCGCCAGTCGTCGACTCCAGCCCGAGCTCTCGCAACAGCTCTTCCCGGGGAGGCTGCAGCTCTCCCCCCGGATGCAAGGCGGCCGGCATCGTCCGTATCATGCGCGCCACCTGCTGGCGCCGTCCGGGGATGCGGCAGGCCGCGCGCGGTGTGAGGTTTCCCAGCGCGGGCACGGGTTCGTCGAGCCAGCGCCGGCAGGCTCGTGCGTGCCAGGCCGCGAGCTCGCGCGACAGCTCGGGTGTCACCGACGGATCGCGCGCCGGCAGGGCGTCGTCGAGCGGAATCTCGTCCTCCGCGTCCGGCCGTCGCTCCGCCCGTTCGAAGGCGATGCCCGGCAGCCGGTCGAACCACTTGCGCGCGCGCTTCAGCCGCCCCTCCGAGTTGACCTCGAGCAGGATCTCGTCGCCGAACATCTCGATCCGGGCAAGCGTTGTCGACTGGCCCATGCCGTGGGGACCGCCCGCGCGGAACCAGCGCCACGATCCGTCGCTCTCGTCGTGGTCGACGTTCCGGCGCTTCGCGAGCGCACGCTCCAGCGCGGCCCGATCCGTGACGCGGTACGAGGCCTGGTGCCACTCGATGCGTTCGCCGTCCGTGTTGCAGAGTTGCGGCGGCTCTTGACTCCGGGCGAGCGCGAACTCCCACAGCCGCCCGACGAGGTGGGCCGTCCGGCGCAATCCGCCCGGCGAAAGATCCGCGCCGAGCGACTCGAGGTGCTGGAACGCGCCCTCGGCGGCGAGCGGTCCCAGGGGCGGGCCAGCGAGCGTGCAAAACGTCCAGTCGGCGACTCGCGAGAGGCGCAACGGGAGCAGGAGATGCTGGATGTCGCAGCCCGAGAGCGCGCGGTCCTGGATCGTCGCTCGTTCGCCGCTCAGGACGTCCTCGACTTCGATCGTGGCACCCGGCGTGAGGACATCGACGCGGTAGACCGAAAGCACCGCGTCCCGGCGCGCCTCGAGCAGGTGCCGTTCGACCGGCGACGTCCGCGGGTCCGCGAGCCGCCGCTCCACGATCGTCGGAGCGCCCGGCGTCCCGCGGTGGTCCGCCATGTGCCACTCGGTGAGGGCGATGAGCGGCTGCTGGTCGGCGAGTTCCTCGCAGACGCTCCGTCCGATTTCGGCGCTGCCGAAGTAGCGCTCCAGGAGCGCCTCTGGGGCAAGGCCGTCCTCCTGCAGATCGCGGAGCAGACTCTCGGTGAGGCGCCGGTCGGCCTCTCTCCATTCCGACAGCGTGCGCGGCGGAGGAACCGCCTCGTCCATCGCCGAAGTCTCGGCGACCCGCTCCAACGCGCTGGCGAAACCGTCGAAGAACTCGCGGACCGCTGGATGGTCCGGCTCGAGTTCCGCGCTGACGCCGACCCGTTCCAGGTCTTCCGCGAAGGCTCTGCGCTCGCGCTCCCGGTCGAAGGCGATCGCGCGCGGCAGGCCGTTGCGGCCCTCGGGCGGATCGCCGTGGAAGAGCGACAGGAGCACCTCGGCGAGCGCGTCCAGATCGCCCGCGCCGCGCAGGTCGCTCGTCAGGGCCAAGCCGGACTTCTCCTCGATCACGACGAGGAACGCCGAGGAGCGGCCGTCGTCCAACAGGCCGATCGGTCCCGCCCGGGACGCGACGAGCCAGCGCTCGTCGAGCCGCGGCAGCGCGGGGTCGAGATCTTCGAGGCCGCTTCCGCGCGGAGGCTCGAGCACGGGGATCTGGGGCCAGGGCACGAAGCGCGCGGCGACGCACGCCTCGCGCCCCGCCCCCTCGACGGCGATCTCGAGGATGCGGCGACGGCGCAGGTCGGGCGTGGTCGGATGCAGCTCGCCTGCGTCGTGGGCCGCGAGGATCGCGCGCACCGCGGCGAGCAGGAGCTTGCGCTCCGAGCGGTTTGGACTGCGCGCTTCCTGGAAGGGCAGCTTCACGATCGGGAACGGAGCGAGGCTCTCCCGGCGACACTGGAAGCCGGCATCGGCAAGGAGTCCGCGCATGTGCGGCGGGATCTCGGCCAGCGCTTCGACGGAGAGCAAGAGGATCGTGTCCTCGTCGAGTTGATCGGGCCGTTCCTCGTCCTCGAGGATGTGGCGGGCCATCTCGGCGAAGGCCCGCTCGCCGCGGCGAAAGACGACGCCGTACTCCCGGCCTTGCTGTCCGGTGATCACGGCGGCGAGCGGGAACGGCTCGTCGGGGAGACGGACCAGGAACGGCGCGTCGCCCGGGACCTCGAGCCACAGGCGCCGGCCGTGGAGCTCGAGCGTGGCCTGGACGAGCGCCTGCGCGACGCGGTCGGGCTTGGGCATGGCGGTGCGAGTGTAGTCGCGGGGCGGTCGCTGCGGGATCAGGGACGTTCCGCCGTCGCCACCGACGCACCGCTGCCGAGCGCCGGGCCGATGCTCCCGGACCTGGAGAACGGGAGCCGCGCCTCAATTCACCGGATCATGCAACGGGGAACGGGCCCTGGGTCGCGGCCCTCGGACCCAGGCTACGTCACCAGCCCGCACGAGCGCCAAAGCTTCATCTTGTTCGACAGCGTGCGCGCGGTGACTCCAAGACGTCGCGCGGCCTCGGTCTTGTTGCCGCGCGCGGCCTGCAGCGTGGCCAGGATCGAGACGCGCTCGATCTCCTCCAGCTTGCGGTTCGCGAGCTGCGGGCCGAGCGCCTCGGTCGGGAGGGCCGCGCCGCCGGTCGTGCCGGGCGCGGACCCGCTGGAACTGGGGCTGAGCGCGAGGTCGGCGACGTCGATGCGCGTGTGGCGCAGCGCGACGACGGCGCGCTGGATCGCGTTCTCGACCTCGCGCACGTTGCCGGGCCAGTTCCAGACCTGCAGCGCGTCGATGGCCTCGGGCGTGAACGTCGGCACGTCCAGGCCCGCGCGGCGCGCGTAGTGCTGCGCGAAGTGCTGCGCCAGCGGCACGATGTCCTCGCGGCGGTCGCGCAGGGGCGCGAGGCGCACGGGCAGGACGTTGAGCCGGTAGAACAGCTCCTCGCGGAACCGGCCGGCGCGCACGTCGGCGGCGAGATCGCGGTTCGTGGTGCACAGGATGCGCACGTCGACCTTCGTCGGGCCGGTCGCGCCGACGCGCTCGAACTCCTCCTCCTGCACCAGGCGCAGGAGCCGCGCCTGCAGCGCGGGCGAGAGGTCGCCGACCTCGTCGAGCAGCAGCGTGCCGCCCTCGGCCAGCTCGATGCGGCCCTCGCGGGCGCGGTTCGCGCCGGGGAAGGCGCCGCGCTCGTGGCCGAACAGCTCGAGCAGCAGCAGTTGCTCGGGGACCGCGGCGCAGCCGACGCGGATGAACGGGCCCGTCTTGCGCGTGCCGCACTCGTGGATGTAGTGCGCGAGGCGCTCCTTGCCGGTGCCGCTCTCGCCCGAGATCAGGACCGTGCCCTTGCTGCGCGCGTAACGCGCGGCGGTGCGCAGCGTCTCCAGCATCGCCGGGCTCTTGGCCACCATGCCAGGCGTGGAGGAGCTCATCTCCTGGCGCAGGTACTCGTTCTCGCGGATCAGACGTGCGGTGCGCTCGATGCGCTCGATCACGACGCCCAGCGACTCGTGCGTGCAGGGCTTCAGCAGCACGTCGGATGCGCCGGCCTTCATGGCCTGCACCGCCGACTCCAGCCGGTTCTGCGCCGCGACCATGACCGACGGCACGCCGGGGACCTGCTCGCGGATGCGGCGCACGAGGTCGACGACGTCGCCGCTGGGGCCGGCGAGATCGGCGAGCACGAGGTCGGGCTGTCCCGAGGTCGCGCGGTCGAGCGCTTCCTGGCCGCTGCCGGCTTCGATCGGCTTGTAGCCCAGGGCGGTGACCGCCTCGACCAGGAACTCACGGCTGAGCTGGTCGTCGTCGACCACCAGGATGCGTTGGATGGACATCGTGCTTCTCGTTACGCGGTCAACTTCGGTGTGCGATGCGTCGCATGGTTCGTGACGTTTGCCGGCAGCGTCGGTCTTTCAGGCCGCGCTCCCCGGTGATTCGTGGAGGGCGAGAACGGTCAGCAGCGCCGCGCTCTCACGCCGCACGCTCGCGCCCAGGCGCGTGAGGTCGCGCTCGGCGACCGCCAGCCCCAGCGCCAGCAGCGGCCGGCCGTCGCGTTGCGCATCCGTCGCCGCGCCGGCAGTGTTCTCGGCCGAAATCGCGAAGACCGTACGTTCCTCCGCGGAACGCACGTGCAGGGCGACGTTTCCGCCGGCGCACAGCTCGTGCTCGATCAGGTACGCGAGGCAGCGCGACAGCATCGGGCCGTCGATGCGGACCCGGCGCGCGGGCTGGTCGTACGAGACCAGGACGCGCTGGCGCAGCGGCGCGGAGAACGCCTGCACGGCGCCCAGTCCGATCTCCTCGTGCGTGCAGTCGATCGGCCGCGGCTCGGCAGGCATCGACCAGTCAAGGACCGCGCGCAGGTCGTGGCCCAGGTGCTCCAACTCGCGCAGCGTGGCCAGCACGGTCGCGTTCTGCGACCCTTCGCGCGGCAGCGTGCGTCCGAGCGACTCCAGCGTGGCGCGCACGGCCGCGAGGCGCGAGCGCAGCGACCGCCCCGTGTCCTGAGCACAGGGCGACCAGGCGGCCGGGGCTGCCTGCAGGGTGGGAGTCGGGTGCATCGAGAGGAAGTGCTTGCCGTCCGGCCGCGCCCGCATCGAAGGGGTGCGACGGATGTTTCGGCACATCCAGACGAGGCCTTGAAGGATCTTTCCCCGGGGTCGGGTCCCCGGCCGGCCCGGTCCCGCGGAGCGCGCGCGCGGACGGCGCTCAGCGGCGGTTCGGAGGCTTGGAGGCCCAGGTGCGCCAGGTCTCCTCGGCCTCGGGAACCGGGCTGCCGGCGAGGGCTTCCAGCGCCTGCAACTGCCGCGCGCGCAGGTGCTCCGCACGCTCGGCCGCCGGCGCCTCCGGCACGGCCTCGGTGAGCGCCATCAGGCACCCGCGCATCGCCTCGGGGCCGAGCGTGAGCATCCACGATAGCTTGGACCACGCGACCATGTGCGCCGGGCCGGTGAGGTCGGCGAAGTCGTCCCACTCCGCCATCTCCTTCCACGTCGGAGCGAAGCCGTTGCCGATCAGCGCCTGCACGCGCGGGTCCCAGCGCTCCGCTCCCGGCTCGTCGCGTGCCGCGCCGCGCGCGTAGAGCGTGAAGCGTTCGTCGACGTTGCGCGAGACGACGTGCGACCAGCCGTACTTGAACCAGATCGGCGCCTGCGTGCCCTGATTGCGGAAGCCGTCGATCAGGTTGAGCGCGACGTTGGCCGCGACCTGCGCGTGCAGCGCGGCGTCGAGCTCGTGGCCCCACGAACGCACCGCCTCCATGCTGATCCCGAAGAACAGCGTCTCGCCCGGCAGCCGCTCGCGGATCGGGTCCGTGCCCTGCCGGTCGAGCGCAAGGCGCACGAACCGCGCGAGCGTGGAGCGCCGCTCGCACAGGAGCACCGTGAACTTCGCCGGCATGCCCAGGTGCGGGCCGGGCGCGATCCGCGGCGGGCCGTCCGCCCTTCCCTCGCCGAAGTCGGCGTCCTCGACGCCGAAGTCGCGGCGGAACGCGGCGTGCACCGCCTCGATCCGCCGCGCGTACAGGTGCAGCCGCAGCCACGGGTCGAGGCGCGCAGGCGAAGGCTTGGTGCCCGGGAACAGCTCCTTCAGGCGCGCGACCTCCTCCTCGATCCGCTTCTTCTCGATGCGGTCGGCGCGCGGCTTGTACGTCGCCAGCGTCGAGCCGATGCGGAAGTGCTCCGTCTCGACCCACAGGACGCCCTGGCCCAGCTCGCGCTCGATCGCGTCGGTCGTCCAGCCCTCGCACCAGGGGAACGGCCCGAGCGAGATGTACCTCGCGCGGTCGAAGGCTTCGCGTTCGCCGCGCGAGTACGGGTCCTGGCGCTCGAAGGACTCCGGCCGGGAGTCCTCCTGGGCGTGCACCGGAGAGAGTCTCGGCGCGGCACCCAGGAGGATGCAGGCGGCGAGCAGGGCTCTCCCTCCGCCTGCGGTACCGGTCATCCCGTTCGCATCAGCGTCCGGCGGCCGGACGCAGCTTGGCCTCGAACAGACGCTCGATCGCCTCGCGCGCCTCGGCGGCGTCCTTCTCGAGCTCCTCGATCTCCGCCTGCGTCTTCCTGACCTTCGCCGGATCGACGCGCGGCGTCTCCATCAGCTCGCCCTTGCGCACCTTCAGCTCGGCGATCCTGGTCTCCATCTGGTCGACGCGGTCCAGCGCGTGGAGCACCTGCTTCACGGCCTTGCTCGGGTCGAGGTCGTAGCTCTTCGCGAGCGTCTTCTCCATCGCGGTCCACAGGCTGACGCGCGACGTGTCCGACTCCAGCGGCAGCTTCTCCGAGCCGTCGACCGCCGACACGAACAGGTGCTCGGCGTCGTTGGTCGGGAACAGGCTGTTGAACGGATGGTCGGGCTCGACCACGTCGACCGGCAGCTTCACGCAGTGGAACCAGCGCGCGAGGATCAGCGTGCGCTCGTTGTTCTCGGTGCGCGAGAGCAGCGCGTCGTCCGTCTTGTTGCAGACGGAGCACTCGCGCAGCACGAGCAGCGGCCGCGGATCGTCGCCGGCCAGCACCTGCAGGGCCACTTCGCGCGGCAACGCCGCGCGGCGCGCCTCGACGCTGGTGCCGTGCTCGGCCGCCTCGGGCGCCGCGAGCTTGTGGACCGGGTAGTTCCAGCGCAGGTCCATCAGCTTGCGCGCGCCTTCGCTGCGCGGCGCGGTGGCCACGGGCGCGGTGGGCATGTTCTTCGGAGCCTTCACTCCGCCGGTCGCGCCGGGCCCCGAGGTCACCGGTCCGCCGCCGCCGCCTCCTCCGCCACCCGCGCCGGGGGCGCGTCCATCACCGGGAGACGGCGAACTCGCCGTCGGCCGGGGACGTCAACATCCGGGGAACGCTTTCGCCGGCATCCACGCCGCGCCCAGCGTCAAGGCGGCGAGGCCGGCGGCCACTGCGTACTTCGCTTGCATCGAATTGTCTCCTCGGGCGGGGCCGTGCCCCGCGGGTACCGGGTCCAGAACCCTTATACACCCGTCCCGCCGAGGCGTGGCAAGGCCCGGCGGCGAGATCCCGGGAAACCCGGGCGAGGCCCCGCGGCGGGCCGCTAGTGGACGCCCTTGGCCTGCAGGAGCTTCCCGAGCTGGGTGCGCGCCCGGGTGTGCATCATCCGCGCCGCGTCGGCGCTGGAGGCGCCCACGACCTCGGCGACCTCCTCCCACGACGAGCCGGCGTAGTCGCGCAGGAGGATCAGCTCGCGGTAGTTCTCCGGCAGCGCGTGCAGGCACGCCTCGACGAGGCCGGACTCCTCGGCCTGGCGCACCTGGATCGACGGCGTCGACGTCGGCGCCGGGGGCTGGATCGTGCTCTCGCCGTCGGGGCCGCCGCCGTCCAGCGGAACCTCGTGCGCCGACGAGCGGCGTTCGGCGTTGAAGTACTTGGCCTTGGCCGAGATCCGGTTCTGCACGATCGTCGCCAGCCAGCGGATCAGGCTCGACTCGCCGCGCGTCTCGAAGCGGTCGAGGCTCTGCAGCGCCTCGATCAGCGCCTCCTGCGCGATGTCGCCCGACTCCACGTTGCGCCGCAGGCGCGGGCCGATGCGCGCGCGCACGATGCCGAGCACGCGGTCGGAGTAGCGCGCGAACAGCTCCTCGCGAGCCTCACCGACTCCGTTCTGCGCTTCGCGGACGAGATCGAGCGTGGGGAGGTCTTTCCATTCGCCGTCGTCCATCTTCGGGTCAACTCTTCTTGCGCACCTGCAGGACCTGCTGGATCCACTTCATGCGGCCGTCCTTCGAGACGTCCTGTTGGGCGCCCTGCCGCGGCACCAGATTACGAAAGACCTCGAGGCGTTCCTCGGTCGGGATCTGGTCGGGCGTGTACCCCCCCCGCGCAGGCCCCGCCAGGGCCTCGAAGGTGCGCATGGCGTCGGCGTAGGCCACCGGCAGGGTGCGTTCGATCCGCTGTCGCTCGAGCTGGTCGAACCACAGCTCGATGTCCGGCGAGCGCTCCGCGCGCGCCATGAACAGCACGCCTTCCTCGGGGTCGGCGCCGTCGAACCACCAGCACTCGAACTCCGCGCGCGAGCCCTCCTTCACGAACTGGAACCACTGCGCGGGCTCTTCGCTCGAGTTCAGGCGCCGCGGGCGCAGCGGCAGGAACGAGAGGCCGTTCGGTCCGCCGCCGGTGATTGCCGCGGCGTACACCCAGGTGTCCGACGGGGCCTCGATCGAGACGCCGAGCAGCTCGCGTTCGCTGGCCGGCGACATCTCGACCGCCTCGACCGTGCCGATCGGCTGCACGGTGCTCCAGCCGCGCTGGAAGTGGAACGTCGAGAGCGCCGGCGGCGACCAGCGGTTGGCCGCCTCCGCGCGCATGTAGGCGCCCAGGCCCAGCGCCGCCACGCCCAGCACCAGCGCGGCGAACGCCGGACGGCGCGCGGCCCAGCCCGCGCGCAGCGCCGCGCCGTGCACGAACCCGGTCGACGCATGCACGTTCGGCAGTCCGCGCACGAAGCGCCGCAGGTCCTCGGCCATCTGCGCCGCGGTCGCGTAGCGCTCCTCGGGCTTCGCCGCGAGCGCCTTGGCGCAGATCGCGCGCAGGCTGCGCGGCACCGCGCTGCCCAGCGCGGCGACCTGCCGCGCCGGCCCCGCGCTGACGCGCGCGAGGAAGCTCAAGACGTCCTCGGTCTCGCCGCGCGACTGCGCGCGCTCGAAGCTGAGCAGCTCGTACAGCACGAGGCCCAGCTGGTAGGTGTCGGTGCGCACGTCCGAACCCGAGCGCAGGTTGCGCGCCTGCTCGGGCGCGAAGTACTCGGGGGTGCCGCGCAGCGCGCCCGAGTCCTCGCCCAGCGGCCGCACCGGCGCCGACAGGCCGAAATCGAGCACGACGGGGTCGCCGCCCGGCCGCAGCACGACGTTGTTGGGCTTCAGGTCGCGATGGACGAGCCCCTGGCCGTGCGCGAGGCCGATCGCCTCGGCCACGGTCGCCAGGATGCGCGCGACGGTGCGCGGCCAGCTCCGGTCGTCGATGCGGTCGACGAGAGCGCGCGCCTCCTCCTCGGGGGTCGCGTCGCGCGAGCGCTCGAGCAGCGCACGCAGGCGCTCCGGCCGACGCGCGGGCGGTGCGCCCGCCTTCTCCTCGCGCACCAGCTCGTCCAGGACCTTCGAGAGGTCCAGGCCGCGCACGAGGTCCATCACGATGTACGAGTGCGCCTTGTCGCGGCGGATGTCGAGGACGCGCACGAGGTTCGGGCTGTCCAGGCGCGCCAGCGCGGCGGCCTCGGCGTGCGCGATCGACTCCCACTCCTCGGCCGTGCCGGCCTGGCCTTGCGCGTTGAAGACCTTGATCGCCACCTCGCGGCCCAGCTCGGTGTCGCTCGCCGCGAACACGACGCTCATGCCGCCGCGGCCGAGCGGCGCGAGGATCCGGTAGCGGTTCGCGAGCATCACGCCGGGAGCCAGCTGGGCGGGCAGCGTGCGCCCGGCCAGCTGGTTGGCGCGCACGATGTTCTGGAACGCCTTGCGGTCGACCGCGCGCGGCAGCCGCGCGAGGAACGATTCCAGCGTCACCGCCTCGCCGCGCGAGACGCGCCAGGCGTATTCCTCGGCCAGCGCCTCGCGGCGGAAGCGGTCGCGCATCTCTCCGAGCGGCAGCGTCCCGGCCCAGCCCTCCAGGTCGGCTGCGCCGTGCTGGGCCAACGCGAGCAGGTAGCCGTCCAGGGCCCGGGTCAACTGCTCCTCGGGGCCG
This sequence comes from uncultured Planctomycetaceae bacterium, assembly GCA_964552795.1. GTDB lineage: Bacteria > Planctomycetota > UBA1135 > UBA1135 > JAEUHZ01. The sequence continues at coordinate 43,833 of CAZKIO010000011.1, forward strand.
TTGGAATCGTGGTTTGCGGTCATGTGGGGCCTTCTCGCTCCCGGGAGAGCCCTCGGGTCCGCAGTCGAACGCCGCGACGTTCGGCCGCCGGCCCGGTGGCTCTCGGTATCGTACGGCCTGCCATGATCCGCTCTCTGCTCGCGTTCGCGCTCCTCCTTCCCGCGGCCTGCGGGGTGGAGTCCACGACGATCCTGACGCCGCCTGCGGCTGCGGCCGCTGCGCCCGGGCCGGCCGACCGCGTCGCGCTGCTGGTCGGCATCGACCGTTACGCGCCCGGCTCGCCGGTGTCGCCGCTCAAGGGCTGCGGCCGCGACGTCGAGCGCATGCGCGATCTCCTGGTGGGCCGGTTCGGTTTCAAGGCCGAGGACGTGCACGTCCTGCGCGACGAACAGGCCACCCACGCCGCGATCGTCCGCGCGTTCGACAGCGCGCTGATCCAGCGCGCGCGCCGCGGCACGGAGGCGGTCTTCTATTTCGCGGGCCACGGCTCGCGCGTGCCCGACCTGGACGAGGGCGCGGCGCGCGAAGCCGACGGCCTGGACTCGACCTACCTCGCCTACGACAGCCGCGCCGACGGGCACGACGGCGACCGCGACCTCACCGACGACGAGCTGCGCTCGCTGACCGTCGCGTTGGCCGAGAAGGGCGCGTTCACGACCGTGTTGACCGATTCGTGCCACTCCGGCGGAGGCCTGCGCGGCATCGGCGGGTTCCGCGCGCGCGCCGCGCCGCAGGGCCGCCGTCCGCTCGACCGCGGCTGGGCGGGCGGGTTCTGGCCGGGCTCGATCGGCTTGCTGGACGATTCCCAGCCCGCCCCGGTGGTGCTGGGCTCCTACGTCCACGTCGCCGCCAGCCGACGCGACCAGGTGGCGGGCGAGATCGACGTCGAGACCGCGCCCGGCGAGCTGGTGCCGCACGGCGCGATGACCTGGTACCTCGCGCAAGCGCTCGACCGGGTCCAGCCCGGCGTGACCTGGAGCGCGGTCACCGACCAGACCTCGCTGCACGTCACCACCGCGCTGCCCTACCAGAACCTCACGTACTCGGGCGCCGCCGACCGGGTCGTCTTCGGCGCGTCGTTCGAGGAGGTCACGGGCTGGCGCGCGCGCAGCCTGGGCGGCGACCTCGTCCTGGTGGACGCCGGCTGGCTCGCCGGCCTGCGGCGCGGCTCGCGCCTGGACATCCGCGCCTCGCCGGGGACGCGGTCGGTCGGCGTCGCGCTGGTGGAATGGCTCTCCGCGGCGCAGGCTCGCGCGCGGTTCCTGGAGGCGCCGGGAGAGGACCTGTCGAAGGTCGCGCTGCGCGCCGTCGAGATCGGGCGGCCGCTGGGCGAGGAACCGCTGGCGGTGTGGTGCGAGGTGCCCGGGCTCGCGCCCTGGTTCGCGGGGTCGCCCTGGGTCCAGATGGCGTCGCGGATCGAAACCGCCGACCTGATCGTGCGCGGCGGGACGCAGGGGTACCACATCTGGACACCTGATGGGCTTTTGTTGCCCGGTTACCTGCCGATCCTGCCTCCCACGTTCGGCGACCAGTCGGGCTGGCTCTCGGTCTGCGAGCCGCTGCTGCGCCGCGAGGCGCTGTGGCGGTCCACCTCGCGCCTCGCGCTGGAGCCCGGCGGCCTCGGCCTGGACGTCAGCCTGGTCGCGGCGACCGAGGCCGACTGCCGGGCGCCGCTGCCGGCCGGCGGCTGGACCCGATGGGTGCCGGCCCACATCCAGGACCGCGTCGTCTACGGCGCGCCCGGGATCGGCGGCGACCTGCCGATGGGCGTGTTCCGTGTGCACAACCCCGGCCGGTCGGCCGTTCATCTGGCCGTGCTCAACCTCCCGGAGAACGACCGCACGCGGACCTTGATCGATCCGCTCCCGGGCAGCGACGCGCGCGTGCTGCGGCCGGGCGAGACGTGCTCGGTGCGCGTCGGCTTCCTGGCGCCCGACGCGTGGTCGCTGGCGCGGCCGATGTGCGACCGCTACCTGTTCCTGGCGACGCTCGGGCCCATCGACCTCGTGTCCCTGACCTCCAGCGTGACGCTGCGCGGCGACGAGGCGCCGCTGCCGGGCGTGCTGCGTCAGGCGCAGGCGAAGTACGTCACGCGCGGGTCGGGGACCGTGGATCTCGATCGGTCCGGCTACGGGATCGCGGCCGTCGACGTGCACGTCAAGCGGCGCTGACCGGCCGGACTCCGGGGATCCAGTTCAATGCGCGGCCCGCGTGCGGCACAATCGCCGAGCGCCACATGCTCCGCATCCTCGCGTCCATCCTCCTCGGTGCCCTCGCGACCGCCCAGAACGCGGAGGATCAGCCCTGCCGGACGGACTACACGATCCGCGCGCGCTACGAACCCCAGGAGCGGCGGCTGAAGGGCGAGCTCAGCGTCCGCTGGACCAACGAGAGCCGCGACGTCGTGCCGGACCTGTGGTTCCACGCCTACTGGAACGCGTTCGCGAACAGCGAGTCGACGCACATGGTGGGCGCGGGCGGCACGTTGCGCGGCGGCCGCGTCGGCGACGACGAGTGGGGCTGGCAGCAGATCACGCGCCTCTCCGTCGAGGGCCGCGACCTGACCCAGGACATCCGCTGGGTCTCGCCCGACGACCTGCGACCCGAGGACCGCACGGTGTTCCGCGTGCGCCTGCCCGAGGCCGTGCGTCCGGGCCAGTCGATCACCGCCGACGTCACGTGGGAAGCGCGCGTGCCGCGCGTGCGCCGGCGCACCGGGCACAAGGACGACTTCCTGTTCATCGCGCAGTGGTTCCCCAAGCTGGGCGTGTACGAGACCGGGAACGGCTGGAACTGCCACCAGTTCCACGCCAGCACGGAGTTCTTCTCCGACTACGGGACCTACGAGGTCGAGCTGGACCTGCCGGCCGAGTACCAGGACAAGGTCGGCGCCTCGGGCGTGCAGCGCGGGCCGTCCGGCGGCGGTGCGGAGCGCGTCATCGTGCGCTTCGCCGCGCCTTCCGACGCCGACCGCGAGCGCGTCGAGAAGGACGGACGCAAGCCGCTGGTGCACGACTTCGCGTGGACGGCCGACCCCGACTACGTGAAGTTCCAGGACACGTTCCGCTACGACGAGTGGGCGGCGCGCTATCCCGACGAGATCGCGCGCGTGGCGCTGGCGCTGGATCGCACGCCGGACGAGCTGCGCCTGCGCGACGTCAACGTCACCGTGCTCCTGCAGCCCGAGCACGCGGTGCAGGGCCGGCGGCACTTCGACGCCACGTGCACCGCGCTCTTCTTCTACGGCCTGTGGTGGGGCGAGTACCCCTACGAGCACATCACCGTCGTCGATCCGGCCTGGGGCGCGGGCGCCGCCGGCGGCATGGAGTACCCGACCCTGTTCACGGCCGGCACGCGGATGTTCACGAAGCCCGCGATGCTCTCGCCCGAGAGCGTGACCGTGCACGAGTGCGGCCATCAGTTCTGGTACGGCCTCGTGGGGAACAACGAGTTCGAGGCCGGCTGGCTCGACGAGGGATTCAACACGTTCTCGCAGAACGAAGCGCTCGCCATCCGCTACGGGATGAGCATCGCGACCACCGATTTCTGCTCCGTGCCCTTCGACGGCGTGCCGATCGGGCGCGAGCCGGGCGGCTCGGCACTGGCCGACTTCCTGTCCGGACGGCGCATCCGCCTGCCGTGGATCGGGACGATCCAGCCCGGGCGCGGTTCGGGCCTGCTCGACTGGTGGCGCGAGCAGCCGCTGCTCTCGTACGGCCGCCAGCGCACCGATCCGCGCGAGACCGATCGCACGGGCTACCTCTCGGACCCGGACACGGATCCGATCGACCGGCCCGGCTGGCTCTACTGCGACCGCAACAGCTACCGGACGAACAGCTACCGGCGCACGGCGACGGCGCTGCGTTCGCTGCAGGGCCTCGTCGGCGAGGATCGTTTCCTGCGCGGCATGCGCCTGTACGCGGAGCGCTGGCGCTACCGCCATCCGTACCCGCAGGACTTCTTCGACGCGTTCCAGGAAGGCGCGAAGGCCGACATCGGCTGGTTCTTCGCGCAGGTGTTCCGCAGCACGGCGACCGCGGACTGGCGCATCGAGGTGAACCAGCGGCGCGTGCAGGAGCCGCGCGGCTGGTTCGCGGACGAGCGCGGCCGTTGGCGCAAGGCGGAGGGCGCCTCGGCGGCGGCCGAGGACGGGCCCGCATCGGCCGCCTCCGGCGAGGAGGCCTCCGAGGCCGGCGACGCGGAGCTCACGGAAGCCGGGCGCGGCGCGCGAGGCTGGAAGGCGGAGGTCGTCGTGCGCCGCCGCGGCGAGCTGCTGTTGCCGCTGACGGTGGAGCTCAACTGGGACGACGGCGCCAGCGAGCGGCTGGTCTGGTCGCGCGAGGACCAGGCGCACTCGGCCTGGTGGAAGCCGATCCAGGACCGTGCTCCGACGCGGCGCAAGCTGGTGTCGGCGCGCATCGATCCCGACCGGCGCTACTCGTTCGACAAGAACCTGTCCGACAACGAGTGGCACGACGCGGTGGACGAGACGGCGCCGCTGCGCTGGGCCGAGCGCGTGTTCGCGCAGTACCTGCAGTCCCTGCACGCGTTCGGAGGGCTGGGTGGCTGAGTACGCGCCGAGCGAGCGCGGCATCGTGTCCGCCGAGGCGCTGCGCAGCGCGCTGGCGCGGCCGGCCGTCTGGCTCGCGATCGCGCTGGTTCAGGTGCTGCTGGCCGTCGCGCCTTCGCTGGCCTGGCTCGACTGGATGCAGCGCGCGACGGAGCACCGCTACGCGCCCGGTTCGCTGTTCTCGAACCTGGGCGCGTCCTTCCGCTTCGATCACGCCGACGAGCTGGCCGAGCTGGGCCGCGCGACCGGCCAGGTCGGCGCCGTGCTGGCGCTGCTGGCGATGCTCGCCGGCTGCTTCTGCGCCGGCGGCTGGCTGCAGATCTTCCTCGAGCGGACGGAAGGCGAGTCGCTGCGGCGCTTCTTCTACGGCGGCGCGCGCTACTTCTGGCGTTTCGTCCGCGTGCTCGTGCTGACGCTGCTCCTGCTGGCTGTCGCGGGCTGGATCGCGTTCGGCAAGCCGTGGAACCTGCTCGTGCTCGACCTGGGCATGGGCGTCCCCGCGGGCGACTTCGAGCGCCTGGAAACGCTGGACTCCGAGCAGACCGTGGTCGGCCTGCGCTTCGCCCAGGCGCTGCTGCACGCCGTGCTGGTCGGCCTCGTGCTCCTGTGGGGCGACTACGTGCGCACGCGCCTCGCGCTGCACGACACGCACTCGTCGGTGTGGGCCGGCATCGCCACCGCCTGGACGATCGCGCGCCACCCCGTGCGCACGCTGCGGCCGCACCTCGCGCTGCTCGCGGCCGAGTTCGCGATCGTCACCGGACTGGGGTTCTTCGCGCGGTCGGTCGAGGCCGGCCTCGTTCGCAAGCACGAGCCCTGGGGCATCGCGATCCTGCTCCTCACCAGCCTGGGCGTGATCGTGTGGCGCGTGATCCTGCGCGGCGCGCGCTACCACGCGGCCATCCAGGTGAGCCGCCAGGTCGTGAGCCCGATCGCGCGGCCCGACCCGTGGAAGAAGACGATCGGCGGGCCCGGCGGACCGCGCTATCCGATCGGCGGCGACGAGTACGCCGTCTCGATGTAGGCGCGCGGGCCGGCGCCCGATCAGGCGCGCAGGTGCGCGTCGGTCGGACGGCCCGAGGGCAGCGGCGCGCGCGCGTGCAACTCGAGGATCGGCCAGCCGTGCGCGGCGGCGTGGGCGCGCAGCCGCGCGTCGGGGCTGACCGCGACCGGGTGCGACACCTTCTCGAGCAGCGGCAGATCGTTGTGCGAATCGGAGTAGAACCAGCTCTCGCGCACGTCGCTCCAGGCCAGGCCGCGGCCGGCGAGCCATTCGCCCAGGCGCGCGATCTTCCCGCCGCGGAAGCAGGGCACGCCGGCGACGCGGCCGGTGTAGCGGCCGTCCGCGCGCTCGGGGACGGTGGCGATCAGGTGCGGAATCCCGAGGTCGCGCGCGATCGGGCCGGACAGGAACGCGTTGGTCGCGGTAACCAGCGCGGTCTCGTGCCCGCGCCCGGCGTGCGAACGCACGAGCTCGCGCGCGGCGTCGGAGAGACGCGGCCGGATGCACGCCTCCATCCAGTGCTCGCGCCATGCGGCGAGGCGTTCCTGGCTCTCGCTCACGAGCGGCGAGAGCTGGAAGCGCAGGAACGCGTCGATGTCGAGCGTCCCGGCGTGGTACTCGCGATGGAAGCCGCGCACGCGCTCGACGTCGATGGCGCCCGACTCGGCCAGGAGCTCGCTCCACAGAAGGTCGCTGTCTCCGTCGAGGAGCGTCCGATCCAGGTCGAAGAGCGCGAGGCGCAGGGCAGCCACCAGTCCCAGCCTCGCCGATGGTCCGCGTCGAGGCAATGCGGTTTCTCGGCATCCCGGCGCGTTCGAGGCCAGAAAAACCGGCGCGAAGGCGCGGGTTCGCGTCGTGGACGGCCTGCGCCGCGCCGCGCCGGCGTCTATCCTGGCCGGCATGCTCCACATCGTCGGCGTCCCGGTCCTCGCCTTGTGCTTGTCCGCGTTGCCTGCAGCGCCCGCCGGACACACCGCGGAGCCGGCCGCGCCCGCGGCGCGAGCCGACGGCCAGGAGCACGTTCGCCGCGCCGGGCTGGGCGCCGCGTTCCACGCCGGGCGGCGCGCGAAGCTGGTGGAGGAACTCCGCAAGGAGACACCCGCGGGCCTGGTGCTGGTGCGCGGCCTGCCGGAGCAGCGCGACTACGCGCGTTTCTCGCAGGACAAGACGTTCTGGTACCTCTCGGGCGTCGAGAGCCCGTCGGCCGCGATCGTGATCGACGTCGCGAGCGGCGACACGATCCTGTTCCTGCCCAAGCCCAACGCGATGCACGAGCGCTGGAACGGCGAGCAGTGGGACTCCGGCGACGACTGGGTCCCCGGGGTCGCGGGCATCCCCGACGTGCGCGCCAACTCCGAGCTGATGGGCCTCCTGAAGGAACGCACCCGCGACAACAAGGTCGTGTGGGTCAGCAAGGAGCCGTGGGTGGCGCTCTCCGGCTGCTTCGACCAGGCCGGCCCGCACGACCGCGCGATCGAGAAGGATCCGCTCGACGGCCGGTCGAGCCGCGAGAACGCGCTGGAGGAGAACCTGCGCGAGAAGCTCGGCGCCGACGTGCGCGACTGCGCCAAGGTGCTGGCCGAGATGCGGCGCATCAAGACGCCCGAGGAGATCGCGGCCCTGCGGCGCGCCTCGGAGATCGGCGCGCGGGCCATGGAGGAGGCGATCCGTTCGACGCGGCCGGGGCTGACCGAGCGTCACCTCGAGGCCGTGATGACCTTCGTCCACCGCGCCGAGGGCGCGGCCGGGCCGGCCTACCAGGGCATCGTGGGCTGCGGGCCCAACGCGCTGATCCTGCACTACGCGAACATCGGCCGCGAGCTTCGGCAGGGCGAGATGATCCTCCTCGACTACGCGCCGGAGGTGGACCACTACGTGAGCGACATCACGCGCTCGTGGCCGACCGACGGCGTGTTCACGCCGCGCATGGCCGAGATCTACGACGCGGTGCTGGCCGCGCAGCTCGCCGGCATCGCCGAGGTGCGTCCGGGCAAGACGATGAACGACGTCGAGCGCGCCTGCCGCCGCGTCCTCGCCGACCGCGGCATGGGCAAGCTGATGCCGCACGGCTCCAGCCACTACATTGGGATGGAGGTGCACGACGTGGGCGCTTCGGGCAAGCCTTTCGAACCGGGCGTCGTGTTCACGGTCGAGCCCGGCGTGTACGAACCCTCGACCGGCATCGGCGTGCGCATCGAGGACGTCGTGGTCGTGACCGAGACCGGCTGCGAGGTGATCTCGGCCGGCGTCACCAAGGACCGCGCGGCGCTGACCCGGCTGATCGCCGAGGAAGGCATCCTCGATCGATGGCCCGCGGGGATCGCGGAACCGGAACGGTCCCAGCGACGCTGAGGTCCGCCGCGAGAACCGGCGCGGCGCCGCGCGACGCCATCTGGCCGACACCCCGCGACGCGGCTGCGGTGTGCAGGTCACTTGGGATCCTGCCCGCCGGGGCTGAGCGGGAGTCGGATTCGTGCCATGAACGCCAAGCGCCACGGCGGCGCCGCCGCCCGGCCCTGCCGCGCGTCGATTCCTGAAACCGCCGCGTCGGTGTGGGACGCCCCCCCGGAGAGGCCCCGAGCCGACCCTCCGGACCAAGATGCAAGCCCAGCCCTGGACCGTCCCCGCCGATCGAGGGATCGCCACATCGCTCGGGCTGCGCCTGGGTGCATCGGTACACTCCGTGGTGGAGCGCATGCCTCACCTCCCCGTTCCCGAGACGGCGCCGCGCGGCCAGGGAGGCGATCCCGCGGCCTTCGCGGCTGACCTCGAGCTCGTGCGAGGCTTCGTGCAGGGCAAACGGGACCGTTTCGAGGAGTTGGCCGGGCGCTTCGCCTGCCTGCCCAACATGGTGCGGGCGCTCGACGCGCGGATCGGCGGCAACCTCCAGGAGCAGGACCTGTTGGACATCGTGCAGGACGCGCTGGTCCGTGCGTGGTCCAAGCTCGATACGTACGCGGGCGAGGCGCGGTTCGAATCCTGGCTGTACGGCATCGCCCGCTTCGAGATGCTGAACGCCTTGCGTCGCCGCAAGCGCCGGAGACCGGTGGAGCACGAGATGAACGACGTTCCCGACCGAGCGAGCAACGAGGACGAGGGGCTCTCCGAGCTGGACTACGAGAAACTCCACGCGACCCTGCAGGAGCTCGAGCCCGGCACGGTCCAGATCATGCGCCTGAAGCACTTCGAGGACCTCACGTTCGAGCAGATCGGACGCCGGTTGGGCATGTCGCCCAACACGGCCAAGACCCGCTACTACCGCGGCCTCATCAGCCTCCAGTCCAGGCTGCGCAACCCGCTGGGACCTGACCAATGACCCTGCGCCAGAACGAGGAGCACGAGCGTCTGCTGCAGGCCTTGGCGTGCGGCGACCTGGACATCGACGCGCCGGCCCTTTGCGCTCTGCGCCGGGCGGACGCCCAGTTCGACCGCAAGGTCCGGGACTTGTGCGCGCTGAGGGAGGGCCTGGACCACCTGGCGCGCGAGGAGCGCGAGGTGTTGGGCGGCGTGCCTCAGGCTCCGAGGCCGGCCGACGCCGAGTTCGTCGCATCGCGGCTGCGGTCCTTCGCCGGGGGCTCCGGAGCGCAGCAGGGTTCGCGGAGCAGACCGGGCGGACGCAAGCGCTGGCCGTGGGTGCTCCTGACGGCCGCGGCCGGCGTGATGATCGCCTTCCTGCTGTTCGAGCTGCGGGATCGGCCCGACCGATCGCGGACCTCGGACCTGATGCTCTCGGGCGCCAGCGCCGTCGAACTGCTGCAGCCCGAGGACGGCGGCGCCTACGACCCGGCTCGCGGGTTCTCGTGGCGGTATGATCTCGGCCCGGGGGAGAGGTTCGAGTTCGTGCTCGTCGAACGCCTGCCCGACGGCCGGCAGATCGAACGGAGCAGCACCGTTCACGAGGTCCCATGGTTCCCCGCTGCCGAAGTCAGGGCGAAGTGGCCGCGCCGCGGGACGTGGTCCGTGCGCGTGCTCAGCACGACTGGGGATCTGGGCGTGATGTCGGACGCCCGCGAAGTGTCGTTCGAGTAGCGCTCCTGGCGTTCCTGTGCCTGTGGCCGCTCCGCGCCGGCCGTGCGCAGGCTCCGGCCGACGCCCTCGGCTCCGCGCTGATGGTGCTGGGCGCGGCCTTCGACGACGAGGCAGACGCGCCGGCGCTCGACGCTGCTCTGGAGCGTGCGCGGTCGCTGGCCCGCGAGTCGGGCACGGCGGAGCAACGCGCGTGGGTCGAATCGGTCGCCGCCCAGGTCCTGAAGGATCGCGGCGAGTTCGTCGGGGCACGCGAGTGCCTGGGGCTGGCGCTGGAGCTGGCGCCGGCGCGTGCGCGCCCCGACCTGCATCTGGAACTCGCCGACCTGGAGCAACTGGCCGGCCGGATTTCCGCCGCGCGTGCCGCGCTGCGTGCCGCCACGGCCGCGCTGGCCGTCGCGGAACAGCCGGCGGACGAGGAGCAGGAGACCAGGCTCCGCGCCGCCGGCCTGGAGCTCGAGGTCGCGTTGCGTCTGGGGCAGTACGATCTCGCGGCTTTGGCCGCGCAACGCGTCGGTGACCTGACCCCGCCCGACGACGCGGAGGGTCGGATCCTCCACGCGCTGCAGCTGGCCAACCTGCACCTCGCCCTGGAAGACTTCGATTTCGTCATCGAGATCTGCTCAAGGCACATGACGGCCGCCGAGGACGTCGATCCGACGCTCGCGGCGCAGTTGCTCGTGCGGCGCGGGATCGCCGAGTCCGAAACGGCGCGCAACGGCGGTGATCCGGTTCGCGCGTGCGAGACGCTGCGCTCCGCCCTGCTCCATCCGGGCCTCTCGTCGAACGGCGCTCTCGAGGTCAGGGAGGTCCTGGTCGACCTGGCCCTGCGACGCAGCGACTCCGATGAAGCACGCACGCTCCTGGACGAGCTCGGCCAACCGGCCTCGATCGAGGCGCGGGCGCGCGTCGCGGCGCTGCGGATGCGGCTGGCGCTCGATGCGGGCGCGGACCGGGCCGTGCTCGAGGCCGGCCACGGCGCGCTCCTGCAGTCCTTCGAGCTGTCTTGCGGGGTGTTCGAGCGCGAACGCGAGCGCGAGGGGGCGCAAGCACTGGGCTTCCTGGCCTGGGGCACGCAGAGGATGGTCCTTTCGGCGCTGATCCGCGCCGAGATCGCGCTGCATCCGGGGGAAGCGGGCGTGCGGCGCGCGCTGGAGCATTGCCTGCGGGCACAGGGCCTGGGCGGGCTCGCCCACGCGTTGGGCGTCTCCGGCGAACTCGGGGTCCCGGACGTGCAGGAGGCGCTCACCTCGGAGGGAGCCGGAGTGCTCGTGTGGATGCCCGCCATGGATCGCACGCACGTGTTCGCGATCGATGCGGAGCGCGCGATCCATGACGAGGGCGAGTCGCGCGACGCGATCCTCGCCGCGGGCGCGCGCGGCCTGGTCCCGCGGCTGCAGGCTCCGGCGTCACGGGACGCCTCGCCTCGAGAGCGTGCGAAGGCTCTGGCGGAACTCGCCGGCGATCTCACGCAGAAGATGCTGCCCGATGACATCCGCGAGCGGCTCGAAGGCTGGTCGGAAGTGCGCGTCGTCGGAGCCGATCTGTGCGGCAATCCGCCGATCGAGCTGCTGCGCCTGCGCTCCGACCGCGAGCTGGGTCTCGAGAAGCCCGTCTCGTACCTGCCCTCGTTGCCCGCCGGGATCGGCTTGGCCCGCAGGCTCCGGGAGCGCGCGGGCCTGCCCGTCGACACGCGCATCGTGGCGGTCGTCGATCCGGAGTTCGACCCGCGATTGGTCCGCACGAACCCGCGTCTGGTGCGGTTGCAGCTCGACTCCGGGGAGATCGAGCAGATCGTCGGCGGGAGCGGACGCCCGGAGCTGCGGCTCCTGCAAGGCAGGGCCGCGACGAGCGCGGCGCTCGCCGCCGAACTCGAGCGCGGAGCGGGGCTGCTGCTGCTGCTGGCCCACGGGCTTCACGATCCGACACGCGAGCTGCCCGCCGGCCTGGCGCTCGCGCTGGAATCGCCCGGCGACGGCGCCCTGTGGTGCGATGCCGTATCCGCCCTGCGCGCACCGCCGACGGTGGCGCTCCTGGCGTGCGGCACGGCCCGCGGCCGAGCACGTCTGGGGGACGACGCGGCGCAGCACCTGGGCGGTGCGTTCCTGATGGCCGGTGCGGACGGCGTGATCGTGACCCGCGGCGAACTCGGGCTGAACGCCGCGTTGCGCCTGGCGCAGGTCTTGCGCCGGGGCTTCGAGGAGGGCCGACCTCCGGCGCACGCACTGTTGGAGGCACGACGCGAACTCGCGCGCGATCCGGCGACCTCCGACCCGTTCCACCGCGTGGGCGTCCTGCTCTACGGGTTCTCGCCATCCGAGCCGCCGGGCCGGACTCCTCGGCCCGGTCCGGCGGCTCAGGATCCAGTGCCCTTCGGCGCGCTGGCCGCCGGAGCGCTCGTGCTCGCGGCGGCCGCCATCGCCTGGATCATTGCACGGCCGAGATCGGCGGCATGATGGTCGAAGGCAGCGGGACGCTCGGGACGACCCCCGGCGGCGGACTCGGCTTGCGTCGGCGCGAGATCGCACCGGCCGGCCAGCTTCCCTCCTCGCAGGACGGCGCGGGCTGCAGGTTCATCTCCACGTTCGTGGGATCGTTGTTGTCGATCACCACGTAGTCCCCGTAGCGCAGCAGCACCGCGCAGGTGTACGTCGGGCCCGCCCAGACGATCTGGTCGTTCTCGATGCGCACCATCCGCACCTCGAGCCAGCGCACCGGCATGGAGCACAACGCGGCGGCGCCGCCGGGAATCGGCAGCGTCACGCCGCTCACGGTCCAGATCCCCGAAGCCGGCTGCTGCTGCGGGTTCGAGATCGGGTACAGGCGCGCCGGCCCTTCCGAGTACTGCGACAGCGCCGTCTGCGCGTTGGTCTGGTTCCAGGCGATGACCTGCAGGTGCGTCACGTTCAGGTTGTAGTCCCCCGGGACGAGCCCGAACGAGAACGTGATGTTGTTGCCGTTGACCATCGCGCCGAACGACTGGTTCCCGTTGAAGGCTTCTTCGCTGGTGATCGTCGTGCCCTGGGCCTGGAAGAGCTCGAACCGCGTCTCGGTCGCGGTCTGGACGGGGACGAGCAGGCACGGGCGCGGACGGTTGCGGAAATCGCCGAGCAGGGGCATCGCCGCGTTGGGCAGAGCTCCCGCGGGCAGCAGGCTGGAGTGCGAGATCAACTGCGTGCGTGATGTCGCGAACGCCGTGGCCGTCGATTGGGCCATGCCGTTCGTGAAGACGCGCACCTTGCGGTCGCCGGAGCGGGTCACGAACAGATCGTGGTCGCCGTCGAGGTTCATGTCGGCGGCAGCCAACCCCACGGCGCCCACGGTGAATGAGTTGAACGAGTTCTCCACCTGCGGCGAGGCCGAGCGCAATACCGACAGAGTCCAGGTCTGCGTGGGGCTGCTTCCCGGCACGGCCCAGGCGATGCGGTCCGGCCCGGCCGTGCCCACGGGCACGACCGTGGCGAGCGAGTTTCCGGGCGTGGCGAGCGTGAAGCTGGCCAGGATCAACCCGGCGTTCGAGCACACCGACAGGCTCGTGGAGGTCAGGATCGCGACCTCCTGGCCGCCGCCCTGGATCCACTGCACGGGCAGCAACTCGATGACGTCGTCGGCCGTATTGACCAGGACGGTCTGAACCCCCGCGCCGCCATCGGATCGCAGGATCACCGTCCTGCGATCGGCGGCCACCCCCACGAAGTCACCCGGACCCGCACCGTCGAGATCGGCCACCCGGACCAACGAGGCGTTCAACCACTCGGTGGCGGTCGAGACCGTCTCGCTCGCGAAGAAGCTGGGTCCGACGCCGGTCCAGGCGAGCCGCTTGAGCCCAGTGGAGTCGACGGTGACGATCCTGCCGGCTGGACTGCCGGGCTGGAAGTCGAAGTCGTTCGCCGTGTCCGACAGGAGCAGGGTCGCGGCGCCGACTGCGGGCGAGAGCAGGAACAAGAGCGTGTAACTGCCGACGGAGCCCCCGGGCGCGGCCGGCCCGCGCAGGATCACGTCGAGCCGATCGTCGCCGTCCAGGTCGCCAGCGCGCATCTTCGAGAGGGTGCCCGCGGACCCCAGAGTGTTCGCGTCCCACGGCTCCGAGCTGCGCCAGTCGAACGTCGTGGGGTCTTCGATCGCGCCGCCGCCTCCCTGAGCCTGCACGGCGAGCGCCGGAGCCGCGCACAGGAAGACGGAGAGGGGGAGAGCGCAGGTGAGGAGACTGGACTTCATGGACTGGATCCTCGGGGCTGCCCCGAAGCGTCTGCCGCGGGGGGGACCTTGGCGCGTCGAGAGCCCGAGCCTAGGTTTCAGCTTTCACGCATTCTGCCCCAGGCTCTACGGATCGGGGCGCACCGTCGGGATGGCGCAGACTTTTCCGAGGGTCCGGGGCGGCGGATGCTCGAACGGCCGCGCGGGCCCGGGCGGCCGGGTTTGCATGATCCTCGGGAGGGCGCCGGCCGAAAGAGAACCCGCGGCAGCGGCGGTTCGCCGCCGTGTCCTGGCACACGATCGAGCACCTTGAGTCGCACCATCGCCAGGGCGGGCCGCTGGCGGACCCTCTCCGGAGGGTCCGCCGTTTCCCCGTCCGGAGCTCCCGTCGACCCGACGACCAGGCCCGGCGGCCGATCGAGGCGGGCACGCGGGTCGGGCGGAGCCTAAGATCCACGGTCCCATGTCTTCACTCCAGGAACTCCAGGATCGGGCCATCTCGCTGCAGCGCCGTTTCGAGCAGTTGAAGGAGAGTCTTTGACTTCGCCTCCAAGGCGAAGCGGCTGGCGGAGATCGAGGAGCTGCAGGCGGCCCCTGATTTCTGGAGCAACTCGGAGCGGGCGCAGAGGATCGTCGCCGAGATGAAGGACGTGCGCTCGGTGGTCGAGCCGGTGCGCAAGATCGCCACGGCCTACGAGGAGCTGTCGATCCTGGCCGAGATGGCGGCGGGCGGCGACGAGGACGCCGTGCTGCCCGAGGCCGAGGAGACCGTCCTCAAGATCGAGTCCGGCATCGAGGACCTGGACTTCCGCGTCATGCTCGGCGGCCCGAACGACCGCTGCGGCGCGTACGTGCAGTTCACGCCGGGCGCGGGCGGCGTCGATGCGGCCGACTGGGCTTCCATGCTCGTGCGCATGTACGCGCGCTGGGGCGAGCGGCGCGGGTTCAAGGTCGAGGAGATCGACCGCCAGGAGGAGACCGAGGGCGGCATCCGTTCGGCCACGCTGCAGATCGAGGGCGACTACGCCTTCGGGCGCCTGAAGGCCGAGACCGGAGTGCACCGGCTGGTGCGCATCAGCCCGTTCGACGCGCAGGCCCGGCGCCAGACGGCGTTCGCCAGCGTCGACGTCACGCCGCTCCTCGACGACTCGATCAAGATCGAGGTCAAGGAGAGCGACGTCGAGATCGAGACGATGCGCTCGGGCGGCGCCGGCGGCCAGAACGTGAACAAGGTCGAGACGGCGGTGCGCCTGCGCCACATCCCCAGCGGCATCGTGATCCGCTGCCAGAGCCAGCGCAGCCAGCACAAGAACCGCGAGCTGGCCTACCGCCTGCTGCAGGCCAAGCTCCTGCAGCAGGAGGAGCAGAAGCGCGAGGCCGCCAACGTCGCTCTGTACGGACAGAAGAGCGAGATCTCGTTCGGGTCCCAGATCCGCTCGTACGTGATGCACCCCTACCAGATGGTCAAGGACCACCGCACCGACGTCGAGAAGGGCAACATCCAGGCCGTGCTCGACGGCGAGATCGACGAGTTCATCGAGGAGTACCTGCGCCGCCGCGGCGCGCCGTCCGCGAAGGCCTAGCGCGCCGTCAGCGGCGCGGCTTCTGGGCGGAGGCCTGGCCGACGCGCTGGTTCGCCGACAGCGGCGTGCGCTCCGCCAGATCGCGCAGTTGGGCCTGCCACTGCTGGCGGAAGTGGCCCTGCAGCGCGAAGACGTTCTCCAGCTCGAGCGTGTCGCTGCGCACGTCGAACATCTCGAAGCGGTCCTCGCCGGCGCGGTACACGAGCTTGTAGCGGTCGTCGCGCATCGCCACCAGCGTGCTCGAGGCCCGCGGCGGGTGCACTTCGGCGACCAGCAGGCGCGGGGCGTCGCGCAGCAGCGAGAGCCCCTCCGCTCCGGGCAGTGGATCCTCGCCCAGCAGCTCGAGCAGCGTCGGCGCGACGTCCATCAGGCGGACGACCTCCAGGCGTCGCTTGCCGAGCTTGGCGCGTTTGGCCTCGTTCAACGCCGGCTTCACGACCAGGGGCACGCGCAGCACCTCGTCGTACAGGCTCGCGCCGTGACCGACCTCGCCGTGCTCGCCCAGCGACTCGCCGTGCGGAGCGACGACGACGATCGTCGTGCGGTCGTACTGTCCGTTGCGCTCGAGGCACGCCAGCAGTTGCCCGATCGCGCGGTCGACCGATTCGACCGCCAGCTTGTAGCGGTCGCGCGTGGCCTGCAGGTCCGGCGCGTCGTGCACGAACCCCGAGATCTCGATCTCCTCTTCGCCCGGCCCGTCGAGCGTGAAGACCGCCGTGGCCGCGCGCGCGGGCGCGCCCAGCGCGCCCTTCAGGAACGACACGTCGACGGCGTCGCGCCCGGCGGTGATCTCGAGGCGGCGCACGACGAGTTCCTCGCCGCTCTGGAACTCCAGCGTGTGGCGCCCCGCGCCCACGCGCAGCGTGCGCTTCCAGGGCGCCGGGTCGGACGTGCCGACGTGGTCCAGCGGGCGTCCGTCGAGGAGGATCTGCGCCTTGTGGTCCGCGGTGCCCTGCGCCGCGTACGGGCCCGTCGGATCCGCGTACTCGACGTACGCGAACCAGGGCGCGTCGGGGCTGGCGCGCTCCAGCATCCCCACGGCCTGCGCGTTCACCTCCGACGCGGACCAGGGATCGGCCGGGCTCGCGCGGCAGACGTGGAAGCCGCGATCGATGCCGGTGTTCGCCACGCGCGGCCGGACATCCCCGGAGGCCAGAACGGCGTAGGTCTGCCATCCGGCCTGCCGCAGCCGCTCCTGCAGGAGCGGCACCTCGGGTTCGACCGTCTGCCCGTCGATCCGTACGCGGGTCGACGCCGGCGAGCGGCCCGACAGCAGCGTCGCGTGCGCCGGCAGGGTGGCGCCCGTGTGCGTGAAGCACCACGAGAACGTGACCCCCGAACCCGAGAGCCGCTGGATGTGCGGGGTGCGCGGCGCGCCCAGCGACGGGCGCAGCGCATCCGGGCGCAGCCCGTCCACCGCGATGACCAGCAGGTTCTCCGGCGGCGAGACCTGGAAGAAGGAACACGCAGGCGCGCTCAGCACGACGGCCAGCGCCGCAATCCAGGGACCCCCACGCACGATCGATACCTCCTGCTCCTGCCCGAGCCGCTCCGTGGGCCTCCGAAACCCGCCAAGGCGGCCCACGAGCTAGTTTGTCGCATTTCGGCGGCGGCGATCTTGAGCCCCCCCGGCGCCCAGCGCGGCGCGCGGCTGTCCGCGGGCCGCTCCAGCGGTCACAATCCCCCCCTCGGACCAGCCCATGAACCACAAGCGCGCCCACCCCCATTTCGACGACCGCGGGACCCTCGACTGGCATCGACACTGGGGTGAAGCCCTGGCCCAGGCCAAGCGGGAAGGGAAGGTCGTCTTCGTCGAACTGGGCCGCGAGCTGTGCGGGTCGTGCAAGGCCCTGGCGCAGACGGTCGTGCCCCGCGCCGACGTCGCCCCGCTGCTGCAGCAGCACTTCGTGGCGCTGGCCGCGCACGCCGAGGACACCGAGCCCGAAGTCGAGCGCCTCGCCGCCCAGCTCCCCGACGCCTCGATGCTGCCCTTCGTGCTGTTCGCGGACGGCGACGGCAAGTTCCTGGGCGGGAGTTCGGGCCCCGTGAACCCCGTCACCTTCGCGGCCACGCTGAAGAGCGTGGCCGGACTCTCCTGATACGGTCGCGACCCTCATGAGCCACCGCATCCAGCGCGCGCTGATCAGCGTGTCCGACAAGACCGGCATCGAGAACTTCGCGCGCATGCTGGCGCAGTCGGGCGTCGAGATCCTGTCGACCGGCGGCACCTACGCGGCGCTGAAGAAGGCCGGCGTGGCCGTGCGCGAGGTCTCCGACCACACCGGGTTCCCCGAGCTGATGGACGGCCGCGTGAAGACGCTGCACCCCAAGATCCACGGCGGGATACTGGCGCTGCGCGACCACCCGCAGCACACGGGCGCGATGGCCGAGCACGGCATCGCGCCCATCGATCTGGTCGTCGTGAACCTCTACCCGTTCGAGGCGACCGTGGCGAAGCCCGGCGTCACCCGCGACGAGGCGATCGAGAACATCGACATCGGCGGACCGTCGATGGTGCGCTCGGCCGCGAAGAACCACCGCTTCGTGGGGATCGTGGTCGACCCCGCCGACTACGGCCGCGTGCTCGACGAGATGCAGCGGAACGGCGGCGGGCTTTCCGACGCGTTCCGCAGCGAGCTGGCGCAGAAGGCCTTCGCGCTCACCGCGCGCTACGACGCGGCCATCGCCGGCTGGCTGTTCGAGGGCGAGCGCGCGTCCGGCGCGACCGCGGAGCGTTTCCCGGCGACGATCGGCCTGGCGGGCGTGAAAGTGCTGGACCTGCGCTACGGCGAGAACCCGCACCAGCGCGCGGCGTTCTACCGCGGCGCGGCATCCGGCGAGCCGTCGCTCGCCGGCGCGCAGGTGCTGGGCGGCAAGCAGCTCTCCTACAACAACCTGGTCGACCTCGACGCGGCCCTGGCGCTGGCGCGCGAGTTCGACGGCCCGTTCGTCGCCGTCTGCAAGCACAACAACCCCTGCGGCGCCGCGCTGGGCGCGACGCTGCGCGAGGCGCTGGAGGCCGCCTGGGAGGGCGATCCGGTGTCGGCGTTCGGCTCGGTGCTGTCGTCGACGCGCACGATCGACCTCGCAGCTGCGCAGTTCCTGGTCGAGGGCAACCGCTTCGTGGAGGCGATCGTGGCGCCCGGCTTCGACGACGACGCGCTGCGCCTCCTGGTCGACAAGCCCAAGTGGGGACGCAACGTGCGCCTGCTGGCGGCCGGGGACCTCGCCGGCCGGCCGCGCGACGCCCGCGACGTCGAGGTCAAGAAGCTGGTCGGCGGGTTTCTCGTGCAGGAGCGCGACCTCGCCGCGTCGATCGGGACGGAGTGCAAGACGGCGACCCGGCGCGTTCCCACGGCCGAGGAGTTGGCCGGCCTCCTGTTCGCCGAGCGCGTCTGCAAGCACGTCAAGTCGAACGCGATCGTGATCGCGGACGGCACGCGCGTGCTGGGCGTCGGCGCCGGGCAGATGTCGCGCGTCGATTCCGTGCACATGGCGCTGCGCAAGGCCGGCGACCGCGCGCGCGGCGCGGTGCTGGCCTCGGACGCGTTCTTCCCGTTCCCGGACGGGCCCGAGCTGGCGCTGCAGGCCGGCGTCACGGCGCTGCTGCAGCCGGGGGGCTCCGTGCGCGACGCCGAGGTCGTGGCGGCCTGCGACCGCGCCGGTGCGGCGATGGTCATGACGGGCACCCGCCACTTCCGCCACTGAGACCGGGCGCGCGAACTTTTCTTCGCTTCCACGGGCCCGGCCCGGGAGAATCACGGAATCCTCGGGTCCACCCCGATTCCGGAGCCAGCCATGCTGAAGAAGATCCTCACCGCGATCGCGATCCTGATCCTCGTGTTCGTGATCGTCGGAGCTCTCCTGCCCCGCGACTACGAATGCTCGCGCAGCGTGGTCATCCACGCCGATCCTGCCAAGATCCACGCCCTGGTCGGCGACCTGAAGCGCTGGGACGAATGGGCGCCGTGGAAGGACAGCGACCCCACCGTGGTGACGACGTTGGGCGAGCCGACCACCGGAGTCGGCGCGAACCAGCGCTGGACCGGCGACGGCGGACCGGGCCGGTTGACGTTCACGAAGTGCGACCCCGCCAGCGGCATCGCCTACGACCTGTACTTCGGCGAACCGGGCGAGGAGATGGGCGCGAAGAGCTGGATGACGTACAAGCCCGGCTCCGGCGGCGTCGAGGTCGAGTGGGGCATGTCGGGCGAGATGGACGTGCCCGTGATCGGCGGCTACTTCGCGGCCATGACCGACGCGATGATCGGCTCCATGTTCCAGGCCGGCCTGGACAAGTTGAAGCAGCGCGCCGAGGCGCCGTAGCTCCGTCGGCGCCGCGCCTCAGCGCTTGGCGGCCGCCGTCTGCGGCTGCGCGACTGCGTTCTCGGGCTCGAGCGCCGCGTAACCGACGCGGTCCAGCCAGTCGTAGACCTCGGTCAGCGGCAGTGCCAGGCCCATGTGCGGCACGACCATCGGACGCACGGCGCCGTGCGTGTAGATCTTGGTGAACAGCGCGAGCAGTTCGTGCGTCTGCGCATCGAAGATCCCGCCGCCGGAGTTCCCGATGTACGTCGGCGCGCTCACCATCCAGTAGCCCTGGCCGTCGACGACGTGGTGCGTGTCGGCGATCTGTCCGAACGTCGGGATGGGATCGTTGCCCAGCGGGCAACCGACCGCATAGATGCGTTCGAAGACGCGCACGGACGTCAGGCGCGAGCGCGGCGCCAGCCGCGCGCCGCTCTCGATGCGTTCGCCGGCCGGCAGACGCAGCAGCGCGACGTCCAGGGCGGGGTCGTGCTCGACCAGCGCGCCTCGCACGTGGCGCGCCGTTCCGTCCGGGGCGTAGATCGAGACCGGAACGTCCGGCGCGGGCTCGGCGTCGCCCACGAACAGGTCGCGGATGACGTGCCACGCGGTCAGCACGTACGTCGCGTCCGATCCGGCTGGAGCCAGCGTGCCCGCGGCGACCAGCACGCCGCTGCCGACCGTCTCGCCGCCGCTGACCTGCACCGTCGGCCCCAGGAGCTCCTGCCAGAGGCGCTCGGGGTTGTGCTCCAGTCCGCGCTGCACGACATCCAGGCCGGCGCGTGCGTGGACCGCCAGCGCCTCAGCGCGCGCGGCGAGGTCGCCCAGCTCGTGCCAGCGCCCCTCGAGGCTGGCACCGAACTCCCGAAAGCGCGCGTCGATGGCGCGCGGGCCGGCCTCCTCCTCCAGCGTGGCGATGCGCGCGATCGACGCGCGCTGCTCCTCGATCCCGCGGGCCGCCTCGTGCAGTGCGGCCTCGAGCGTGCGCAGCCCCGCGTCGACGTCCCGCGTACGAGCGCTGCTGCACCACAGCTCGTTGATCATCGTCTGCGATCGGGCGATCCCGGCCTCCAGGTCCGCGACGCGCTGCTCCAGCGCGGCGACCCGCACCGGGTCGGCGACCGGGCGGCCCTCGAGTTCGGCGACGCGTTCACCGAGGCGGGCGACGTGGACGGCGCCGCCGGTCGCCAGGGCGGTGAGCGCGAGGCACGTCCAGGTGAGCGCCGGTGCAGTACGCATTGCGGATCCTCGTAGGCCGGCCCCCGTCGGCCGGGGAGGCCCGCGGCGGCGCACCGGCCTGGATCGGACCCCGGGCGCGGCCGACTGAACCCAATCGTTGCGCGCCGGAAGGATTCAGCGCCGCGGGCGGCCGGGATCCACGACGCGGGCGGCGACGATCCGGTCGCCGACCTCGACGGCGTCGAGCACGTCGAAGCCCTCGCGCAGTTCGCCGAACAGCGTGTAGCGGCCGTCCAGGTGCGGCGTGTCGCGATGGGTGACGAAGACCTGGCTGCCGGCGCTGTCGGGGTCGTCGTTGCGCGGCATCCCGAGCGCGCCGCGCGTGAAGGGCCGCGGGCCGAACTCGGCGCGCAGGTTGTCTCCGCGCCACGACAGGCCGCCGTTGCCGTCGCCGCGATGGTCGCCGCCTTGCACCACGAAGTCGGGAACGACGCGGTGGAACGTGAGTCCGTCGTAGTGGCCGGCCCGCGCGAGCTCCAGCAGGTTCGTGACGTGGAACGGCGCCTCGTCGCCGAGCAGTTCGAACACCAGCGTGCCGCGCGTCGTCTCGAAGGACACGCGCGGGTTCACCTCCCACGCCAGGACGGGCAGCGTTTCGCCGCGCGCGGCCGGTGCCGGCGCTGGCGGAAGCTCGACCCCCGGCCGCAGGCGCAGGGCCGCGGCGCGCGCCTTGCGCGACACGTGGGGATCGGCGTGGCTGCTCGCGCGCAGCAGGAGCGCCAATCCGCGATCTCCGCCGAGTTCCACCGCGCGGTCGACGATGCCGGCCGCGACCTCGGACCCGATCTCGCCCTGCGACGTCCGCAGACACAACTCGAGCGCCGGCAGGTCCTCCGCGTCCACCCGCGCCTTCAGCGCGGTCACGGCCGCGAGGCGCAGGCCGTTGTCGGTTGACGCCAGGAGCTCGCGCAGCAGCGCGCGCGCGGCCGGATCCGCTGCGTGCGGCGCCAGCGCCTCCGCCGCCGTCGTCGCCACGCGCGGCAGCGGGTCGCGCACCAGCGTGACGAGGATCGGGAGAGCCGTGGCCGTGACGAGGTGCTCGCCCGCGGCGGCCGCGCCGGCGCGCACGACGGCGTCCTCCGCGCCGGCGGCGCGCGCGACGCGCTGCTCGCGGTCGGAAGGGTCGATCCGCGCGAGGGTCACGACCGCCGCCGCGCGGACGGCCGCGGACTCGTCGTCGAGCGCGCGCACGACCGCGGCCTGTACGAGCGCGGCGGCCGGACCGAGCGCGCCGAGCGCCTCGATCGCCGCGCGCCGCACGTGGTGCGCGGCGTGTTCCGGCCGGGCGCGCGCGGCGGCGACGGAGAGCGCCGCGCAGGAGCCGGCGTCCGCCAGCCTGCCGAGCGCCATGGCGGCTTCGGATGCCACGCGCCAGCCGGGATCCGCGAGCCGCGCGCGCAGCGCGGCCAAGGTCTCGGCGTCCGCCGGCACGAACCCCAGACCCTGCACCGCGAAGATCCGCTCGCGCTCGTCGTCGGATCCGGCGAAGCGCAGGAACTGCGCGCGGCCCTGCGCGGCCTTGCGGCGCGCCAGCGCGAACAGGGCGCGCCAGCGCGTGTCCGCGTCGGCGGCCGGACGGCCCGGTGCGTCGTCGCGCTGGAGGAAGGCGCACAGGGCGGCGTCGGCGAGGCCCCCGTCGGCGGCGTCGGCCGGGAAGCGCGCGGATCCGAACAGCGCTGAGCCGCGCACTTCACCGGCGTCGTCGTCGAACGCGGTCAGCACCGCGCGCCGCGTTCGCGGGTCGGGGATCTTGCTCAAGGCCTCGATCACGCGCGCGCGCACCGGCGCGTCTGGATCCCGCGTCGACGCGAGCAGCGCGTCGACGGTCGCGGGATCCGCGCGCTGGCCCAGCGCGAACGCCGCGGCCGCGCGCACGGCCGGGTCCGTGGCCTCGAGCGCCTTCACCAGCGCGTCGGAGACGGGATCGAGTCGTCGCGCGACGGCCGGGCCCTCCAGCGGCAGCCGTCCGAGCGCGGCGATGGCCCGCAGACGCGTGCGCATCTCGCCGCGCTCGGCGAGCGCCTGCAAGAGGCCGTCACCGTCGGTGCGCCGGTCCTCGCAGCGCGCGATCGCTTCCAGCGGATCACGCGCGGCCGGCGCCGGCCGCGCCGCGACCGCGTGCGAGCGTCCCGCCTGCGGAGCCGAGCAGTCCTGGAGCGCGGGAACGAGCAGCAGGACCAGGAGCAGGCGCGCGCGGGGCAGGGGCGGTTGCATGTCCGGATCTTGCTGCGTGCTGCGCCGACCCGCCAGCGCGCACCCACGGGGCCGGGTGCGTGGTACGGTTGGAACGCGCGCCGGACCGGCGCACGAAGGCAGTTCATGTCCGCTCGATCCCGCGTGCTGCTGGCCTGCGTCGGCTCGCTGGCCGGCGCTCCCGCCGAGGCTCAGGCCTTGCGGTTCTTCGGCACGGGCACCGGGCAACAGGACCGCGTGCGCATCCGCGTGGACGACGACGTTGCCGGAGCGGGCAGTGCGCCCTGCGACGTCGGCGCCGGCTCGTTCAGCCTCACGTTCTGGCTGCGCGGAGCCCTGGCCGCGAACGCGACCATGGCGTCGAGCCCCGGCTCGCACGCCGACAACCGCTGGATCGACGGCAACATCGTGCTCGATCGCGATATCTGGGGCGGCAGCGACCGGGACTTCGGCGTGAGCGTCGCCGGCGGTCGCGTGCGCTTCGGCACGGGCGGCGGCGACGGCGGGATCGACGGCGAGAACACGCTCGAAGGCGCATCGAACGTGCTCGACGGCGCGTGGCATCACGTCGCCTGCGTGCGCGACACGGCGACGGGCACGAAGCGCATTTTCGTCGACGGCGTGCTGGACGCGGAGAGCCCGCCGGGCGTCTCGACCGTGGACATCTCCTACCCCGATGCGGGCGTGCCCGGGCAGGTCACGCCCTGGGGCCCGTTCCTGGTGATCGGCGCGGAGAAGCACGACGCGGGCCCGCAGTACCCGAGCTTCACCGGCTGGATCGACGAGGTCAGCGTGTGGGACGTCGCGTTGTCGCCGGCCGACGTCGCCGCAACGTGGCCGTGGGTCGTGTTGACGGGCACGCCCGGGCTCGTCGGTCACTGGGCGTTCGGCGAAGGCGGCGGCCCGCGCGCGTTCGATTCCAGCGGCGCCGGGGCGCCCATCTGCGAGGTGATCGCGGGCCTGCCCGGAAACGCCGAGTGGGTCACGGGCCCCGGGAACGAGGCGCCGGTGATGAGCGGTCTCACGACCTACTTCTGCGCGGGGAACGGCATCGGCGGCGCGACCCCGTGTCCCTGCGGCAACAACTCCGTCCACGGCGGCCTGCGCGGCTGTCTCTCTTCGCTCGGCGTGGGCGGCGCGCTGCGCGGCAGCGGACTCGCGAGCCTCGCGAACGACACGGTCGCGCTGTTCGGGCTGAGCTTGACCGACAGCTCCGTGCTCTTCTTCCAGGGGACCACGATGCAGAGCGGCGGCGCGGGCTCCGTGTTCGGCGACGGCCTGCGCTGCGCGGGCGGATCGGTCGTGCGCCTGGGGACCAAGACGGCGCAAGCCGGTTCGGCGCGCTATCCCGGCCCCGGCGATGCCTCGGTCTCCGCGCGCGGCCTCGTCTCGGCCCCCGGCGGGCGCTCCTACCAGGCGTGGTACCGCAACGCCGCGACCTTCTGCACGAGCGCGACCTTCAACCTCACCAACGGCCTGTGGGTCGGATGGTCGCCCTGAACTGCGAGGCCGGGTGCTTCCGTTCCGGATCGCAAGCGACCACGGAAGGAAACACCCGGCCCCGTGATGGATGCCGTCGATCAGGATTCGACGGATCCATCCGACGCTCGAGTCACGGGATCCAGGTCACCTGCGTGCCGTTCGACAGGTTGAACGTCTCCGGGTTGCAGAACGCGGCCGCGTTGCGGTACCAGATCTGGTAGGTGCGAGTGCCGCCGACGGCGGGCACCATGCCGCGCACGGAGATCGACTGGTCTCCCGCATCGGGGTACTGCGATGCGCCGGCCACGTTCGTCTTGGTGCCCAGGCGCGTGATCGTGCCGCCCGCGCAGCGCAGGCCGTCGCCGAACACGGTCCCCATGCCGCCGTTGGCCTGGTTGAGTCCCTGGAAGTAGAGGGCGCTGCTGTTCGGCATGCCGCTGCCGCTCAGCAGGAAGGTGTCGGCGGCCACGCTGGCGAGACCGCTGCCCGTGACGTTCGCGCCGTTCGCGTTGACGGAGTTCGCGCAGCCGTTGCCCGCGAGACCCGCGTTGCCGCACGGACAGGCCGTGCCGCTGCCGTCGCCGAAGCAGAAGCCCGTCGCCGGCGTGTCCGCCATGCGCACGAGCTGGAAGCCGTTGACGCTGGCGAAGCCCGAGAGCCCCGTGATCGTGATCGCGATCGAGCCGCCGGCGGTCACGTTGTAGCGGTGCCGCGTGTAGGTCACGCCCAGCGTCTGGGCGCCGGGCCACGCGCCGCCGCAAGACTGCAGCGGGTCGATCGAACCGCCCGTGACGTCCGACACGAAGGTCGCGTCGTCCGGCGCCCAGGCGTAGGTGTAGAGCGCGTACATGCCCGCCTGCAGCCCCGAGAACGTCCACGTGGTCGCGGCCGGCGCCGCTCCCACGTCCTGGAGGTCGTCCATCAGGTTCTGATCGTCCCCGGTCGTGCCGGCGTTGTTGAAGGAGAAGTTGACCGCCGAGCCGGTGCGGGCGAGCGTCACGGTCGTGAGCGTGCCGGTGATGTCGGTGAGCGCGGCGCTGGCGACGGCGGCGCTGCGCGCGTTCCACGTTCCAGGTTGCGCGGCGCCGGCGCCGTAGGCCGCGGAGGGGATCGGGTAGGGCGCGACGTTGGCGCCGACGTCGATGTTGAAGTTCTGCGCTGTGGCCGGACTCGAGCAGACGACCAGCGCGCACACGACGGTCAGGGAAGACAGGACTCGCATTGGGAACCTCGGGTTCGAGGGGTGAGGGAGGCCGCCCTCCCGTCGCGCGACCAGGTCCACATCGACGCGGCGCGGTCTTGGGGGGGCTTGTCCGCGGACCCGCCGGGAGGGCCGGTTCCCGCGTACAGCGTAACGATACCCAGCCTCGCCGCGGCCGGGGGATCTCCGCTGCCGCGAAGGCGATCGGGCGGCGTTCGATCCGCGCTCGCGGGGGTCTCCATGTGCGGCGCGCCCAACGCGCCGGCGGGGGATCCGAGGCGCTCGCGGGTGGGCGGCCGCGCTTGCGCGGTCGCCGACCCATCGTCCTGCGGCCCCCTCCAACCGCGCCGGGAGCGTCGCGGGAGCGGCGTCACACCGTTCCCCGGCGCGTGCTCGACCCCGGCGCTGGGGCCGGCCTTCCCGCCGGCCCCTTTTCCAGCCCTCGGCGTCTCGGCGAGGGATCGCCCCCGCGACCGGTTAGACTCGCGGATTGGATCGGCGTCCCCGCGCGTCGGAACGTGCCCCGGTCCACCACCCGCATGGCCATCAGCCCCATCCCCGAGATCCTGGCCGAACTCAAAGCCGGCCGGATGATCGTCCTGGTCGACGACCCCGGCCGCGAGAACGAGGGCGACCTCGCCATGCTGGCCGAGCACGTCACCCCCGAGGCCATCAACTTCATGGCCCGCGAGGGCCGCGGCCTCATCTGCATGCCGCTGGCGCCCGAGCTGTGCGATCAGCTCGAGCTGACGCCGCAGGCGACGCGCAACACGAACAAGATGAGCACCGGCTTCACGGTGTCGATCGAGGCGGCCAGCGGCGTGACGACCGGCATCAGCGCGAAGGACCGCGCGCACACGATCCGCGTCGCCTGCGCACCCGGCGCGCGCGCCGAGGACCTCGCCCGGCCCGGGCACGTGTTCCCGCTGCGCGCCCGCGAGGGCGGCGTGCTCGTGCGCGGCGGACAGACCGAGGGCATGGTCGACCTGGCGCGCCTGTGCGGCGCGCGCCCCGCGGGCGTGATCTGCGAGATCATGAACGAGGACGGCACGATGGCCCGGATGCCGGACCTGGAGGTCTTCGCGGAGCGCCACAAGCTCAAGATCTGCACGATCGAGGCGCTGATCGCGTGGCGCCGCAAGGCCGAGCGGCTGGTCGAGCCGGTCGAGATGGACGTGCCGCTCCCGACCCGCTTCGGCACGTTCCAGGCGCACCTGTTCCGCTCGAAGGTGGACGGCAAGGAGCACGTGGCGCTGGCCAAGGGCCTGCCCGGCCCGGGGCTCGACGGGCCGCGCAAGCCGCTGGAGGGCGCGGTCACGGTGCGCGTGCACAGCGAGTGCCTGACCGGCGACGTGTTCCACTCGTTGCGCTGCGACTGCGGGCCGCAGCTCGAGAAGGCGCTCGAGATCCTGGGCAAGGAGGAGCGCGGCGTGCTCGTCTACATGCGCCAGGAAGGACGCGGCATCGGCCTGGAGAACAAGCTCAAGGCCTACCGGCTGCAGGACCAGGGCCTGGACACCGTCGAGGCCAACGAGAAGCTGGGTTTCGCCGCCGACCTGCGCGAGTACGGCCTGGGCGCCCAGATCCTGCAGTACCTGGGCGTGCGCCGGATGCGCCTCTTGACCAACAACCCCAAGAAGATCGCCGGGCTGGCCGGCTACGGGCTGGAGGTCGTCGACCAGATCCCCCTGACGACGCCGCCGCACTCGGGGAACGAGCGCTACCTGGCGACCAAGCGCGACAAGATGGGGCACATCCTGCCGCGGCCGCCCCGGCCGTGAGCGCGCGGGCCGCCGGGCTGGCGCGCCGCGAGTCCGGATGCCAAACTGCGCCCAGGCAAGTACTTAGATCCGCGGCCGGGACCCAGGTCGAGGGCAGCTCCCGGGAAGATTCGGCGCTGCCCGCGCGTCCCAACGGCCGACATGGGACTGCCTGTGATGGAACCGCGACCCGCTGAGGACGCCTCGCTCGTCCAGGAGAGCCTGGCCGGCAACCAGGCGTCCTTCCAACTGCTCGTCGAACGCTACCAGTCGCGGCTGTTCGCGCTGGTCCGCAACTACACGCGGAACCAGAGCGACGTCGAGGACCTCGTCCAGGAGACCTTCCTGAAGGCCTACTCGCGGCTCGGGAGCTTCCAGCACGAGTCGTCGTTCTACACCTGGATCTACCGCATCGCGGTGAACACGGTGCTGGACTCGTTCAAGCGCAAGGGCCGTTCGCCCGTGGTCTCGGTCGAGGATCCCGAGCTGACCGGCGGCCCGACCGCGCCGCAACCCCGCATCATGGCGCCGGATGCGCGCCTGGAGAGCGAGGAGATCGGCGCGATCACGCGCGCGGTCCTGGACGAGCTGCCGGAGATCTTCCGCACCGTGCTCGTCCTGCGCGAGTTCGACGAAATGGCTTACCAGGACATCGCCGACCTGCTCGGCATCTCGATCGGCACGGTCGAATCGCGCCTGTTCCGGGCGCGCGCGCGCTTCAAGGAGAAGCTCCTGCAGCGCCATCCGGAGTTCGGAGAGGGGGCTTGATCATGCGTGAGAACACCCACATGGACTGCAAGAATGCACGGCCGCTCGTCCCGAGCTACCTCGACGGCGAGCTCAGCGAGGCCCAGGCGGCGCCGCTGCGCAAGCACCTCCTGGCCTGCCAGCCCTGCCGCGCCGACGCGCAGGCGGAGCGCAACCTGAAGCGCTGGTTCGTCCCCGGCGAGGCGGTCACCGTGCCGCGCGACTTCTCGGCGCGCGTGGCCCGGCTGGCCTTCGCCGGCGGCGCGGGCGCGTCCGTCGATCGAGGGCCGGCGGTGGCCGGTGACGAGGCCGCGGACGCGCCGCGCGAGGTTCGCCGGCGCGCCGTGCAGCGCGAAACGCCCGTCCTCACGTTCGTGCTGCGCATGACCGCCGCCGCGGCGATCCTGGCGCTCCTGGCCTCGGTCGCGATCCGCAGCCTGAACCTGCCCAACGCCTCCGAGCTGCGCGCGGACGACCGTCCGTCGATGAGCCTCGACGAGGCCTTGCAGCGCCTCGACCAGATCCAGCAGCGCGAGGCCGAGGAACGCGGGCCCGACGCGGCCGGTGCCGACGCCTCCGGGTCGCGGACGGCCGAGGACCGCCGCCCGTGAGGGACCTGCGCCTGTGGATCGCCGTGCTGGCCCTGTCCTGCCTGGCGGCCGGGGCGGGAGGGGGACTGCTCGCGGCCCGCTGGATCACGCCGGCGCCGCGTGCCGAGCCGACCGGCGCTTTCCCCGACTACGAGCGCATGCTGGCCGGCACCTTCGATCTCTCGCCCGAGCGCCGCGAGCTCCTGCGGGTCGTCCTGGAGAGCTACCGCGACGACGTCGAGAGAATCAAGGACCGCCACATGGCAGACTACATGAGTTCGATCGAGCCCGAGTTGCGCGAACGCGGCCGCTACTATCGCGGCCTCGTCCGCAACAAGGTGCTGCCCGAGGCGGGGCGCGCCGAGTTCGACCTCCTGTCCCTGGGAACCCCCGCAACCCACTAGCCCCCGATCCCCGATGGCCCGATCCTGCGGACTGCGCATCGGCCCGCGCCGGTACGAACTCGTCGTCCTCGACGGCGGCCCCAAGAAGCACCGCGTCGCCGCCTATGCGACGGGCGACCTGCCGCACGGGGGCGAGGACGCCGCGACCCAGGCCGCCGCGGTGCTGCGCGAGGCCGTGCGCCAGCACGCGATCCCCAAGGAGAACCTGGCGATCGCCATCGACGCGGGCCTGGCGGCCTTCCGCTCGATCAGCGTGCCGTTCACCGACCGGGAGAAGATCGAAGAGGTCGTGAAGTTCGAGGTCGAGAGCGAGCTGCCGCAGTGGAACATCGACGACGTCGTCGTCGACTTCCACATGCTGGAGACCGCCGGCGAGGCCAGCGACCTGCTCCTGTCGGCCGTGCCCAAGGCCGAGATCCGCAGCGCGCTGGACCTGTGCGAGCGGGCCGGACTCGAGCCGCTGGAGGTCGAGCTGGAGACCTCCGCGATGGTCAACGCGGCCCTGGCCTCGGACCTGTGCACCATCGACAACGCGCAGGTCCTGGTGCACGTGGGCGAGACGTCGACCTCCGTGGTCGTGATCGACGGCCGCAAGGTGCGCGAGATGCGCGCCATCCGGATCGGCGCCATGGCCCACGAAGTGCCCGCGACGCAGCCGGAGGATCCGGCCGCGGAGGGCGAGGCCGCGCCGGCCGAAGCGGTCGAGGCGCCCGATCCCGAGGAGGCGGCGCGGCGGCTCGAGCAGGCGATCAAGCGCATCCGGCGCGAGCTGGGACGCACCGTCTCGGCCGCGCGCACGCTGCGGCCGATCGACGCGATCTACGTCTGCGGATTCGAGCTGCCCGGCCTGGTGGGCAGCCGCCTCCAGGACGCCGAGGTGCGGCAGCTCGACGTGTTCCAGGCGGACAGCGGACAGCCCGCGCAGGGCTCGGGCCCGCTGGTGGTGGCCTACGGCGTCGCGCTGCGCCAGTTGGGCGGCGGCGAGATCAAGCCGCACCTGCGCCGCGAGGAGCTGCGCTACACGGGCGCGTTCGAGCGTGTCGAACTGCCGCTCGCCGTCGTCGCCCTGCTGGCGGTGACGCTCCTGGGCGTGTGGTGCATCTTCCTCCAGAAGGAGACCGAGTACGTCGACGGCAAGCTGGCCTACTGGCGCAACAGCGCCGTCAACTTCCTGGTCGGCGACCTGCGTGAGGGCAAGCAGGGCTACTTGCTGTACCCGTCCGACCCCGTGGCGCGCTACCTGAAGGACATCGACGCGGACAAGGAGCGCAACAAGTTCGAGCAGCTGCAGTTCGTGAACGGCCAGCTCAAGCAGGAGGTCAAGAAGCTGGAGAAGGACCTGGGCCAGGACGCCGAGATCTCGCCGCCGCAATCAGCGCTGGTAGGGTCCTCGCTGGTACTGGCCGTGCTGGAGAAGCAGGTGACGGACGAGAACCGCCCCAGCCTGCGCATGATCCAGGCGACGTACACGCCCGGCCGCCAAGGCAAGAGCGACTACGTGCGCGTGCAGCTCAACATCACCTTCTTCGCCGCGGACCCGGTCGTCGCGACGCAGAACTACGAGGACTTCATCAAGGCGCTCCAGGCGAACGAGTGGTGCCTGAACGTCGAGCGCCGGCCCACTTCGACCCTGGAGAACAGCAAGGGGATCTTCGTGGCGGGAATGGGCATCGACGTGGACGTCAGCAAGGCTGACCTGGGGAAGGTGGCGCAATGAAGGGGTTTCTCGCAGGGATGAACCTGGCGCGGGCGATCATCCTGCTCTCGCTCGTCGGCTGCCTCGTGCTGGGCTGGTTCGGTTGGAGGCAGTCGCAGGACCTGAACGCCATGAAGGAGGCGCTCGACTCGCGCATCAAGCCGCTGGCGCGGGACCTGATGCAGACGGCGCAGAAGCACACGGCGTTGTCCAAGGCGCTCCGGGACGACAACCTGAAGGAGCAGTCGGACATCGAGACCTACATCCGCCGGGTCGCCGCGATGGACAAGGTCGAGATCGGCAACGTCAACTTCACGAACTCGACCGAGCCGCGCAGCAAGTCGGTCGTCGACCGCGTGTACCGCATCAAGTCGGACGACCGCGAACGCTCGTTCCAGCGCCTGCGCATCGCCAACTTCCTGTACACGCTGGAGTACGAGAGCCGGCGCGTGAAGGTCACCGACATGAAGATGGAGGTGGCCGAGAAGCGGCCGCGTCCGCACGAGGTCCCCGAGGACTGGTGGCTCTTCGACGCCGAGGTGACGACGCGCGTCCGCACCGACGGCTGAACGCCGGCGCGGGGCCGTTCAGGCGCGCGCGGGCGCCACGCGCGCGTGCGACGCGAGGTGCTCCTGCAGGCTGGACACCTGGTAGTCGCCGCGGTGCATCGCGGTCAGCGCGCTGACGACCGCGCTGATCCCGGCGCGGGTCGTGATGCACGGCGTCCCGGCGCTGACCGCCGCGGCGCGGATCGAGGAGTCGTCCACGCGCTGCTGCTTGCCGTAGGGCGTGTTCAGGATCAGGGCGATCTCGCGGTTCTTCAGGCGGTCCACGATGTGCGGGCGGCCTTCGTGCACCTTGTTCACGTGCTCGACCGGAATGCCGTTCGACTTGAGCGCGCGGTGCGTTCCCTCGGTGGCGACCAGCTTGTAGCCGAGCGCCGCGAGCGTGCGCGCCTCCGGAACGATCGCGCGCTTGTCGGCGTTCTTGACCGAAATGAAGATCGTTCCGCTGCGCGGCAGCTTCAGGCCTGCGGCCTGGTAGGCCTTGACGAAGGCGAAGCCCAGGTCCTGGTCGATGCCCATGACCTCGCCCGTCGAGCGCATCTCGGGTCCCAGCGTGATGTCGACGCCGGGGAACTTGTTGAACGGGAAGACCGGGGCCTTGACCGAGAAATAGGGCGGCACGATCTCCTCGGTGAAGCCCAGCTCCTCGAGGCTCAACCCGCACATCACCTTCGCCGCCAGCTTGGCCAGCGGCACGCCGATGGCCTTGGAGACGAACGGCACCGTGCGCGACGCGCGCGGGTTCACTTCGAGCACGTAGACCCGGTCGTCCTTGACGGCGTACTGCACGTTCATCAGGCCGACGACGCGCAGCTCCTTGGCCATGGCCTTGGTCGCGCGACGGATCTCGTCGACGACCTCGCGGCCGAGCGTGTGGGGCGGCAGCACGCAGGTCGAATCGCCGGAGTGGATGCCGGCCTCCTCGATGTGCTCCATGATCCCGCCGATGACCGTCGTGCGCCCGTCGCTGATCGCGTCCACGTCGACCTCGATCGCCTCCTCCAGGAAGCGGTCCACGAGGATCGGGCGTTCCGGCGAGACCTGCACGGCGGTGTCCATGTAGTGCTCGAGCGCCTCGTCGTCGTAGACGATCTCCATGGCGCGTCCGCCGAGCACGTAGCTGGGCCGCACCAGGACGGGGTAGCCGATGCGGCGCGCGACCTCGAAGGCCTGGCCCACGTCGCTGGCCATCCCGCTCTCGGGCTGGTGCAGGCCGAGCTTCTTGATCACCTGGTTGAACAGGTCGCGGTCCTCGGCACGGTCGATGGACTCGACGGAGGTGCCGATCAGGGGCGCGCCCGCCTTGTGCAGGCCCTGCGCCAGGTTCAGCGGCGTCTGCCCGCCGAACTGCACGATGATCCCCTCGGGCTTCACGGCGTCGACGACGTGCATCACGTCCTCGTGCGTCAGCGGCTCGAAGAACAGGTCGTCCGAGGTGTCGTAGTCGGTCGAGACCGTCTCGGGGTTCGAGTTGACCATCACGGCCTCGCGGCCGATCTCGCGCACCGCGAAGGCGGCGTGGCAGCAGCAGTAGTCGAACTCGATGCCCTGGCCGATGCGGTTGGGGCCGCCGCCCAGGATCATCACGCGCTTCTTCGACGTGACGCGCAGCTCGGTCTCGTCTTCCCAGGTCGAGTAGTAGTAGGGCGTCGCGGCCTCGAACTCGGCCGCGCAGGTGTCGACCAGCTTGTAGACCGGGCGGATGCCGTGCTCCGCGCGCAGCGCCGCGATGTCGGTCTCGCCCGTTCCGGTCGCGTGCGCGATCTGCCGGTCGCTGTAGCCCAGGCGCTTGGCCTCGAGCAGCAGGTCCCTGGTCAGCACGGCGCCGCCCAGCTCGGCCTCGAAGTCGACGAGCTCGCGCATGTTCTCGAGGAACCACGGGTCGATCCCGGTGGCCTCGTAGATCTCCTGCGTGCTCCAGCCCGCGCGGTAGGCGACGCGCAAGGCGAGGAGTCGCAGTTCGTTGGGGACCCGCAGCGCTCGCGTCAGCGCGCCGTTGTCGCGCGCGAGCAGTTCGGCCGGGTCGCGCGGGTCGAGGCCGAACCCCGTGCGGCCGGTCTCGAGGCCGCGCACGGCCTTCTGGAGCGCCTCCTTGAACGTGCGGCCGATCGCCATCGTTTCGCCGACGCTCTTCATCTGCGTCGTCAGCGTGCGGTCGGCGCCCTTGAACTTCTCGAAGGCGAAGCGCGGGATCTTCACCACCGTGTAGTCGATGGTCGGCTCGAAGCAGGCCGGCGTCTTCTTGGTGATGTCGTTCTGCAGCTC
Source organism: uncultured Planctomycetaceae bacterium (assembly GCA_964552795.1). GTDB lineage: Bacteria > Planctomycetota > UBA1135 > UBA1135 > JAEUHZ01. The sequence continues at coordinate 77,663 of CAZKIO010000011.1, forward strand.
GTCCAGCGTGTATCCGACGGCCAGCTTGGCGGCGAACTTGGCGATCGGGAACCCGGTGGCCTTGGACGCCAGCGCCGAGCTGCGCGACACGCGCGGGTTCATCTCGATCACGATCATGCGGCCCGTCTTGGGGTCGATCGCGAACTGGACGTTGGACCCGCCGCACTCGATGCCGATCTCCCGCAGGATCCGGATCGAGGCATTGCGCATGTCCTGGTACTCGCGGTCCGTCAGCGTCTGCGCGGGCGCGACGGTGATCGAGTCGCCCGTGTGCACGCCCATCGGGTCCAGGTTCTCGATGGAGCAGATGATCACGACGTTGTCGGCGGCGTCGCGCATCACCTCCATCTCGAACTCCTTCCAGCCCACGAGCGATTCCTCGATGAGCACCTCGGAGTTCATCGAGGCCGCCAGGCCGCGCGATACGATGGCCTCGAACTCGTCGACGTTGTAGGCGATGCCGCCGCCCGTCCCGCCCAGCGTGAAGCCGGGGCGGATGACGCAGGGCAGGCCGATCTCGGACAGGACGCGCTGGGCGTCCTCCATCGTGTGCGCGACGCCCGAGCGCGCGCTCTCGAAGCCGCACTTGGTCATCGCCGTGCGGAACAGGTTGCGGTCCTCGGCCTTGCGGATCACCTCGGCCCGCGCCCCCAGCATCTCGATGCCCAGGCGCTCGAGGATCCCGCGGTCGTGGAGCTCCAGGCCCGTGTTGAGGCCCGTCTGGCCGCCGAGCGTCGGCAGGATCGCGTCGGGGCGCTCCTTCTCCAGGATCTTGGTGACCGCCTCGACCGTGATCGGCTCGATGTACGTGACGTCGGCGACCTCGGGGTCGGTCATGATCGTCGCCGGGTTGGAGTTGACCAGGAGGACCCGGTAGCCCTCCTCGCGCAGCGCCTTGCAGGCCTGGGTCCCCGAGTAGTCGAACTCGCAGGCCTGGCCGATCACGATCGGGCCGCTACCGATGATCAGGATGGACTTGATGTCGTCGCGTCGGGGCATGCGGGGGGGTGGGGGCGGAGACGGCGCGGCGAAGGGCCAAGGACGCGCGGGGCGGCCTCCGGCGGTTCCGCGCCGGCTGGCCCTAAACTACCCGATTGGAACAGCCGAACCGGGGCCTTGTCGAGAGGCCCGTCGGCTCCGCGTTGGAGTCGAGGCCCCCGCGCGCGTAGAAGGTGCCCATGATCGGTCGTTCGCTGCTTGCTGTCGCTCTGGCCTGCCTCGGTAGCTGCTCGACGCCCAGCTTCTGGGCCACGCCGCGCGTCTGGCGCTCGGACGTCTCCGGCCACGTCGGGGCCAATGCCTCGGGTGCGGCGGTCGAAGTGAACTCGATCGAGGACGCGCTCGGCCTCGACCACGACAGCGCGGCCCCCGGCCTGCGCTTCGACGCCGACTTCGGCGCTCCCAGGATCACGTTCGCGTGGCAGCGCTCGGACCACTCCGGGCTCGGCATGCTCGACGTGGAGATCTCGGACGACGACGTGACGCTCCCGGCCGGGACGGACGTGGCCACGGACGTGGGCCTGGACCTGTACTCGTTGCTCGTCACCTTCGATCTCGTGCCGACCGACACCGTCGAGTTCGGGATCGGCCTGGGCTTGCAGGGCATGGACGTGCAGGCGGGCGTCCGCGCGCGGGACGGCATGCCTCCGGGCACCGTCACCGTCGACGAGTTCGCGGCCCTGCCGGTGCTGGCGGCGCGGGCCGGCGTCGAGCTCGGGCCCGTGGAGCTGTCGGCCCTGCTCTCGGGTTTCAGCGCCAGCTACGAGGGCGACAGCGCGACCCTGTACGACCTCGACGTCGCCGCCCGCCTGCGTCTCCTGGAGCAAGGCCGGCTCTCGGGTTCGCTGGTGCTGGGTTGGCGCGAGGTGCGGATCGACGCCGAGTACGAGGACGGGAACGAGCGTGCCGACCTCGACGTGCGCCTGTCCGGCCCCTACTTCGGCCTCGTCCTGGGTTTCTGAGGCGCCGCCGGGCGGGGGCGCTGCCGCGGGGGCTCGACAGCGCGCGGCGAGCAGCGGAGAATGACCGTCACTGGGCGGACCCCCCAAGCCCCCCCCGCGCGGTGGGAGTCCCCTGGCCGTCGAACCCGATCGCGGCCGTCCCCACCTCGACACGGAGCCCCGAATCTCCTTGAAGTCGTTTTCGCGCCACCCGTCTGCCCTCGCGCTTGCGCTGCTGACCCTCGCGGGTACTGCCGTCGCGCAGTCGAGTCCGAACGTGATCGTCGTCCTGGCGGACGACCTCGGCTACGGCGACATCGGTCCCTACGACCACGACCAGGATCCGCAGACGCCGCCGGTCAGCAACACGCCTGTGCTCGACCAGTTCGCGGCGCAGGGAGCGCGCTTCACGTCGTTCTATGCGACGGCGCCGGTGTGCACGCCGACCCGGGCGGCGCTCCTGACCGGCCGCTATCCGGTGCGCTTCGGGTTGACGGGGGTCGTGGGCCCCAACGACCAGGCGGGGCTGCCGCAGAGCGAGATCACCCTGGCGAAGCTCTTCCGCGAGCGCGGATACCGGACGCAGGTCGTCGGCAAATGGCACCTGGGCGACCGGCCCCAGTTCCATCCGCTCGTCCACGGCTTCGACGGGTTCTTCGGCGTGCCCTACTCCAACGACATGTCTCCGTTCTACCTGCAGAACGGCACGGTCGTGACCGAGACGAGCCCCGACCAGCGCTACCTGACGCGGCGGTTCTTCGACGAGGCTCGATCGTTCGTCGCGACGGCGGCCTCCGCGGGGCAGCCGTTCTTCCTCTACCTGCCGCTCGTGGCGCCGCACGTCCCCGTGTACGTGTCGCCGGAGTTCGACGGCATCACCGGTCGCGGGCTGTACGCGGATTGCGTGCGCGAGATGGATGCGGGTATGGGCGACCTGCTCGCGGACCTCGCGATGCTCGGCATCGACCAGAACACGCTGGTCCTCGTCACCAGCGACAACGGTCCCTGGCGCAACTCGCACGGGCCGCCCAGCAGCGCGCTCGAGCCCTGGCGGTGGGTCGGCGGCTCGGCCGGCCCGCTGCGCGGCGCGAAGCTGACCTTCTTCGAGGGCGGCGTGCGCGTTCCGTGCCTGGCGCGGTGGCCCGCGGGCATCGCGCCCGGCACCGTGATCGACGCCCAGGCCTCGTGCCTGGACGTCTTCCCCACGCTGGCGGACATCGTGGGCGCGCCCCTCCCCGCCGACCGCGTGATCGACGGGCGCAACATCGCGCCGCTCCTGCGGGGAACGGGCACCGTTCCGGCGAACGACCTCTACTTCATGCAGCTCTTCACCTCCGCGCAGCCGGGCTACGGCCAGTGGCGCGTGGCCGCGATGCGCAGCGGCAACTGGAAGGTGATGTTCGATGCCGCGCTCAACACGACGCAGCTCTTCGACCTGGCTTCCGACCTCTCCGAGTCCGCGTCGATCGATCTGCCCGCGCTGCGCGCGACGCTGCAGGACCAGGCGCGCGGATTCCAGTGCTCCCTGGGCTCCGCCGTCCGGCCGCCGGCGATCTCGCCCAGCGCGAACCTGGCGTGGGAGCGGCCAGTGACGGCGTCGTCGTCTTCGTCCTGCGACAGTTCGCGGGCCGCCGTCGACGGCTTGAACGGCACGGCGTGGACCAGCGCGCCGGGTGAGGCGCAGTGGCTCGCCGTCGACCTCGGCGGCGTCCGCCAGTTCCGGCGGGTGGGCCTGCGCTGGGGCGCCTTGCACGCCGTCAGCTACGCGGTCGAGTCCTCGCTGGACGGCGCCACGTGGCAGCCGCTCGTGGACGTGACCCAGGGCGTCGGTGGAACGGCCGTGCATCCGCTCCACGGTCGCGGCCGCTACCTGCGGGTCCTGTGCCGTCAGTCGAACTCCGGCGCCGGCTATTCGCTGGTGGAGCTGCGCGTGTTCGGGTTCGACCAAGGCGGCGGGGGCGGCGCCTCCAACGCGGACGGGTGGCACCTGTAGCCCGGGACCGCGCGGTCCGCGCCGCGCGCGCTCCTCAAGCGCCGAGCGAGGCGCGCAGCGCAGCGCGCACCGCATCCTCGGACAGTTCCACGTCCCAGCGGACGGTCCCGGGCGCGAGCGGCACGACGAACGCGGGCCGCCCGCCCTTGGACTTCTTGTCGCTGTGCATCGCGGCCCACAACGCGTCGACGTCGAGCGCGACGCCCGGGTGCGCGCGCGCCAGCGCCGCCAGATCGCCGGGCAGCTCCAGCCGCTGCGCGAGCGCCCGATAGCGCAGCAGCGCACGATCGTCCGCGACGAAGCCGGCGATCCTGGCCGACTGGAGCGCCAGGCCGATCCCGACCGCGACGGCGATGCCGTGCGCGACGCGGCCGTAGCCCGCCACTCGCTCGATCGCGTGCGCGAACGTGTGCCCGAGGTTCAGCAGCTTGCGCTCGCCCTTCTCGAACGGGTCGCGGGCGACGATCTGCGCCTTGCGCCGGACGCAATCTTCCACGGCTTCCGCGACCGCCTCCGGTTCGCGCGCGACGAGCGCCTCGGCGCGCGCCTCGACGCGCGCCAGGATCGACTCGGACAACCAGGCCGTCTTGAGCACCTCGCCCAGGCCCGAGAGGTACTCCGCGTCGGGCAGGGTCGCGAGCAGCTCCGTGTCCGCGAACACCTCGACGGGCTGGTGGAACGCGCCCGCGAGGTTCTTGCCGCCGCGCAGGTTCACGGCCGTCTTGCCGCCGACCGACGAGTCCACCATGGCGAGCAGCGTCGTCGGCGCCTGCACGCACGGCACGCCGCGGTGGAACAGCGCCGCGGCGAGTCCGCCCAGGTCGCCGACGACCCCGCCGCCGAAGGCCACGACGCCGCTCGCGCGATCGCAGCCGGCGGAGACCATCGCATCGAGCACGGACTCGAGCACGGCGAAGCTCTTGGACTCCTCGCCGGCCGGGACCGCGTGCACCACGGCGCGCGGCAGGCCCGCGACGAGGGTGCCGTGCGCGCGCGCGACGTTCTCGTCGGTCAGCACGAACGTGCGGTGCCAGCCCTCGCTCCGGCGCCTGAGCTCGCGCACGGCGCCCGCGCCGACGTGCACCGTGTAGCGCGGCTCGAGATCGACGTGGACGTGGCGCAACGCGTCGGTCACGAGCGCCCCGTCAGAACGCGCTGCGTGGCCGCGATCGCCGCGGCGCCGATCAGCGCCTGGAACAGGCGGTCGTGGACGCTGCCTTCGGAAGCCAGCTCGGGGTGCCACTGCACGCCGACGGCGAACGGGTGGTCCTCGCGCTCGATCGCCTCGGGCAGCCCCTCCATGTCGCGCCCGCAGACGCGCCAGGGCGCTTCCACGCGTTCGATGGCCTGGTGGTGACGCGACACGACGTCGACCTCGGTCTCGCGCAGGATCCGCGCGAGGCGCGATCCGGCCTCGGCGCGCACCTTGTGCACCACGCCGCCGCGATGCTCCTGCCGGCCAGGCCACTGCTCGGGCAGGTGCTGGTACAGCCGCGCGCCCTCCGCGAGCCCCAGGAGCTGCATGCCGTAGCAGATCCCCAGGACCGGCGTCCTCCGCCCGACGACCGCGCGCGCGAGCAGGAAATCGAAGTCCTGCTTCTCGGCCGGCGTCCGCGTGGCGGACGGGTGCGTCGGCCCCATCCCGATGCGTTCCATGTCGAAGTCGTCGCCGCCCGAGAGCACGACGCCGTCCACGCGCTCGATCAGGCGCTCGACGTCGCCGGGTCCGCCGCACGGTGGAATCGCGATCGGGATCCCGCCGGCCTTGAGGACGGCGTCGGCGTAGCGCGTCGGCAGTTCGAGCCGCGGCTTCTCGCCGGTCGCGAGCAGGCCGTTGATCGCGATGAGCGGGCGGTCGGGGATCGCCATGCGCGGATGGTACGCGCCGGACGCTCCCGCGACCGCCGGTCAGGCGATGATCCGCAACACCCAGGGGTACCGGTAGGCGTTGCCGCTGCTGGCCTGGATCGCCGCGAGGACGCAGTAGATGGCGCCGACGACCCACACCAGGACGCCGAGCGGCGCGGCCAGGCAGGTCAAACCCAAGAGCGCGGTGATGCCCCAGAAGGTGAGCTGCATGTTGAGGGCCTCGCGCCCCTGGTCGGCGACCACCGGATCCTCGCCGCGCTTCCACATCCAGATCGCCGTCGTGAGGATCACGCCCGGCAGCGCGAGGGGGATCAGGTACATCAGGTGGCACAGGGCGATCCACACCCGGTTGGCCGACCGCGGCTGGGCCGCGGGACGTGCCGCGCCCGAGGGAGGCGGCGGCGGTCCCGCGGCCGCCGACCCGCCCGCGGGGCCCGGCTCCACGCCGGCCGCGTGCGCGGGTCGCGGCGGCGGCGCTCCCGGCGCCGGACCCGCCGTTCCAGCCTGCGCGCGCACGTCGATCGTCGGGCCGCGCCGTTCGCCCGGCCGCAGCGGCACGGCACGCACCTGTTCGGCCGGTTCCTGAGGCACCCCCGCGCCGAAGGGCGCCGCCGTGGGCGCTTCGTCCGGGCGTTCCTCGGGGGCGGGCGGGATCGGGGGTGCGCTGTCGGTCATGGCTGGCTCTCGTGGCGGCAACCCCGCGACTACGCGAGGCGCAGCTCCGGATTTCCCAGCCGTTGCGCGGCTCGAGGCGTTCAGCGCGTCGCGAGCGCGGCGCCGATCATGCGGTAGAGGAGCCGCGCGCCGACGATCGCGTCCCACGCGTCGTCCTCCGGATCGGTGTCGCCGGGGGAGACCTCGTTGAGGTCCATGCCGACCACGCGCTTGCCGGAGCGCGCGAGCTCCTCGAGCCACAGCATGGCGTCGTGCCACGCGAGGCCGCCGGGCACGGGCGTGCCGGTGTTGGGGCACAGCGTCGGATCGAGGCCGTCGATGTCGAAGCTGACGTACACCTGCGCCGGCAACTCGTTGATCCAGCCGCGCACGGTCTCGCGCAGGTTCGCGCCGTCGAGCTTGGCGCGCGCCCACTCCGTGTCGAACAGCGTGCGGATGCGCGTGCGCGAGGCCTGGATCCGCGCGTGCTCGCGCTCGCCCAGGTCGCGGATGCCCACCTGCACCACCTTCGACAGCGACGGGATGCGCGTCAGGACGTTGTGGAAGATCGATGCGTGGGACCAGGTGAAGCCCTCGTAGGCCTCGCGCAGGTCGGCGTGCGCGTCGAAGTGCAGGATGCCCATCTCCGGGAAGCGCTCCGCGCAGGCCTGGATGGCGCCGAACGGCGTGGCGTGGTCGCCGCCCAGGACCACCGGCAGCTTGTCCTTGTCGAGCACCGCCTTGGTCTGAGCGTTCACGATCGCGTTCAGCTCCGCGCCGATCTCGTTGACGCGCTCGAGGTCGCGCAGGAGCTGCTTGCGCCCGTGGATCCGGCCGCCGCGCGCGATGATCCGGTCGGCGCGCCGGCCGGCCTTCTCGTTCATGCGCTCGATGCGTGGATCCGGCGACAGCATCACGATGCCGCGCTCCCAGAACTTGCCGTGGACGAGGTCGAAGAGATCGACCTGCCGGCTGGCGCGCAGCACGGCGTCGGGGCCGAGCGCCGCGCCCTTGCGGTAGGACGTCGTCGCGTCGAAGGGGACCGGCAGGACGTGGACCGCCGCGCGATCGATGTCGCAGGGCAGGCCGAAGATCCCGCTGTCCTTCTCGGCGGCGGCGTCGGGGTCGAACTCGGTCATGGGTGCGGGGCGCGGTGGAGGGGTGTCGAGTGCCGCAGTCTGCACTCGCGGCGCCGAGGCACAACATCGGCCCCTTCCCGGCGTTACTTGGGCGGGCGGATGTGCTTTTCTGCCAAGAGGTCCCGCCATGGCGACGTTTCCGGAGCCGAGGGGCGACCCAGCCGCATGATCGACTCTTCCGACGGCATTCTGCTCGAGGCCCACCAGAGGGGCGACCCGCAGGCCTTTTCCGAGCTGGTCCGGCGGCACGAGCGGGCGCTCCTGCAGCACGCCCGCGCGCTCCTGGGGCGCGGGTCCGCCTACGAGGACGCGGTGCAGGAGGCGTTCCTGCGCCTGGCGCAGTCCCCGCCCACGCTGCCCAAGGAGGTGCGCGGCGACGCGCGCCTCGAGAGCGCGCACCTGGGCTCGTGGCTTCACACCGTGACGAGGAATCTCTGCATGGACACGATGCGATCCGAAACACGTCGCCGCCGCCGGGAGGAAGGCGCGGCGCAGCACGAAGCCGCCGACGGCGGGGCGACCACCGTCGAGCAACAGGACACGCGCGCCGCCGTGCGGCGCGAACTGGAGACCCTGCCGCAGGACCAGCGCGAGGTGCTGGTCCTGCGCCTCGTGGGGGAGCGCTCCTACAAGGAGATCGCCGAGATCACCGGCAAGAAGATCGGAACGGTGGGCTGGCTCATCAGCGTCGGGCTGCAGGAGCTCGCGGCGCGCCTGGGACCGGTCCTCGCGATGGAACCGGCAAGAAGTTCCGGCGCGGCGCCGTCCTCTGCTGCAGGAACCACCCGAGGAGGTCTGTGATGAACGGGAAGATCGAACAAGCGCTGCACGAGAAGCTGTGCGCGTACGTGCTGGGGGAACTCGAGGGCGCCGAGCGCGCGGAGATGGAGCGCGAGATCCTGCGCTCCGCCGATCTGCGCGCGGAGAAGGAGCGCCTGGAGGCGACGATCGGCGCCGTGCGCGGCGCGCTGGGCGAGGGCGAGACGCTGCCATGGGCGGCGCACCGCGACCTGGAGCAGGCCGCGCGCCCGTCGCGCCTCGCGCGCGTGCCCTGGCTGCAGCTCGCGGCCGGGATCGGTGCCGTCGGCCTGGGCTGGTGGATCTTCGCGCGCGAGAGCGAGCGCACCACCCCCGCGCGTTTCGATCAGGTGGCGCGGTTCGAGGGCGGGGTCGAGCAGCAGGCTTACGACGGGAATCGTCGCGAGTTCGCGCCCGCGAAAGCGGACGCGGCCGTCGCCGGCGGTGACCTCGGTGCCCGCGGCAAGAACGAGCGCGCCGCCGGCGCCGCACCCGCGCTGGAGATCGTCGATTCGCTGCGTTCCCAGGCGGAAGCGCCGGCGGAACCGGCCGCGGCGGCCGGCGTGGCGTACGAGGTCGAACGGACCCCTCAACCCAAGGACGAGAAGGCCGAGCTGCTGACCATGTCGCGCGATGCCGCCGGAGATCCGACAGGTGTGCACCTGCGCGCCAGGCTGGCGCAGGAGAATCCGCCGGTCAGCGTCGGCTACGTGGCTGTCGACCCGTCGCTGCCCACGACCACGACGGCGGTCACGCCTGGCCAGGCCACGGGCATCAGCGGTCGCTTCAGCGCCAGCTACGGTGGCCGCGCGGTCGCGAAGGGACGCCCGGCCGGTCCGCCGCCGGCAGCGAGCACCCCTGCTCCGTCGTCGCCCGGACCCGCCGGGCCGGCGAGCGGCGGCACGTACAAGGGCGCCGGCGACACCGTGCCCGCGCGTGAGGCGCTGCCGGCGGTCGAATCGCGCGTGGCCGTCGCCGACGGCAAGAAGCTCAAGGACAGCGGCCAGGACTTCTTCGCGGAATTGGGCTACGCCGGCGACGACGCCGACGGCGAGCAGGACCTGCGGCGGCGGTGGCGGCACCTGCCTCCCGCCGAGCAGGAGCGCTACCTCGATCTGCGCTGCGGCACGATCCTGCGCGACTGCACTCGCCGGCCCAGCGAGCGCCCGCGCGACATGTTCTTCCGCTTCTGGGGCGACAACCCCTTCGAGGTGGCGGTGCTCGACCGGCTGTCGACCTTCTCGGTCGACGTCGACACTGCGAGCTATGCCCTGGCGCGGCGCTACCTGAACGAAGGTAACGTGCCCGAGAAGGCGCAGATCCGCACCGAGGAATTCGTCAACTACTTCGACTCCGACATCCCCGCGCCGGTCACGGGCACCTTCGCCGTGCACACGGACCTCACGCCCAGCCGCTTCAGTGCCGACGCCGCGCGCCAGATGCTGCGCGTGGTCGTCCGGGCCCGCGACGTGCAGAAGCTGGAGCGCGATGCGATGCACCTGACCTTCGTGGTCGATGTCTCGGGCTCGATGCGCCAGCAGAACCGCCTGGAGACCGTCAAGCACGCGCTGCGGCTCCTGGTGGCCCAGCTCGAACCGCGCGACTCGATCGCGATCGTCAAGTTCAGCACCGATGCCAGCATCGTGCTGCCGATGACGCCGGTGATCGACCGCGCCGCCATCGAGGCCGCGATCGCGCCGATGTCCCCGGGCGGCAGCACGAACTCGAACGCCGGCTTGCAGCTCGGCTACGCGCAGGCGCTGAGCGGTCTCAATTCCCAGGCGGTCAACCGAGTGGTGTTCCTGTCCGACGGCGTCGCCAACGTCGGCGAGACGGACGCGCAGGCGATCCTCGAGGGTGTGCGCTCGATCCGCGAGAAGGGGATCTTCCTCAACACGATCGGCGTGGGCATGAGCAACCACAACGACGTCCTCTTGGAGCAGCTCGCCAACAAGGGCGACGGCGTGTGCAACTACGTCGACTCGAACGACGAGGTCAAGCGCGCGCTGGTCGACCGTTTCACCGGCGCGTTCCAGCCGGTGGCGCGCGACGTCAAGATCCAGGTCGAGTTCGATCCGGAGCAGGTGCTGCGCTACCGGCTGCTGGGCTACGAGAACCGGGCCATCGCCGACGCCGACTTCCGCAACGACAAGGTCGACGCGGGCGAGCTCGGCGCCGGCCACCAGGTGACGGCGCTGTACGAGCTCGAGCTCACCGGCCGCAAGGGCGACGGACCGCTGGCCACCACGCGTCTGCGCTGGAAGCCGATCCGCGCCGCGGGCACGACGGCCGAGGAGGACGCCGCGACCGAGGCCTCCTTCACCGCCATGGCGTCGAGCTACCAGGCCTTCGAGTCCTCGCCCCCAGGCCATCGGCGCGCGATGATCGTGGCGCAGTTCGCCGAGATCCTGCGCCGTTCGATCCACGCGCGCGGCGACAGCCTCGACGACCTGATCCGCGAGGCGACGCTGCTGCAGAAGCAGATCCCCGGCGACAAGGAGTTTGCCGAGTTCTGCGCGCTTCTCCTGCGCAGCAAGGAGCTGATCCTGCGCACCATCCCGTCGTGCGACGAGCTGTGCCAGGCGATCGACCACCTGCGCAACACCCACTACCTGCACGCCACGGCCGAGGAGTCGGGCAAGGACGCGCAGCTCCTCGCCGAGATCGAGCGCACGACGAAGGAGCTGGAGCGGCGGGTGCGCGAACTCCTGCGCCGTCAGCTCGAGAGCGAGCAGCGCTGAGCGGCGCGGCCTGGAGGAACGCGGCCGGCCCGCGGCGGATGACCGCCCGCGGGCCGGCGGCCTTGCGCGCGGCCCTCAGAGACCCGAGAGCCGGGGCAGGAGCGCCGTGGCCAGGCTCAGGACCAGGAAGAAGCCGCACATGTCGGTGACCGTGGTGAGCACCGGACCCGACGCGACCGCGGGATCGAGCTTGAAGCGCTTGAGGACGAGCGGCACCACGCCGCCGATCGAGACCGCGACCAGCGTGTTCAGGGCCAGCGCCCCGCCGACGACGAGACCGAGCCACGGGCTGCCCTTCCACACGAGCGCGGCGACGGCCAGGAGCACCCCCAGCACCAGCCCGTTGATCAGGCCGACCTTGATCTCCTGCAGCCAGACGCGGAACACCTCGAACGGCTTGGTGATTCCCAGCGACAGCTCGCGGATGCTGACCGCCACGGCCTGGTTGCCGCTGCAGCCGCTCATGTCGGAGACGATCGGCAGGAACACGGCCAGCGCGATGACGCTCTGCAGCGTGTCCTCGTAGGCCGCGATCACGCTCGCCGCGATGATGTTGAGCACGATGTTGATGCTCAGCCACGAGAGACGGCGCCGCGAGCGGACGGCGACGGGCAGCGTGCGGATCTCGTCGCCGCCGACGATGCCCTGCGTCTTCAGGTAGTCCTGCTCGGCCTTCTCCGAGACCGCGTCGAGCACGTCGCGGCGGCGGACGACGCCCACCAGCCTGTGGCGCGCGTCGACGACCGGGACCTGGGCGCGCGGGTTGCGCTGGAAGAAGCTGTCGAGCTCCTCCAGCGGCGTGTCCAGGCTCACGAACGGCGTCTGCACCAGGAGGTCGGCCACGGGCGCGTCCTGGCGCGCGAGCACGAGGTCGCGCAGGTCGATCATCCCGATCAGGCGCTCGGTCGCCGAGACGACGTAGGCGTGCACGTCCTGGCTCGATTCCAGCTCCTCGCGGCCGCGCAGGTCCTGGATCACCTCGCGCACCGGATCCTTCTCGAAGTACGAGAGGAACTCCGTGGCCATCAGGCCGCCCGCGGTTTCGCGTCCGTGCGGCAGGAGGCGCCGCGCGTCCGCGGCCTCCTCGGGCTCCATCTTCGCGAGGATCGCCTCGGCGTCGGTGGGGTCCATCTTGGCGAGCACGTCGGCCTGCTCGTCGCTCTCCATCTCGTTCAGGATCGAGGCGGCCTCGTCGACCGAGAGCTCCTCGATCAGGTCGGCGGCGTGCTCCTCGGGGATCTCCTCGATCAGGTCGGCGGCCTCCTCCGGCGACAGCGTCGTGAGCACGCGTTCGCGCGCCGCGGGATCCAGCCGCAGCAGCGCGCGGAACGCCTCGCTCGGACCGATCGCGTCGAGGTAGGCCTCGAGCCCCCGCGCGTCCTTGGCGGATGCCAGGGCGTCCATGCGCTCCCAGGTCTCGACGTGTTCTTCGCTCGCCATCGCATCCGCTCCCTGCCGCCCGGACGGAGCCGGGGTGCGGCGGGATTCTATGCAGGCACTCGGCAGGACACGCTCGCAATCGGCGCGGAACCGCCGTCCCCCGGCCGCGACGCTTCCCCTGTTGGAACGCCAGCGAGCGAACCGCAGAATCCGCCGCGTGCTGGTCCCCGTCGACAAGCTGACACGCTGCGTGCTGGCCGCGGCAGCGGCACTGTGCGTCGCGGCGCTCGCCGTGCGCACCCTTCCGGCTCCGCGGGCCGTCGATCCGCGGGATGCCGTCGAGGAAGGACCGCGCATCGCGGAGCCGATGCAGTTCCTCGGCCGCGGCGCGGGCCTGCGCGCCGCCGAGCTCGACACCTGGGTCGCGGTCGAGAAACGGCCGCGGTTCAAGGCCTTGCGCGAGCAGGTGTTCCACATCGAAGGCTGCCCCGGGGCGGTCGACTGGCTGGAGGGAGTCGAGGGCCAGCGCGTCGCGCGTCTGATCGGCGATCTGCGCTTGGGCACGCGCGAGGAGGCACTCGCCTCCCTGATGCTCGTGTACCGGCTGTGCCGCGCCACGGAGTGGAAGCCGGCGATCCTGACCAAGACGCCCGAGGCCAACGCCGAGCGCCTGGCGGCGCTGTTCGCGGACTGGCTGCGCGCATGGGGCGATCGCGGCGCGCGCGATCCGCTGCTCGTGGACCCGGCGCGCGCGGCGGCGTTGACCTACGGCCGCTTGATGCGCACTGCGCAGCAGGCGCCGGTGATCGGCACCAACAGCGCCGCGTACGAGCGCGGCGTCCGTTTCCTGGGAGAGCTGGTGGGCCTCGACGCCGGCAGGCGTACCGCCTTGGGAGAGGTCCTGCAGGCGCGTCACCCCGAGGCGATGCGGCGACTGACCGGCGCGGACGATCGATTGCGGGGCTTCGACGACGAGGCGCGCACGTTGTTTCCCGAGCTGACCGGAGACTGCCCGCGATGAGCGTGCTGAAGGACCGCAGCGCGGCCTCCGGCATCGCCCTCGGTGCGCTGCTCGTGGGTCTGGGCGGCGTCTTGCTGGGCATCCAGGTCGACGCCAACGGCGCGTGGTGCGGCACCGGACTCGCGCCGCTGGGCATCGGCGCGCTGCTCGCGATCGCCTCCGTCGGCGCGCGCATCGCTTCGCCGAGCGCGCGCATGCCGCGCGACGGGATGGGCATCTTCGCGGTCACGATCGGCTTCCTCGGGCTGACCTTCGCGCTGTCGGGCGTTCTCGCGCCGGGCGGACCGTGGATGTTCCTCGAGGTGCTGCTGCTCGTCGCGGTCGTCGCGTTCCGCCGGCCGGACCCCCTGACGGGACGCTGGATCCGCACCAGCACGTACGTCCTGCTCGGCCTCTTCCTCCTGTTCCGGCTGTGGATCAGCTACCAGGGCAGCCGGCTGCGCTGGCAGGCGCTCTCGATCGACGTGCCCGTACTGTCGTGGCTCCCCTTCGACTTCCTGGAGCCCGTGAAGCGCGTGTCCATCGGCTCGTTCACGCCGCACGAGATGGGTTTCCCGCCCGCCGGCCTCGACTTCGCGCTGTCCAGCACGGCCTGGGCCCTCGGCCTGTGCGCCTGCATCGCCGGGCTCGCGCTGCTGCAGGCTAGCGCGCGCGAGCACGAGAACGACCGCGTGCACGCGCTCATCCGGACGCTGCCCGGTCCCGTCGCCGACGCTGTCGAACGGCTGCTGCCCGAGGACGAGTGGCTCGACCTGGGCCTCCACGGCCTGCCCGAGCGCCGGCTCGCGCGCCGCATCGAGGCCCTGGTGGCGGAGCGCACGCGCCGGCAGTTGAGCCTGCAGCGCGCGCTCGAACAGACCCGCCTGATCTCGGCATCCAACACCGGCGGCTTCGCCGGCGAGATCCAGCGCGCGCTGCTCGACCCTGGCGCGCACGAGAGGCCCACGTGAGGAACTGGATCGCGATCGGCGCCGTGCTCGGCGCGCTGGCCGTCGTCCTGGGCGCGTTCGGCGCGCACGCACTACGCGAGCGCGTCGATCCCGCCGAACTTGCCATCTGGCAGACGGCCGTGCTGTACCACCTCGTCCACGCTCCCGCGCTGGTGTTGTACGGCTTGTTCGCGCGCGCCCATCCCGGACGCGGCATTGCGGGCTGGTGCTTCCTCGCCGGCACGCTGGTCTTCAGCGGCTCGCTCTACCTGATGGTGCTGGGAGCGCCGCGCTGGCTCGGGGCGATCACGCCGCT
>CAZKIO010000012.1:0-87679 GCA_964552795.1 uncultured Planctomycetaceae bacterium
CGGGCCGTGCGCGGCATCGGTTAGGCTGCGCGCGACTCCGTGCGGATCCTCCTCGTCAGCCACAACCTCCCGCCCCACGGCACGGCGGGGACCGAGACGTACGCCGCCGACCTGGCTCGATCCCTCGCCGCCCGGGGCCATCCGGTCATGGCGTTCGCGGCGCAGAAGGACATCGGGCGCCGGCACCTCTCGCTCGTGCGCCGCGACCTGGGCGCGGTCGCGGTCCGCGAGGTCGTCAACAACCTCTACCACGCGCGCTTCGCGGCGACCTGGGACAACCCCGGCGTCGAGCGCGTGTTCGCGCGCGTCCTGCGCGAGCACCGGCCACAGGTCGTGCACTTCCAGCATCTGATGTACCTCTCGGCCGGCTGCGTGCGCCTCGCGCGCGAGAGCGGCGCGCGCACCGTGTTCACGCTGCACGACTTCTGGCTGCAGTGCCCGCGCCTGGGCCAGCGCGTCCACGCCGACGGCGGGATCTGCCACGAGGTCGTGTTCGCGCGCTGCGGCACGTGCCTGCCCAGCTTCGCGTGGGGCCAGCCGCGGATGGCGCGCATCGCCGGGCCGGTGATCGCGGCGTTGAAGCAGTCGACCGGCATCGACCTGGTCGACTGGGCGCGCGGGATGCGCCGTCGCTCCGCGTCCGCGCGTGCACCCGAGCCGCCGGCCACGCCGGCGGCCGCGCGCGCGCCCGCGGCGGCGGCGGGACCGGCGACGATCCGGGCCGACGTGCTCGCCGTGCCGATCGCTCCCGATGCGACGACGGCCGCGCGCTTCGAGGCCGAGGCGCGCGCGCGCTGGGACGGCCTGCGCGAGCGCGTCGTGCCCGCCGTCGATCTCTTCCTCTCGCCCAGCCGCTTCCTGCGCGAGCGCTTCGTCGCCGAGTGGGGGATCGACGCCGCGCGGATCGAGCACCTCTCGTTCGGCGTCGACCCCTCCGCGTTCCGGCCGGCACGCGTGCCGTCGCCGGACGGCCGCGTGCGCGTCGGGTTCCTGGGCACGCTGGTGCCGCTCAAGGGGCCGCACCTCTTGCTGGAGGCCTGGGGCCGCATCCCGCTCGCGGCGCGCGCGCGCGGACGTCTCGTGCTGCACGGCCCCGCGCGCCACGGGCCCGGATACCAGGCCGAGCTCGTGCGCCTCGCGCAGGCGGTCGGCGCGGAGCTGCCCGGTCCGCTCGCGCGCGAACGCGTGCCGGAGTTCCTGGCGTCGATCGACCTGCTCGTGGTGCCGAGCCTGTGGTACGAGAACTCGCCGCTCGTGATCCAGGAAGCGCTCGCCTGCGGCACGCCGGTGGCCGTGTCGGACCTGGGCGGCATGGCCGAGCTGGTCGAGCCGGGCCGCACGGGCCTGCGCTTCCCGGTCGGCGACGCGTCGGCGCTCGCTCGGTTGCTAGAGGGCGCGCTCGCCGGCGGCGCGGGCCTGGAGCGCCTGTTGTCCCGTCCCGTCGAGCGGCCGACGTTCGAACAGCACGTCGACCGCGTCCTCGAGCGCTACGCCGGCGCGCGCACGCCGTGAAGCTTCTCTTCGCCCTGCACGCCTGGTCGCCGGATCCGCCGGACGAGGCCGTCTCGCGCGCCGCGGAGTTGGCGGCCGCGTTGCGCGCGCGCGGGGACGAGGTCGTGGTCGTCGCGGGCGCGTCCGCGCCCGGCGCGGAGGCGAGCCTGCGTCCCGCCGCCGCCGACGACGGCCCGCGCGTGCTGCGCCTCGCGCGCGGCGACGCGGCGCCCGATCACTGGCAGCGCACGCGCTCGGTTCAAGCCGCGCGCCTGCTGCGCGAGGTGTTGCGCGCCGAGCGGCCAGAAGTCCTGCACGTGCACCACTGGCGGCGCCTCACGCGCGATCTCGTCGCGATCGCCGCCGAGGCAGGCGTGCCCGCGGTCGTGACCCTGCACGACGCGTGGATCGGCTGCCTGATCGGCACGCGGATCCTGCCGGACGGCACAGGGGCCTGCGACGCGCCGCTGGGGATGTCGCCGTGCCTCTCCTGCGCCGATGCGGCGGGGCTCGCCACGCCCTGGGTGCCCCTCGAGGCGCGGTTCATGGAGCTGGCCGAGCGGCGCCGCGACCTCGCGCGCGAGCTGCGGATCGCTCACGCCGTGTGCGTGCGTTCGAGCGAGCGCGCCGCCGCGCTGTGCGCCGCCCTCGGCGACGACGTCGCCGGCCTCGACGTGCGGGTCGTCCCGGAGTCGGAGGCCGCGTACACGCGGCTGTACGCGCAGGCCGTCGCAGCGGGCGTGCCCGCGCGCGCAGGCGCGGCGCCAGAGTGGTGGGAGGAGCGCATGCGCATGGAAGCCGAAGCGACGTGGGACGCGGGCTGGAACGCGGCCGGAGCGCGCGCCGGGGGATCGAAGCCTTGAGCACGAACGCCCTGCGTCTCGCGCTGTTCCTTTCCGTGCTGTGCGCGGCGTGTTCCTCGACCGATCGCCGGCGCGGCGCAGGCACCGGTCGCGTGGTCGCCGTGCGCGATCTGCCCGCGGCGCAGCGCGAGGTGTGGGAGGCGTGGCAGCGCGGCGGCGCCGCGTGGGACCTCGCGCTGGAGCGCGTGCGCGCCGACCCCGAGCTCGCGCGCTTCGTCGTCGACAACCTCGTGCGCGTCCTGGTCCAGGCCTACGGCCGCTCGGACTTCGCGCTGCCCGGCGAGGCGCCGGGGCCCTTCGAACGGGCGCAGACGGATCTCGTCGAACTCGCCGACCACAGCGCCCCCGTGCTCGCGGAACTCCTGCGCGCGCCCGACGGCATCGTCGCCTTCCTCGCGGCCGATCGCCTCGTCGCGATCGGCGCGCGCGCGCATCCGGGCGTCGTGGCGGTGCTCGACGACGCGCGCGCCGCGGTCCGGCGGCGCGCCGCCGAGCTGCTGGGCCGCCTGCCGCACGCGGGCGAGGGCGAGATGGCGGTCCAGGAGCGGCTCGCCGCGCGCGTCGAGAAGGATCCCGACTGGACCGTGCGCGCGGAATCCGCCGGCGCGCTGGGGCGGCGCGGAGCGCTGCACGCCCACCGCGGCTATGCGATGGGCGTCCTCCTGCGCGCGCTGGGCGACCCCGACCTCACCGTCGCGCGCAAGGCGGCCGAGGGACTCGCGGCGCTGGGCGAACCGGCCGCCGTGCCCCAGCTCGCGCGCGCGCTGGAGGTTGCGGCCGCCGCGGGCCGCCCGGCGCTGGTCGACGCGATCGAGCGCACGCTCGCCGGCCTGACCGGCGAGCGCGAGCGCCGCTCGCCCGACGGCTGGCGCGCGTGGTGGGACGAGCACCAGCGCCGGGCGGCCCGCCCGCCCGGTCGTTGACTCGCGCCGCGCCAATGCGCATACCTTTCCGACGCGGCCGCGCGGCCGACCGAGCATGCTGGATTGGAAGTTCCGACGCCGCCAGGGCACCTGCGGCACCTGCGAGAAGGCCTTCGACGAGGGCGAGCGCCACGCCTCGCTCCTGGAGATCGTCGGCGAGGAACTGCACCGTGACGACGCCTGCCTCGCCTGCTGGCAGGGGCGCACCGGCCGCGAGGACCTGTTCTTCTGGTTCACGCGCCACCGCGCCGGCAAGCGCGGATTCCAGCTCGACATGGGCACGCTCGAGCAGCTCTTCCTGCGCCTGGAGGGTCGCGCCGAGGTCCGCCTGCGCGAACTGCGCTACCTGCTCGCGCTGCTGCTCCTGCGCAAGCGCCGCCTGAAGATCGACCGCATCCTGCGCGCGGCCGACGGCGAGGCGATGCTGGTCCACCGCCCGCGCCGCAAGGAGTCGCTGCGCGTGCACGTCTTCGACTTCCCGCCCGAGCGGATGGAGGTCCTGCGCAAGGACCTGATGCAACTCCTCGAAGGCGCGGAACCGGCCGGCGGCGAGGGTTCCGGGGACGGTCCGGCGGAGGCTCCCGCCGAGGACGAAGAGGAGTGCGACGCGGCCCTGGCAGGGGCCGACTGATCGAGCGCCGGTTGCAAGGCGCGAGCTTCCAAAAAATCCGGCGCCTTCCCATTTTCGGGAAAGCCGTTGCCGCCGGTCCGTTCTCTGATCCTCCACCACAATCCCTTGGGGTGTTCTTCATCACCTCCCACGAGCCCTCGGGGGCCTCGGCCGCTGCTGCCGGAGTCCGGAGAACGAGTGGCGCGGCCGCGCGCGCGAGGGCATGGACTCCCCCCGAGTGGGAGTGTTTGATGCGCGTGTGGCGTCCAGTGGCAGAAAGTGGGAGTCGACTCGCTCGCTGGGCGACTCCCTGAGGGGGGTGGCCGGTGTTCCACGGTGAATCCGTTCACACGCTGGACACCAAGTCCCGCCTGGTCGTCCCCAAGCGGATCCAGGACCAGCTCCAGCGCGACGAGAACGGCGCGCTCAAGGCGGTCCTCACCCGCGGCCAGGACCGCTGCATCTACCTGTTCGGCGTGGCCGGGTTCGAGGCCGCGATGGCGTCGCTCGTCCTGGCGCCGTTCAGCGGACAGGAGCAGCGCGCGGTGCAACGCGTGTTCCTCGCGAGCAGCTTCGAGGTCGAGCTGGACGGATCGGGCCGCGTGCTCGTTCCCGAGAAGCTCCGCCCGCAGCTCGGCGGGGAGCGCGAGATCGTCGTCCTCGGCGTGAACGATCACGCCGAGCTGTGGGGGAAACAGGCCTGGGACGAGTACCAGGCCCGCAACGAAGGGCTCCTCGACCGGATCGACGAGATCCTGGGTTCGCGGAGTGCAACGACCTGACGGGCGTCGGGTCCGCGGAGTGGGGGAATGTTCGACGCGGAGACGGAGGAGATCGCAGTGAGCGGCACACCCGGGGGGGATGCGCCGCGACACGTGCCCGTGCTCGCCGGCGAAGTGGTCGAAGTCTTCCGCGGCCTGACGCTCAGTCTTCAGGAGGGGTGGATCGTCGATGGAACGGTGGGGCTGGGGGGCCACGCCGAGAAGCTCCTCGACGCACTGCCCGCGGCGCGTGTCCTCGGGGTCGATCGCGACCCCGAGGCGCTCGCCCTCGCGCGTGCGCGCCTGGCGCGCTTCGGCGCGCGCGCGCGCGTCGCGCAGGCGCGGCACTCCGAGCTCGCGCGCGTGATCGCGGCGCAGGCGATCGGCGCGCCGAGCGGGATGCTGTTCGACCTGGGCGTCTCTTCGCTGCAGCTCGACGAGGCCGAGCGCGGCTTCAGCTTCCAGTCCGACGGGCCGCTCGACATGCGCATGGACCCGTCGCTCGACCGCACCGCGGCCGACGTGATCAACCACTGGGACGAGGAGGACCTGGCCGACCTCTTCTACTACGAGGGCGGCGAGACGCGCTCGCGCGCCGCCGCGCGCGCGATCGTCGAGGCGCGCCGCCGCGCGCCGTTCCTGCGCACCGCGGGCCTGGCCGACTGCGTCGCCAACGCGATCGGCGGCGGAGGCGCGGGCCGCATCCATCCGGCGACGCGCGTGTTCCAGGCGCTGCGCCGCGTCGTCAACCAGGAGGGCGAGGAACTGGCCGCCGCGCTCGAGACCGCGCGCACGCTGCTCGCGTCGGGCGGACGCCTCGCGGTCATCGCGTTCCATTCGGGCGAGGACGGCGAGGTGAAGCGCTTCCTCGCCGCCGGCGCGCGCGCCGGCATCTTCGAGCTCTTGACCAAGAAGCCGCTGGAAGCCGGCGAGGCCGAGCGCCGCGCGAACCCGCGCGCGCGCTCGGCGCGCCTGCGGGCCGCGGTGCGCAGCGCGGCGCCGCTGCCGGAGGTGGCCGCGTGACGCGCGCCGTCCTGACTGCCGGCGTGCTGGGCCTGTGCCTCGTGCTGGGCATCCTCACCGCGATCGTGCAGTCGCACAACCGCGCCGAGGGCGTGCGCCTCGACGGGCTGCGCGAGGAGTGCCTGCTGCTCGAGGCCGTCGTCGGCGCGCAGCGCGCGGCGGTGCTGGAGCTGGACCACGGCCCGGCCGCGCAGACCGCGGACGCGACCGAGGAGCGGAGGGCCGCCCAGTGAGCGTCGCACCGAACGCGGAGGGTCGCGTGTCGCCGGCCGGCCTGCGCCCGGGCCTCGTGTTCCTGGCGATCGGCATCGTGCTCGTGCTCGTCGCGGCGCGCTCGGTGGCCGTCGCGCTCGCCGCCGACGGGGAGCAGCCCCAGAACCTGCGCCGGCGGCCCGTGCTGCCGCCCGCGTTCGAACTGTGCGACTCCGCCGGCGTGCCGATGGCCAGCTCGGCCGAGTACCTCGAGCTCGTGATGTCGCCCAACGCGATGTGGCAGGCGCACACGCCCGACGCGATGCTGCGCAAGATCGCCGCCGCGCTCGGCGAGGAGGAGCGCGCCGACGAGTTGTTCGAGCGCATGCTCCCCGACGGCAGCGTGTCGGGCTGGATCACCTGCACGCGCGACCCGCTGGTGCTCGACGCGCACCAGGCCGCGCGCGTGCAGGCCTGGATCACGACGGGCGTCGCCGATCCCGAGCGCCCCTGCCGGCCGGTCAGCGGCTTCGCCCTGGTGGCAGGCGCCCGCGCGGGCGAGTACCAGATCGCCTGGCATCCCGCCACCGCGCTGTCGGAGGCCGAGCGCGCCCGCCAGGGCTGCGAGCGCCCGCGCGACTGGACGCGCCGCATCGCCGACGCGCTGTCGACCTGCGTCCTGGGCCAGCCGGTGCACGAGGCGCTGACCGAGGAGGAGGACCTGCGCGACCAGCGCGAGAGCATCTGGCGCGCGCTCCTGCCCAGCCAGTTCCGCGTCGTGCGCAAGGACGTGGCGCCGGGCGCGGCGCCGGCGCTGCACGCGCTCCTGAAGGAGGAGCGCGTCCAGCCGCTGCAGATGGAACTGCGCCGCAACGCGCGCCGCGTGTATCCGGTGCAGGGCGATCTGCGCGGCACGGCGACGCCGCTCGCGATCCTGGGCCGCTGGAGCACGCTGCTGCCCGAGGCCGCGCGCAAGACCGCCATCCGCCAGCTCGCGCTGCCGGTCGACGAGGACGCCTGGACCGAGTTCCAGCGCGCCGAGCTGGGCGAGCTGGTCGAGCGCCTGGTCTACGAGCCCAGCCCCACCAGCGGCCTGGAGCTGCTCGCGTCCCGGCTCCTCCAGCAGCCGGAGTACGGCTGGATCGGGCGCCGCGGCGAGGAGTACACCTACCTCCTCAACCAGGCGCCGCGCCGCCCGCTGCAGCGCTACTTCCAGGAGCTCGTCCCGGGCGACCCGCGTCCCGAGGTCGTCACCACGCTCGACCTGCGCCTCCAGCGCCGCATGCGCGAGCTCCTGCAGGAGGTCGTGGTCCAGCACAAGCCGGCCCTCGCCGAGGCGATCGCGATCGACCTCGAGACCGGCGGCGTGCTCGCCGTCGACGCCATCGACGTGTACGGCATGGGCGGCTACGCGCCGACGATGCACACGTTCACGCCCGGCTCGACCTTCAAGGTCCCGGTCATGGGCATCGCGCTGCACGAGGGCCGGGTCACGCCGCAAGAGCCCTTCCAATCCTTCAACGGCCAGTATCGCATCGAGGGCCGCGCCATCCGCGAGGCCGAGGGCGGCGACAACAAGGGCCGCGTCACGGCCGCCGAGGGGCTGGCCTACTCGATCAACGCCGTCCTGGTGCAGATCGGGACGCGCGTGCCGGCGCCGGTGCTGCGCCAGCACCTGATCGACCTGGGGTACGCCGACTACCCGCGGACCGGGCTGGGCGGCGAGCGTTCGGGTCAGCTCACGCCGCTGCCCTGGAAGACCAAGTTCACGCACGCCTCGATCTCCTTCGGTCACGAGATCCACGTCACGCTGTGGCAGCACGCCGCGGCGCTGGCCACCGTGCTGCGCGGCGGCCGCTACCGTCCGCTGCGGCTGGTCGACGCCGTCCAGTGGAACGGCCGGCGCGAGGAGCTGCCGCTCGTCGAGAACCATCCGCTGCAATCCCGCGACTCGCTCTCGGCCGACGCATGTGCCAAGGTGCGCGACATGATGCGCTTGGGGGCGACGATCGGGACGGGCCGCCTGCTCTGCAAGGACCTCCTGGCCGACGTCGACGTGGGCACCAAGACCGGCACGGCGCAGAAGGTGCCGGGCGAGCTGTGCCTGCACCTGGAGCTGCAGCACAACATCGAGCACGGCTGCCGCGGCGCCGCGGCCTGCCGCCGCGAGCTGGCGCGCAACGGCCGGCCGCCGCACCGCTCGTGCTACACGAGCTCGATCGTCGTCGTCGGACGCCTGCGTCCGGCGGGCCGCGAGGTGATGGTGCTGGTGGTCGTCGACGAGCCGCGCAGCCGCGTGCACTTCGGCTCGCAGGTCGCCGGGCCCGCGGCCATGGGCATCCTGCGCGAGGCGCTGGGCCTCACGCGCGGCGGCGATGCGCCGCTGGCGCTGGCCGAGGACGGATTCCACGCCGTCGAGGCGGCGGCGATCGACGAGGGTTCGGATCAGCCGTGGGCGGAGGCGCAGCATGCACCTCACTGAGCTCGCGGCTGCGTTGGGGGGGGTCCTGCAGCCCGGGAGGGGCGCGGGACCGAGGATCGCCGGCGTCCACCTGGACAGTCGTCGGGTGGGCGTCGGTGATCTGTTCTCGGCGCTCGGCGGGACGCGCGACGACGGCGCGCGCTACCTGGGCGACGCGCTGGCGCGGGGCGCGGCCGCGGTGCTGTCGGACCGCGAGCTGGACGTCGCGGGCCGCGTGCCGTTGTGGCTCCACCCCGAGGCGCGCGCCGTGGCCGGACGCGCGGCCGCGCTGGTGTACGGCCGGCCCGCGCACGGCATGTTCGTGGCCGGCGTCACCGGCACCAACGGCAAGACCACCACGGCGCACCTGATCGGGCACCTCCTGGGCGTGGCCGGGCGGCGGCCGGCCGTGCTGGGCACCGCCGGCAACCGGCTGGCGGACGGCGCGCCGCTCGCGGCCAGCCACACCACGCCCGACGCGCCCGAACTGCAGCGCATCCTGGCGCGGCACCGCGAGCTGGGCGGCGACAGCGTGGCCATGGAGGTCAGCTCGCACGCGCTCGACCAGGAGCGCACGGCGGGCCTGGACTTCGACGCCGCGGTGTTCACGAACCTGACGCGCGACCACCTCGACTACCACGGCGACCTGGAGAGCTACGCCCGGGCCAAGGAGCGGCTGTTCCGCTCGCTGCGTCCCGGCGCCGTGGCCGTGGTCAACGCCGACGAACCGGCATCGGAACGCATGGCGGCCGCAGCGCGCGACCGCGGCGCCGATGTCGTGACCTACAGCGCACGCCTGCGCGGCGATCTCTGCGCCTCCGACGTTCGCACCAGCCTCCGCGGCACGCACCTGATCCTGAATGGGATGGGGATCTCGCGGACCAGGCTGTGGCTTCCGCTGGCTGGCCGCTACAACGTGGAGAACGCCTTGGCCGCCGCCGTGTGTGCGCTCGTATCGGGTGCGAGCCCCTCCAGCGTGTTGGAGGGGCTCGCAACCGCACCCAGCGCGCCGGGCCGCCTGGAGCCCGTCGCGACGGGCGGCCGCGGCTTCGCCGTGCTGGTCGACTACGCGCACAGCGAGGACGCGCTCGAGAACGTGTGCCGCACGCTGCGGCAGTCGCTGGCGACGGCGGACGAGGAGCCGGCGCAGCCCGGCCGCCGCCTGATCGTCGTGTTCGGAGCCGGCGGCGACCGCGACCGCGGCAAGCGCGGGCCGATGGGCCGCGTGGTCAACGAGCTGGCCGACGTGGCCGTCGTGACCAGCGACAACCCGCGCGGCGAGGATCCCGGCCGCATCCTGGCCGACATCGTGGCGGGCATGGAGCCCGCGCGCGCGCGCCGCATCGTCGAGGCCGACCGCCGCCGCGCGATCGAGATCGCCTGCGGCGAGGCGCGCCGCGGCGACGTCGTGCTGATCGCCGGCAAGGGCCACGAGACCACGCAGACCATCGGTGCCACGACCCTGTCCTTCGACGACCGCGCGGTGGCGCGGGAGGTGCTGCTTTGAACCCCTTCCGTCTGGGTGACGTGCTCGCGCCGCTGAATGCGACGCTGTTCTCCGGCGACGCCGGCCGCGCCTGCCGCGGCGTCAGCACCGACACGCGCACGCTGCAGCGCGGCGACCTGTTCGTCGCGCTCTCGGGCCCGAGCTTCGACGGCAGCCGCTTCGCGCGCGAGGCGGTCCAGAAGGGCGCCGCGGGGGTGGTCCTGGTCGCGACGGAGGGTGCACCCCCGTCCGGCGCGCGGGACCTTCCTCGCGACGTACCCGTCCTGCTGGTCGCCGACGCGCGCCGCGCGCTGGCCGACCTCGCGCGCTGGCACCGCGCGCGCCTCGCGGCGCGCGTCGTCGGCGTCACCGGCTCGTGCGGCAAGACCACGACGAAGAACGTCCTGGTCGAGCTGCTCGCGCCGCACTGGAGCACGATCGGTTCGCCCAACAGCTTCAACAACGACATCGGCGTCCCGCACACCCTGTTCCTGGCGGATCGCTCGACCGAGGTGCTGGTGGTCGAGATCGGCACCAACGCGCCGGGCGAGATCGCCAACCTGGCGTCGATCGCGCGGCCCGACGCCGGCATCGTCACGACCGTGGGCGCCTCGCACCTGGAGGGTCTGGGCAGCATCGAGGGCGTCGCGCGCGAGAAGGGCGCCTTGATCGAGGCCGTGCCCTCGGAGGGCTTCTGCGTGCTCAACGCGGACAACCCCTGGACGCGCACGATGCAGAGGCGCGCGAAGTGCCGGGTGATCACCTTCAGCCTCGACGGCGAAGGCGACCTGGACGCGCGCGACGTGTGGTTCCATCCCGGCGGGACGACGTTCCGCCTCGACGGTCGCGAGATCACGTCGCCGCTCCTGGGCCTGCACAACGTGCAGAACCTGCTGGCGGCGCTGGCCGCGTGCCGGGGGCTGGGCCTCTCGATCGGCGACGTGCTGCCGGCCGTCTCGCGCCTGCGGGCCGGCCGCGGGCGCCTCGACCGCATCCAGTGCGGGCGGTTCACGCTGATCGACGACAGCTACAACGCCAACCCCGAGTCGGCGCGCGCCAGCGTGCGCACGCTGGCCGGACTGCACGGCCACGAGCGGCGCGTGATGGTGCTGGGCGACATGCTCGAGCTGGGGGCCCTGGCGCCCGAGCTGCACCACGAGATCGGCGTCGAGGCCGCGCGCAGCGGCATCGACCTCTTGATCCTGGTGGGCGAGCTGACGCGCGCCGCCGGCGCGGGCGCGCTCAGCGCCGGCATGGCGGCCGAGCGCGTCGTGCACGTCGAGGACACCGACGAGGCCCTGCGGCGCGTGCCGCCGCTGATCGCCGCGGGCGACGTGGTGCTGATCAAGGGCAGCCGCGCGACCGGCCTGGACCGGCTCGTGCAGGACCTCACGGAGCGCGAGAAGGCGCAAGAGCACGCGGCCTGATGTTCCCCGGGATCCTCGACGACTGGCTGGGCGTCCAGCTCTTCGGCTACATCTCCTTCCGGATGGCGATGGCGGCGCTGACCGCGTTCGCGCTCGCGATCCTGTGGGGGCGGCCGGCCATCGCGTGGCTGCGCGCGCACAAGGTGCGCGAAGGCACGAAGGGCGACCAGGCCGAGCTCGACGAGCTGACGCAGCGCACCGGCAAGAAGGACACGCCCACGATGGGCGGCAGCTTCCTGGTCGCGTCGCTCCTCGCGTCGGTCCTCTTGTGGGGCCGCCTCGACAACCTGCACGTCGTGCTGGCGGTCGTGCTGACGCTGGGCCTCGCCGCCGTCGGCTTCGTCGACGACTTCCAGAAGCTCACGGTCCTGAAGTCCAAGGGCATGCGTCCGCGGGCCAAGATGGTCGGGCTCACGCTGGCGACGCTCTTCACGCTGGGCTGCTTCGCCTACTACGCCTGGAGCACGGGCCGCTGGACGCTGCTGGACCTGTTCCCGCCGTTCTTCAAGGACGCGCGCATCGCGCTGACCGCGCTGGGCCTCCTGGGAGTGCTGATCTTCGTGGCCTTCCAGTGGCTGGTCGTCGTCGGCGCCAGCAACGCCTGCAACATCACCGACGGCCTCGACGGCCTGGCCGCGGGCTGCATGATCATCGCGGGCCTGACGCTGGCCGTCCTGTGCTACGTCACCGGACGGCCGGACTGGACGCTGTACCTGGGCCTGCCGCATGTCTCGGCGGCCTCCGAGATGGCGGTCGTCGGCGGCGCCCTGTGCGGCGCGTGCATGGGGTTCCTGTGGTTCAACACGTATCCCGCGCGCGTCTTCATGGGCGACTCGGGGTCGTTGCCGCTGGGCGGCCTCCTGGCCTGGATGGCGCTGGTCGCCAAGCAGGAGCTGGTGCTGCCGCTCCTGGGCTTCGTGTTCGTCGCCGAGCTACTGTCGAGCGCGCTGCAGACGGCGTGGTTCAAGCACTCCGGCGGCAAGCGCCTGTTCACCTGCGCGCCGCTGCACCACGGCCTGCAGTTGAAGGGCGGCATCTTCAAGCCCGGCGCGGCGCCCTGGCACGAGGTCCAGATCGTCGTGCGCGCCTGGATCGTCGCCGCGGCCTGCGCCATGGCGACCTTGTCCCTGCTGAAGGTGCGCTGATGGCCCGCTTCCGCCGACCCGCCGAGCTGCCGCCGGGGACCACGCTCCCCAGGGAGCGCCAGCTCACGCTGACCGAGCGCTGGGAGACGCTGCGCTCGCGCGTGGAGGTCCCCGATCCGGCCGCGCCGGCCGTGCGCCTGTTCTGCGTGGTGCTGGTGCTGATGGGCATCGGCCTCCTGCTGCAGGCCAACCACGCGGCGACGACGCAGCCGCCCGAACTGTTCTGGAGCAACCTGTGGAGCCAGGTGTTCTTCCGCGTCGCCGCGCTGGGCGCGCTGCTCCTGGGCCTGCGCCTGGGCCCCGAGCGCCTGCAGCGCGCCATCCCGGCTCTCGTCGTGCTGGTGATCGCGGCGCTGATCCTGGTCTACGTCCCGGGCTTCTCGTCGGCGCGCAACGGCTCGCACCGCTGGCTGCCGGTGCCCGGCACGGGGCTCACGTTCCAGCCCTCGGAGGTCGCGCGGATCGTGATGATCCTGTGGGTCGCCAACCGCTGCGTCCGGCTCGGCCGCGACGTCGAGAGCCTGCGGCGCGGCGTGTGGCCGATGCTGCGCCTGGGCCTCGTGGTGTTCCTGCTGATCGTGTGCGAGACCGACCTGGGCGGGGCGCTGCTCTTCCTGTCGTGCTTCCTGATCACGATGTGGGTCGGCGGCGCGCGCCTGTCGCACGTCTCGGGGCCGTTCGTGTTCGCCGGCGGCGCGGCCTCGCTGGCGCTCCTGCTCGGCGCCTCGTACGTCCGCCACCGCGTCGACATGTGGCTGGGCAACCACAAGAACGACCAGGTCATCCGCTCGGCCGAGGCCATGGCCAGCGGCGACTGGGTCGGCGTCGGGATGGGCCAGGGCCTGTTCCGCAACGCGGGCGTGCCGTACCTGGAGTCCGACTACGTGTACGCGCTGGCCGGCGAGGAGCTCGGGCTGCTCGGCATGCTCGCGCTCGTCGCGCTCTACGTCGCGCTGCTGTGGTACGCGCTGCGTCTTGTGATCTCGATCCGCGATCGGTATGCATCGCTGTGCGCATTCGGCTTGCTGCTTTCGGTCGGACTGCAAGCGATGGTGCACCTGCAGGTGGTCAGCGGCCTCGCGCCGCCCAAGGGCATGACGCTGCCCTTCGTCTCGCACGGCGGCACGTCGCTGGTCGTCTCCTCGCTCGCGGTCGGCCTGGCGCTCGGCGCCGCCCGGCGGCGCGGCGCGGCGCCCGTCGCATCCCCGTCAGAACCCGCTCACGCTCTCGCAGCGACCGGCTAGGCAGGCCGGCCCCGACAGCGTTGCACCTCTCAGGCTACCCACGAGAACCGTCTCCTCGGACACACCATCCCATGCAACAGATCGAACGCTACGGCGTCATCGCCCTGGTCTTCCTGCTCGTCACCATCGTCGCCATCTCCTTCTGGGGGGACAGCAAGTCGCCCGGATTCTGGGCGCGGCTCACGGGCAAGGGCCAGCCCAAGAAGGAGGAGGTCGCGAAGGTGCCCGACCCGGTGCAGCTCCCGCCGCAGGTGGCCAACCCCGAACTCGCGCTGTCGCCCGGCGGCGAGCTGCAGCAGGCGCCGCCGGTGCCCAGCGTGGGCCAGCCGCCCGCGCCCGGTCCGATCGACCAGAGGGCGCTCGGCTCGGCGACCGTTCAACCGCCCGAAGGGGTCGCGCTGGTCGGACAGCCGCCGGTCGTCACGCAGCCGCCGCTGCCGACCGACCAGCGTCCGGCCCCGCCGGTGTTCGTCCCCGTGCCCAAGGCTCCGCCCGCGTCGAGCCCCACGCCCGCGCCGCGGTCGACGCCGGTGACGGGCACGCCGCGCGTGTACACCGTGCGCAGCGGCGACTCGCTCTCGCGCATCGCGCGCACGGAGCTGGGGAACGAGGCGCGCTGGGAGGAGATCGCGGCGATGAACGCGGGCGTGAACCCGCGCGCGCTGGCGATCGGCCAGAAGCTGCGCCTGCCGGCGGCCGGCGCCGATGCGCGTCCGACGACCGTCGCCGCGGCGCCCAAGGCAGCGCCCGCCGCGACCAGCAAGAAGGTCTCCAGCGGCGGCCGCGTCGCGATCGTGCGCAAGGGCGACACGCTCTCGGCCATCGCGCGCCGCGAACTGGGCGACGAGCAGCGCTGGCAGGAGATCGCGAAGCTGAACCCGGGCATCGTCCCCAGTCGGCTGATGGTCGGCGCGCGGCTCAACCTGCCCGGCGGCGAGCTGCTGGCCTCCGCCGCCGCGCCGGTCCAGGCCTCGAGCAAGCCGCGCGTGCGATGACGCCCCGGCTGCGGATCTTCCTCCTCGTGGGTTGCGTGGGCGTCGCGGCGGTTGCCAGCCCGCTGTGCGCGCGCGTCGTCCGCGAGGACCTGCAGGGACACTACGCGCGGCCCGGACCGGCCACGGAAGGCTGGCTGGGCGGCGCGCTGGCGTTCGCGGAGGACACGGATGCACGCGGCGGCGACGCCCAAGGTGCGACCGGCCGCCGGCCCTGAGCGCGGCGCGGCCGCCGCGACCGGCCTGCGCATCGCGTTCGCCGGCGGCGGCACCGGAGGGCACGTCGTCCCCGGGCTGCACCTCTTGGCGCACGCGCGCAAGGCCGGCCTCGTCGTCGACGACCTCGTCTGGTTCACCAGCGGCCGGCCGGTCGAGGACCGCGTCTTCGCGGGCGCGGCGGGTCTGCTCGCGGACCTGCCGTTCGAACGCGTGCGCCTCGCGCTGGAGCCGGCCGGCGGGGGCGCGCCCTCGCGCGCGCGCCTCGCCGTGCGCACGCCGCGCGCCGTGCTCGACGCGCGCGCGACGCTGCGCGCGCACCAGAGCCAGGTCCTCCTGGGCCTGGGCGGCTTCACGTCGCTGCCCGCGGTCGTCGCCGCGCGCGGGCTGCGCATCCCCGTCGTGCTGCTCGAGGTCAACGCGGCGTCGGGACTCGCCACGCGCTGGCTGGCGCCGCTCGCGGCGCGCACCCTGCACTCCTGGACCGCCAGCGTGCGTCCGCGCGCCGCGCGCCACGCGCGCGTCGGTCCGCCGCTCTCGCCCGAGATCGCCACCGCCGGCGCGGCCACGCCGGCCGATCGCCGCGCCGCGCGCGCGGCGCTGGGCTTCGATCCGGACCGGCCGCTGCTCGTCGTGCTCGGCGGCAGCCAGGGCGCCGGCGCGCTGAACGGGTTCGTGCGCGCCCACCTCGCGCGCCTCGCGGGCGCGGGCCTGCAGGTGCTGCACCAGACCGGCCCGGGAAGATTGAACGAGGCCGCGCCGGCGGTCAGCGGCTACCGCGCGCTCGAGTTCGTCGAGCCCGTGCGCACGGCGCTGCTGGCCGCGACCGCGGTGCTGTGCCGGGGCGGCGCGTCGACGCTGGCCGAGATCGCCGCGCTGCGCGTGCCGGCGATCGTGGCGCCGTATCCGCTCGCCGCCGGGAACCACCAGGAACGCAACGCGCGGGAGCTGGGGCAGGGCGTGCGCATCGTGCACGACGCCGAACTCGGCCCCTTCCTCGCGGACGAGCTGGTCGGACTGCTGGAGCAGTCCGGCGACGAGCGGCGCGCGGCGATGGGCGCCGCGCTGGCCGAGGCGCTGCCGCTGGACGGCGCGCGGCGCATCTGGGACGAACTCGCGGCGCTCGCGCGCGCGGGACGCTGAGCTGTCCACACGGTGTGGACGGCGCGTGGAGACATTCTGGGGCTGGGAACGGTGAGCAGGGGGGATCGGTGCGAGCGAAGACGGTCGAGACCAAGATCGAAGGGACGGCGCGCATCCCGCGACGCGTGCACCTCCTGGGCGCCGGCGGCGCGGGCGTGTCGGGCGCGGCCCTCCTGCTGCAGCGCCGCGGTCACGCGCTCTCCGGCCAGGACCTCAGCGACTCCGGCTTCGTCGAGCACCTGCGCGCCAGCGGCGTGCCGGTGGTGGTCGGCGCGAGCCGCGCGGCCTTGCTGCCGCCCGATGCCGAGCTCGTCGTGCGCTCGGCCGCCATCGGCGAGGACGATCCGCAGATCGCCGAGGCGCTGCGGCGCGGCGTGCCGGTGATCAAGTACAGCGAGCTGCTCGGTCGCCTGGGTCCCGCGCGGCGCACGCTCGCGATCGCGGGCACGCACGGCAAGACCACCTCGTCGTGGTTGACCTTCCACGCGCTGCGCGGCGTGTCCGAGGCCGCCGGCACGCCGACGCCGGGCGCCCTGGTCGGCGGGACGTGCCGCACCAGCGGGACCAACGCGCTGGCGAACGCGGCGGGCGGCTGGTTCGCGTGCGAGGCCTGCGAGTACGACCGTTCGTTCCTGCACCTCGCGCCCGAGGGCGCGATCGTGACCAACGTCGAGCCCGACCACCTGGACTACTACGGGACCTTCGAGGCGATCCAGGAGGCGTTCGCGCGCTTCGTCGACCGCGTCAACCCCGAGGGCCTGCTGGTGCTGGGGGCCGACGTGCCCGAGCGCGTCGCCGACGCGGCGCGCTGCAGCGTCTGGCGCCTGGGCCGCGAACTGCACGTCGACCTCCTGGGCGAGCAGCAGGGGCGCTTCCGGTTCCGCGTGCGCGGACCGGGTTGGGCGACCCCCGAGATCCAGCTCGCTCTGCCCGGCGCGTTCAACGTGACCAACGCGGCGCTGGCGATCGCGCTCGCCGTGGGGCTCGCCGGCCGCGAGGCCCGGATGGCGCCGGCCGACGCCGCCGATGCCGCCGCGCGCGGCGCACAGCGCTACCAGGGCGCGCTGCGCCGCTTCGAGCCGTGGGGCAGCTTCGGCGGCATCGACCTCGTGCACGACTACGCGCACCATCCGACCGAGGTGCGCGTGACGCTGGAGGCGGCGCGCCGCGCGTTCCCCGGCAAGCAGATCCACGTCCTGTTCCAGCCTCACCAGCACAGCCGCACGGCGCGCTTCCTCGACGACTTCGTCGATGCGTTGCGCGGCGCGGATCGCGTGGTCGTGGCCGACGTCTACGGCGCGCGCAAGCACATCGACCGCGAGGCGGCGGGCGCGCCCGAGCTGGTGCTCGGCCTGCGCCGCGCCGGGGTCGACGCCGTGGAGGGCGGGGCGCCCGCCGCCAGCGTGCGCGATCTCGCCGCGGGCTTGCCCTCGTCGGCGGCAGCGTTGATCCTGGGTGCGGGCGACATCGACCTCTCCAAGCATGAACTCATCGAAGCTGTGGCCCTGCGCGGCGGTCGCGTCCGCGGAGCTCGCGTCTAGGACCACGATGCGCGTCGGCGGGCGCGCCGAGTGGCTGCTCGAACCGGCGACGCCGGCCGAGCTGCGCGAGGCCGTCTGCGCCGTGCGCGAGGAGGGCCTCGCGCTGCGCGTGCTGGGCGGCGGCGCCAACCTGATCGTCGACGACGGCGTGCTGCCGGGCGCGGTGATCGCGACCGACCGCATGAAGCGGCTGTTCCGTCCGCTCGACGCGGGCGACGCGCTGTCGGGCGCCGAGCCCGACGCGCGCATCGCGCCGGCGACGCGCGAACAGGGACTGCGCTTCGTGGCCTGGGCGGGGATCACGCTGCCCAAGCTGGTGGGCGCGGCGAGCGAGCTGGGCTGGAGCGGCCTCGAGGGTCTGGCTGGCGTGCCCGGCAACGTCGGCGGCGGCGTGGCGATGAACGCCGGCGGCCGCTGGGGCGAGATGTGGGGCGCGGTCGAGCGCGTGCTGGTCGTCGACGAGCGCGGCGCGCTGGTCGAGCTGGGTCGCGACGAGTGCCAGCCGCGCTACCGCAACGGCGGCCTGGGCCAGCAGATCGTCGCGTCGGCGCTGCTGAAGCTCACGCTCGACGAGGTCGCCGCCGTGCGCGAGCGCGCGCGCGAGTTCCTGCTGTCGAAGAACCGCGTGCAGCCGGTGACGCAGTGGTCGGCGGGCTGCGTGTTCCAGAACCCGCCGCCAGAGGCGAGCGACGGCCAGAGCGCCGGTCAGCTCGTGGACCGTTGCGGTCTGAAGGGCCTGCGCGTCGGCGACGCCGAGGTCTCGCCGCAGCACGGCAACTTCATCGTGAACCGCGGGCGGGCGACGGCGCGCGACGTGCTGGCCCTGATCGAGCAGGTGCGCGCCCGCGTGGCCGACGCGACCGGGGTGCGGCTGGACCTGGAAGTGAAGGTCTGGCGCGCGGCTCCCGGGGCCGGATAGGGGCCGGAGGCCGGCCCCCGCGGGCGCGGGGGCGCGGCCGCGTTGAGGAGTCGGGCCCGGGATGCCGATGAGGACGTCCAGCGCCTCCCGACCCGGAGGCCCGTCCCAAGGAGCCTTCCATGCCCCGCACGCTTCCGCTCGCACTCGTCGTCTCCGCCTTCCTCGCCGTCCTCGCCGCAGCGCCCGCGACGGCGCAGATCCAGAACCTGCGCGGGCCGGCCAAGTCCCGCGCGGCCGACGCGGCGCCGTCGGACCAGGACTGCCGCCGGATCGCGCTGACCTTCGAGGACGCCGTGCGCTACCTCGACATGGAGAGCGCGCAGTCGGTGTTCGACGTCGAAGCGCTGCTCGAACGCGCGAACCACGGCATCCCGACCACGGACTCGGTGCGCGAGACGTTCCAGCTCGGCGCGCGAGCCGGGCTCCTCGGCGAGTCCGGGATCCTGCCGGGCGTGTTCGCGACCGTGCAGGCCGGCGGCAACCTGCGCTACCTGCGTCTGGGCGATCGCGACGGCGCGCGCAGCGCCGTCTTCCGCCTCGTGCACGCCGACGGCAGCGCGCCGGAGTACGTGGAGCTCCTGATCGCCGCGACGAGCGGCGGCGCGCCGCGCGCGGTCGACCTGTGGACCAGCGCCGAGGGCATCGCGCACTCGCGTACGCTGCGGCGCTGGCTGCTGGCCCTGGTCGCCGACGCCGGACGCAAGCTGCCGTCGCGGATCGCGGGCGAGGACCGCCTGTTCGCGACGCACGCCAGGACGCTGGAGCGCGTGTCCGACGCGTTCGCGCAGGGCCGCAACGCCGATGCCCTGGCCGCGTGGCTCGAACTGCCCGACGCGCTGCGCCGCGACTCCTCCCTGGTGCTGTGGCGCCTGCGCGCCGCGCTGGCCGCGGGGCCGGAGGCGTTCGCGACCGCGATCGCCGAGGCACGCCGCGCGCGGCCGCGCGACGCCTCCGTGGAGCTCCTGGCGGTCGACGCGGCGCTCCTGTGGAACCGCCCGGAGGAGGCCTTGAAGGCCATCGCCGCGGCCGAGGACGCGCTGGGCGGCGATCCCTACCTGCGCTCGCAGCGCGGAGCGGTGCTGCGCGGCATGGGCCAGCTCGACCGCGCGCGCGAGGAGTGCCGCCGCGCGCTGGAGCTGGAGCCCAACCTCGAGGACGCGCATTGGACGCTGCTGGCGATCTCGGTGCTGCAGCAGAAGCACGAAGAGACGCTCGCGCTGCTCACGCGCATGAGCGAGCGCTTCGAGATCGACTGGACGGGCATGCGCACGTCGTCGGCGTTCGCCGCGTTCCTGGACTCGCCCCAGGGCGCGCGCTGGCGCACGCGCGTGGCCGGCGCGCGCTGACGCGCGGCCGGCCGGCGCGCGATGGGTGGGTGCGGGGGCGCAGCCTCCCGCGGTACGCTGCGCGCATGCCCAAGCGACCCGCGCCGCGTTCCGATCCCTACGCCCCGACCCGCGCCGACCGTTTCACGTTCGGACTGTGGACCGTCGGCAACGTCGGCCGCGATCCGTTCGGCGAGGCCGTCCGTCCGCGCCTGGATCCCGAGCGCGCGGTCGAACGACTGGCGCGTTGCGGCGCGTACGGCGTCAACCTGCACGACGACGACCTCGTGCCCTTCGGATCGTCGGCGCGCGCACGGGACCGCATCGTGCGCTCGTTCCAGAAGGCGCTCGATGCGCACGGCCTGGTCGTGCCGATGGCCACGACCAACCTGTTCAGCCATCCGGTGTTCAAGGACGGCGCCTTCACGTCCAACGACCCCGCGGTGCGCGCGTTCGCGCTGCAGAAGACCATGGCGGGGATCGACCTGGGCATCGAGCTGGGCGCACAGGTGTACGTGTTCTGGGGCGGACGCGAAGGCGCGGAGGCCGATGCCGCGCGCGATCCCGAGGCGGCGATCCGCCGGATGCGCTCCGCGCTCGACTATCTGTGCGGCTACGTCCGCGACCAGGGCCACGCGCTGCGCTTCGCGCTGGAGGCCAAGCCCAACGAGCCGCGCGGGGACCTCTACTTCCCGACCACCGGGCACATGCTGCACCTGATCTCGACGCTGCAGCACCCCGAGATGGTCGGCGTGAACCCCGAGGTCGCGCACGAGACGATGGCCGGGCTCTCGATCACGCACGGCGTGGCGCAGGCCATGGAGGCCGGCAAGCTGTTCCACATCGATCTCAACGCGCAGCGCATCGGCCGCTACGACCAGGACCTGCGCTTCGGTTCGGAGGACCTGCGCCAGTCCTTCCTGCTGGTGCGCCTCCTGGAGGGCACGGCCGGCAACGATCCCTACCGCGGGCCGCTGCACTTCGACGCGCACGCCTACCGCACCGAGGACGAGGACGGCGTGTGGGACTTCGCGCGCGGGTGCATGCGCACGTACAAGATCCTGAAGGCGCGCGCGGCGGCGTTCGACGCCGATCCCGAGGTGCGCCAGCTCCGCGCGGCGCCGCGCGACCGCGATCTGGAGGGCTTGATGGCGGGCTACAGCGCGTCCAAGGCCGAGGCGCTGCGCTCGCGGAAGATCGACGTCGATGCGATCGCGCGGCGCGGGCTGCGGCACGAGCGGCTCGACCAGCTCATGATCGAGCACATCACCGGAGTGCGCGGCGCGTGAGCGCGCTGTTCCTGGGCCTGGACGTCGGCACGCAGGGGACGAAGGGCCTCGTCATCGACGCGGAGGCGCGCGCGGTCGTCGCGCGGGCGGCGTCCGCGTACGGCCTGATCGAAGGACTGCCGGCGGGGCACGCGGAACAGCACCCGGACACCTGGTGGAGCGCGGTGGTCGAGGTCGTGCGCGCGCTGGTCCAGCAACTCGGGCCGCGGGAGGGCGAACTGCGCGCGCTGGGCGTGTCGGGGCAGCAGCACGGCCTCGTCGCGCTCGACCGCGCGGGAGCGGTGATCCGCCCGGCCAAGCTGTGGTGCGACACGTCGTGCGACGCGGAGGCGCGCGAGCTGTCCGCGCAGCTCGGCCGGCCGATCCCGCCGGGGTTCACTGCGCCCAAGATCCTGTGGCTGAAGCGCCGCGAAACCGAGCGGTTCGCGCGCCTCGCGACCGTGCTGCTGCCGCACGACTGGATCAACCTGCGCCTCACGGGGCGGGCGTGCATGGAGGCGGGCGACGCGTCGGGCACCGGGCTGCTCGACATCGCGCGGCGCACCTTCGACCCCGACGCGATGCGCGCGATCGACGAGCGCCTCGCGGACCGCATGCCGCCGCTCGTCGCCCCCGATCAGCCGATCGGCGAGGTGCTGCCCGAGGTCGCGCGCGAACTCGGGCTGCCGGCCGGGATGCGCGTGTCGCCGGGCGGCGGCGACAACATGATGAGTGCGCTGGGCAGCGGCGCGACGCGCCCCGGCATCGTCACGGTCTCGCTCGGCACGTCGGGCACCGTGTTCACGCACTCCGACCGGCCGGTGATCGATCCGGAGGGCTGGATCGCTCCGTTCTGCGACTCGACCGGCGGCTGGCTGCCGCTCTTGTGCGTGATGAACGCGGGCGGCGTGCTCGAAGAGGTGCGCGAGCACGCGCGCGCGCCGAACGATCACGCTGCGTTGACGCGCGCCGCGCAGGGCGTCGAGCCCGGTTGCGGGGGCGTCCTGTTCATGCCGTACCTGATGGGCGAGCGCGCACCGAACCTGCCGGGCGCGAGTGGTGCGCTGCTGGGCATGAGGCACGGGAGCCTCGATCCGGCCGTGCTGTACCGCGCCGCGATCGAGGGCGTCAGCCTGAACCTGGGGTGGGGCGTCGAACGCATGCGCGCGCTCGGCATCCGCGTGGATGCCGTGCGACTCGTCGGCGGCGGCGCGCGCAATCCGCTGTGGGCGCAGGTCCTGGCCGACGTGCTCGATGCGCCGGTGCACGTGCTGGCGGAGACGGAGTCAGCGGCGCTGGGAGCCGCGTTGCAGGCGGCGTGGTGTGGCTCTCGCGAGAAGGGGTCGGCCAACGGCCCTACGACCGACATCGACGCGCTCGCGCAGACCTGGTCGTCGGGTGCGATCGACACGTGTGCACCGCAGCCAATGTGTGTGTCCGTGTACCGCGGGATGCAGGATCGACTGCGAGCGAGCGTGCAGCGGCTTTACGAGGGCGGATGAGGCAGTGGCTCTCGCATGCGCCTACCGCGGCCACTATCCGGCCGGTTGCGTGGCGCGCGAGGCTCGTAATGAAGTCGCTCCGTGCCTCCGGCCACGGGCTGCCACCGAGCCTTGTGGGTGGGAACGATCAGAGAGTCCAGGGGACCTCCCAGCCGTTGGTGAGGTTGAACGTAGCGGGCGTGCAGAAGTTCGCCGCCACGCGGAACCACGCCTGGTATGTCCTCAGCCCCGGTCCGGTGATCTGTCCCTTCACCGAAACGGACGGATCGCCGGCGTCGGGGAAGAACGACGTTCCCGCATTGGTGGTGACCTTCGTCGCGAGGCGCACCACGCTTCCACCGGCGCAGCGCAGGCCATCGCCGAAGGTCGTCCCCAGGCCGCCGTTCATGCGCGTCGTGCCCTGGAAGAAGAGCGTGGACGTGTTCTGCGTGAGACCGGATGCGCGGAGCAACAATCCGTCCGCTGCAAGGGATGGCGTTCCTTCGGTGCGCAGCCAGGACGACGTGCTGAACCCGCCGGAGGTTGATGTGCTAATGCAGCCCTGGCGAAAGCCGACGGGGCTGTTGAAGCACGGACACGGCGTTCCGCTGCCGTCGCCATGACAGAACGACGTGCCGGGACGGGGCGCGCAGTCGACGCTTGAGTAGAGCCGCAGGTAGAACGCACCAAAGGTGTACGAGTAGCAGCCAACGCCATCCAGCCAGAACAGATCCGTCGTGGACATGCCGATGCCGGGCTCCGCGAGGTTCACGATGGGGTCCCAGATCGTGCCATCGAACCCCCGACAACCTGGTTCCCATGAAGGCTGTGAAGTGAGCCATGGGGTGCACTGTCCGCTCAGAAGAGGCCCAGCACCTTCGGGTCCGGCGCCGCCAAAGCGGATGTACCAACCGAACCGATCTAGGCCACCTGCCACGTTGCCGACCCCGCTTGCTGGGTCGAAGGCCCCATCGCGATCAGCAGCGATTGTGAATGGAGGGCCGGGCATGCCAACCAAGTCGATGGTGACTACCCAGACTGCCGTCGCTCCCGGGCTGGACGCTGCGGGCAGCGAGGGCAGGTAGTAGCTCGCGGTTGGCGTGTAGCTTGCGGGGTTTGCGCACGTCGAATACGACTCGAAGAAGCTGATCGTGCAATCGAGGCTGGTCCGATTGACGCCGTAGGCGATCTGGAACCCATCGACCGTGTAGTTGGCGGCGCAGCCCGGCCGGTTGAAGTAGTCGTCGCTGGGTCCGGTCGGGCTCGGTATCCGTCCTTCGTCGGCGATACCCTGGTCGGGGGGCCTGTCCGTGTAGGCTGGGGGAAAGCCCGTGCAGGTGCTGTTGTAGATGACGGTCGGGCCCAGGCTCGCCTGTCCGGCCCCGCGCGTCCACGTGCCCGACGCTAGGTGAAGGACGCCTGCGTTCCGCACGGTACCGGGCGCTTGCCGGACTGGAAACACGCCGTTCGACTGAGCCCACGACCCCGGAGCCGAGAGTCCCGCCACAAGAAGCAGTACTGCATGTCGATACATGGTCAAACCTCCTCCTCAGGGGGTCGGGTCCGTCACACGAATGACGCTCGCATAGATCGCCGTCGGGTCGGTGGTGGTGTTCGGACCCCACGCCACGCCGCTGTAGGTGACCGTGACGTAAGTGTGCTGCGGATCGCTGTCGTCCAGACTGATGCCGTTGTACTCCCGTGGGCTCCAATCAGCGTTGAGTCCCTCGCGATCCAGGTCCAAGGCGGGCCGTTGCAGGCAGGTGCGCAGGTTGTAGATCGTGAAAGTCTCCCCGTGATCGGTCGAAAGCGCGTAGTAGACGTCGTACTGACGTCCGAGCGCAGCGATCCCACACGTCTTAGCGTTGCTGTAGTAGATGACGTGGACCCACCCGTGACGATCCACGGCTGCCGCTGGACAGAACTGATCGGGGTGACGTCCAAATGCATCAGGTGCGTCAGGGTGCTGACACGGGCCTTCGACGAAGGCGCAATCCGGACAGCCGACCGGAGTGATGCAGTGTGGGATGCGTACTGTGGACGTGACCGCCCAATGCCCTTCGGAATCCCTGTCGATTCGTCTGCACAGAACATCCATATCCGATGGATCGTCATTCTCCGGCGACGGCGAACCAAGAACACCAACATCGTTGTGAACCAAGTACAGTCGTCCGGAGTCGCTCGGATCGGCAATGAGGTAGGGGACAGTAGTAGCTCTGAGCTCGTCTGGGCCAGCGCACCCCGACTGACCCGACGGTGCAGGTACTGGTAGACAACTCGGCGTAGATCCCGCGTAGATGCCGAGTGGAAGTACCAAGTCCAGCGCCGGAGCCGACCTCAGAGTCTCGAAGACTGGTTGAGCCCCATCGACGAGCATCCGCAAGACCCGCGCATCTGATCCACCTCGCGACATGACATACAACTCTCCATCGATGGGCGAGTACGCGGGCTGTGGACAGAAGCCCGTCGTGTATGGGGCTCCGGCGACTGATATCTGGCCACCGATCCAATTGGTTCCGCCTTGAGTTCCTGTCCAGACGTGCAGTGGACCAACAAAGTCCTTTAAGAATGTGACGTAGTGGAGCTCGGGAGTTGCCCGGAGAACCCACGGCTTGTCCAAGGGCGCGAAACCGGGCCCAGGCGGCTCTACAAAGAGTGGGGTCCAGTCTTGGGCTACACCAGTCTCGGCGTTGAACACGCAGGACAGGATCTTGTTGGCTGTCTTGGCAACGACAACGAATTCAGAAATCCCTGAACCCGGTGCAACGCAAGGGTCCTCGACCACTACGGCGTCGACGAGCTCAGCATCGAAAGGTCTCAAGAAGCCAGCGATCCAGGTCGAGGACTCGGCGTTCCGATAGGCATAGCGAATGCTGCGACCATTCTCGATGGAGCAGGGATCGAACGTGTACTTCCCGGTTCCTCCGTCGAATACGATGCTGGGCTTGCCGCCTATGCACACCATCATCTAGCATTCACCATTGGCTGCCACGCTGGTCTCGTACACGCGGTAGCCCCTTGCCCCTATCCCGGGGCATTCCTCCGCCGTGTAGAAGTGACCGACGTCGGCGAGCGCGCGTTGCTCGATCAGGACCTGCGGTTGAACTGGAGGGGCCTGGGCCTCAGCCGGTGGACCGAAACCGCACCAAATGGTGAGGATCAGGACGAGCGACGGGGGGGGGGAGTTTCTCATCGGAGTTCTCACAGCGGGTCCAAGGTGGGTCACGAACCCGGCGGAAGCACGGATCAACCCAGCCCAGACCCTCCCATCCTCCCCCGGCGAGCGCAGGAGTGCAATGCGTCGGCCGCCTCGAAACTGCGGGAGACATCCCGGGCCTGCTGCTCCCGGACGCGGACTGGTCAAGGCGCCGCGCGCGCGGTCGATCGAGGTGGATGGCGTCGCGAAGAAGGGCCCGCGGCGCGAGCCGGCCGACCAACTCATGGCGATGCACATCCTGGGAGAGCGCGCGGTGTTCATGCACTTGGATCGCAGACCGGCCGGCCTCTCGCAACAGCACGCGGACCGTTCGTAGAGCGCCGTGGCGGAAGTCGTGTATTGCCTGGTCGGCCGGCTCGATGCGCAAGCACACGGATTGCACGGGCTCGCGATCGGGGGCAACGGTACGGCCTCGCGTGCTGGACGGCGCGAGACCGCTAGTCATCCCGGCGAAGCAGTGGTGCGACACGTCGCCTAACGGGGAGGCGGGCGGATATCCCGGGAGCACCGACGCGATCGCCCACTCGTCGTCGTCCGGGGTGATTCACTCATGCGCTCCGCAACCAGAATGTGTCGCCGTGTACCACGGGATGCGAGAGCGGCTGCGGGACAGCGTGCATCGGGTGCACGGCCTCGCCTGACGGCCACGGTACTCCCGGCAGGCCTCGCGCGGCTCCCGTTTGGAGCGCGCGCCTGCTTGCCGCTGCGGTCTTCGCGTCCATCCCCGCGGGCGGTGGACCGCCCGGATGCCAAGTCGGCACGCGGGTCCGGTGTCCCGCACGAGACGATCCATGACCCAGTCCGACTCGGATTCGCAGATCGCGGAGCCCTTCCGCTCTCCACCCTCCGTCACTCGGTATCCTACTTGATGGGCTCGGCCGTCGCCCGGCTGTCTACCGGCGTGCAGTTCGGGTTCGGGCGCGCGATCGTGTCCGGTGCATTGCGCTACGGTGCGGAGTCGCGCAGCCTCCGGGGCGAACGGGTGATAGAGGAGTCCCGCCTGTGCGCGGTGCGTCGAGCGATCGCCCGCGCAGCGTGT
The DNA here is from genome assembly GCA_964552795.1 of uncultured Planctomycetaceae bacterium. Lineage (GTDB taxonomy): Bacteria > Planctomycetota > UBA1135 > UBA1135 > JAEUHZ01. Next base: position 26,768 of record CAZKIO010000012.1, read on the forward strand.
CCGTCGCGGCCAGCGCCGGAGGCGGCCAGCAGGGACGGCACGATCGATGGAGCTGATGGAGGAATTCCAGGGAGTGATCGACGCGCTATCGTCGGCCGGTGTCGAACACGCGGTCTGCAGCGGCATCGCCGGGGCCATCCAAGGGCATCCACGTGCCACCCGCGACATCGACTCGGCGCTGGCTCGTGGCCCGAGGCCGCGCGAAGGGATATCCTCTCTCCGTCCATCCCCGCGGGAGGTGGACCGCCCGGATGCCAGGTCGGCACGCGGGTCCGGTGTCCCGCACGAGACGATCCATGACCCAGTCCGATTCGGCTTCGCAGGTCGCGGAGCCCTTTCCGCTCTCCACCCTCCGTCACTCGGTCTCCCACTTGATGGCCTCGGCCGTCGCCAAGCTGTTCCCCGGCGTGCAGTTCGGCTTCGGACCGGCGATCGAGCACGGTTTCTACTACGACTTCGAGCTGGCCGAGCCGCTGACCGACCAGCACCTGCGCAGGATCGAGAAGGAGATGGCGCGCATCGCCAAGCGCGCGCAGCCCTTCACGCGCATCGTCGCCACGCGCGGGGAAGCGCGCGCGCGCCTGCTCGCGAGAGGCCAGACCTACAAGGTTGAGGCCGTGGACCTGATCCCCGACGGCGAGGACATCACGTTCTACTCTCACGGCGATTGGGAGGACCTTTGCGAAGGCCCGCACATCGACACCCTGCAGCGGCCGTTCGCGTTCAAGCTGTTGAACGTCGCGGGTGCGTACTGGCGCGGCGACGAGAGCCGGCCGATGCTGCAGCGCATCTACGGCACCGCGTTCTGGACGCAGGAGGCGCTCGACAAGCACCTGCAGTGGCTGGAGGACGTCAAGCAGCGCGACCACCGCAAGCTGGGCGCTGACCTCGACCTCTTCAGCGTGCACGGGGAGGCCGGCGGCGGGTTCATCTTCTGGCACCCGAACCTGGGCGCGGTGCGCCGGGCGATCGAGGAGTTCTGGTGGGACGAGCACACCCGCCGCGGCTACCGGCCGGTGTACACGCCGCACGTGTCGCGCGAGAAGCTGTTCGCCATCTCCGGCCACGTCGAGAAGTACGCGGACATGATGTACGCGCCGATGGAGATCGAGGAGCAGCCGTTCCGGGTGAAGCCGATGAACTGCCCCGGTCACATCCTGATCTACCAGACGCGTGGACGATCGTACCGCGAGCTGCCGCTGCGCTGGGCCGAGCTCGGCACCGTGTACCGCTACGAGCGTTCAGGCGTGCTGCACGGCATGCTGCGCGTGCGCGGATTCACGCAGGACGACGCGCACATCTTCTGCACGCCCGAGCAGCTCGCCGACGAGATCGCGGGCGTGGTCGACCTGGTGCACACCGTGCTGACCACCTTCGGGTTCGAGTACACGGCGTACCTGGCGACCCGGCCCGAGCAGTCGATCGGCGAGGAGGCCGTGTGGAGCCTCGCGACCGACGCCCTGCGCCGCGCCGCGGACATGCGCAAGCTGCCGCTGATCCTCGACGAGGGCGGCGGCGCGTTCTACGGCCCCAAGATCGACTTCAAGATCAAGGACGCCCTGGGCCGCGAGTGGCAGAACAGCACGATCCAGTGCGACTTCAACCTCCCCGAGCGCTTCGACCTGAAGTTCGCGGACTCCGACGGCCAGCTCAAGCGGCCGATCATGGTGCACCGCGCGATCCTGGGCTCGATGGAGCGCTTCGTGGGCGGCCTGATCGAGCACTTCGGCGGGCGCTTCCCGCTGTGGTGCGCACCGGTGCAGGTCGCGCTCGTTCCGATCCGCGAGCAGCACGCCGACTACTGCAGGCAGCTCGAAACGCGCCTGCAGCAGGAGTTGTTCCGCGTCGAGGCCAAGCTGGCCCCGGGGCACATGAACAACAAGATCAAGGAGGCGCAGCACGAGAAGGTGCCGTTCATGCTGATCGCGGGCGACCGCGAGGCGGCGGAGGGCACGGTCGCCGTGCGGCGGCGCGACACGCGCGAGCAGGAGGTCATGCCCTTCGAGCAGTTCCTCGCGCTAGTGCGGGACCTGCGGACGCGGCGCGCGCTCGATCTGGGCGAGACGCTGGCCGCCAGGACCTGAGCGCGCGGTCCAGGCGTGCGGGCGTGCTGGCGTGTGCAACGTGGACGGTGCGTGGCGCAGGATCGAGTGCGTCCAGGGCGACCTCACGCGCGAGGCCGTCGATGCGATCGTCAACGCCGCCGACCCGCGCCTGCGCGGCGGCGGGGGCGTCGACGGAGCGATCCACCGCGCGGCGGGGCCGGATCTCCTGCGCGAGCTGGTCGAACGCTTCCCGCGGGGCTGCGCGCGCGGCGACGCCGTCGTCACGCGCGGGCACGGCCTGGCCGCGCGCTGGGTGATCCACACGCCCGGGCCGGTCTGGGCCGGAGGAGCAGCGGGCGAGGCCGATGTGCTCGCGCGCTGCCATCGTCAGTCTCTGCAGCGCGCCGCCGAGGTCGGAGCGCGCACGCTGTCTTTCCCGGCCATCGCGTGCGGCGTGTACGGCTATCCGCACGCTGCCGCAGCGAGCGTCGCGCTCGGCACCACGGCGGCGGCGCTGGCCGAGCACCCGGGCATCGAGCGCGTGCGCTTCGTGCTGTTCACGCCCGGGCTCCTCGAGGTGTTCGCGGCGGCGCGCGCGGAGCTGGCCGGGGCGCGCTGACGCGCGCGGCGCGTCACAGCCGGCCGGCCGACGCCTCGACCGCGAGCCAGCCGGCCGCGCGGCGCGTCATCTCCTCGTTGCCGATGCGCTCGCGGTAGCCGAAATCGCGCTGCGCCGGCGCGACGTCGTACGTGTGCGTGCGCGCGAGCTGCTGCGCGACGAAGCGCGTCATCGGCGGATCGCCCGCCCGACGCAGCAGCTTCCACGTCGCTTCGCACACCGCGCCGCCAGCGTAGGCCAGCGCGAGCGGCACGCGCTTCACGGGCCGGGGCAACCCCGCCGATGCGAGCAACGCACCGATCCACGGCCACAGCTCCACCGCTTCGTTCTGCGTCACGAAATAGGCGCGGCCGGCGTGCGGCGCTCCCGCTTCCAACCGGTCCGCGGCGTCGACGTGGGCCCACGCGGCGTTCTCGACATCGGTCAGGCTCACGCGGTTGTCGCCCGCGCCGACGATCTTGAGCTTCCCCGCGCGCGCGCTCGCCGCGAGCCGCGGCAGGAGGTGCGGATCGCCCGGCCCGACGATCAAGTGCGGACGCAGCGCGCAGGTCGCGATGCCGCGGCCGTTCCACACCAGCACGTGGCGCTCGGCCAGCGCCTTCGAGGCCGGGTAGTGCGCCAGGAAGCGCCGGGCGTGGGGGAGGTCGTTGCCGGCCTGCACGTGATCGCGTCCGTCGAAACACACGCTCGGCGAACTGGTGTGCACGAAGCGCGGCACGCGCGCGGCGACGGCGGCCGACATCACGGCCGTCGTCCCGATCACGTTGGCGCGCGTGTACTCGGCCTTCGGTCCCCACACGCCGGCCTTGGCCGCGGTGTGGAACACGCAGTCGATGCCGCGCATCACGGGCGCGAGCGCCGCGGGATCGGCGATGTCGCCGCGCACGCAGCGCGCTCCCAGCCGCTCGACCTCGGGATGGCGCGAGCGCGAGTAGCTGATGACCTCGTCGCCGCGCGCGCGCAGGATGCGCACGATCGCGAGCCCGAGGAATCCTCCGCCGCCGGTGACGAGCGCGCGCATGGGGGAGGGTCGTACCAGGGCGCGGGTGCGTCGTCGAGCATGGTCCACGTCCGTGAGGTACCCTCGGTTCGGTCCTGCGCCAAGCGGGGCTTCGGGGAGGACCGCGATGACCCTCTTGCGCTACATCGTCCGCATCGATCGCGACCCCGGCTGCGACTGGGGAGCATCCGTGCCCGATCTGCCGGGTTGTGTGGCGACCGGCATGACGTTGGACACCGCCCTGCGGCGCATCCGCGCTCCGGTCGCGCACCACCTGGCGGGGATGCGCGAGGACGGCCGTCTGCCGCCGCGCCCGCGCAGTCGCATCGTCCTCCCCGATCGGCGTTCGCGCTCGAACGCGGTCTACACCTGCATCGAGGTCGCCGCCTAGCCCTCAGACCTCGCGCAGCGTGCGGCCCAGCTCCTCGCGCCGGATCTTCGCGTTGTGGCGCACGTCCACGGGGAACGAGCGCGTGAACACGGTGCGCGTGATGTTTGGCACCCGGTTCGGGCCGACGGGGCGCAGCCGCTCGGCGCGCAGCGCTTCCAACTCGCCGGTGAACGCGGCGCGCTCGGCCTCGCTGCGGGGGAACGCACCCTTCTCCGGCTCGACGAACAGCACGCACTGCGCTGCGCCGCGCGGGCCGGCGCCGACGAGCGCCGTGCGCCGCGCGCGCGGGTGCAGGTCGCACACGTTCTCGACGGGGACCGGATCGAACGCTCCGTCCGCGGTCTCGATCCGGTGCGCCTTGCGGCCGACGATCCAGAGCCGCCCGGCGTCGTCGAACCAGCCGACGTCGCCGGTGCGGTGCCACGGGCCGCCGTCGGAGGGGATCTTGGACAGCGCGTCGGCGCGCGGTTCCTCGAAGTACGCGCGCGTCACGACCGGGCCGCGCGCGCAGATCTCGCCCAGTTCGCCGCCGGGAACGAGGAGCCCTTCGTTCCAGCGCTCGATCGGCGAGTCGTGCACGGGCACCAGCGCGATCTCGATGCCGGGCGCGGGCCGGCCGACGCAGCTCCCGCCGCCGCCTTCGATCCGATCGCGCAGCGCGAGCAGTTCGGCGCCGCGGATCGTGCTGACCGGCAGGCACTCGGTCGCGCCGTAGGGCGTGTGCACCTCGCCGCCGGAACCCAGGCGGCGGCGGAACGCCTCGACGAGCTGCACCGGCACCGGCGCGCCGGCGATCCAGGCGCCGCGCAGCGTGGGGAAGCGCGCGTCGTGCCGCTCCGCCCAGGGGATCACGCGCCGCCAGATCGCGGGGGATCCGAACGTGTACGTGCAGCCGTGGTCGGCGAGCGCGGCAGCGATGCTCTCCGGTTGGCAGCGCGCCGGCCGCGAGGGATCGAGGCGTGGAATGACCGCGGTCGTCGCCAGAGCCGCGTCGAACAGCGCGAAGAGCGGGAAGCAGGCCAAGTCGACCTCGCGTGCCCGGATCGTGCACATGCGCCGCACGGCCTCGATCTGCGCCGCGAACGCTCCGTGGTGGTACAGCACGCCCTTCGCCGGGCCTGTGGAACCGGACGTGAACAGGATCGCCGCCGGATCCCCGGCGCGCGTGTCGGCCGGCGGGAACGCGCCGCGTCCGGGCCGCGCGATCTGCTCCAGCGTCCGCGCGCCCGGGAAGCGCCGCGGCCCTACGACGACGTCAATGGCGACGCTCGCGAGCCGCCGGCCGTGCAGCCGTCGCGCGACGTGCGCCAGGGGCACGCCCAGGAACGCGACGGGTCGCGTACGCGCGAGGCATCCGATCAGCGCGCGCACGCCCATCCCCGGATCGACGACGACCGGCACCGCGCCGATCAGGAAGAGCGCGTAGGTGAGCGCGACGAGGTCCGCGCCCGGTCGCACGAGCAGCGCCGCGCGATCGCCCCGCCGCAGGCCCAGTTCGACGAGGCCGTGCGCGACGGCGTCGGCCCTCGCGGCGAGCTCGGCGTAGCGCACCGTGCGCCAGCCCGTGCGCCCCGCGGGCTCGATCACCGCGGCGAGGTCGGGGTGCTCCGCCGCGGTGCGTGCCAGGAACGCGCCGACGTTGACGCGCTCGGCCGGGGGGGCGAGCGCGTCGCCGGCCAGGATCGTGCGCTCGGCCGCCGTCGCCACGATCAGCTCCCGATCGGGACCGCCAGCAGCTCGCGCAACGCGGCCTCGACCGTCTCCGGCGCCTCCTCGGGCACGAGGTGTCCGACGTCGGCGAGCGAGCGAACACGTGCGCGCGGAAGACGCCGGATCCACTCGTCGCGGAACTGCGGCGTGAAGCACCAGTCGCGCTCGCCCCACACGATCGACACGGGGCGATCCGCGAACCGATCCACCGCGGCGTCGGCCAGCTCCAGCTCGCGCCAGGAACGGTGCGACGGGCGCGTGGGGATGTCCTCGACGAAGCGCCGCACGGCGCGCCGATCGGCGGCCGTGCGCCAGGGCAGCGCGTAGCCGTGGCGCGCGGCGGGCGTGATGCGCGCGGGATCGTCGACGCCCAGGTAGGGCAGGAGGCCCGCGAAGGCGTTGAGGCGCTGCAGCAAGAGCGGTCCGATCAGGGGCGCGCGGCACACGGCGATGCGCCAGGGCATCGGACCGGGGAAGGCCGCCGAGTTGGTGACCAGGAGCCGCGCGACCCGGTCGGGCGCGCGCCGCGCGAACGCGAGGCCGATCGCGCCGCCCCAGTCGTGGACCGCGAGCGTGACGTTGCGCAGATCGAGCGACTCGACGAGCGCGAGCACGTTCTCGGCGTGGCCGGCGAGGTCGTAGCGCCAGCGGCGCGGCCGCGCCGAGAGGCCGCAACCCATGTGGTCGGGCGCGATGCAGCGGTGCGCATCGCGCAGTGCGCGGATCGCGCGCCGCCACAGGAACGACCAGGTCGGGTTGCCGTGCAGGAACAGGACGGGTGCGGCGTCGCGCGGCCCCTCGTCCACGTAGTGCAGCGCGCCGGCGGGCGTGTGGAGGTAGCGGCTCTCGAACGGATACGATGCGCCCGCGCGTCCCAGGTCGGTGCGCGGCGCGAAGTCGGCGGCGGCGAGCGCGCTCACGGGACGACCGCCTCCGCGAGGTCCCAGGCCCAGTCCACCGGCAGCGGATCCTCGCAGCACAGCGCGGCGACGTGGCCCGCGCGCAGCGACTGGTGCACGACGTGCTCGGCGCGGCGGTGCGCGAGCACCAGCGGACCCGCGTCCGGCGCGGCGATCAACGTGCAATCCGAGAGTTCCAGGATGCCGCAGCCGGCCTTCTTCAGCACCGCCTCCTTCGCGGTCCAGATGCGGAAGAACGCGGCCCACGTGAAACCGCCCAGGAGGTCCAACTCGCCGCGCGAGGCCACCGCGCGCACGATGCCCTGGTCGCGCGGCCGGACCGCCTCGACGTCGATGCCGACGGGGGCCCGCGCCACGACGCCGGCCGAGAAGCCGTGCGTGTGCGACACCGACCAGTGCCACCCGTCGCTGGGGCGCGGCGCGTCGCGCGCGTCCTTCTCGAGCCGTCCCAGGCGCGCGCCGCTCCGGTGCGCGCTCCGGGCCAGCGCGACGCGCGCGTGGGCCGAGCGCGCCGCCACGCGCAGCGCGCCGGGCAGTCCGCCGTCCGCGGCCGGCGCGGCGAGCAGGACCGGCTGGAGCAGCTTCACGGCTCCTCCGGGCGCGTCACGCGCCGCACGATCTCGCGGTCGAACCAGTTGACGCTCATGCCCGCGTCGATCACCAGCGACTGCGCGGCGATGCCCGACGAGCGCGGCGAGAGCAGGAACAGCACGGCGTCGGCGACTTCCCGCGTCTCCAGCCCGCGGTGTCGCAGCGTGGCCTGCTCGGCGAACAGCAGGCTGTCGACGTAGCCGGGGATGCCGGCCGAGGCGGAGGTCTTGAGCAGGCCGGGGTTGACGCTGTTGAAGCGCACGCCGTCGGCGCTGAAGGCCTTGGCCAGGAACGCGATCGAGGAGTCGAGCGCGGCCTTGATCGGCGCCATGTAGCCGTAGCTCTCGCTGGCCATGTTCGTGTGGGAGATCGAGAGCGCCACCACCGCCGCGCCCGGCGCGAGGCGCGGACGCAGCGCGCGCGACAGGGCGATCAGCGAGAAGCACGAGACGTCGACCGCGCGCAGGAAGTCCTCGCGCCGCGTCTCCACGAAGGAGCGCGGAGAGCCGTCCGCCAGCGGTTCGTAGCTGGCGAAGGCGATCGAGTGGACGAACCCGGCGAGGCGCACGTCCCGCGCCGCGAGCGCCGCGCCCAGCGCGTCGATCGAAGCCTGGTCGGCGACGTCACACACCAGGCACGGATCGTCGCCGACGAGCCTGTGCACCTCGTCGCGGCGCGCCTCGGTGTGGACGGTCCACAGCGGAAGCGCTCCCGCCGCGCGCAGCGCCTCGCCGACGTGCCAGGCCACGCTCTTTCGGTTGCGCAGCCCGGTGACGAGCACCGTCTTCCCGGCGAGGCCCAGCCAGTCGTTCATGGCGCGAGCGCGGTCAGCGCGACGGTGAAGCGCAGGCGCGCGACGGGCTGCGCGCCGCAGGTGACGGCGGCTTCCATGTAGCGCGCGAAATCGACGCGGTCGAGCAGCCGCACGGCCGCGCGCAGCGTCTCGTCGGGCCGGACGATGCGCCGGAAGCGCGCGTCCTCGATGCGCGTCAGCACGGGCAGCGCGCGGCCCGCGACGGCCTCCGACGCGAGCAGGATGGCCGCCGACTGGAACGCGAACTCGCTGATCAGCACGCCCGGCAGCACCGGCTCGCCCGGGTAGTGGCCGCGGAACGCCGGCAGCGCGGGGCTGACGTCCCACTCGGTGACGATGCTGTTCTCGGTGCGGCCGACCACGCGGTCGACGAACAGGAACGGATCGCGGTGGGGGATCAGCGCCTCGATGGCGCCGCGGTCCAGGGTGCTAGAGCCCACCGTGCACCTCCAGGACGCTGCCGTGGACGTAGCTCGACTCGCGCAGGCACAGGAACAGCACGGCGTGCGCGATCTCCTCGGGGCTGCCGAAGCGGCCCAGCGGCACCATCTTCAGGTGCTCCTTCCTGATCTCGTCGGGCAGGTCGGAGAGCAGCTCGGTCTCGACGAAGCCCGGCGACACGCAGTTGACGGTGATCTTGCGCTTGCCGACCTCGCGCGCGAGCGAGCGCATCAAGCCGACCTGGCCGGCCTTGCTGGCGGCGTAGTTGGCCTGTCCGGCGAACCCGTGCGCTCCCGAGGGCGAGGTGACGAACACGATGCGGCCGTAGCGCTGTGGCAGCATGGCCTGCACCGCGTACTTCGCCATCAGGAAGGAGCCCGTCAGGTTGACGTCGAGGACGGCGCGCCAGTCCTCGACCCGCATCGTCCCGACGATCTGGTCGCGGCGGATGCCGGCGTTGGCGATCAGTCCCTGCACGCCCGACGGCGCGGCCGACAGGTCGCTCCAGAACGCCTCGCAGGCCCCGGCATCCGCGACGTCGAAGCGATGGAGGCGGAGCCGGTCGCCGAAACGCGCCGCCTCGGTGCGCAGCGCCTCGGCCGCGAACTCGTTGCCGGTCCACGTCGCGTGCACGCGCGCGCCGCGCTCCAGGAGCGCCAGCGTGACGGCGCGGCCCAGCCCGCGCGTGCCGCCGGTGACCACCAGGGTCTGGCCGTCGAAGGCGTCGGCGGCGATCACGCCGAGACCTCCAGCAGGCTGGCGAGCCAGGCGTCGACGCGGTTGGCCACGATCGCGCCGTAGTTCGCGGCGCCGAGCCAGCCGGACATGATGATCCCGACGCTGCCGGCGTGGTACAGGCCCTGCACCTGCTCGTGAATGCTCATGCTCGGCCGCAGACCCTCGAACTTGGTGCCGAAGGACGTGCCGCTGGGCGCCTGCGTGTAGAACTGGAAGGTGCGCGGCGTGGCCGCCTCGGCGTGGTCGACGAGCGCGCGCGCGCCGGGGACGAGCTGCTCCAGGCGCTCGAGCGTGAGCTCGACGAGGCGCGCCTTCTCGCGCTCGTAGCCCGCGGCATCCAGCGCGGCCCAGTCCTCCCAGCGGGCGTTGCGCGAGGCGACGATCGTGTAGCGGTCCGACCCCGGCCGCGTCTTGGGGTAGTAGAACGAGAACGTGACGCTCTCGCCCGGATGATCGGCCAGCGCCGCGGAAGAGAACGTCGGGCGCGTGGAGGAGAACAGGAGGTCGGTCACGAACGGGATCGCGGCTCCGCGGCGCACGCCCAGGTAGACCTGCGTGCTGGAGGTGTTGAGCCGCACGCCGCGAACCTTGCGGGCGTAATCGGACTCGAAGTGCTCGGCGCCCACCAGGTCCTCGACGGTGCTCTTGAGGCTGGCGTTGCTGACGACCGCGTCGCACTCCAGGAACCGTCCGTTGGCCTCGACTCCGGTCACCCGGCCGGCGTGGACCTGGATCCGCGTCACCTGGACGCGCGCGCGCACCTCCACGCCGCGCCGCTCGAGTTCCGCGCGCATCTCGCGCACCAGCCGGTCCGTGCCTCCGGAGAAGGTGAATACGCCGTCGCGCATGAAGTTCCCGAAGACGATCCCGTAGCTGATCGACGGGTCGTCCAGCGTCGAGCCGTTGGCGTAGCTGATCGGCTCCATCAGGAGGCGCTGGACGTCGTTGCGCCCGGGGAAGTGGCGCTCGAACAGCTCGGCGGTCGTCTCGCCGGTCTCGCTGTGGAAGTCCATCCGCGCGATCTCGTCGTAGAACGCCGCGACGTCGGCGGCCGGGACGCGCAGCACGTCGGTCAGCTTGCGCGTGAAGTCGGTGCGCGTGAACTCGGTGTCGAATGCGAACTGCGGGTTGTCGAAGCGGATTCCGTCGAGCTGCACGATCGAGTCGGCGATGGCCGCGTTCCAGTAGCGCCGGCAGGTCTTGCGCATCCCGGAGGGGAAGCCGTGCAGCGATACGTCGAACAGGTGCCCGCCGCGCCGCTTGAACCAGGTGGCCAGGCCCCCGAGGTTGTAGTGCTGCTCCAGGACGAGCACCTTGCGTCCGGCGCGGGCCAGCACCGACGCCGCGGTCAGGCCGCCCAGGCCGCTGCCGATCACGATCACGTCGAAGCGGCCGTCGAGACCCTGCAGCGGGTCGCGGCTCAGCGGCGCCTTGCCGTCCGTGCTGCCCTTGTAGTAGCGCTGCTCCCGGCTCATGGCGCGTGCGCGATCAGCGCGTGCTGGTTGACCATGATCACCCCCGAGAGCAGCGCGCCGACGACGCCGACCTGGCCCTGGTCGGTGCCGATCAGGACGACGCCGGGCACGCCGGACGCGCCGTCGCGGAACTTGCGCGGGCTGCCGTACACGGTGCCGCCGGGGTGCCCGGTGTAGTGGACGAGCGTGCGCGGCGTGAAGAGATCGTCCTGGACGGCGCTGGGACGCGGGTCGTGGGCGAAGCGCGCGGCGGCGGCGCACAGCACCTCGTCCGCAGCGGCCTTCTCGCGCCGGTAGGCGGCCTCGTCGAGGCCGAGCCACGCGACGGGGTTCGCGAGGCACGTCACCCGCATCAGGCCGTGCGGCCGGATCTCGTTCTCGGCGTAGTTGTCGCTGCAGCAGATCACCCCGCTCGTGCCGTCGACGGCGGAGGCGGGACGGCGCCAGCGCGGACGCTCGTCCTCCGCGAAGAACACCAGGGTGCTGTCCGTGCCCAGTTCGGCCGACGGGCGCGCGGTGACGCGCTGCATCTCGACGAACGACAGGCGTCCCTGGGCCTCGTCGTCGGCCGCGAGGCCGCACAGGGCGCGCGTGGGGTTGTACCCCGCGGAGGAGAACACGCGGTCGGCCAGCAGTTCCGTGCCCGAATCCAGGCGCACGCCCCGCGCCGCACCGTGGGCGTCGAGCAGGATCGACTCGACGCCGGAGTGCAAGCGCAGCTCGCCGCCTTCGCTCTCGAAACGCTCGATCAAGAGATCGAGCAGGGGCTTGATGCCGCCGACGGGCCGGGCGAGGCCCTCGAGGAAGATCGAGCGGAACAGCAGCACCGCCTGGTAGACGTCGACGTCGTCCTCGCGCGCGCTGCCGTACCACAACAGCGGCAGGAGCAGCGCCTCGACGAGGCGTTCATCGCGGATGTGCTCGTGCAGGAAGGCGCGGCCCGAGCCGGGCGGCCGCGACGTGTCGAAGGCATCGGCCTCGCGCACCGCGCGCACCAGGGAATGCCAGCCGTCGCGCTCGGCGGGAAAGGCCTCCAGCACCTGCGCCTCGAGCAGCGCCGGGTCGTTCGAGAAGCACAGGTCGAGATCGGCGACGCGGATCCGGGAGTGCGACTGCTCGGCGAGCTTCAGGTCCTCCCAGCGCAGGCGCAACTGACGCAGGAGGCGCGGCAGCGGCAATCCGCGCGCGCCGCGCGGCGCCCAGTTCGTGAGGGCGTGCAGTCCGCTGTCGAACCGGCGCCCGCCGCGCTTGTAGAACGAGTTCAGTCCGCCCCACAGCGTGTGACGCTCGAGGACCGCGACGCGCTTGCCGAACTGCGCCAGGCGTATGCCGGCGGCCAGGCCGGCCATGCCCGCGCCGATCACCAGCGAATCGTAGCGCTCCGCGCCCATCGGACGGGGCGGTCAGCCGCCGACCTTGAGCGTCTTGCCCTGCATCCTGGGCGCGAGGTACGCGACGCAGCCGTCGAGCGTCGCGAGCTCCTTGTAGTCCTCCTCGGGGACGTGGACGCCGTAGCGCTTGCGCAGCTCCATGACGATGTCCAGGAAGTCCATCGAGTCGAGCTCGATCTGGTCGCGCAGGCGGACGTCGTTGGCCAGCGCCGACAAGTCCTCGTCGGGCGCGATCGTGTGGATGATGTCCTTGATCGCCTGGATGATCTGTTCGCGGGTCATGGGTTCGGGAATCAGGGGGTGAAAGCGGGGACTCAGCCTTCGAAGCGCCGCACGACGACGGCGGAGTTGATGCCCAGCATGCCGAACGACAGGTTCAGGATGCTCTCGACGCGACCCAGGTCGCGCGGGCGGTTGATGACGAGGTTCCTGACCTCGCAGGCGGGGTCGAGGTGCTCGACGTTGATCGTGGGGTGCGCCACGCCGTCGTGGAACGACGGCAGGTTGCCGGCCAGCTCGAGCGCGCCGGCGGCGCCCATCGTGTGGCCGATGAAGCTCTTGGTGTTGTTCACGTGCGTGCGCGCGCTCCGGCCGAACACGTTGCGCAGCGCCTCGCATTCCTGCTGGTCGCCCAGCGGCGTGGCCGTCGCGTGGCTCGACACCAGGTCGATCTCGCCGGGCTCGAGGCGTGCGCGGGCCAGCGCGCCGCGCACGCACTCCTCCTGGCGCTCGGCGAGCGGCAGTACGAAGTCCGACGCGTCCGAATTCACGCAGTGTCCGACGAACTCGCCCAGGATGCGCGCGCCGCGGCGCCGGGCGTCCTCCAGGCGTTCGAGCGCGAAGAGGCACCCGCCCTCGGAGACCACGATGCCGTTGCGCGCCAGGTCGAACGGACGCGACGCGCGCGCCGGGTCGGCGTGCGCGGCCAGGGCTCCCTGCGCGCGGAAGCTGGCGAAGATGCCGAACGTGTGGATGCTCTCGGACACTCCGCCGGCGAGCGCCAGGTCGACCTCGCCGAGCTGCAGCATCTGCGCGCCGTGGATCAGGCCCAGGTTGCCGGCCGCGCACGCGCCCCCGAGGCAGTACGCCGGCCCCGTGATGCCGAAGCCCAGCGCGACCTCGCCGGCCGGGTTGTTGGCCACGGTGCGCGGGTTGTGATGGTGCGACCAGTAGGCGAGGTCGAAGTCGTACTGCGCGACTTCGTGGATCTGGTTCTCGGTCTCGACGTTGCCGTGCTCGGTGGTGCCGACGTACACGCCGACGCGCGAGCGTTCGCGCGCCGCGAGGTCGATCCCGGCGTCCGACAGCGCCTCGCCCGCGCACCAGATCGCGATCGAGCCCGCGCGCGTGCCGCGGCGCAGCTCCTTGCGCTTCTGCCAGCGCAGGGGATCGAACTCGCACTGGCCGGCCAGCGTGTCGCCGACGTGGCGGATGGTCCACGGCCGCACGCCCGAGACGCCCTTCAGGAGGTTCGCGCGGTACTCGGGGAGCGAATTCCCGTTGGGGCTGGTCAGGCCCACGCCGGTGATCACGATGCGCGGGAGGCCGATCATCCGCCGGACCTCCGGCGGCGCGGCCCGCGTTCGCGCTCCGCCTGCCCGCCGTCCTCCAGCCGCTCGAGCACGTGCGCCGCGACCTCGGTGCGCGCGCGCGCGTCGACGCCGACGAGGCGCGCGGGCAGCGCCATGCCGACCTTGAGGGCCGTCGTGACGGCCTTGGCCAGCACGCTCTGGCTGTCGCCCAGCGCGCGCTCGACGGAGCTGAACACGAGCTGCATGACCGCCTCGGCGATCTCGCACGAGCTGATGATCGAGCGCAGCGACAGGACGCGCGGGTCGCGCGGGCCGTAGCGCTCGATGACGTACTCCAGCGTGGCCTCGGCGGCGCGCCGGAACTTGCGGAACACGACCTGCTCGCGGCGCCGGAAGACGGTCGCCACGATCGACAGCGTGTTGCCGACGGGGCGGTGGAGGTGGCAGCGCCGCGCGGGGTCGAACTCGGACTCGATCGCGCCCCACTCGGCGAGGTCGTGCAACGTGGTGCTGGTCGCTCCCGTGGAGATCTCGAGCGCCTCGCCGATCTCCTTCGAGGAGAGCGGCATGCCCGCCAGGACGAGCAGGCCCCACAGCCGCCCGTGCACGCGCTTGAAGCCGAACGTGCGGAAGAACAGCTCGAAGTTGGGCAACTGCGCCTGCAGCTCGGGGTCGAGGCCGGCGAATTCGCCCGCCGGGGCGTCGTGCTTGGCAGGCATGGCGGGTGGGGCGGTCCGGGCGGTTCGGGCGTTTCAGAGATTCCTGAAATCCACGAGGCCGCCTGTTTCGCATCCCGGCGGGGCGCTGTCCACGCAAACGCACCAAAAAGGCGGATGTCCCGGCGGTCCCGGAGGGGGGGGGCGGGCGGACCTAGCGCACGGCCAGCATCAGGCACTGCAGGCCGCTGCCGATCCCCAGGAGGGCCGTGCGCTGGCCGGGCCGGGCGAACCCGGCCTCCGTCGCCAGGGACAGGGTCGCCGGCAGCGAGACCGACCCCATGTTCCCCAGCGTCGCGAAGGTCGGGAAATCGAACGCCGGGTCGAGGCCCAGCGCCTCGAACAGCGCCCGGCGGTGCGCCGAACCGACCTGGTGCGTGATCGTGCGCTCGACGTCGCCGCGCGACCAGCCGCTCTCGCGCGCGAACACCTCGAAGGTGCGCCGCGCCAGCGCGCAGCCGGCGACGAGCAGCGCCTCGGCGTCGGTCTCCATCAACGGGCCGGCCGAGCCGAGTGCGTGGTCGCCGCTGCACAGTTCGACGTGTTCGGTCGCCGCGAGACTCGCGGCGGCGACGAGCCGCCGCGCGTCCGGCGCGAGGTCCGCGCGCGCCAGCACGCACGCCGCCGCGCCCGATCCGATCGTCAGCGACGCGAACGCGCGCTTCAACCCGGTGCGGCCGCCGCTTTCGAGGCCGACGAGGCGCGCGATGGTCGCCTCGACCAGCGGCCCGCCGTCCTCGCCGGCGACGACGAGCCCGGCTTCGACGTCGCCGCGCTCGATCATGCCCGCGACGAGCGTCAGCGCGTGCGCGAAGCCCAGGCAGGCGTTCGAGAGATCGAAGGCCTGGCATCCCGGCGGGAGCTCGAGCGCGGCGTGCACGACGCACGCCGTCGCCGGCTCGAGGAAGTCGCGGCACACCGACGCATGCACGACGACGCCGATGCGCGCGCGGTCGATGCCGCTCGCGGCGAGCGCGCGCGCTCCGGCCGCCGCCGCGACGGCGCTGGGCCGCGTGCCCGCGGGCCACGCGCGCCGCTCGCGGATGCCGGTCAGCATCTCGAGGCGGCCGGCGGAGAGCGAGAGGCGCCGGTAGAGCGGGGCGAGACGCTCCTCGATCTCGACCGACGTCACCACGCGCTCGGGGAGCACGTGCGCCAGGCCGGCGAGGGCGGTCTTCTCGAAGCGCATCGGATCGGTGGGGGAGCGTGCGGTGCCGGGCGCGGATCGGGCGCGCAAGGCCGCCCGGAGCGGCCGCGGGGGACGGAGGATAGGTCCCGACCCCGGTTCCTAGAACCGCGAAACCCGTTGCGTGCGGATTCGTCGGTCCGGGCCCGGCCCGCCGGTTGACGAACACCGTGCGGCTCGCGGATCCTCACCAGCCCCATCCCATGACGTCCGTACTGCCCACGATCCTGCACGTGGACATGGACGCGTTCTACGCGTCCATCGAGATCCGCGACAATCCGTCGCTGGCGCTGCTGCCGGTGTGCGTGGGCGGACCCTCCGACCAGCGCGGCGTGATCTCGGCCGCGTCCTACGTCGCGCGGCGCTACGGCGTGCGCTCGGCGATGCCGACGGCCGAGGCGCGGCGCCTGTGCCCGGACCTCGTGCTGCTGCCGCCCGACTTCGAGCGCTACACGGCCGTCTCGCGCGAGATCATGGGCATCTTCCGCGCCTACACGCCGCTGGTCGAGCCGCTCTCGCTGGACGAGGCGTTCCTGGACGTGTCGGGCTGCGACCGCCTGTTCGGCGACGCCGTCCAGATCGGGCGCGCGATCCAGCGCGACATCCTGCGCAAGGTCGGCTTGACCTGCTCCGTCGGCGTGGCGACGACCAAGTTCCTGGCCAAGCTCGCCTCGGATCTCTCGAAGCCCGAGGGGTTCCACGTCATCCAGGCGCACGAGACGCGCACTGTTCTCGATCCGCTCTCCGTGTCGCGCATCTGGGGCGTCGGGCCGCGCACCGCCAAGCGCCTGGAGGCGCTGGGCGTGAACACGATCGGCGATCTGGCGCAACGCCCGCGCGAGGACGTCGTGCGCGAATTCGGCGCGACCGGCGCGTGGATCCACGACCTGGCCCACGGCATCGACACGCGCCGCGTGACGCCGCGCCGCGAGGAGAAGTCGCACGGCATGGAGCGCACCTTCGCCGAGGACATCGCCGACCGCGAGGAATTGCGCGTGCACCTCCTGTCGTTCTGCGAGGAGGTCGCGTTCGGCCTGCGCGACAAAGGCCTGCGCGGGCGCACCGTGACCCTGAAGGCGCGCTACGGCGATTTCACGACCGTCACGCGCACCAGGACGCTCGACCATCCCACGAACCTGGGCCCGCGCCTGTACACGACGGCGCGCGAACTCCTGGAACGGATACCGCCCGGGGCGCTGCGGCTGATCGGCGTGCAGGTGTCGGGCCTCTCCGACGTGCGCGCGCCGATCCAGGAGAGCCTCTTCGGGGACCTCGAGCCCGGGACGGGCGCCGCCGCGCAGCAGCGCGCGAAGCTGGAGCGCGCGACCGAGGGCATCGACAAGCTGCGCCGCAAGTTCGGCGCGCGCGCCGTGGTCGCGGCCAGCCTCCTGGGCCGCGCGCGCGCCAAGGGCCGCGACGGCTCGGACGGCGAGCCGGGCGTCGCCGGCCGCGCCGTCGGGCGCGAGGACTGAGGCGCGCTCAGGCGATGCGTCCCGCGCGCCGCAGCGCGAGCAACGCGGGCAGCGTGAGCGCGACGCAGGCGATCTCCGCGGAACCGGCCACGGCGAACGACGCGCGGTAGCCGCCGTGCCAGCCGATCGCGGGCGCGAGCGCCTCCGCGACCGCCGCTCCCACCAGCGGGCCGGCCAGGAACCCCAGCGATCCCGCGGAGTGGAACGCGCCGAGCGCCGTGCCGCGCGCCGCGTCGGGCGCGATCGCGCTCGTCAGCAGGATCGACGGCACGAACATGACCGCCGATGCCAGGCCCAGCGCGAGCATGAGGCCCGGCAGGAACTCCACGCTCCACCAGCCCAGGCTGGCGGCGAGCACGCCGTACACCAGGCTTCCGCCGCACACGCCGATCAGGAGCCGTCCCCCGGCGAAGACCCGTCCGAGCGGGTACGCGAGCAAGGCGAACGGCAGGAGGAACAGCGCCAACAGGAGGCCGATGGTCCGCGGCTCGGCGGCGTGCACGCGCGACAGGTAGAGCGGGAAGCACGCCGTGAAGAAGCCGACGGTGAAACGGTCCACGAAGGCGTAGGCCAGCGGCAGGCGCAACTCGGCCTGCCGCGCGACGGCGCGCAGGGACGCGCCCAGCGGAGCACGGCGCAGCGCGGGGGCAGCCGGCGGCAGCAGCACGAGCGCCAGCAGTGCGGTTCCCAGCGACACCAGCGCGCCGGACCACAAGGGTCGCAGCGGATCGCTGGTGGCCAGCAGTCCCCCCAGCGGCGCGCCCACGGCGACCCCCAGCGTGAGGCCGGCGCCCAGCGCGGACATGCGCCGCGCGTGGCCCTCGCCGGCGGGCTCGTGCGCGCCGTGCGCGAAGAGCAGCGCCAGCGCGGTGATGTGCGCCGCGCCCTCGGCGAAGCGCACGACGAGGAAGGCGGCGAAGGGGAGCGGCGCGCACAAGAGCGCGAAGGCCGCCGCGTCGGCCAGCAGCGCCGCGACGATCGCGCGCCGCGCGGGAACCCCGCGGTCGGCGAGTGCGCCCGCGAGGGGCGCGGCGACGAGCGCTCCGAGCATGTTGATCGACAGGAAGATCGAGGTGGCGAAGTCGCTGACCTCGAAGCGCTCGGCGACCAGCGGGCGCAGGCCCGCGATCGGCAGCGTGACGGGCACGAGCAGGCACAATGCCAGCACGAACAGGACGGCCGGCGGCCGTCGCAGCGGCGCGCTCAGCGTCGCCATTGCGGCCGCCGCGGGTCGCGCCGCGGGTCGATGGCCAGGTCCACGCCGGCGATGTCGGGCCAGGCGTAGAGCTTGAAGTTCTGGTTCGCGCCCCCGTTCCGGCCGTCGTGCGCGACCAGGAGGCCGCGCTCGAACGGCGGCGCGAGGGCGAAGCTCTCGACCGCGATGCCGTCGGTCTCCTCGACGTCGCCGAGCGCGCCCGCCGCGCGCGGATCGATCACCTTCAGCAACCTGTGCGGGGGCGCGCGCTCGAACACGTGGAAGGTGCTCGCGCCCTGCATCGACGCGATCAGGTACCCGTGGCCGCGTTCGGCGTAGTAGATCGCGAGACCCTCGATGTCGGGCACGACGCCGGGATTCCCGACCTCGGTCACCGCGACGCGGTCGCGCGGACCGGCCGGCGCGTCGGGCTCGGCGTCGTAGCTCCACACGGCGCGCCGCTCCTCGCTGAGGAAGAACCGGCCGAACTCCTCGTCGGCGACGCAGCCCTCGACCTGTCCGCCGACCTCGAAGGCGCGCACGCGGCTCACGCTCCAGGTCCCGGCGTCGCCCTCGATGCGATGCTGCTCGACGCGGCCGCGGCGGTCGTTGACGAACGCGAACAAGGCGCCGTCGCGCGCGCGGCGGTAGAGCGTCATCCCGTACGGTTCGCCGGCGTCGAGCACGGCGATCGGTCGGGGCAGGGCCGCTTCGATCCGGGCGCCGGCCGGATCGAGCGTCCACAGCATGAGGCCCGGAGTACTTCCCGTGCAGGTGGCGGCGACGACGTCCGTCACGCGGTCGCCCAAGCGCACCGAGTAGGCGACGTCGACGTTGTTGGGCAGGAGATCCGCGCCGGTGGAACCCAGGCGCCGGCCGTCGAGCGCGTACCACTCCAGGCCCGCCAGCTTGTTCGTGCCGAACACGAGGCTCGCGCGCCGGTCGACGGGGTTCACCCAGATCGCGGGATCGTCGGCGGCGTCGCCCGGCTGCGCGACCGGTTCCGTCTGGGCGCGCGCGGCCGGCGTGGCCACCTGGGTTCCCGGCGCGAGCGCGGGGTTCACGCCGGACGGGCACGAACCCAGCAGGGCGCCCAGGAGCGCGGCGGCGGACCGCGCGCGTTTCACTCCGCGTCCTCGGCGACGGCGCGCGCGGAGCGACGGCCGGTGACCACGCCGCGCTTGGATTCCAGCACGAAGGCGGCGATCTCGCGCACGCTGGCGAGCGGGTGGTCGGCGTGCGCGCGCGCGACCTCGCGCACGCTGCCCGGCCGGCCGAGGATGGCGAGCAGCGCCGCGCGCACCGCCGTGCGTTCGGCCTGATCGAACCCGGCGCGGCGCAACCCGATCGTGTTGATGCCGCGCCACGCTGCGGGCAGCTGGCCGGAGACGATCGAGAAAGGCGGCGCATCCTTCCCGATCATGCAGCCGCCGGCCAGCAGCGCGAAGCGCCCCACGCGGCAGAACTGGTGGACCGCGGTCGACGCCGAGAGGATCGCGCGCTCGCCGACGACCGCGTGTCCGCCGAGCTTGGCGTCGTTGGTCAGGATGACGCGGTCGCCGACGACGCAGTTGTGGCCCACGTGGCTGCCGGCCATCAGCATCACGCCGTCGCCGATGCGCGTGACGCCCTCCTTCGTCGCGCGGTGGACGGTCACGTGCTCGTGGATGCGCGCGTCGGCGCCGATCTCGACGCGCGTGGCCTCGCCCTGGTACTTGACGTCCTGCGGCTCGCCGCCGAGCACGCTGCCGTCCATGACGCGCGTGCGCGCGCCGAGCCTGACACAGCCGTGGATGCGGACGAAGGCGCCCAGCACGACGCCCGGGCCCAGATCGGCACCGGCGTCGACGACCGAGTAGGGGCCGATGGCGACGTCGGGCCCGACGCGCGCGGCCGCGTCGACGATGGCGGTCGGGTGGATCATGGCGAGGAAGGTACGGTGTCGCGCAGGGCCCGCAAGGCGCGCGGACGCTCAGTGCGCCTCCAGCCAGTTGGCGCCGTGGCCGAAGTCGACCTTGAGGGGCACGCGCAGCGGCCAGGCGTTCTCCATGCCGTCGCGGATCACCTCGCGCGTCTCGTCCAACTGGCTTTCGGGCAGCTCGAACACGAGTTCGTCGTGCACCTGCAGCAGCATGCGGCCGGCCAGCTTGGACTGGTCCAGGCGCTGCTCCAGGCCGATCATCGCGCGCTTGATGACGTCGGCCGCCGAACCCTGCACCGGCGTGTTGACCGCGGCGTTCCGGGCGAAGGCCAGCACGCGCGGGTCGCCCGTCTGGAACTCGGGGAAGTGGCGCCGGCGTCCCGAGATGGTCTCGACGTAGCCCTTCTCCTCGGCCATCGCGAGCGTCTCGTCGATCCATCCGCGCACGCTGGGGAAGGCCTCGAAGTAGCGCTCGATGAACCGGCCGGCTTCGGGGACCGTCAGCGACGTCTCGCGCGCGAGGCGCGCGGCGCCCATGCCGTACAGGAGGCCGAAGTTGATCGCCTTGGCACGCGTGCGCATCTCGCGCGTCACGGCGCCGGGTTCGACGTTGAAGATCGTGGCGGCGGTGGCCGCGTGCACGTCGCGGCCCTCGGCGAAGGCGCGCACGAGGCCCGGATCGCCGCACAGGTGCGCCAGGATGCGCAGCTCGACCTGGCTGTAGTCGGCCGAGAGCAGCACCCAGGGCCCGGACTCGTCGGGCTCGCGCGGGACGAACGCGCGGCGCAGCGCGCGGCCGCGTTCGGTGCGGATCGGGATGTTCTGCAGGTTGGGATCGCTCGACGCGAGGCGCCCCGTCGCGGCGCTGACCTGGCTGAACGAGCAGTGCACGCGCCCCGTCCCGTGGTTCACGAAGCCCGGCAGCGTGTCGACGTACGTGCTCTTCAGCTTCTGGATCTCGCGGTACTCCAGCAGCGCGCGCACGATCGGCACGTCGGCGTAGTGGGTCTCGAGGTTGGCCGCGTCGGTCGACCAGCCGGTCTTGGTCTTCTTCGGGCGCTTGACGCCGGCCTGCTCCTGGATCTTCAGCTTCTCGAACAGGATCTCGCCCAGCGCCTTGGTGCTGTTGACGTTGAACTCCTCGCCGGCGAGCGCGTGGATCGCCGACTGCGCGGCGGCGATCTCGGACTCCATCTCGCGGCCGATGCCCTCCAGCATCGGCACGTCGAGGCGAATGCCGCGCTCCTCCAGGGCCGCGAGCACCGGCACCAGCGGCATCTCGAGATCGCGGAACAGGGTCTCGGCGGCGTGCTCGCGCAGCTCCTGCTCCAGCGGCTCCACGAGGCGGAACGTGACGTCGGCGTCCTCGCAAGCGTACTCGGCGACCTGCTCGACCGGGACCCGGTCCATCGTGATCTGGCTCTTGCCGGTGCCGATCAACGCGGTCGTGGGCACCTTCTGCAGGTCGAAGAAGCGCAGCGCGAGGTCGTCGAGGTTGTGCCGCCGCGCCGAGCCGACGGCACTGAAGCTGGCGACCATCGTGTCGAACTCCGGCGG
Organism: uncultured Planctomycetaceae bacterium; assembly: GCA_964552795.1. Classification (GTDB taxonomy): domain Bacteria; phylum Planctomycetota; class UBA1135; order UBA1135; genus JAEUHZ01. The sequence continues at coordinate 48,482 of CAZKIO010000012.1, forward strand.
CGGGAGTCGCAGACCGGCGTGCGCCAGCACGAGCCAGTCGTACTTCGTGTTCTGGCCGACGAGCCGCACCGCCGGATCCGTCAGCAGGGAAGCGAGCGCCTCCAGGAGTGCGCGCGGTCCGCCGGGCAGCACCGGCGGATCGAGGTTGAACGGAACGTAGAACGCGCGCATCGGCCTGGCGCTGAACGACATCCCGACCAGATCCGCCTGCAGCGGGAACAGGCTGGTGGTCTCGGTGTCGATCGCGAAGCGGCCGGCCGCGCGCAGTTCGCCGATCATGGCCTTGAGCCCCGCCGCGTCGCGCACCGTGACGTAGTCGCGCGCCTCGGCGGCCTGCGTCTCGGAGGCCACGCGCGCGAGGAGCGACTTGAAGTCCAGGCGCCGGTAGAGCGCGGCCAGCTTCTTCGCGTCGGGCACCGGCGGCTTCAAGGCCCCGAAGCCCGGTTCGAGCGGCACGCCGCGCTCGATGGTGACGAGCTCGCGCGACATCTTGAGCTGGTCCAGGTCGCGCCGCACGGCCTCCCCGGCCTTGCCCTTGAGCTCGTCCAGATGCTCCAGCATCGCGTCGAGCGAGCCCCACTCCTGCAGCAGCTTGATCGCGCCCTTCTCGCCGATCCCGCGCACGCCCGGAACGTTGTCGGAGCTGTCGCCCATGATCGCCAGCACGTCGACGACGTGCGAGGGATCGACGCCCAGGCGCTCGCGCGCCTCCGCCGGACCCTCGATCAGGAGCGGCACGCCGGTCTTGAACACGTTGTAGAGGCGCACGCGTTCGTCGACGAGCTGCAGGAAGTCCTTGTCGCCCGTGACGATCAGCACCTCCCAGCCGGCGGCGGCGGCCTGCGTCGCCAGCGTGCCGATCACGTCGTCGGCCTCGTAGCCGGGCACCTCGAAGACCGGGATGCCCAGCGCGCGCGTGACCTCGCGCAGGAGATCGAGCTGCTGCACGATCTCGTCGGGCATCTTCTCGCGCGTGGCCTTGTACTCCTTGTAGCGCTTGTGGCGGAACGTCGGCCCGGGCGGATCGAAGGCCATCGCGATGCGGTCGGGCTGCTCCTTGTCCAGGAGGTCGTGCAGCGTGCGCGCGAAGCCCCACGTGGCGCCGGTCGGCGTGCCGTCGGGCGCGGTGAATCCCTGGCGCTGCAGCGCGAAGTGCGAGCGGTAGGCCAGGGCGGTGCCATCGACGAGGAACAGGCGCGGCATGCCGAGAGGATAGCGGCGCCGGCCCTTCCCGCGAGCGCGCGCCGTCCGCAGAATGCCGCGCCCATGCCGTTCACCCTGTGCACCCTGAACGTGAACGGGATCCGTTCGGCCGAGCGGCGCGGTTTCACGCGCTGGTTCCGCCGCACGCGTCCCGACGTGCTCGCCCTGCAGGAACTGCGGGCGCAGCCGGGCGACGTCGACGACGCGCTGCGCTCGCCCGCGGGCTGGAACACGCGCTGGGTCAGCGCGCAGCGCAAGGGCTACTCGGGCGTCGCGCTGTACTCGCGCGAGCCTGCGGACCGCACCGTCCCCGGGCTGCCCTTCGAGCACCGCGGCGACGAGGGCCGCGCGCTGCGCGCCGAATTCGGCGACCTCGCCGTCGTCAGCCTGTACGTCCCCAGCGGATCGGCCGGCCCCGAGCGCCAGGCCAGCAAGTTCGCGTTCCTCGATCACGCGCTGCCGTGGTTCGAGTCCCTGCTGGCCGAGGGGCGTCCGGTCGTGGTCTGCGGCGATCTCAACATCGCGCCCACCGCCCTGGACCTCGCGCGTCCGCGCGAGAACCAGAAGAACTCGGGCTTTCTCCCCGAGGAGCGCGCCTGGTTCGCGCGCCTGCTGGAGATGGGCTGGGTGGACGCCGTGCGCGCGCTCAACCCCGACGTGCCCGCGCTGTACTCGTGGTGGTCGAACCGCGGGCGCGCCCGCGAGAACGACGTGGGCTGGCGCCTGGACCACGTGCTGGTGTCGCCCGATCTCGCGCCGCGCGTGCGCCGCGCGTGGATCGAGAAGAAGGCCGGGCTCTCGGACCACGCGCCCGTGTGGGTCGAGATCGGGGACGCGTGATCTCCGCGCTCCTCTTGCTGGCGACGGTACCGCAGGCCGCCGAGCCGGAGGTCCGGCGCACGGCCGCCGTCGTGCGCACCGACGAGTCGCTGACGCTCGACGGCCGCCTCGACGAGGCGATCTGGCGCAGCGCACCGGTCATCGGTCCGCTGCGGCAGATGCGGCCGCGCATCGACGCCGAGCCGAGCGAGGCGACCGAAGTGCGCATCGTGCACGACGGGAAGACGCTGTGGTTCGGGATCCGCTGCTTCGACCGCGAGCCGCACGCGATCGTCGCCACGCTGCGCCAGCGCGACGCGGACCTGGACCCCGACGACCGCATCGAGATCCTGCTCGACACCTTCCAGGACCGGCGCAATGCCTACTTCTTCCAGATCGGCGCCGCGGGCTCGATCGGCGACGCGCTCGTCGCGCGCGACGGCGCCGGCTTCAAGAAGGCCTGGGACGGCATCTTCGAGGGCGCGGCGCGCATCGACGAGCTGGGCTGGTCGGCGGAGATCGCGATCCCGTTCGCCACGGTGGCCTTCGACCCGTCCAAGGAGGCCTGGGGCTTCAACCTGAACCGCTGCATCAAGCGGCGCGAGGAGTTCAGCCGCTTCGCAGGGTTCGCGCGCGACGCCAGCTTCTTCCAGATCGCACAGGCCGGCGACCTCGCGGGGATGGTCGGCATCGAGCAGGGCCTGGGCATCGACCTCGTGCCGTTCTTCACGGCGCACCACGACGATCCGCGCGGCGACGCGGGGTCGCTGACGGGCCAGCTGGGATTCGACGCCTTCTGGCGCATCACGCCCGGCCTCCAGGCGGCGGTGACCTACAACACGGATTTCGCCGAGACCGAGGTCGACGACCGGCGCGTGAACCTGACGCGCTTCCCGCTGTTCTTCCCCGAGAAGCGCGACTTCTTCCTGCAGGACGCGGGCATCTTCGACTTCGCCGACCTCGACTCGGGTCTCCTGCTGCCCTTCTTCAGCCGACGCATCGGCCTGGACGGAGCGGGCAACCAGGTTCCGATCCTGGTGGGGGGCAAGCTCACCGGCCGCGCCGGCGACTGGAACGTCGGCCTGCTCGACGTCCAGACCGAGGACGGCGCCGCCCTCGACGGCGAGAACCTGGGCGTCGCGCGGGTCTCGCGCAACCTCGGCGAGCAGTCGAGCGTCGGCGTGATCGGCACCCTCGGCGATCCGCGCGGCGAGACCGACGCGGCGCTCTACGGCGCCGACCTCAACCTGGGCACGCGGACGTTCCGCGGCGACAAGAACCTGCGCTCGAGCCTGTGGGTCCTGCGCTCGGACGACGGCCAGGAGAGCGGCGACGACCTCGCGTACGGCGCGTCGCTGCGCTACCCCAACGACCTGTGGAGCTGGAAGGCGTCGGCGGCCGAGGTCCAGGAGCGCTTCGATCCGCGCCTGGGCTTCCTGCCGCGGCGCGGCATCCGCGACTACCAGGGCGAGATCGAGTTCGCGCCGCGGTCCGAGGGTTGGGTGCGCGAGTGGGAGTTCGAGGTCGCGGGCCGCGCGGTCACCGACCTCGACGACCGCCTGGAGACCGGCGAGATCGAAATCCAGCCGCTGGGCGTCGAGCTCGACTCGGGAGACGAGGCGCGCCTGCAGTTGATCTGGACGCGCGAGCGGCTCGACCAGGCCTTCGAGATCGAGGACGGCATCGCGATCCCCGCCGGGGAGTACGACTTCACCCGCCTGCGCCTGGAGCTGGAGTCCTCGCAGAAGCGGCCGCTCTCCGCCGGCCTGGAGCTGGAGGGCGGCGAGTTCTTCGACGGCACGCGCTTCGACTTCGAGCCGTCGCTCCTGTGGCGTCCCAACGCGCTGCTCAACGCCAGCCTGTCGTACGAGCGCAGCGCGGTGGACCTCGAGGCCGGCGAGTTCACGGCGCACGTCGGCCGCGCGCGCGTCGACCTGACCTTCACGCCGCGCCTGCAGTGGTCGAACCTGGTGCAGTTCGACAACGACTCCGACAGCGCCGGCTGGAACAGCCGTCTGCGCTGGATCTTCGGTCCCGGCCAGGAGCTGTTCCTCGTGTGGAACACGGTCGTCGAGCGCGAGGCCGGCTCGCTGGTCTCGACGGGCAGCGCCGCGGCCTTCAAGGTCGGCTACACGCTGCGCTTCTAGCGCCGCGGCGCCGCCGGCATCGCGACCGGCGCGCTGCCCGCCGCAGTCTCGCGCGCTCGCTCAGCCGCGCAGGTCGGGACGCTCGCCGACCCGGAAGTCGATGACCTCGACCTCCAGCCGGGTCTCGCCGCGGAAGTGGTTCCACTTGGGCGTGTACACCGCGTGCACGGGCACGCCCGGCTTCAGCTCCAGCTCGCGCGCGGCCTGGCCGAACGCCATCCCGCGCAGCACGTGGTCGCCCGAGCGCAGGTTGAGCAGGAGGTGGCTCTTGTCGCCGCCCAGGACGCGCGGGAAATCCGCGAGGCGCAGGTTCGCCGAATGGAACACGGGCTTCTCGTTGCGCTCCCCGAACGGCCGCAGACGATCGATCTCGCGCTGCAGCGGCTCGGTCACGGCGCCGAACGGCAGGTCGCAGTCGATCCACGTCTCCGGCGCCGGATAGGCGCGGCCGCCGAGCATCTCCCGGGCGCGCGCGCACACCGCTTCGCGGTACGCGTCCACGCGGCCGGCCTCGATCTCCATCCCGGCCGCCTGCTCGTGGCCCCCGTGGCGCAGGACGTGGGTGCCGCCGCCGTCGAGCGCGGCCAGCACGTTGAAACCTGCGACCGAACGTGCGCTGCCGCGTCCGGTCGCGCCGTCGAGGCCGATCACGACCGCCGGGCGCTGGTACTGCGCCGCCAGCCGCCCGGCGACGATGCCCACGACACCCTGGTGCCAGCCCTGTCCGGCCAGCACCAAGACCGGCCAGCGTTCCACGTCGGCGTAGGCCTCGGCCTCGCGCCGCGCCTCGACGAGCAGTTGCGCCTCGATGCGGCGGCGCTCGAGGTTCAGCGCGTCCAGCTCGGTGGCCAGGCGGCGCGCCTCGCGCTCGTCCTCGGAGAGGAGCAGTTCGACCGCGCGGCGCGCGTTGTCGAGGCGCCCCGCGGCGTTGATGCGCGGGCCGATCTGGTAGCCGACGTCCTCCGAGACCAGCTCGCGTCCGGCGAGTCCGCACACCTGCAGGAGGGCGCGCACGCCCGGGCGCTGCGAACCCTCGAGCACGCGCAAGCCGTGGCGCGCCAGGATCCGGTTCTCGCCGACCAGCGGCACGACGTCGCAGACCGTCGCGATCGCCACGTAGCCCATGCCCTCGACCAGGAACTCGCGCAGGTCGTCGCGGACCTTGCACGCGCCGCTGATCTCCTGGCACAGCCCCCACGCGAGCTTGAACGCCACGGCGCCCCCGCACAGGTCGCGGAACGGATACGTCGCGTCGCGCAGCTTGGGGTTCACGATCGCCACCGCGGCGGGCAGCGGCCCGGCCGGCGGCTCGTGGTGGTCGGTGACGACCGTGTCGACGCCCAGCGCCGCGAGCTCGGCGATCGTCGCCGCCGCCGACGTGCCGTTGTCGACGCTGATCACCAGCCTGGCGCCGGTGGCGCGCGCCTTGTGGATCGAGTGCGGCCCGAACGAGTAGCCGTCGGCGAAGCGGTCGGGGATGTGCCAGTGCACGTCGGCGCCCAGGATCCGCAGCAGGCGCACGAGCAGCGTCGTCCCGGTCACGCCGTCGACGTCGTAGTCGCCGTGCACCAGGATCGGCTCGCGCTCGCGGATCGCGCGCAGCACGCGTCGCGTGGCCGCGGCCATGCCCGTGAGCAGCGAGGGGTCGTGGAGGCTGCCGAGCGGAGCGCGCAGGTGCTCCGCGACCGCGTCCGTCTCGGTGAGGCCCCGCGCGACGAGCAGCGTCGCCAGCACCGGCGAGACCTGCTGCGCGCGTGCGATCCGCGCGACGGCGGCCGCGTCGACCGCGCGCAAGCGCCAGCGGCGGAGCGTCGAGGCAGCGGCGGTGGGCATGACCCCCGCAGGCTAGCAGCCCGGCTCGAAACTCCCTACTCCGGCGGCGTGGAGCGCGCCGGGCCGTCGTCAGGCTCGTCGAATCGCGCTCGGCTGCCGAGCTGGCCGCTTCCGCCGCCTCGCGACGGGACTCTCCCGACGGGCTGCGGGCGCTCGAGGCCCGGTGCGGCGCGGCCGGAGCCGCGAGCGGGCCCCGGCACGGAGGCTGCGCGCTACCGCCGGCCGCGCGACGTGCCGCTTGCCAAGCGGCCGCGCGGGCGACGACACTGCCGCGGATGGCGCGTTCCGACACCGGCCCCCAGGCCGCCTACCGACTGCTGCCGGCGATCGACGTCGTCCTGCGCGATCCGCGCGCGGCGCCGCTCGAGCGGCGCGCCGGCCGCGCGTTCCTCCATCAGCTCGCGTCGCAGGAGATCGAGGGCTGGCGGGCGGAGATCCGCGCGGGCCGCCTGGACGCGCCGCGCCTGGAGGCGTTGCTCGCCGCGGGGGAGCCGTTCCTGGCGCTGGAGCAGCGCCTGCGCCGCGAGGAGGGCCGCGGCGTCGTGCGCTGCGTCAACGCGACCGGGGTCGTGCTCAACACGGGCCTGGGTCGCGCGCCGGTGCACCCCGCGGTGGCCGACGCGATGGCGGCGGCCGCGCGCAGCTACTGCGTGCTGGAGGTCGACCGCTGGACGAACGAGCGCAACCAGCGCGACGACCACCTGGGCGACCTCCTGGCGCGCGCGACGGGCGCGGAGGCCGGCATCGGCGTCAACAACTGCGCGGCGGCGGTGTTCCTGCTCTTCAGCACGTTTGCCGGCGGGCGCCAGGCGATCGTGAGCCGCGGCGAGCTGGTCGAGATCGGCGGTAGCTTCCGCGTGCCCGACGTCATGGCGCGCGCGAACGCCGCGCTGGTCGAGGTCGGGACGACCAACCGCACGCGCCTCGCGGACTACGAGCGCGCGATCACCGCGTCGACGGGCCTGATCGTCAAGGTCCACACGAGCAACTTCCGCGTGGTCGGCTTCACCGAGGAGGTCGCGCCGTCGGAGCTAGCGGAACTGGGCGCGCGGCGCGGCGTGACGACGGCGTTCGACCTGGGTTCGGGCTTGTTCGAGCCCGCGGGCGCCGTTCCGCTGGCGCACCTCCTGGGCGACGAACCGCGCGTCGCCGAGGCCGTCGCGACCGGCGTCGACGTGGTGATGTTCTCGGGCGACAAGCTGTTCGGCGGTCCGCAGGCGGGCCTGATCGTCGGCCGGCGCGCGGCGATCGAGGCGCTGCGCCGCAACCCCGTGTACCGCGCGCTGCGCCTGGACAAGGTGGCGCTCGCGGGCCTGGAGACGACCCTCAAGCTGCTCCTGGGCGGACGCGCGGACGAACTCCCCGCGCGGGCCATGCTGGCGCGCACCGCGTCCGACTTGCGGCCCGCCGCCGACGCGATCGCGGCGCGCCTCTCCGCCATCGCCGGCCTGGAGGCGGCGGTCGTCGAGGACGCCAGCCAGCCCGGCAGCGGCAGCGCGCCGACCATCCTGCTGCCGACGTGGGTCGTGCGCGTGCGGCACGCGACGCTCTCGGATGCGGCGCTGGCCCTGCGCCTGCGCGAGGCGCGGGTGCCGGTGTTCACCCGCGTCCAGGCCGGGGCCGTGCTCGTCGATCCGCGGACGCTGCTTCCCGGCGACGAGGACGACCTCGCGCGCGCCTTCGCCGAGGCGGCGGGAAGAGATGGCGGCGCGCCGCGTCCCTGATCTGCGCCGCCGCGCATCCGCCGCACCGTCCGCCGTGAGCCTCGAAGAACTCCTCGCCCGCATCGACGATCGTTCGTTGGTGGTCGGCGTCCTGGGCCTGGGCGCGGTGGGCCTGCCGCTCTCGCGCACCTTCGCGCGCGCCGGTTTCCGGGTGCTGGGCTTCGACCACGATGCGGAGAAGCGCGCGGCGCTCGCGCGCGGAGCCGGCGCTCCGGCGCACCTGGGGCCCGCGTTCGTGCGCGAGCTGCTGGACGGCGGCCGCTTCGAGATCGTCGCGGACCGCGAGCGCCTGACCGAGGTCGGCGCGGCGCTGGTGTGCGTGCCCACGCCGCTCGACGCGCGCGGCGGACCGGACCTCGGCGCGGTGCTGGACGTCGGCGGCGCGCTGGCGCGCTGGCTGCCCGACGGCGCGCTGGCGGTGCTCGTCTCGACGGCGCCGCCGGGCACCGCGCGCGGGCCGTTCGCGCGCGCGCTCGCGGCGCGTCCGCGCCCGGCGGGCGGCGCGCTCCTGGTGGCCTCCGCGCCCGAACGCGAGGACCCGGGCCGCGACGTCGCGACCTGGACCGTTCCCAAGCTCGTCGGCGGGACCTGCGGGGCGAGCGCGCAAGCGGCGGCACGCCTGCACGCCGCGGCGTTCGATCGCGTCGTGCCGGTCTCCAGCGCGGAGGTCGCCGAGGCCGCCAAGCTCCTCGAGAACGTCTACCGCGCCGTCAACATCGCGCTGGTCAACGAGGTCAAGGTGGCGCTCGACGCGCTCGCGATCGACATCTCGGAGGTGGTCGAGGCGGCCGCCACCAAGCCCTTCGGCTTCGAGCGCTTCCAGCCGGGACCGGGCACGGGCGGACACTGCATCCCGATGGCCGCGCCGTTCCTGGCCGCGGCGGCGCGCGGCGCCGGCGTCGAACTGCCGCTCGTCGCGGCGGCGACGGCGGCGGAGCGCGACATGCCCGCGTGGGTCGTCGCCAAGGCCGGCGCGGCGCTGGCGAGCGTGGGACGCGGTCTCTGCGGCGCGCGCGTCCTCGTCCTGGGCCTGGCGTACAAGCGCGGCGTCGACTGCACGTCGCGCTCGCCGGCGCTCTCGATCCTGGAACTACTGCTCGACGCCGGCGCGCACGCGTGCTTCAGCGATCCCCACGTGCCGGTCGCGCCCGACGGCGCCGCGCTCGCCGGGAGCGCCCGGCGGTCCGTCGCGCTCGACGCGGCGAGCCTCGCCGAGGCCGACGTCGTGATCGTCGCGACCGACCACGCGACCTTCGACTGGGAGATCGTCGCGCGCCACGCGCGACTCGTGGTCGACGCGCGCCGCGTCCTCGTCGCGCGGCTCAGCGGCGATGCGCGCTACTGGCCGGCTTGAGCCGGCGACGCTGCGGGCATCCGCAGGCTCGCGTACACGTCCGCGGGCAGGTGCCGCTGCAGCAGCCCGAGCGCGTGCGTTCGCGTCCTTCGATCGACCGTGCCGTCCGACGCGATTTCCTCCAGCAACCGCAGGGCTTCCGCGCGCGCCGGACCGCTGGAGCGGGTCACGACGTTGCCGGCCGCCGCGGCGCAGGATGCCGCGCCGATCGCGGCGGGCCCGCCCAGGCGCGCGTCGCGCAGCGCCTGCACGGCGCGCACGTCGACCGCGTGGCTCGAGGTCAGCGTCAGGATCGCCTGCTCGCGCACCGGCCGGCTGGGATCGGTCTCCAGGATCCCCAGCAGCACGGCCGGGCTCTCGCGGTGCATGCCCGTCACGAGCGTGACGCGCGCCGTGTCGTCCAGCCCCGCCGCGACCAGCATGCTGTAGCGGTCGCGGATGGACTCGAGCGCCTCTTCGCGGTCGCCCAGGACGCTGATCGCGAGCTTCGCGGCGGCATCCGTCCGGCCGGCGAGCAGCTCGGCGGCGCGCGCAGGCGGCGCGCTGCGGGCGATCGCCTGGGCCAGGGCCTCGCGCAGCCGCGGTCGGGCGCGCGCGTCCGCGTCGAGCGCGGCGAGCGCGGCCTCGCCCTCGGCCGGATCGAGCCGCCACAACATCCGCAGCGCGGCCGCGGCGAGGCCGGGGACCTCGGTCATGGCGAGCAGTTCGAGCAGCGCCGTGCGATGGCCCGCGAAGGTCGCCGCGTCCGCTTCCATCCCGGACAGCAACGGGATCAGGTCCGGGGCGATCGCCGGATCCGCGCGGCACCGTTCGACGATCCGCGCGAGGTGCTCGGGACCGACCGCCGCGCGGCCAGACAGCCGGGTGGCGGCGAGCGATTCCACCAGCTCCTGCCGGACGTCGTCCTGCAATCCGGGCAGGTTCTCGAGCACCGCACGCAGCGTGTCCGCTCCGCCCGCGGCCGTGTCGCGCGCCACCGCCACGCACAGCGCCACGACGGCGCCGCGGCGTGCGATGGCGTCGTCGTCGAACTCGGCCGCCGCCAGCCCGCGCAGGACCGCGGCCGCGCCGTGCGGCGGAGCGTAGACCGCGCCCAGCACGGCCTCGAGCGCCGTACCGTCGCCGGCGGCCTCGTGCCGCGCGGCCAGTTGCAGCAACCCGCGGAGCGAAGCGGCCGGCGGCGGCTCGGCCGCTTCCGCGCCGCGCGCGGGGCCGGCGTCGCGCCGCGCCCCCGCCGACGGATCCGGGGCGCTGAGCACCGCGTCCGCGAAGGGTGCGCCGTCCGCGCGTTCGCGCGCCTGCGCGGCGGCGGTGTCCGGCGCGGACCCTCGCCGTGCCAGAGTCCAGGCGAGGAGCAGGATCGCGACCAGACCGACCACCGACGCGCTGCGCTTCATGACCGTCCTCCCGTTCGCCCGCTCAGCGCGGAGTCGTCTCGACCGTGACGCAGTCGAGGGTCTGGAAGTCCTCGATGGTGCCCGACTGCATCCACGCGGAGCAGACGCACTCCTCGTCCACGGTGCCCAGGGCCGGCAGCTTCACCGGCTGGCACTCGCACTCGCGCTTGTACGCGGGGATGGTGCTGGCGCCCGCGCACAGCGTGCCGTAATTCGCCGTGCCGCAGCACTCCTGGTGCGCGGGGTGCAGCAGGATCGTCCGCGGGCAGGGCGTGCTGCCGACCACCATCGAGAGGCCGAACAGCGACAGGTAGTGCTCGCACTGACTCATCGGTCCGAGCTGGACGGTGTGCGCGGGGACGTTGTCGGCGCGGACGTGGGGACAGACGGATACCTGGGCGCGGGCGGGCGCCCCGGCCGCGGCGAACAGCGAGACCAGTACGACGGCGAGCTTCGATCCCTGCATGACGATCCTCCTTGGGCTGGGCGGCAGCGTCGCCGCCGCCGGACATCCCCCCGACCGCACCGCGGGCCGGGCGGTTGCAGCCGAGCCGGCGAAAACCCCGCCGCGCTGTGCTAACGTCGCTGCCATGACCGAGATCCAGGAGAAGCGGCTCACCGACTTCGCCGACTGCGCGGGTTGAGCGGCCAAGATGCCCTTGGGGCAGCTCGCGCACGTGTTGCGCGGCCTCGACGACCAACGCGGGCGCATGCTCGTGGGACCTGAGACCTTCGACGACGCGGGCGTCGTCGAGCTCGGGGGCGTGGAGGGTCTGCCCGCGGACAGCAACCTGGCCCTGGTCCAGACCGTCGACTACTTCCCGCCGGTCGTCGACGATCCCTACTTCTACGGCGCGATCGCCGCGGCCAACTCGGTGTCCGACGTGTACGCCATGGGCGGACGGCCGTTCACGGCGCTCAACCTGGCCGGCATCCCGCGCGGGTTCACCGAGCAGTGGACCGCCGAGATCTTCCGCGGCGGCTTCGAGAAGATCCGCGAGGCGGGCGCCGCGATCGTCGGCGGACACACGGTGCAGAGTGCGGAGGCGCTCTTCGGGTTCGCCGTGACGGGCTTCGTGGACCGCCGCCAGGTGACCGCGAACTCCGGCGCGCGGCCCGGCGACCGTCTGTACCTGACCAAGCGCCTGGGAACCGGCGCGATCACCACCGCCGGCAAGCAGCGCAAGCTCGCCTGGCCGGAGATCCTGCCCGCGGCGCGGCAGATGGCCGAGCTGAACGACCGCGCGGCGGCCGCGCTGTCCGCGGTCGGCACGCGCGCGGCGACCGACATCACGGGCTTCGGCCTGTGCGGACATGCGCGCAACATCGCGCGCGGCTCGAACGCGACGCTGCGCATCGAGCTCGCGCGCCTGCCGCTCCTGGACCGGGCGCTGGATCTCGCGCGCGCCGGCGTGCTGTCCGGCGGCAGCAAGCGCAACCGCGCCGCGCTGGAGGAGGCCGTCGCGATCGCGGCGGGCCTGGATCCGGCGCTGGTCGCGCTGTCGTTCGAGGCCGAGACCTCCGGCGGGATCCTGGCCTGCGTGCCCGCCGCGCGCGCGAGCGCGTTCGAGGCCGAGCTGCGGGCGCGCGACCTGCTCGTCGCGGCGATCGGCGAGGTGCTGCCGCGCGCCGCGCGCGAGCTCGAGCTCTGCTGAGCGCGCCGCCATGAGCGCGCCGACGGCGGGCCCGCCCTGGATCCTCGGCCGCCGCGGCGTCCCGCTGGAAGCGCCCGAGAACACGCGCGCGGGCCTGGCGCTGGCCTTCGCGCTGGGACTGGACGGCGCGGCGTGCGACGTGCGCGCCGCGCGCGGAGGCGAGCTCGTGTTGCACGCCGACGCGGGCCTGGAGCGCACGACCGACGGCACCGGGCGGATCGCCGGGCGCTCGTGGCTGGAGCTCGCGGACCTCGACGCGGGCGGCGCGTTCCACGCGCGGTTCCGCGGCGAGCCGCTGCTCCTCCTGCACGAGGCGCTGGAGATCGCGCGTGCGTCGGGCCGCGCGCTGCCGCTGCTCCTGGAGTTCCACGAGCCCGGCGCGGCGGCCGCCGCGGCCCCGTTGCTGCGCGAGTTCCTGCCCCGCGCGGGCGCGCGCGCGCTGGCCGGCGAACGCGCGCTCGTCCTCGAGGCGCGCGATGCCGGGCTCGCCGCGTGCGCCTCCGTGCCGGCGCTCGACGAGCGCACGCGCGAGGCCGTGCGCGCCGACCGCCTGACCGGACTGTTCGCGCCGATCGCCGCGTGGCAGGGACCGCTGGGGCGCGAGGACTGGCCGGTCGAGCGCTGGGCCGCCGACGTCGACGCGCCCGCGGACCTGCTCGCCGCCTGCCGCGCGCCGCTCCACGGCTTCACGACGCGCGAGCCGCGGCGCGCGCTGGCGGCGCGCGAGCTGACGCGCCTCGCGGCGCAGGACCGCGGCGGCTGGCCGGTCGGCGTCGCGCCGCTGGAGGTGCGTCCCGAGGACGCCGGGCCGCGCGCCGGACAATGGTGGGGGAGCTGGGCGGTCGAGGCGCGCGTGCGCAACCCGTTCGGACATCCGGTGCGCGCGGCGTGCGCCCTGGTGCTGCGCCGCGGCGCGTTCGACGTCGACGGGCTGCCGGCCGCGCTCGAACTCGCGCCGGGCGCCGAGGAGGGCGTGCGGTTCACGCTGACCGGCGGAGCGTGGCGGCCCGGCGGCGATCCGCTCCTCGTCGTGCGCTACGCGTGGCGCGCGGGTCCGGGCCGTCCCGCGGGGAGCCTCGACCTCGACGCGCCACTCGCGCGCGTGCGCAGCGCCGTCGCGGGACGCGACCGCGCGCGCCTCGCGCTCCTGCGCGAATCGCCGCGCGACGCGGCCGCCACGATGCTGCTGCAGCGGCGCGGGCGGAGCCTCCTCGTCTCGATCGAGTCCGCGGGCGGCCTCGCCGAACCGCGCGTCGCGGTGCGGCTGGGCGGGGCGGTGCTGCACGGCGCGCGGGGAGTGCGCGTCGAACTCCCGGAGGACTTCGACGCGCAACCCGCGGGCGTGCCGTTCTCGTGCGGCATCCAGGGCCGTCGCGACGGCGAGACGCAGTGGCGCCGCTGGGCCGGCGGACTGCCCGACGAGGCCGACGCCGGCGCGCCGGGAATCCTGCTCCCGACTCCGCGCGCCTGAGCGCGCGTCAGCCCTGCTTGCGGCGCGCGGTGTACGACATGACGTGCACCTCCTTGCCGTCGATCGTGTCGTACATCTCGTGCTCGACGCTGCCGTCGGCCGCGGGCGGCATCACCTTCATGCGGTAGGGGCGCTTGCCGGCCACGTCCTTCATCGTGCCGCGCATCTCGGAGACGCCCGCGGCGTTGGTCTGGCCGCGTGCTTCGACCCACCACGTGCTGGTGGTGTCCATCCACAGCGAGATGCTCTCCTTGGCCTCGTTGTCGTAGCCCAGCAGCAGGATGCCGTGCATCGGCATGCCCATCATCTCGAAGCGGTGCTCCTCCATCAGGTAGCGCCCGTCGAGGATCGGCTTCGCGCTGCCCGTGCCCTTGGCTTCCATCCAGGGCATCTGGGGCGACATGCGGAACTTGTAGTCGATGGACCACTCGCCGGCGCGCTCCATGATCGCCGCGTGCTCCTTCCCGGGCGTGGCGAGCGCCATCATCTTGGCCATCATCTCCGGATCCATGCCGGGCATGTCGTGGCCCTGGTCCTGCGGCGCGGACGGGGCCGTGCTGGCGCCGACCACCTGCGTGGTCACGAGCGCCGTTCCGGCGACGAGCAGCGTGGCGGCGGCGAGGTTGCGGGTCAGGTTCTTCATCTTGGCTCAGGGTGGGGGTCGGTGGGCGGGCCGCGGGGAGTGGCGTCGGACCCGGCTCGGATGTCGAGCACCGCGCACGATAGCGCGATCGCGAGCGCCGCGCTTGCAAGATCGACGCCCGGCGCTTGGAATGCTGCGCCCGACGGGAGTGGATCGGTGCTGGTGTGCCGCCCGGCCTTCAAAGCCGGTCGGGCTTCGTGAACAGCGGGGCCGGTGGGTTCGATTCCCATGCACTCCCGCCATTCCCCGCCACCGGGCAGAGGCGCGCACGCTGGGACGTGCGCATGGGGGGACGTGCGCATGCGGGGACGTGCGCATGCGTGCTCCCATCTCAGCGCGCCACCGCGCGCCGCGCCGCTGCGCTACCGCGCGCTCCGACGACTAGAGGAGGCGCGCGTGGAACGCGCGCACCGTTGCCTTCTGCAGCGCCCAGACCGCCTTCAGGTGCACCGCGGGGTTTCCCGCGCAGAACGGGCAATCGACCGGATCGGGATCGCTGACCGAGAGCGCCGGCGCGCACGTCGCGTGCGTCACCGGTGCCGGAGCGCGCTCGGGCAGCCAGGCGATGGAGAGCGACAGGACCGCGGCGATGGTTCCCAGGGTGTTCATTCGAATCCTTCCTGCCCCCGACGGTAAGCGCTGGGCCGTGGGGGAGCAAGCCGCCGGCCGCCCCCCGCGATTCCATCGGAGCACGCGCGCCCGGCCCTGAACCGGGGCCGCCGGCTCGTGTGGTGGTTCCTCGCTCCCATGCCCTAGACTGCCCCGCCGATGCGCGTTCCCCACCTCCGCCACGCCGCCCGGTCCCTCCGCCGCTGGCTGCCGCCGGCGCTGGCGGGCGTCGTCCTGTCCCTGGGGTCCTGCGGAGGCGGCGCCGAGCCCGAGGCGGCCGCCGCGCCCCCGCGCGGCGTGACGCACGTGCGCCTGTCCGGCCCGATCGACATCGGGGCGCAGGCGCTGCTCAGCCGCGGCGTGCGCACCGCGCAGTCCCGCGGCGACCGCACGCTGCTGATCGAACTCGACACGCCCGGCGGCGCCCTCGACGTCCTGTGGGACGTGCAGAAACAACTGCTCGCGGCCGACCAGCAGGGCCTGGCCCTCGCCTGCTGGATCCGCGAGCACGCCGCGTCGGCCGGCGCGCTGGTCGCGCTGACCTGCGAGCGCGTCTACATGAGCTCGTCGGGAACGATCGGCTCGGCGTACCCGGTGCGGGTCGGGCCCGCGGGCCTGCTGCCGCTCCCGGAGGACGACGGCGTGCGCGAGAAGGAGCTGTCGTTCCTGCGCGCGCAGTTCGCCTCGATGGCCCAGAAGCGCGGCCGCCCCGCGCCGCTGGCCGAGGCGATGGTCGATCCCGGGGTCGAGGTGCGCCAGGTGAAGATCGACGGCGAGCTGCGCCTGCTCGACGGCGAGGCCTGGGATGCGCTGCGCGAGAGCGCCACGCCGTACGAGCTCGTGCAGACCGTGTGCGCGCAGGGCAAGCTCCTGAACCTGACCGCGCGGGAGGCGCTCGACCTGCGCTTCGTGGACGGACTGTCGGACGACCTGGGGGACGTGTTGCAGCGCCTGGGGCACGCGCCCGACGCGGCCGGCGCGGCGCTGGAACGCTCGGCCTCCGAGCGCGCGGTCGTGTGGATCGGCATGCTGACGCCGATGCTCATCCTGGCCGGGCTCGTGCTGGGCTACCTCGAACTCAAGTTGCCGGGCTTCGGCCTGCCGGGCGTCCTCTCGATCGCGTGCTTCGCGCTCGTCGTCGCCGGAAAATACCTGGCGGGCATGGCGGACGTGCCGCACATCGCGATCGTCGCGGTGGGCGTCGTGCTGGTCGTGCTGGAGATCCTGGCCTTTCC
The DNA here is from genome assembly GCA_964552795.1 of uncultured Planctomycetaceae bacterium. Taxonomy (GTDB): domain Bacteria; phylum Planctomycetota; class UBA1135; order UBA1135; genus JAEUHZ01. Next base: position 64,572 of record CAZKIO010000012.1, read on the forward strand.
CGGCACGCTGTGGCTCGGCATCGGCGGCGCGCTGCTCGTCGCGGGCGGCCTCGTCTCGGCGAGCCTGGGCCCGGGCTTCAGCTTCTCCGATCCGCTGGTGCGCGATCGGCTGCTCGACACGGGCCTGGAGTACACGCTGGCCGCGGCGGGCGCCGTCGTGACCGCGCTCGTCATCTCGCGCTGGCTGCCCAAGGCGCCGGTGCTGCGCCACGCGGTGCTGGCGCCCGATGTCGAGGGCGCGTTCGCCGGCGCGATGCCCGAGGCGCCGCGACTGCCGGCGCGCGGCGCGCTGGGGCGCGCGCTGACCGACCTGCGGCCGGTCGGCAAGGTCGCTGTCGACGGCCAGGAGCGCGACGAGTTCGAGGCGCGTGCGGTCGGCCCGCTGATCGAGCGCGGCGCGCGCGTGCGCGTCGTCGAGGTCGCCGCCGCGCGCCTCGTGGTCGAGCGAGCGGAGCGAAACCCATGACCTGGCCGATCGTGCTCTTGATCAGCGGCCTCGTGCTGATCCTCCTGGAGTTCCTGTTCCCCAGCCTGGGCGCGCTGGGTCTGGCGGCCGCGCTGTGCCTGATCGGCGCGGTGTCGTGGGCCTTCGCGATCGACCCCACGTTCGGCATCCAGCTCCTGACCGCGACCGCGATCGGCGTGCCGCTGGCGATCGTCGGCGGCATGAAGCTCCTGCCGCACAGCCCGCTGGGCCGGATCCTGATCAACCAGGGCGCCACGTTCCAGGACGGCGCCGGCATCGACCGCCGCGACACCGGGCTCGTGGGCCGCGAGGGCGTGGCCGACGCCCTGCTGCGGCCCGCGGGCACGGCCACCATCGACGGCCGGCGCGTCGACGTCGTGAGCCGCGGCGAGGCGATCGAGGGCGGCGCGCGCGTGCGCGTGCTCGAGGTCGCCGGCAACCGCGTCGTCGTCACGCGCTGCGACCCGCCGCCGGCGGCCGCGCCCGCCGCCGCCAACGAACCACCGCGCGCGCCCTGAACGCGCCGCGATTCCACGACAAGCATTCCCCCCGAATCCCCCCAGGAAAACCCTCCGATGATCCTGCATTCCGCACTGGCCCTGGCTCTGCAAGGGCGCAACGTCGCGGCCGAAGACGGCCCGTCGATCGTGAAGATCCTCCTGTTCGGCGTCCTCGCGATCTTCCTGCTCGTGTTCCTGGTGATCGTCCTGCGCTACGCCAACCTGTGGGTGCGCTCGATCACGACGAACGCCGGCATCGGACCGTTCGACATGTTCGCCATGAGCCTGCGCAAGGTGAACCCGTCCACGATCCTCGACGCCAAGATCATGCTGGTGCAGGCGCGCATCGAGGCGATCGCCACGCGCGACCTCGAGGCGCACCTCCTGGCCGGCGGCCGCGTGCAGAAGGTCGTGCTGGCGCTGATCAGCGCCAACCGCGCCGGCATCGACCTCGACTTCCGCACGGCGGCGGGCATCGATCTCGCGGGCCGCGACGTGCTCGAGGCGGTCAAGACCAGCGTGACGCCCAAGGTCATCGACTGCCCCAACCCGGCCTCGGGCAAGTCCGAGATCGCGGCGGTCGCCAAGGACGGCATCCAGGTGCTGGCCAAGGCGCGCGTGACCGTGCGCACCAACATCAACCGCCTGGTCGGCGGCGCGGGCGAGGAGACGATCATCGCGCGCGTCGGCGAGGGCATCGTGTCCACGATCGGCTCGAAGGGCTCGCACAAGGACGTGCTGGAGAACCCCGACTCGATCTCCAAGAACGTGCTGGCCAAGGGCCTGGACGCCGGCACCGCGTTCGAGATCGTCTCGATCGACATCGCCGACGTCGACATCGGCGTCAACATCGGCGCGCGCCTGCAGGCCGACCAGGCCGAGGCCGACAAGCGCGTGGCGCAGGCCAACGCCGAGAAGCGCCGCGCGATGGCCGTGGCGGCCGAGCAGGAGTTCAAGGCGCAGGTGCAGGAGAACCGCGCCAAGGTCGTGCTGGCCGAGGCCGAGGTGCCGCTGGCGATGGCGGTCGCGCTCAAGGACGGCAACCTGGGCGTGATGGATCTCTTCCGGCTGCGCAACATCGAGTCCGACACGAAGATGCGCGGCACGCTGGCGCAACCCGAGCAGACCGGCGACCAGCCGATCTGAGGCACGCCGCCGGTGGAACTCCTCCTCGTGCTGCAGAAGCCGGACAAGAACCTGGTCGAGTTCCTCGTCCAGGCCTTCCTGGTGTTCATCTTCATCGTGCTGCCGATCGTGCGCGGCATCCGCGAATCGATCGCCAAGAAGCGCGAGAACGAGCGCAAGCGCGCCGGACTGGCTGGCGCGGGCGAGCCCGACGACGAGGAGCGCGAGCGGCAGGCCGCGCGCGAGCGCTGGGAGGCACTGCTGCGCGGCGAGCAGCCGGCCGAGGCCGAGGCGCCGAGCGCGCCGCCGCCCTTGCCGGTGCCGACGCCCGTGCAGCGCGAGCGCGCTTCCGATTCGCTGGCGGACCCCATGCTCGCCGCGGATGCGCCCGTGCTGGCGCCGGCACCCGTCGAGAGCGCGACCGAGGCGGCCGACGACCCGCGCAGCGCCGACCCGGAGCATTTCATCCCCGACGAGGAGGAGGTCGCCCTCGCCGAGAACGCGCGCCGGCTCGACGAGGAGCGGCGGCGGCGCGAGGCCGCCATCCGCGGCCGCGCCGGCGCCGGCGGCACGCGCGACTCGGTCGTGCCCGCCGCTCGGATCGCGCTGCGGCCGGATGCGCAGCCGGCGGCGGTGGTCACGCGCCGCGCGCCCAGCGCCGTGCACGAGATGCTGCCCGCCGGCGCGGATCGGCTGGCGGCGCTGCGCCGCGCGGTGGTGCTGGCCGAAGTGCTCGCGGAGCCGGCCGCTCTGCGCGGCCCGGACGCAGGGCCGGTCGGCCTGCGGAGGCTGCGGTGAGCGCGGCGCGGGCGAGCCGGCACGCCGCCCGCGAGCGCCGGCACTGGCTGCTGAAGACCGAGCCCTCCTCGTTCTCGTTCGACGACCTGTGGCGCGCGCCGCGCCGGCGCACCGCGTGGGACGGCGTGCGCAACTACCAGGCGCGCAACTTCCTGCGCGACGACGTGGCCGTCGGGGACCTCGTGCTCCTGTACCACTCCAGCGCGGAGCCCACCGGCGTCGTGGGCGTGGCGCGCGTGTCGCGCGCGGCACGGCCGGATCCCACGCAGTTCGATCCGCGCGACGAGCACTACGATCCACGGAGCAAGCCCGAGGCTCCCACGTGGCTGGAGGTCGAGATCGAGGCGCTCGCGCCGTGCCCGCGCTGCGTGACGCTGGCGGACCTGCGCGCGGATGCGGCCCTGGCACGGATGCTCGTCCTGCAGCGCGGGCAGCGGCTCTCCGTGCAGCCGGTGACGGCGCCGGAGTTCCGCCGCGTGCTCGAACTCGGCGGGCTCCCGGACCTCGAACCCTGACCCGCGCCGAACTGCCTCAGCGCCAACCAGTTAGGTCCTGGCGCCGGCCCCCCCTGGTGGCCTCCTGGGGCGGCGGGGAGGGGCCCCGTGCTTGATTGGCGGGCCTTCCAGTGGCTATCCAGGGCACCTTCGGACACCCCTCCAGGCACGCCCACGGCGCGCCCAGGCCACGAAAGAGACCGACGATGAGCCAGAACTACGAGAACCTGGTCAAGGCAGTGCACGACGTGCGGGAAGACGTCGAGAAGGCGGAAGCCGGCAACAAGGCCGCCACCTCCCGCGTGCGCAAGGCCATGATGGACATCAAGAACATCGCGCAGGACATCCGCAAGGAGATGCTCGAGGTGCGCGACGCGGGCGGTGCCAAGCCCCCCCCCGCGCCGCCCAAGCCGGCGGCCCCCAAGCCGCCGATGGGCGGCATGCGCCCGCCGACGCCGCCGCCCCGTCCGGGCGGGGGCACCTTCGGCGGCCGCTGAGACCGGTCCGACGCGAACGCGCGCGCGGCGCACCGACGGCCGACCGGGCCGGCGGGAGCGCCGCGTGCGCTCCGAGGATTGCACCGCGCGGGGGAAGGGCGTGGGATGGCCTCCATGAGGCTGCTCACGACCGCGTTCCTGGCTTGCGTCCCGCTGATCCTCCTGCCGATCGCCTCGCGCGCGGGCCAGGAGGCCGCCGACGCGCACGAGGCGCCCGCCTCCGCGGCGCCGCGCACCGTGATCCTGGTCCGGCACGCCGAGAAGGAGGCCGCGCCCCAGGACCCGCGCGACCCGGGCCTCTCGGCGGCGGGCGCGGAGCGCGCGCGCGAGCTCGCGCGCCTGCTCGGGGCCTCGGCGGCGGAGCACCTGTTCAGCAGCGAGCTGCGGCGCACGCGCGACACGCTCGCGCCGCTCGCCCAGGCGCTCTCCCTGCCGGTCGAGACGGTGCCCGCGGCGCGGCCCGCGGAACTGCTGGCGCGCCTGGACGCGCTCGCGCCGGGGTCGGTGGCCGTCGTGTGCGGCCACTCGAACACGCTTCCGCGCCTCGCCGAGCTGCTCGGAGTGCGCTGCACGGGTCTGGTCGACACGCCCGCGGGGCCGATGCTGGCGGACGCGTCCTACGATCGCGTGTTCGTCGTCACGCGGCCCGCCGCCGGCCCCGGCGCGCTGCTCGAGCTGGCCTACGGCGCCGGCGCGACCGTCAGCGCCGGCAAGTGAGGCGGGACGAGGTTGGCGCGCGCCGCGGCGGCGGATAGGGCCTCGAGCGCGCGCCGGCCGTCGTCGCCCAGGTCGTGCGTCCAGGCGTTCACGTAGAGATCGACGTGCGCGCGCAGGACGTCGTCGCCGAGCTCCTGCGCGTGCGCGCGCATGGTCGCGAGCGCGTCCGCCGGATGCGCGCGCGCGTGCTCCAGCGAAGCGCGGATGGCGCCGTCGAGCGCGGCGATCGCGCGCGGACCCAGGCGCCGGCGCGCCAGGATGCCGCCCAAGGGAAGCGGCGCGCGCGTGCGCTGCTCCCACGTCGTGCCCAGGTCCTCGATGCACACGAGGCCGTGGGCGGCGAACGTGAAGCGACCCTCGTGGATGCACAGGCCGTAATCGGCGTCGCCGCGCGCGAGCGCCGGGATCACGTCGGAGAAGACGCAGTGCTCCACGCGGCCCTCGTCCGGGTGGAACAGCCGGTAGAGCAGTTGCGCGGTCGTCCAGCGGCCCGGCGACAGCACCCGCGCGCCGGCGAGCGGCGGCGCGCCCGGCCGCGCGAGCAGGAGCGGTCCCACGCCGAAGCCCAGCGCCGAGCCCGCGCGCAGCACCACGGTCGAGTCCGCGAGGTGGAGCGCGGCGGCGAAGCTGGCCTTGGCGGCGTCGTACGCGCCGGAGAGGAGCGCCGTGTTCAGCGTCTCGATGTCCTCCAGGCACAGGTCGAGGTCGAAGCCCTCGACCGCGACCGCGCCGGTCAAGAGACCGTGGAACGCGAACGTGTCGTTCGGGCAGGGCGAGATCCCGACCGAGAGGCGCGGCATGGGCCTCGCTCCCTCACGCGCGCCGCAGGAGGTCGAGCGCGCACAGGCGCGCGGCAGCCAGCGCGGCCGGGATGCGCCAATGCGCGGGATCGCGGTCGCCCACGCGGTTGGAGATGCCGCGCACGACGTGGCAGGGCACGCCGTGGAGCGCGCACGAAAGCGCCACCGCGAAGCCTTCCATGTCCTCGGCCAGCGCCTCGGGGAACCGGCGCCGGCGCAGCGCGGCCTGCTCGGGCGAGGCCGAGGCGGCGCAGGTGGTCAGGAGCAGGGCGCTGCGCGCGGGATCGCGCAGCGCGCCGGCGTCGACCAGCGGCCCGCCGCCCAGGAGGATCCGGTCGTGCACCGGGTCCGCGTCGGCGCTGCCGGGCCACTGCGGGAAGCCCAGGGCGGCGGGTCCGCTGAGACCCTCGCCCTCGCCGGCGCCGATGCCCTCGACCGCGACCGCGTCGAACGCGATCGCGTTGCCCACGGGCAGGATCTCCTCGTCGAACGTGCCGGCGATGCCCACCAGGAGCACGCGCGCCGGCCGCAGGCGCGCGAGGAGCTGGGACGTGCGCGCGGCGGCCGCGATCGGGCCGAAACCGCACAGGCCGACGATGGCGAGGCCGGGGTCGAATCCGCCGTGGTCCTGGAGGCGGCGCTCCTCGACGGGGGTGGGGACGAGCAGCAGCGTGGGGGAGCCTGAGGGGGACGGCACGGCCCAGAGTCTGGGGCGCGCCGACCGGGCGCGCAACCGCGACCCGCGGCGCGATCCTGACCCAAGTTCCACGGAGTCCAGATCCCATCTGCGCCCGCCCACGCCATCATGGGGGAAGCTTGGACGCGCGCGTCGCCCGGTCCAGGTCGCCGGATCACGCCGGCTCCCCCGATTCCCAACCCTCAAGGACTCTCATGCGGACTCTCACCCCCCTGCTGGCGCTCACGTGCGCCGGCCTCCTCGCTCCTCTTGCGCTGGCCCAGGACAGCGTCTCGAAGCTCTCCGCCCTGCCGGGCGATGCGATCAACCCGCACGACGCGGCCGAGCAGATCAACGACTACGTGGTCGACCTGGACGCCTTCCGCTCCTCGTGGGGCAAGGTGTTCGCGGTGGGCCCGATCGCCAAGGCCAGCCAGCAGCGCGCGACCGCGCCGACCTTCTACACGGCGTTGATCAACGCGCAGGCGCTCTCGCGCCGCGTGACGCCGAACGTGCCGTTCCTGCGCAGCACCTACGCGTACTGGAACGCGCCCGGCTTCGGCGTCAACAACAACGCCGCGCGCAACGACCCGCCCGCGAACCTGGCGCCGGGCGCGGCGAACGGCTTCCAGTTCGGCTTCGGCTTCCAGGAGTTCGCTACGGGCGATCCGATCACGACGAGCCTGGGGATCGTCACCGGCGGCGTCGCAGCCACGCGCGCGGGCCTGCCCTCGCGCCTGTTCGTGTCGCGCGTGACGGCGGCCACGAACGGCACGTCCGAGGCCTGCAGCCTGGGCGCGTTCGGCATGGGCGCGGTCGACGACAGCGGCAACATCCACTTCCGCGCGGACGGCTTCGGCAACGCCGGGCCCTGCGGCGCGCTCAACCCGTTCACGGGGAACAACCTGTTCCGCGTCCGGATGGCGCAGCGCACCGCGACGCTGAACGCGCTGTCGACCAACTTCCCGCTCGGCGCGGAAGCCCCGCCGGTGACCGAGCACCTGCTCGTCGAATCGACCACGACGCACAACGTGCCCAACGCGATCCCCACGACGCTGGCCGGGCGGCCGATCCTGATCGGCTCGAACTTCGCCCGCCAGTACGTCTTCGAGCAGGTCGCCGGCAGCGTCGTCGCGGCCGCGGCCAACGCGCACCTGGCGGGCCTGCCCGACCACCGCGGCGCGGTCGGTTACTCCATGCGCAGCCACCCGTCGCTGTTCCCCGGCGCCGTCAACGGCACGGCCGCGATCCTGAGCCAAACGGTCTCGGGCAGCGGCGCGCTGCGCGACAGCGTCGCCATCTGGGGCATCGCGGCCGACGGCAGCCTGCTCTCGCCGATCTCGCGCACGCTGCCCGCGCCCGCCGCCGGTCTCGACCCCGACCAGCCGGCCTGGGCGCCGACCGCGTCGCAGGAGTTCGACCACTACCACAGCCAGACGGCGTTCCAGGGCGGCGCCTCGCAGGTCGCGCTGGGCGGCGACCAGGCCGGGAACCTGCTCGTCGCGGGCGTCGTGTACTACGGCTTCACGCCGCCGAGCCTGACCCCGTTCACCAACCCGCGCAACTACATGATGGTGGCGCGGATCGATCCGCTCACCGGCACGACCACGTGGCGCGCCGCGGCGTGGACCGACGGGAGCACCGGCAAGAACGTCTACCAGAACGGGACGACGGTCATCGGCAACCTGCGCGGCTTCGGCGCCGCGCCGCAGACGGGCCCGACGATGTCCGCGCCGATGATCGACTCGGTCGGCAACGTCTGGTTCGTCGGCTCGTTCGAGCGCGCCGCGAACCCCGGCGTGACGAGCGTGGGCCTGTTCCGCTCGGTCTGGTCGCCGGCCGCCGGCGCCTTCAAGCTCGAGCTCGTGCTGGCGCAGGGCGACGTGTTCCGCGGTCCGAACTCGAACCTGAACTACACCGTCGACTTCCTGACGCTGAACGACGCCGATTCGATCTCCTCGGGCGCCGCGTGGTCGGGCAACATCGCCGAGAGCGCGCACCTGGGCATGTCGACGGCGGGTCTCGCGACGGACGACCCGCGCACGCTGGGCGGCGTCATCATCTCCGCGTCGATCGTGTACGACGTCAACAACGACGGGATGTACGTGCGCTCGACCGGGACCGGCGGCACGCCGGGCAGCCCCGACGAGGACTACAACGTGATCCTCTACGTGGCTGCGTCCGCGGACTGCAACGCGAACGGGATCGCGGACGATCGCGACATCCTGGACGGAACCGCGACCGACACGAACGGCAACGGCATCCCCGACACCTGCGAAGGCATCGTGGGCACGCTGTTCTGCTTCGGCGACGGCAGCGGCACGCCCTGCCCCTGTGCCAACAACTCGCTGCCGGCCGACCAGGAAGGCTGCCTGAGCTCCCTGGGCACGGGCGGCCGCCTGCGCGGCATGGGCGTCGCAAGCATCACGGCGGACACGCTGGTCCTGTCCGGCACGCGGATGCCCAGCAGTTCGGCCCTCTACTTCCAGGGCCTGACGCAGCAGAACGGCGGCCTGGGCGCCGTGTTCGGCGACGGACTGCGTTGCGCGGGCGGCACCGTGACGCGCCTGGGAACCAAGACGAACGTGGCCGGCGCCAGCCAGTATCCTGCGGGCGCCGACCTCCCGGTCTCGGTCCGCGGCGGCGTCACGGCTCCGGGCACGCGCACCTACCAGATCTGGTACCGAAACGCCGCGGCGTTCTGCACGGCCGCGACGTTCAACCTGTCGAACGGGATCGAGATCAACTGGACCCCGTGACATCGACGTCCCCGCCCACGCGCGTGGGCGGGGAACAGCGCTGATCGCGCGAGCAGGCCGCTGGGCGCACGCCCCGCGGCCTGCCTCGTCCTGTCCCAGCCCGCTGCACCTTCCCGGGCCGCGCGGCGCGCGTCGTGGGCGTTCCGGTCTCCCGCGTGGACCCGTCGAGTGTGTCCCGCCGCGAGTCGACGTGGGGCTCGCCCTGCCGTCGTCAGGCTCGTCGAGTCGTGCTCAGCGGACAGGCAGGCCGATTCCGCCGCCGCTCCCACGCTCCCCTCGCCCCGACGAATCGCAAGCCGCCTCGCGACGGGGCTCTCTCGGCGGCCCGCCAGGCCGCCTGGGGCAGGCGGTCCGGCCACTCCAACAGTTCGCCGGCGCAGAGCCGCCGCGCCGCGATGCCCAGCATCGACGCCGAACTCCGGGCCTGGTCGAGGACCCTCAGCTCGCGCACGTAGTTGCGGTACAGCGTCCACACCCACAGGTGCCACTCCAGGTTCCTTCGCAGCTTGGCGTGACACCAACTGCGCCGGACGAGGCGCCCGACCCCGTCGCGCAGCATTGCCAGCGTGTGGTTGATCGCGAACAGCCCGCTCGTCGGGCCACGGGGTTCGGTCGAGTGCACCTTGCCATGCGCCACGCGCGCGCCGAAGACGCGGCGAAGGATCGACGCGTAGCTGTACTTTCAATCGGTCCGAACCTCGACCCTGCCTCCCGGGCGCACGACGCGTTCGAGGCGACGGAAGCACTCGGTCACGGCCGGCCGCGAACGGTGGACGCGCTTGCCGGATCGCGCCTCGGCTTGCTCGAGCCGGCGTCGAGCGGCCGGACGCAGCGGTCCGCGGGCCGGCAGCGTGTCGGCGGCCACGTGGACCACGAACCGGCTCTTCCCCTGCACCAGCACCGGAACCGTCAAGGGGAACAGGCGGCGATCGGTCTCGAAGGTCTCGAGCTCGTCGAGCAGGAAGGGCCCGTCGAGCCACCCCTGCGCGCCGACGTGGCGCTCGAGGAACGCCTCGTGGATCCAGCGTGCGTGCGGACCCAGGCGCGCGAGACGCAGCAGAAGCGAGTCGCGGTGGCAGTGCAGCTCGCGGGCGGCTTGGCGCAGCGAGCACTTGGCGACCAGGCGCGGAAAGAGCGCGAGGTGCAGGCGCGGGCGCTGGTAGCGGTAGTCGACGCGGAAGGTCTGGGACGAGAACCCGCGGAGGCAGACCAGGCACCGGTAGCGCTGGACCGTGCGCAGGTCGACGGCGCGGACGAAGCGGCCCTTGCGTTGGTAGCGGAAGGCGAGGGCCTGCGGGCGCGAGGGACAGTCGGGGTTGGGACAGGCGAGCGGCGCGAAACCGCTGTCGAGACGGTGCGGCCGGGGCTGGCGAATCGCTTCGGGATGCAAGGGCCTCCGGGGGGGGCGCGGCGCGCGCACACCCTCCCGTCCCACGACGGCCGGGAAGCGCGGCGGTTGCAGGCGTCGGCCGAGAAAGGCGCAGCGGGCTGGGACAGCACCCCCGCGTTTCGAGCGACTGCCAACGGCAGCGGGCGGGGAGGTCCCCGCCCGCTGCTCATCGCACGATGCCCCCGGGGGTCAGGGGAAACTGGGCGGGTCCTCGTCGAACACCGTCGACGTCTCGTACAGGTCGCCGCGCGGATCGACGCACAGTTCCCAGGGCAGATCGCAGACCTCGTAGTTGCCCACGCGCTCGCACAGGACGGCGTAGATCACGGGGTCGTTCACCTGGTGCACGCCCGAGTTCGCCGTCTGGCCGTCGATCGTGAACCAGCCGGACTCGCGGGCGTTGGGGCCCATCGTCGCGCCGATGATCTCCAGCGGATCGTTCAGGGACGCCGCCAGGGTCGATTGCAGGAACGATGGTCCGGCAGTGTCGAGTTCGACCAGCCGCTTCTCGTCCCAGCAACGGAACGAGAACTGGCCGGAGGTCATCTGCTCGTAGTCGTTGAAGATCTCGAAGTAGACGATCGTGTTGAACTGCGCGCCGCCGGAGAGGTTCAGCAGCGTCAGCGTGCTGCGGAACAGGTTGCCGGGACCCGTCGGGTCCTGGCCCAGGAAGCGCGGGATCAGGATCTTGTCGGGCGCGGGGCTGTACTCCCGGCCGTCGAGGTCGCGCACGCCGATGTTGGCGAGATCCGTGGGGGTGCCATCGACCTGCGGCACGCCGCTCGCCGAGCCGATGCCGAGGAACGAGCGGGCGTTCAAGGCGTCGCGCGCGCCTCCGAACAAGTCGCCGCTGTCGCCGCCGGCGCTCATCGTGAGGAAGATCGCCTGGCCGATCAGGTGGTTGAAGACGATCGCCTGCCCGGTGATGGGACTCTTCGCAAACGCGTACATGAAGCCGCGCTGCGCGTTCGGGTTGTGCGTCGCCGCGATTGCCGTGAACGTGTCGCAGGGGGACAAACGCCGCGTGAGGTTGGTCTCCAGGCACTGCAGGTCCAGGTCGTCGGGACCGTAGCGGCCGATGTACACGAACTCCACGTCGACCGTGCCGACGGGCAATCCGCCCGCGCCGGGCATGAAGCTGCAGTTCGTGTTGGTGACGGTGATGACGGTCAACCGACCCGGCCGGCTGTCGTAGCGGGGGTAGAGGAGGAGCGAGCCGGGCTTGTCCGGCGTCACCTGCGGGCAGTCGCCGACGACGATGTCATAGGTGTAGGTCACGGTCAGCACCACGCTGGCGCTCGTCACCGCGCTCTGCGAGACGTTTCCCGGACCCGCGAACGTCGTCATCCCGGTGGCGCCGATCGGGAATGTCAGGATCCCCGGGCCGGTGAAGTTGGCGAGAGTCAGGTTCAGTCCCGGCGAGGAGCCGATCGTGAACACGGTCGCCGGCGGATCGAGCGCCAGCGTGCCCGAGACGGTCTGGCCTGTGCCGACGAGGGGGTAGGGGAAGACTTGCGACGGGTTCGCGCTGTAGATCGTGGACGTCCCGCTCGAGCACATTCCCGTGCCGGTGGGGCAGCCCAGCGTGATCGTGCCCGCCAAGGTGACGTTGATGGTCGTCGCGACCGGGTCGTTGTTCGTGGCGCTGAACGTCGAACTGAACGCCGGGTCGACGGTCAACGTCGCACCCAGGAGCGTGCCCAGCGCCGGATTGAATTTGGGCAGGTCACGCGTGACGTTGAAGTTCGTGAGCTGGTCGACCGTGGTGCTGAACGACACCGTCGTCGTGCCGGCGTGGGCGGATGCTGCGAGCAGTGAGCACGAGAGGCCCAGCCCGAACGCCCGGAATGCGTTGGATTTGGAGGTCATGGCGAGTCCCAGTTGCAGTGCGATGGGCTCGCCTCGCGACGACCACCCGGCTTGCGGAGGGGGCGGAGGCAACGCGGCGAGCGATGCGGTGAGGATTGCCTCCCTTGCGGGGGGCCTGCGCATGGTCGCGGCTCGCGCGCCGGGCGTCAAGAACCGTTCATCTGCGCCGGGAACTCAGGAGATGGCTTGCGCCGCATCCGGCTCTCCGCGGGTGCCGCGCCGCGCCGCCGCTGCTTCCCAATACTGGGAAAAGGCCCCGTCCGAAAGCGAGACGGGGCGGGTGGCTCGCGCCGCCCGCCCCGAAAGGGACTCGCCAGAGACCCTCGGGATCAATCCTCCGCGATGATCCCTTTCGGGAAGAGGTCGCCGTTGTCCTGCGTGCACAGTTCCCACGGCAGGTCCGCGACCACGTAGCTGCCCCAACGCTCGAACAGCACCGCGTAGATCGCCGGGTTGCTGATCGCATCCGCGGACGAGAACGCGATCTGGCCGTTGACGCGGATCCAGCCGGACTCGCGGCCGACCGCGCCCACGATCTCGTTCGGGTCGTTGTTGGTCGTGTCGAGGAAGCTCTCGAGGAAGCTCGAGTTGATGTCGCGCAGCTTGGGATCGTCCCAGCAGCGGAACTGGTACTGGGCCGAGAACGGCTCCTCGTTGTCGTTGTACGCCAGGATGTACACCAGCGTCGTGAAGTGGATGCCGCCGGAGAGTCCGAGCAGAACCAGGCGGCTCTCGAACACCGACGGACCGCCGCCCTCGGGGGCGCCGCCGTCCTGACCCATGAAGCGCGGGATCAGGATCTCGTCGGGCGCCTCGCTGTACTCCAGACCGTCCAGGTCGCGGACGAGGTCGCCGTCGAGGTCGGTCGGCGAGCGGTCGGCGCCCATGCCCAGGAACGAGCGCGCGTCGAGCGCGTCGCGCACGGGGTCGGACAGCATGCCGCCGCCGAAGAACATCGCCTGGCCGATCAGGTGGTTGAAGACGATCGCCTGGCCGGTGACCGGGTGCTTGGCGAACGCGTACAGGAAGCCGCGCTCGTGGTTGGGGTTGTCCACGCGCGTCAGCACGGTGATCGTGTCGCAGGGCGTCAGGCGCCGCGTGCGGTTCGTCTCGAGGCAGGGCAGATCCGATCCGTTGGGGCCGTAGCGGCCGATGTAGACGAACTCGACGTCGACCGTGCCGTTGTAGAGGTTCAGGCCGACCTCGCTGAAGTCGCAGTTGGTGTTCGTCACCGTCACCATCGTCACCGTGTTCGGACGGTTGTCGAAGCGCGGGAACAGGAGCAGGCTGCCCGGGATGTTCGGGACGTTCGCCTCGCAGGGCTCCTTCTCGCCGACGAAGACGTAGGTCACGACGAGCTTGGCGGAGGCCTGCAGCGTGAAGCCTCCGGCCTCGTTGCCCGTGTTTCCGGTGAAGAACGAGTTGCCCTGAGCGGCGACCGGGAACACCAGGTTGCCGGGGCCGAGGAAGCGGTCGAGCGTCAGCACGTCGAGCGGCGGCAACTGCTTGGGGGGGATGCTGAACGTGATGACGTCAGTGTCCGCCAGGTTCGAGACCTGGAAGCCCGACGTGCCGCGGAAGTCCGCGACGCCGTCATAGGCCGTGAGCGGCGGGATCGCGACCGGGATCGAGGGGATCGACTCGAGGAGCAGCGGGGCGCCGCCCTCGTCCTGCATGCGGATCGTGCCGGTCAGCGTGGCGCCGATGGTCTGCGGCACCGGCGAGAGGTTCTCCACCGCGACGCTGCCGAGGATCGAGGTCTCGAAGCGCACCAGGACCTGCGTCAGCGTGCCGTTCGCGGGATCGAACTTGGGGATGGTGAGCGTGTTCGACCAGTTCGTCGTGGTCAGCGGGATCTCGGCCTGCACGGTCTGCGTGTCGGCGAGGGCCAGCGTGCCCAGGAGGGTCGAAGCAACGAGAGCGGCCAGCGCTCGGCGGACGGGGGAGATGGTGAGCATGGAGCGAGTCCCGGTTGTCGTTCGGAGGTGTGTGCCTGGATCCCGTTCGCCTCGCGCGCCGCAGGAGACCGGTGCGGCGGGGTGGGCTCGGGGGGTGGGGGCCTTCCACCAGGAAGGTTTTCCCATTTTTGCAGCTTCGTGAATAAACGTCAATAGACGGGATCTATGGCATGGAAAGACATTCCTCTTTGGGGCCTCCAGGAGCCCCTGCGCGGGGGCCGGTGCGGTCCCCAGGGCGGTCCCAGGGCGGTCTCGCGCCACGCACGTGGCCCGGCGGGGCCGCGGGGGCCATACTTCCGGGTCCGGCCGCCCGCGCGCGGCACCGCAACCGCGTACGTGACCCTCATGAAGCCCGCCGCCCTGCTCTGCCTGCTCGCCTTCTCCCTCGTCACCCTTCCTGCCTGCCCCGAGGCCGGCGGGCCCAAGCCCGAGGCCGCACGGGGCGCCGCGGACCGCTGGGCCCAGGTCGAAGCCCTGGTGCGCCAGAAGGAGTGGGAGCCCGCCGTACAGGCGCTGGAGGCCATGCGGACCGGGGAGCGCGACGATCCCGAGGTGATCCTGCGGCTGGCCGAGGTGCGTCGCCTGCAGGGCGAACAGGCCAAGGCGATCCTCTTGCTGCGGGGCACGCTGGAGCGCCAGCCGGACGCGGCGGTCCTGTACCTGCCCCTCGCGAACCTCTACCTGATGCTCGGCGACACCGCGGGCGCGCAGGCCGTGCTCCTGCGCGGGCGCGAGGCCGGCGCGGATGCGGCGCAGATCGCCCTGACGCTGGGCACGTGCCTGGGACGCATGGACGACGGCGCCGGAGCGCTCGTCGAGTTCGCCCGGGCCCGCGAAGCCGGCGCGGACGCGCGCCTGGTGCGCTACAACGAAGCGCTGGTGCTCGGCCAACTCGGCCGCCGGGCCGAGTCCCGCGAGGCCTTCGAGGAGGTCGTGCGCCTGGACCCCGCCTGGGCGCCCGGTCGGCGCGAACTGGCGCGCGCGATGATCGAGGGCGCGCCGGAAGACCGTGCGGGCGTCGAGCGCGCGCTCGACATGCTCGTCGCCGTCAGCGCCGAGCTTCCCGAGGACTGGCGCGTGCACGAGACGATCGGGGACGCCTGGCTGCTGCTGGGCGACTACGACGCGGCGATCCTCTCCTACACCGAGGCGCTGCGCCTGGGGCAGAACCCCAAGTCGGTCGAGGAACGCTACGTCGCGGCCGTGCGGCGCAAGCGCGAGGCCGCGGCCGCCGACGAGTCCGGCGCCCGCTGACCCAGTTCCGGAACGAAGCAATTTCGTAGTGCGCGCGTGCTGCGCGGTATCACTGCGGAAAAAAGCGCAGGAATGCACTTCCGTGCGTCCATCCTTTCCAGATCCCGGCGCGGAAACGCGAGAATCGCAGCGAAAGCAGATGGAAATCGCATTGACGCGTTCGGCCCGGCTTTCCCGCGCGTGCTAGCTTTCGAGTGATCGCTGGTGGCCTCGGCCGCGGACCGGTCCGCCCGGCCCCCGACCGCCCCGGCGCACGACCGCTCGATCCCCACCGCCCTAGCCATGACCTCCACCTGCCACCCCACCTCACGCATGCCCCGCCCGCGGCGCCACCGCGCCACGTGGCTGCTGGCGCTGGTCCTCAGCGCCTGCGGCGGCGGCGGCTCCCAATCCACGCCCTCGGGGGGCGTCCAGGTCCAGGCCGTCGTGCCCGCCAGCGGCGGCTTCGCCGGCGGCACGGCCGTCACGATCCACGGCGCGCGCTTCGCGCTCAGCACCGAGAACATCGTCCTCTTCGGCGGCCGCCCGGCCACGGACGTGGTCGTCGTCGACGCCCAGACCCTGCAGTGCCGGACCCCGTCGGGCACGCCGGGCGCGTCCGTCGAGGTCGTCGTCCAGAACGCGCAGGGCATCGGCCGCAAGCCGGGCGGTTTCGCCTACACGCTGCCCGCCGAACCGCGCAGCGACCTCAACGGCGACGGCATCGCCGACCTCGTCGTCGCCGCCGTGGGCGATTCGACCGCAGGCGCCGGCGCCGGTGCCGTGTTCGTCTTCTTCGGCCGCTCGCAGTCGTTCCAGCTCGACGGTCTCTCGGCCGCGCAGGCCGACGTCAAGCTCGTCGGCCAGAAGGCGGGCGACGCTTTCGGCTCCTGCATCTGCACCGGCGACGTCGACGGCGACGGCATGGACGACCTGATCGTCGGCGCGCCCAAGGCCGACGTGTTGACGGCCGAGGACGCGGGCGCGGTCTACGTGTTCCGCGGGCCGCTCGCCGCCGGCTCGGTGATCCTGGCGCAGGCCGCCGACGTGCGCCTGACCGGCTCCATCGCCGCGCCGGGCGACGAGTTCGGCAGCTTCGCCGCCCTGGGCGACGTCACGGGCGACGGCCAGCTCGACCTCCTGGTCGGAGCGCCGCGCCACGACAACCAGACCCTCCTCGACGCGGGCTGCGCGTACGTGTTCCACGGCGGCGCGAGCTTCGCCAGCCGCAGCGCCGACAGCGCCGACCGCGCCTTCGACGGCATGGCCACGGGCGACCGCCTGGGCACGCTCGTCACCTGCGGCGACCTGGACTCGGACGGGATCGACGATCTCGTCCTGTGCGCGCCCGCCGCCGAGGCCTACGAGGCGACGGTGCTGTACGACGCCGGCGCGGTGTACGTGCTGCGCGGCGGCGCGCAACTCGCGACCGCCAGCGTCGGCTCCACGCCCTTCACCTTCCGCGGCGAGGGCGCCTGGGATCGCTTCGGCGACGCCGTGGCGCTGGCCGACCTGGACGGCGACGGCGCGAAGGACCTGATCGTGGGCGCGCCCTACAACGACGCGGGCGATCCCGACACGGGACGCGCCTACGTGTTCCCCGGCGGCCTGACCTTCGCCGGCGGCGCGGCCAGTCTGGCTCCCATCCGCTTCACCGGCGTGCCCACGCAGGGTTCCGTCGGCCGCACGCTGCGCACGGGCGACGTCGACGGCGACGGCCTCGCCGACCTGGTCGTCGGCGCTCCGCAGGCCGACGCGGGCACCGCGGGCAACGGCCGCCTGTTCCTGTTCCTGGGCTCGAGCGCGCTCGCCAGCCGCAACGTGCTCGAGGCCGACGCATCGTTCTCCGGCGAGATCGCCGCCGGCAACGCGTTGGGTTCGGCGCTCTCGCTGCTCGACATCGACGGCGACGGGTTCGCGGACGTCGCCGCGTCGTCGCCGCTGCACGCCGGTCTGGGCCGCGTCTACCTGTGGCGCGGCGGCCAGGGCGCGCTGGTCGGCTCCAAGTTCGCCAGCCAGTGCGACGTCGAGATCACCGGGAGCAGCGCCGCGAGCCGCTTCGGCGAGGCGCTCGCGCAGGGGCAGTGAGCGCGCGTCCGCACGCCTACTTCCAGATCTCCGGGCGGTTGCGGTAGCAGCGCAACCCGCCCATCTGCGGGCTCTCCTTCGTCGCCGGCACCGCCACGCAGACGTCGACCCATCCGTCGCCGTCGATGTCCCCGACGGTCGCGCGGCCCTTGTTGTAGGTGCCCTCGAGCCGGCCGGCCTCGGTGAAGCCGCCCTTCCCGTCGCCCAGCCAGATCACGGCCGCACGTTCGAGGCTGATCGTGAGCAGGTCCAGGTGGCCGTCGCGGTTGAAGTCCGCCGCGACCAGGTCGCGGTAGGTGGCGTCGCGCTCCAGGCCGCTGTCGATGTGGTTCCAGCGCCGCTGTTCGGCGTCCCACTCGTACACGCCGACGTAGTCGCGCGCCTCGCCCTTGTCCAAGGGGTTGGCCAGGATGCAGCACGCCACCTGGGGCCAGGCGCCGGGACGGAAGCGGCCCGCCACGACGCTGTAGATGGAGTTGCCGATCGCCGGGTTCGGCAGGCCCGTCGAGATGTCCTCGAAGCTCATCGGTTCGCCGGCGTGGACCAGGATCACCTTCAGGCCCGCGTTGCAGGCCACGAGGACGTCGTCGATGCCGTCGCCGTTCATGTCGACGAGCTGGATCGCCTTGCCCATCGTGCGCGCCGGCAGGATCGCGGACGATTCGGGCAGGCGCGTGAACCCGCCCTTGCCGTCGCCGAACTTCAGCGAAAGGCCGCCGTCGAAGTGGGCGATGCCCGCGACGTCCACGAACTCGTCGCCGTTCAGGTTGCCCGTCGCGATGTCGAGCATCAGGAAGGCGTTCTGGATCCTCTCGGGATCGGCGCGCGTCCAGCGCATCGCCCCGTCGTTGAGGTACACACGCAGCGCGTCGCTGTGCGCGGCCACCAGGAGATCCACGTCGCCATCGCCGTCGACGTCGGCTGCGGCGGCCGGGCCGTACTGCATGTCGCGCGGCAATCCCGGTCCCGCAACCCCGTCGACTTCGGGGCCGGCGTTGCGCAGGATCCAACTGCCGTCGGCACCCGACTCCCAGGCCGAGTAGCCGTCCTCCTCGCGGTTGCTCGCCACCAGGTCGGCGCGCCCGTCCCCGTTGAAGTCGCGCAGCAGGGGGTAACCGATCCAGGTCCCCGAGTCGGGCAGGCCCTGGTTGCGCATCTCGAAGCCCAGGACCTTGCTGGTGAATTCGCGCTGGACGCGCGGCCCCTCCCCGAGGAAGAGATCCATCGGATCCTGGCCCTTGTGCGGGGCCGCGACCGGCGCGGAAGTCGAAGCAGTTTCCGCCCCCGCAGCCGGAGCAGGGGTATTCTTTTCCGTGCAGGCCCCCAGGCAGGGGAGGCCGAGCGCCAGAAGGGTCAGGGAGTGGGGGGGAAAGGGGCGCCTCACGGGGTCTCTCCGGGTTCCGGGTGGTCGGGGCTCAGGGATGGGGTAGGGTTCTACCGGTCAGCCCGCTCTACGACCCCGGTCGTGGGCAGGCGAGCACGGAACCGTCCCAGGAGCCATCGACCGCCCCAGGCCTCCAGCCCAAGGGCATCCGCTTGCGCTCCCGAGGCGTTCCGGTCAAAATACGTCTTCCTGTGATGAACGCTGCATCTGGCCTCGGTGAGAACCTCCCCCGCGGATCGCGCACGACCCGCGCGGGCCGATCTCACCCCCGAAAGCTTGCGGCTCCCGGAGCGAGGATGGTAATCCTTTCCCTGGACCGTGAGGATTGGGAGCTCGCGACCGAAGGGTTGGAGCGAGATCCGCTGCCGCGCCGCCTCAATCCCCGTCATCCACCGGCCCCTCCGCACCGTTCCGCTGGGGTGTCCGTGTTCTAGCCCCTTCCCCTTCCCCGAGTCAGCAACATGAGCATCAACAAGTTCGTCCTCTCCGGGCTCACCGTCCTGGGCCTGGCCTCCGCGGCCATGGCGAACGGACGCAACCCCGCCAGCCTCCTCGTCTATCCGGAATTCGACAACCGGATGATGAACCTCACGCTTCTGACCGTGACGAACACGAACACCGACTTCACTCCCGTGGGGACCGGTTTCGCGGGTTCCGTCAGGGTCGAGTTCGTCTACATCGGCAAGTACGGGCAGAGCGGCACCACGCTCGACTGCCTGGAGTTCAACCGCGAGCACCTGCTCACGCCGAACGACACCCTCACGCTGCTGACGTCGGCGCACAACCCGCAGCACGAGCAGGGCTTCGTCTACGTCTTCGCCAAGAACCCGAACACGGGCCAGGCGATCGTGTTCAACCACCTGATCGGCAACCTCGTCACGTTGAACGGCCTGTGGTCGCTCGACTACTCGATGAACCCGATCGCGTTCCGCGGCATCGGCTCGGGTCCGGGCACGCCCACGGACCTGGACAACGACGGCCGTCGTGACCTCAACAACGGTCAGCCGGGAACGACCAACTACGAGTACGAAGCCGTCCCGAACGAGATCTACATCCCGCGCTTCCTGGCGCAGGGCGGATCGTTCAACAGCGAGCTGATCCTGCTCGGCCTCTCCGGCGGCCGGGCGTTCACGACGATCGTGAACTTCTGGATCTACAACGACAACGAAGAGGCCTTCTCGGCCCAGTACCAGTTCCGCTGCTGGGATCGCGTCCGCCTGGGCACGATCAACGGCGCCTTCAACAACACGTTCCTGCAGACCACGAACCACGCCGCGAACGAGATCCTGGGCGCGTCGAGCTACGACTCGGGCTGGTTCCGCGTGTACGGCCAGACCGCGTTCTCGACCGCCGAGCAGATCAACGACCCGGCGATCTACGCGGTGCTGATCGAGATCATCGGTTCGCACGGCGCCGCGGACCTGCCGTTCGAGTCGGTCGCGACGCAGCACAACGGTGCTCTGTTCCCGATCGGCCCCTTCGGCGACGGCGACCCCGTCCCGATGAACAACGACAACCAGTGATCTGACACGGTCGGCGGTCCGGGGCCGGGATTCCTCGCGAGGAGTCGCCGCCCGCGCCGCCGGGAACGGCTAGAGTTTGGAGCCAGCGGGGTGCGCCTCGTTGGCTCCAACTGCATTCCAACGACCACCGCACGATCGCGTACACCGCCGCCATGCAATCCCTTCCGCTGACCGCCCGACTCGCCCTCGCGCTCCTCGCTGGCACCTTGTGCCCGGCCTGCGACAAGGAGGCTCCGCCCGAATCCGCCAAGCCGGCCGCGGCCGTGCAGGCGCCCACGGCGCCCAAGCACGAACCCACCGAGGCGCGCCTGCTCGAGCGGGTCCGCGAGCGCTGGGCCCGCGCCGAGGCGGGGGACTGGGTGGCCGCGTTCGAGTACCAGGGCGCCGAGGTGCGCAAGGAACTGGGCCTGGCCCAGTACCTCGCCAAGGCCCAGCACCACACGTACAACAACGTCCGCGTCCTAGAAGTCCTGGCGCTGCAGGGCGACGTGGGATACGTGCGCGTAGGCGGCCTGTGGACGCCGACCCACCCGCAGCTCAAGCGCGTCAAGCTCGAGCCAGGCCAGACGCTCACCCAGGACATCGAGATCATCGAGACCTGGCGGTTCGCCGACGGGGACTGGTTCCTGATGCGTCCCGACCGGCCGGAGGAGTTCTTCGAGGAGCACCCGGAGTTGCTGCGCAAGGGTGCGGGCGCGGCCGGCGGCGATGGGGCCGTCCCGCCGGCTCCGGCCGACCCCGCCGGCACGCCGCCCAAGTGAGCGCCGCCGGGCCGCCCGGCCCGGCCCCACCTTCCTTGTGAAAAGCCCTGATGAGGGCTGATTCACAAGGAATGTGGATTTCTTCTTCCGGGGCCGCCGCAGGGGCGGCATGATGGCCAG
Organism: uncultured Planctomycetaceae bacterium; assembly: GCA_964552795.1. Taxonomy (GTDB): domain Bacteria; phylum Planctomycetota; class UBA1135; order UBA1135; genus JAEUHZ01. Next base: position 85,730 of record CAZKIO010000012.1, read on the forward strand.
CGGGACGCGCCACATCCCGTGGTGCCGACCGCCCGCCAGGGTCCCGCGACGCCTGGCGCGCCGACCAGGAGCGGGGGGGCCGGGTGGCTCCGCCCACCGGGCTGGCGAGCGGCGATCGGGGGTCCCGCCGCACGGAGGAAGGACACCGATGGGAGCCCGTTTCTTCTCGGGGCTCGTTGGCGCAGCGCTCGCGCTGGCGCTCTTGGGACCGGCCGCACAGGCCGACGGCCGCAACCCCGCGAGCCTCTTGATCTACCCGGAGTTCGACAACACGGGCGGTCGCTTCGCGCTCCTCAGCGTCACGAACACCAACCAGGACCTGGCGACGGGCACCGTGCGCGTCGAGTTCGTGTGGATCAACGGCGACGCATCCGGCGGCACCGTCTGCTCCGAGACCAACGCGACCTACCTGCTCACGCCGAACGACACGCTCACACTGATGAGCACGTCGGCGAACCCGAACACGCAACGCGGCTACGCCTATGCGTTCGCGAAGGACGTGCAGGGCCGCGCGATCGCGTTCAACTGGCTGATCGGCGACACGCTGCTGGTCGATCCGGTGTTCGCGCTCGACTACGCGGTCAACCCGGTCGTGTTCCGGTCCAGCCGGCCGCAGGGCCAGCCCACGGACCTCGACGGCGACGGACTGCGCGACCTGGACGGCCTGGAGTACGAGGCCGCACCGGCGCGCGTGCTCATCCCGCGCTTCATGGGCCAGAGCGCGACGCACCAGAGCCAGTTGATCCTGATCAACCTGACCGGCGGCGCGCAGTTCACCGCCCTGGTCGACTTCCTCGTCTACAACGACAACGAGGAGGTCTTCTCGCGCAACTGGAGCTTCCGCTGCTGGGCCAAGGTGCCCTTGACGCAGATCTCCTCGTCGTTCACGCAGGGCTTCCTTGCGAACGCGACCAACCACAGCGCCGGCGAGATCATCGGCTCGCCCGCGCACGAATCCGGCTGGTTCGAGATCGACGGCCGCTACGCCTGGTCCAGCGCCCTGCAGGTGAACGACCCGGCGATCCTGGCGGTCCTCGTGGAGGACGCCGGCGCCGGCAGCGGCGCGGAAGCCTCGTTCGAGCTCGGCAAGCAGACCAACGGAGCCCTTCTTCCCGTCGGGATCTTCGGCGACCCCGACTGAATCGCACCACGACCTCGAGACACGACACCATGTTCCAGCACCTGAAGAGGTCCCTCGCAGCCTGTCTGCTGCTGGCCGCGCCCGCGGCCGCGCAGATCCCCCTGCAACTGTGTCACCCGACACAGACCATCCCGCTCACGTCGACCAACTGGACGCAGCGCGTCTCCTTCCCGCGCTGGGATCCGCAGGTGGGCGTCCTGGTCGGGGTCGAGTTCACGCTCGGTGCCGACGTCGAGATCGCCGCGCAGTTCGAGAGCTTCGACAACGCGCCGTCGATCGTCGTGGTCACCCTCTCGGGCCAGGTGCGGCTGATGCGGCCCGGCGGCGGATCGGAGATCCTCTCCTCGAGCCCGACGCAGTCCTTCAACGAACCGGTCACCGCCTACGACGGCCTGTTCGACTTCCGCGGCACGTCCGGCCGCACGTTCCCGGCGCAGACCCTGAGCGCCACGACGAGCACGACCTCGCCGCCGCCGCCGTCGGACCTCGCGCTCTTCACGGGGCCCGCGGGCGCGCCCGGGACGATCTCGCTGCCGGTGATCGCGATGGGGCAGTCCAGCGCGACGGGGCCGGGCAACATCTTCAGCTTCTTCGCCACCCGCGCGGGCGCGCAGGTCACCGTCTGCTACCGCTACTTCCCCGACTGCAACGGCAACGGGATCCCCGATCACATCGACATCCAGAACGGCGCGCGCGACCTGTACGGACCGGGGACCTGCGTGCCCGACGGAATCCCCGACTCGTGCCAGCCCGAACCGGACTGCGACAACGACGGCATCCCCGACCGCTGCGAGATCGCCGCGGGCGCG
>CAZKIO010000013.1:0-85849 GCA_964552795.1 uncultured Planctomycetaceae bacterium
CGGCGCGGGCGGTGGCGGACCGCGCGGCGGCGCGAGCGCGGGCGGCGGGGGCGGGGGCGGGGGCGGCGACCGCCCGAAGTAGCCCGTGTCAGAGGGCGCGGCCGATCGCCTCGCGGCCGCCCATGTAGCTCCACAGAGCGCGCGGCAGGCGCACGGTGCCGTCCGCGGCCTGGTGGTTCTCGATCAGCGCGATCAGCATCCGCACGCTGGCCACGACCGTGTTGTTGAGCGTGTGGCACATGCGCACGGTGCCCTCCGCGTCGCGGTAGCGCAGGTTCAGACGCCGTGCCTGGAACTCGTGGAAACGGCTGGCGCTGTGCGTCTCGCCGTAGCTTTGGCGCGAAGGCATCCAGGTCTCGATGTCGAACTTCTGGACCTGCGGCTGCCCCAGGTCGCCGCCGCACACGTTGACGATGCGGTACGGCAGCTCGAACGCCTGCAGCACCTCCTCCGCGTTGCGCACGATCGCGTGGTGGTGCTCCAGGCTGCGGGCGGGGTCGGCCACGTCGACGATCACCTGCTCCACCTTCTGGAACTGGTGCACGCGGTACAGCCCGCGGGTGTCCTTGCCGTAGGTCCCAGCCTCGCGCCGGTAGCACGACGAGAGCGCCACGTACTGCTTGGGCAGGTCCTTCAGCGCCAGGATCTCGTCCTGGTGGTAGGCCGTCACCGGCACCTCGGCCGTGCCGACCAGGCACAGGTCGTCGCGCTCGTCGCAGCGGTAGGCCTGGTCCTCGCCGCCGGGGAAGTAGCCCGTGCCGACCATCACCTCGCGGCGCACGAGCGTCGGCACGCTCATCGGCACGAAGCCCTTCTCGACCATGCGGTCGAGCGCGAAGCGCATCACCGCGCCCTCGAGCAGCGAGAGGTCGCCCTTCAGGAAGTAGTTCCGGCTGCCGGCGATGCGTGCGCCGCGCTCGACGTCGATCCAGTCCTGCGCCTCCCCCAGCGCGATGTGGTCGCGCGGCTCGAACTCGAAGCGCCGCGGTTCGCCCCAGCGCTTGACCTCGACGTTCTCGGAGTCGTCCTTGCCCTCCGGAACGTCGTCCGCGGGGACGTTCGGCACGCGCAGCATCAGCTCGTGGAGTTTCTCCTGCAGGGCGGCCTGCTCCTTCTCGCGCTCCTGCAGCGCGGCCTTCTCGCGCCGCTGCTCCTCGGCCAGCCTGGGCCGCTCGGCCGGTGGCGCCTCGCCGATCCGCTTGCTGGCCGCCTTCTGGCGGCTGCGCAGGTCGTCGATGGCGACGCCCATCTCGCGCACCTGGCGGTCGAGCTCCAGGATCGCGTCCACGTCGCAGGGGATGCGCTTCTTCTCCGCGCCGCGCTTCACCACGTCGGGGTGCGCGCGGAGGAACTTCATGTCCAGCATCGTCGGCTCACTCTCTCCAGGTCGATTCGATCTTGCCGAACAGGTCGTGCTTCTTCTCGACGAGCTGGACCTCGGCGTCCGTCACGCCCTTGGTCTCGAGCGTCAGGTCCAGCGGGAACCAGACCGCCAGCCAGCCCTGCTGCCCCATGTCGTAGATCGTCTGCGTGTCCATCAGCGCCGGCATCTTCTCGTGCCGCGCGCCCTTCTTGCTGCCCTTCTTGCGCCACGACGCTTCCGGCCGCAGCACGCAGTTCCAGGGGCGCTCGTAGCGTTCGCCGGACTTGCCGACGACCACAACGCTCTCGCCCACGATCGTGACCTGCTCGTCCTCGGGACGCTTCAGCGTGAACTCCATGTCGAAGGGCGCGCCCAGCGACAGCACGGCCGTCTGGTTCTTGCCGACGTCGATGTTGGGCGTGGTGCGGCCGGGCAGGATCAGCGTCTTCTGGATCTGGCGCTTCTTGCCCTTGCTGACCTCGCCGTAGTAGAGCGTGTAGCGCCCGGCCGGGACCTTCACGCCCTTGGAGCCGCCCTCGACCAGGTCGAAGAACGAGTCCTTGAGCTCGTTGGTCCCGCGCACGACGACCCACGACGGCGCGACGGGCCCCTTGAACTCCAGCTTGATCGTGCCGGTATCGACGTTCGCCGGCGTCGCGAGCAGCTCCTTGCCCTTGCTGCCGCCCTCCATCTTCCACCAGCGGCCGCCGATCTCCTGGTAGCTGCTCCAGGGCCGCGCGCGCTTCGAATTGCCGATCACGATCGAGTCTAGCTCCGGCTGGAACACGCCGTTGGTGAGGCCCGCGTAGCCGTAGCTCGAGTCCGCGCTGCCGTAGATGCCGTCCATCGTGTCGTCCAGGACGCGCAGCGCCGTGCCGTTGAGCGTGCCGACGACGCTGGCCGCGGACAGCGTGTACATCGTGAACTGGTCGTCGTTGGGCTGCAGGTTCACCTGCACGCCCTGGTAGTAGTCCTGCTCGAGGCCGTTCACCGCGAAGAACGCCCACGGCCGCGCGTCGTCGCCCTGACCGATGTTCAGCCGGAACGGCGTCATGGTGCCCGTCAGGACGATCTTCTGGTCGTCCGGGCCGTCGGCCTTGCCGTCGCCGTCGACGTCGAAGCGCAGGTCGGCCGAGCCCAGGCGGTGCAGCACGGGCGAAGCCTTGTCGAGGCGCGCGAAGTTGCTGCTCGAACCCTTGGCGGCGAGCTGCACCGGATTCCACAGGTGGTAGATCTCGTCCGCCTGGAAGCACGGACGCGCGAAGGCCTCCGGGCCCGCCAGCACCTCGAACGTGAGCGGCACGATCACCGGATTCCCGGCCTCGCTGGGCGGCTGCGCGGGCTCCGCCCCGGCGCCGCCGGCCTCGCCGCCCGCGGCACCGCCGGGCTGGTCGAAGCCGCGCTTCTGGAGCTCCGCGGCGCGCTTCTCGGCCTGCTCGAAGCGGCGGTCCTTGCACTCGAATCGCGCGCGCAGCTCGACGACCTTGCTCCAGGCCTTCCAGGCCTTGTGCAGTTCCGCGCCCGTGCCGCGCAGGGGCTCGTCGTAGCACTCGGCCAGGCCCAGCCAGGCCTCCGAGGCCGAGTACGCGTCGCCCTCCTGCTCGAACGCGCCCGCGACGACCTCGAACTGGTCGATCGTCTGCAGGAACAGCAGGCCCTCGCGCGACTCGCGGTTGCGGTCGAGGTCCTGGTAGGCCGTCACGAGGCGCTTCTTCAGGTCCACGCGGGTCTTGCGCGCCGCCACGTCCAGGCCCTTCAGGTACTCGTCGAAGCGCGCGGGGAACGCGGTCTTGATCGCGGCGTCCCAGGCCGACGCGAGCGCGACGCGCAACTCGCGCTCGCCGGGGTCCTCGCGTTCCAGGAGCACGTCGTCCAGGCGCACGATCCAGGCCGCGGTCTGCGTGCTGTCGTTGCGCACGAGCGTCTCCATGTCCGCGCTCTTGCCCGAGGCGAGCACCTTCTTGGCCTTCTCCTTGAACGCCACATCGGGCGCATCGACGGGGGACGGTGCCGCCGAGAGGAGCGGCAGGCAGACGACGACCGCGAGGGCCGTCACGAGGGTGTGGAGAGGTCGCATGGTTCACCTCGACGCCGCACCCCGGGGGCGCGCGGTCGGCGCCACGCCGGCGCGGCCGGGGAATCGGGAAGTCTAGCGGCGCGCGCGTCCGGCACCAACGGCCGACGGGGACGGGTGGCGCTAGCGACGGGAAGAGGCGCGCTTCAGGAACTCGCGCTCGCCCCGTGACAGGCTGCCGATCCCCTCGCGCGCGATCTTCTCCAGGAGCTGGTCCAGCCGCGCGGCGTCGGCCGCCGCGCGCTCGACCTCCTGGACGGCCCGCCGGCGTTCCAGGATCTCGACCGGATCCTTGCGCACGAGGCCCGAGACGACCGCCGCCCAGCCGTAGGCGATGCCGCCCAGGTGCACCAGGTGCGCCGTCCCGCTGGCGCCCTGCTTCATCTGCACCAGGGCCGCGAACACCGTGACGACCACGATGAACAGCGCCAGCCACTTGAGCAGGATCGGGATGAACAGCAGGTACACGAGACGCCTGGGGAACAGCGTCGCGGCCGCGATCATGATGCCGTAGCAGGCGCCCGAAGCGCCGACGACCGGCGGCGTGCGCATGCCGAGCCATGCCGTGACCAGGAAGGCGACGCCGCCGGCGATCTGCGCACCGAGGTAGGTCAGCACGAAGCGGCGCGAGCCCAGGTGCTCCTCCAGCATCGTCCCGAAGAAGTAGAGCAGGAGGCCGTTGCCCAGGAGGTGCAGCAGGTCGACCGGGCTGTGGATCAGCCCGTAGGTGAACAACTGCCACGCGGCGGGGAAGCCCGCGGTCCAGTCGTCGGCGTCGAGTTGCAGGGGACCGACGACCGACGCGTAGAGCGAGTCGCTGTAGAGATACAGCGCGAAGGTCGGCAGGTAGGACGCGGCCAGCAGCAGGAGCAGCGCCTTGACCGCCGGCGTGAGCCGCGGCCAGGCGAACTGGGGCAGCGCCATCCCGCCGCCCTGGTCGTCGCGGCGCGCGCTCATCGCGCGGCCGTCCCGCCCGCGGCGCGCGCGGGCCGCAGGCTGTGCTCGGCGGAGCGCAGGGTGTTGGCGAGAAGCATCGCAATCGTCATCGGCCCGACGCCGCCCGGGACCGGAGTGATCCAGGCGGCGCGCCCGCGGGCGGCCTCGAATTCGACATCCCCGCACAGCGTGCCGTCGGGCCGGCGGTTGATCCCCACGTCCAGCACGGCGGCACCGGGCCGGATCCAGCCGGCCTGCACGAGGCCCGCGCGGCCGACCGCGGCGACCAGCACGTCGGCGCGCGCGCACACGGCCGCGAGGTCGCGCGTCCGCGAGTGCGCGATCGTCACGGTCGCATGGCGCTCCAGCGCGAGCAGAGCGAAGGGCTTGCCGACCAGCATCGAGCGGCCCAGGACGACCACCTCGCGGCCCTCCAGCGCGATGTCGTGGCGGTCCAGCAACTCCAGGCAGCCCAGCGGCGTGCACGGCCGGTGTCCGGGCTGGCCGAGCACCAGCGCCGACACGTTGGCCGGCGTCAGGCCGTCGACGTCCTTGGCGGGATCGATGCACTCGATGACCGCGCGCGCATCCAGACCCGCCGGCAGCGGCATCTGGACCAGGATGCCGTGCACCGCCGCGTCGGCATTCTGCGCGCGGACTGCGGCTTCCAGTTCCGCCTGCGAGACCTGCGCCGGGAGGCGCAGCGTGCGCACGGCGAAGCCCGCCTCCTGCGCCGCCTTGTCCTTGTTGCGCACGTAGACGTGGCTGGCCGGATCGTCGCCGACCAGGATCACGCACAGGCCCGGCTGGACCCCGCGCGCCCAGAGCGCCGCCGCGCCGCGCGCGACGTCGGAGCGCACGGCCGCGGACGCCGCGCGGCCGTCGAGGATCCGCGCGCCGCTCACCGCCCCTCGTCGTCGCTCCCGAGGCGCGCCTCCTGCGCGGCGGGCACGGGGCCTTGCTGCCCTTCCTGCGGCTCGACGCCGTCGTCGGTGTAGCGGTGCAGGCTCTTCTGGCTGTCCGGCAGGTAGCCGAACACCTGGAAGGTGAGGAACACGCTGAGCGCGCCCGCCACCAGCGCGCCCATCGCGCGCGCGCCGCGGTAGCCGCCCAGGAGGCGCAGGTGGATGTAGATCACGTACACGAGCCACGTGATCAGCGCCGAGTTCTCCTTGCTGTCCCAGCCCCAGTAGTTGGCCCAGGCCTCCTGCGCCCAGAACGCGCCCATCCACAGGCCGGCTGTCAGGAACGGGAAGCCCACCGCGAAGGCGCGGAAGCTGACGTCGTCGAGCTCCTTCTCCAGGCGCGCGACCGCGGCCGAGCCCGGCACGCGCTTCAGCAGCACGAGCACGAAGAACACGACGGCCGACAGCGCGAGCAGGGGGAGCGTCACGAGCTGCACGAACGGCACCAGCACGAGGCACCCCAGGATCAGGAGCTGGCTCTTCAGCGACTGGCCGCCGGCGAAGACGCCGCTCCAGAAGCGCGTGAGGAAGTACACCAGCGCGACCAGGGCCGCGATGCCCATCGTCGAGTAGCTGAAGATCAGGCACGAGAGGTGCGGCGCGAACCAGTAGCTCTGCAGCGCCGGCGGCAGGTCGCGCTGCGCCGTCGTCAGCGTGCGGATGTGGGCGTGCGTGAAGACCACGCCCAGGAGCACCAGCAGGACCAGCACGTCCTCGACGATCGCCCAGCCGTGTCCTTTGCGCCGCAGGTTGAGCGTGAACCACAGGACGATCATGGACACGCCCAGCGAGAGCGTGAACATGCCCAGCACCTCGCTCATGGTCTGGCTGGGGAAGTGGTTCACCTCGACCCAGCGGTGGCCGACGCTGACCGCCATCGCCAGGGTGGCCAGCACGAGCAGCACGAACGGGCCGCGCGAGAGCCAGCCGACGTTGGCGCCCAGCATCCGCAGGGGTGCGCCGATCCAGCGCGCCGCGCCGCCGGCCGGCGCGGCCTCGCCCGCCGGAGCGCCGGCGCCGGCGTGCGCCAGGGCCGAGAGGAGCGCCAACGCCGCGCCGAGCATGCACAGCACGTCGACGAACAGCGTGATGCGCGTCGAGACCAGCAGATCGTCGGAGAAGAAGACCTCGAGCGGGTTCATGCGGCTCCTTGTCGGCGGCGCCCGCGGGCCTGCGCGATGGGGCGGGCCACGAAGGCCACCAGCGTGCCGAAGATGGTCAGGTACATGCCGAACAGCACCAGCGGGATGCCCGGATCGTACACCACGCCGATGCCCGAGTAGTTCGGGAAGCGCGGGTCCGCGTTGGTCTGGAAGAACCGGTAGCCGCGGTGCACGAAGTAGTCGTTGACGCGGATCTCGCGTTCGCGCTCCGGGCCGGCGTCGACCTTGCGCCAGCGGCCCTCGGCGTCCTTCTCGTAGGCGGACAGCACGCTGCGCCACTCGAACGGGAAGACCTCGTCGTTCTCGTAGTAGCGCAGCCAGAAGCGCCGGTCCGCGGGACTCCACACGTTCGCGCGGCTGGCGTCCGTGGAGGCCACGCGGATCGTCTCCGCGCGTTCCTCGGCCGTGCCCGGATCGGTCGTCACGCGCAGGATGCCGCCGGTCGGGTCGCGCGAGTAGAAGTGCTCGTCGTAGTGCGGCCCGGAGATGAAGTCGGCGGAGGCGTCGAACTCGATCGACTTCTCGAAGCGCACGTTGTGCAGGAACTCGCGCGGGACGATCTGCGTGTCGCCCGGCAGCGGCAGCGCGACGCCCGGCTTCACGCGGACCGCCGCCGCATGCTCCGACAAGAGCTCCGGCTCGCGGCCCGGCCCCCAGCTCAAGACGTAGCGCGGCGGGCCCGGCGAGGTCCAGCGCTCCCACTCGACCAGCAGCGCGAGGTCGGGGAACGCGTAGCCCTTCTGCAGCTTGTGCTCCTCGGCGCTGAACGCCTCGCTGACCACGCGCCGTTCGGGCGGGCCGCCGCCGTCGCGCGAGATCTCGACGATGATCCCGGGACTGCGCGGGTACTGCTCGGCCAGCGGCCGCGGATCCAGGATCTCCGACTGCGTGCGCGGGTCGTAGCGCAGGTCGGCGGAGGCCGACACGACCTTGATGCTGTATCCGGCCGGGCCCGCGACCGTCTCGCCCAGGCGCACTGGCACGATGAGCGGATCGACGTCGCCGGCCGCCGCGACGCGCATCGAGAGCCAGGCGATGCGCCCGTCGTCCGCCGGTGCGCACATGCGCCGGTGGGCGGCCACGTCGTCGCCGTAGGCCACCGCCAGCCGGAACTTCCAGGCCGGGTCGAGGAACTGCGCGAGGCGCGGGTCGGGCGTCAGGAACAGCGGCTGCTCCCCCACCGCCGGATGGGCCCCTTCCTGCGATTGCGCCGCGAGCGCCGCGCGGTCGACGACGCCCAGGTGCGCCAGCGGCCCCATGCCGCGCGTGTCGGCGGGGTCCTCGGCTTCCCACCAGCGCGGCGGTCCGACGACGGCGCGCTCGTGCAGTTCGAGCACCTCGATCTGGATCCGCGGGCGCTTGCCGCCGCGCTCGTCGGCGACGTAGTCGAGCTTCAGCGTGCGGCCCGGCCACAGGGTGTAGGTCGGCAGGTTGGACCGGAAGTCCTCGCCGAAGAAGCCCACTTCCAAGGTCTTCCAGTCGCGCCGCGCGAAGCGGTCCAGGCCCAGCGCGAACGGCATCCGGCGCGGCTTCTGCCGGTCGAAGAAGCCGTCGTAGACGTCGCGCGGCGGCTCGCCGAGTTCCAGGTGCAGGATGCCGCGGTCGGTCTTCAGCTTGCTCCACAGGCCGCCGGCGAGCAGCGCCATGACGCCCATGTGCACCAGCACGTAGCCGCCCTTGGACAGCGTGAACCACTGCGAGAACTTCGTCTTGAACGTGTTGAAGGCCACCCCGACGAAGAGCAGCGCCATCAGCGTCGCGAACCAGTTCGACTTGTAGGCGCGGTTGAGATCCAGTGCCGTGCAGATCTGGAACGCGCGGCGGAACGCCGGCTCGTGCGTGCGGATCAACTGTCCGATCTCCTCGGACTTCTGGCGCCCGGAGAACGCCGCGCGCATCTGCTTCTCGCGGTTCTCGCGCTCCTCGGTGCCGTAGCGGTCCTGGAACCGGTCGAGGCGCTCATCGACGCCGGGCATCAGGCCGCCGGTGGGCATGCCCAGGCCGTAGATGTGCAGCAGGTGGTAGACGAAGAACCCTTCCGCCCAGCGGAACGCGGCGTACTCGATCTTCCACTTCTTGAGGCGCGTCACCTGGTCGGCGCTCAGTCCGGACAGCACCGGGTGGTCGTCGGGCCGCGGCGCGAAGACCTCGTCCGAGGAGCGCTTGGGCGCCGCGGCGTAGGTCTCGAAGACGTCGCGCGGGATGTCGCTGACGTCGGGGACGCGCTCGGTGGGGTCCTCGAAGTTGGAGATCTGCGGCACCAGCACGCCCACGCCGACCATGATCAGGCTGACCGTGACCAGCGACACGCCCACGTGCATCGAGCGGAAGAAGCGCTTCACCGCCGCGCGCTGCAGGAACACGAACGTGCCGCCCGCGATCACGAAACCGACGAAGGCCAGCGTCTGCACTACGCCGGCGTCGCCGTCCAGGATGCGGCCCGCGACCGGCAGCGCCACCTGACCGGCCACCATCAGGGCCAGGATCACCGCCGTCGCGCTCAGGAAGCCCCAGCGGTACGGCGTCGGCGCCGCGTTCCTCGTTTCCGTTCCGTCCACTTCCGTGTCTCCTACCATCGACGCTCGAGGACGTAGCCCGCGAGATCCTCCAACGCCGACCGGGCCGGCGACGGCGGCAGCGCCATCAGCCGCTCGCGCGCGCGCCCGGCGAGTTCGCCCGCGCGCGCCATCGTGCGCTCGACACCGGCCGAGAGGTCGCAGTCCCGCCGCAGCAGCGCGACGCGCTGCTCAAGCCCGGGCTGCGTGTAGATCTCGCGGATGCGCGCGCGCACGCGTTCGTCGCCCATCCGGTAGGCGAAGAGCACCGGCAGCGTGACCTTGCCGTCCTCGACGTCCGTGCCGACGGACTTGCCGACGACCGCCGCCTCGCCCACGACGTCGAGGCAGTCGTCGATCAACTGGAAGGCGAGACCGATCTCGTGGCCGTACTGCCAGAGCTCCGCGCCCAACTCCTCGCGCCCGCCCGGATAGCGCGCGCCCAGCTCGCACGCGGCCGCGTACAGCGTGGCGGTCTTGGCGCCCGCGATCGCCTCGCAGCGCGCGTCGGTGACGTCGAAGTCGTAGCGCAGCGTGCTCTGCTCGATCTCGCCCACGCACACGCGGCGCGTGGCCTCGGCCAGCACGCGGCTGGCCAGGCGCGAGGAGAGCTCCGTCGACAGCGCGAACGCACGCGCGTACAGGAAGTCGCCCAGCAGCACGGCGACCTGGTTGTCCCAGCGCTGGTTGACGCAGGCCACGCGTCGTCGCACCTCGGCGCCGTCGAGCACGTCGTCGTGCACCAGGGTGGCCAGGTGGATCATCTCGACGATCGCGGCGATCGCCGGGTGCTCGTCGGTGCTGTTGCCGGTCGCGTCGCCGCTGAGCAACACCAGGACGGCGCGCAACTGCTTGCCGCGGAACCGGCCGACGTGGCCGGTCATGTCGGCCACGGCGGCCGAGTCCTCCGAGAGCTGGCGCACCAGGATCTCGCGCATGCGCGCCATCCCGTCGGCGACGGGGGCCAGCAGCCGTTCCAGGCGCGCGTCGGCCGGGCTCACGCCGCGTCCTCCCGGCCGCCCGCCGCGGCGCGCGCGCGGTCGAGGTCCTCGGGCGTGTTCACGTTCACGATCGCGGCCTCTGCGCCGAGTTCGCGCACGTCCACCGCGGCCCAGCGCGGAGCGCGGCCCGTCGGCAGGGGCTGTTCGAGGATCGCGGTCATCTTGCGCTCGCCGGCATCCAGCGCGGCGCGCGCGCAGTCGGCCAGCCGAGTGTGGTACACGGCGCACAGGGGCTCCACCCCCCGCGGCCCGGACAGCAGGCACGCGTCGAGATCGTCGCGCTCGACGCACTCCGCCAGCCGCTCAAGGACGGCGCGTCCGGCGTGCGGCATGTCGCAGGGCAGGCACACGACCCAGCCCTCCGGCACCGCGCGCAATCCGGCCTCGAGCCCGGCGAGCGGCCCCAGGTCCGGCGCGCGATCGAGCACGAGCGCGTGGCCGAGTTCCGCGTAGCGCGGCTCGCCGCCGCAGGCCAGCAGCACGCGGTCGCACACGGCCGCCAGCTCGCGCGCGGCCTGCTCGACGAGCGGCGCTCCGTGCCATTCGATCCGCGCCTTGTCGCGTCCCATGCGACGGCTCGCGCCTCCGCACACGACGAGTCCCGTCCGGGGGCCGCGGCGCCCCGGATGCGTTGCGATCGGCTCCGAGCGCGGCGCCAGCGAGGACACGGGGCGGAACGGCCTGGATCAGGCGTCCGGGCTGGCCCCGTTCTTGGCCTTGGCGTCGACGGTGCGCGGCGCGTCCTTGCCGGCTGCGCCGTCGTTCATGCCGCGCTTGAACTCGTGCACGCTGCTGCCCATCGACCGCGCGAGGTCGGGCAGCTTGCGGGCGCCGAAGAGGAGCAGGATCGCGAAGACGATGAGGATGATCTCGGTCGTCCCGAGGACTGCGAAGATCGGAAGCATGCGGGTGGTTCCCGGGCTGTGAAATGGGCCCGGAGAAGCGTCCATCCTAGAGCATCGGGCCCGGGGAAGTCCCCGCCTGCACGGCAAATCCTCCCGGCGCGGGGCCCGCCCATCCCCAGGCACGCGCGCGGCGCTGGGCGCGGGCCAGAGCGCGCCGGTCCAGGGGCGGGAGCGGCGCGTCGGGGCTGGCGAGCGTCCCCTCGCGCTTGCGCCCGACGCGCGCGCCCCGGCCCACGCCGAGGCCTGCGCACAAGAGCGCAGCGCGGACGGCGGTCGCGGCCGAGTAGGTCGCGAGGCGACTGCCCCGCGCCATGCGCCGCGCGACCTCGGCCAGGAACTCCGGCGCCCACAGTTCGGGCTCGACGCGCGGCGAGAACGGATCCAGGAACACGGCGTCGAAGCGCGGCGCGGCGTCCAGGCGGAGCAGCCGTTCGCGCGCGTCCCCCACGTGCAGGAACAGGCGCCCGGCGTCGCCGAGCGGCACACCGTCGACCGCCGCGCGCTCGGCATCCGCGAGCGCAGCGTGCAGCGCCTTGCGGACGGGCGCGTGCCAGCGTTCCAGATCGGCCGGCTGCCGTGTGCCCTCGAGTGCGCACTCCAGCACGCCGCGCTCGGACTCGAGGCTCACCGCGTCGAGCGCGACGCCGGTGCCCTCCAGGCTCGCCAGCGCCGCGGCCAAGTTGAAGCCCAGGCCCGTGCCGACGTCGAGCAGGCACAGCGCGCCCCCGCCCGCTGCGCCGATCTCGGCCGCGCGCCCGGCGAGGCGGCACTCGGCCGCGTAGCGCTCGCGCGCCTGCGTCCAGGCGCCCGCGGAGGAGTGGCAGGCCTCGCCGTGCACCGGGTGCACGAGCGTGGTCGAGCCGTCGGCGGTGACGAGGCGCGCGTACACGGCGGGCAAGGTTCCCCGGCCGCCCCGCGCAGCGCAAGATGGCGCCCGTGGCCGACGAGAAGCTCGCGATCTACGCCGACGAGGAGGTGGCCCGGGCCTACGACCGGCGCTGGAGCGGCGCGCGCGGGGCCGCGCGCGACCGCCGCAAGCGCCGCGCGCTGGAGGTCGCGCTCGCGCACCTGGGCCCGGTTCAGAGCGTGCTCGACGTGCCCTGCGGCACGGGCCGCTTCACGGAACACCTCGCCGCCGGCGGGCGCGCCTACGTGGGCGCCGACGCGGCCGCGGCGATGCTGCGCGCGGCCGCTGCGCGCCGGGCGGGCGCGCGCTTCGTGGCCGCCGACCTCGCGCGGCTGCCGTTCGCCGACCGGAGCTTCGACGCGGCCGTGTGCATCCGCCTGATGCACCTCGTGCGCGACGCGGAGTTGCGCGCCGCGTTCCTGCGCGAGCTGGCGCGCGTGACGCGGATCGGCGTGATCGTCGATTGCCGCCACGACCGCTCGCTGCGCGTGTGGTGGGGCCGCGTGCGAGCGCGGATCGGCCTGCGCGCCAGGCCGCCCAACGCGCATTCCCACGCGGCCTTGCGCGCGGAGCTCGCGGCCGCCGGCCTGGAGGTCGCGGCGTTCGTGCCCGTGCGACGCGTCCCGTTCGCGTCCGACAAGATCGTGATCGCGGCGCGCAACGCCGCACACGCGGTCGGAGCGCGGGAGGAGCCCCTCACGGCCGTGCGGGCTTGAGGTCCGCTCCCGGCTTCAGGCCGGTACGAGCGCGCGCGCCTTCTCCAGGAGGCCCGCCGCCTCGAGCGCCTTCTCCATGGCCTGCCCGAGCTGCGCCGGGCTCTTGCACATCGTCACGCCCGCGGCCTCGAGCGCCTTGATCTTGTCCGCGGCCGTGCCCTGGCCGCCGGAGATGATCGCGCCAGCGTGGCCCATGCGGCGTCCCGGCGGCGCGGTCTGACCGGCGATGAAGCCGACCATGGGCTTCTTGACGTGCTTCTTGATGTAGTCGGCCGCGCGCTCCTCCGCGGTGCCGCCGATCTCGCCGATCATGATGATCGCGTCGGTCTCGGGGTCGGCGTTGAACGCCGTCAGCACGTCGACGAAGTTGGTGCCGTTCACCGGGTCGCCGCCGATGCCGACGCAGGTCGACTGGCCGATGTCGCGCGTCGTGAGCTGGTACACGGCCTCGTAGGTCAGCGTGCCCGAGCGCGACACCACTCCGACGCGGCCAGCGCGGTGGATGTAGCCCGGCATGATGCCGATGCGGCACTTGGCCTTGGGAGTGATGACGCCGGGGCAGTTGGGCCCGACCAGGCGCGTCTTGGTGCCCGGCTCGGCGAGGCGTTCGCTGACGCGCACCATGTCGAGCACCGGGATGCCCTCGGTGATCGCGACGACCAGCTCGATGCCGGCGTCGATCGCCTCCAGGATCGCCTCGGCGGCGAACGCCGGCGGCACGAACACGGCGCTGGCGTTGGCGCCGGCCTTCTCGCGCGCCTCGTGGCAGCTCTTGAACACCGGCAGGCCCAGGTGCGTCGTGCCCGGCTTGCGCGGGTTCACGCCGCCGACCAGTTTCGTGCCGTAGTCCAGCGAAGCCTGCGCGTGGAACGAGCCGAAGTCGCCCGTCATCCCCTGGCAGATCACGCGTGTCTTCTCGTCGACGAAGATGCTCATGGCGCGCTCCTCACTTGGCTCCCGCGACGGCCTTGCAGATCTTCTGCGCGGCGTCGTCCAGATCGGTTCCGGACACGATCGGCAGGCCCGACTCGGCCAGCATCCTGCGTCCCTGCTCGACGTTCGTGCCCTCCAGGCGCACGACCAGCGGCACCTTCAGGTCGACCTGCCGGGCCGCCGTGATCACGCCGGTGGCGATGATGTCGCACTTCATGATCCCGCCGAAGATGTTGACCAGGACGCCCTTCACCTTGGGGTCCGAAAGCAGGATGCGGAACGCGGCCGTGACCTTCTCGGCGCTCGCGCCGCCGCCCACGTCGAGGAAGTTGGCCGGCGAGCCGCCGTAGAGCTGGATGACGTCCATCGTCGCCATCGCCAGGCCCGCGCCGTTGACCATGCAGCCGATGTTCCCGTCGAGCGCGATGTACGAGAGGTCGAACTTGCTGGCCTCGATCTCCTTGGGGTCCTCCTCGTCCAGGTCGCGCAGCGCGACGAGGTCCTTGTGCCGCATCAGCGCGTTGCCGTCGAAGTTGATCTTGCCGTCGAGCGCCAGGATCTGGTTCTGCTTCGTGACGATCAGCGGGTTGATCTCGGCGATCGAGCAGTCGAGGTCGACGTACATCTTCGCCAGCGCGGGCAGGATGCGCGCCGCCTGCGGCTCCAGGCCCGGCGCCATCTTCACGCCGCGCACGAGCTTGATCACGTCGGCGGCAGCCAGGCCCTTGGCCGGCGAGAACGGCGCCTTGAAGATCTTCTCGGGGTGGCTCGCGGCGACCTCCTCGATCTCCATGCCGCCCTCGGCGGACATCATCATCACCGGCCGCTGCGATTCACGGTCGAGCGCGATGCCGAGGTAGTACTCCTTGGCGATCTCGCTGCCCTTCTCGACCCACACGCGCCGCACCTTCTGCCCCTGCGGACTGGTCTGGTGCGTGACGAGCTGCATGCCCAGGATCGCCTGGGCCGCCGCGCGGCACTCCGCCTCGCTCCTCACCAGCTTCACGCCGCCGCCCTTGCCGCGTCCGCCGGCGTGGATCTGCGCCTTGACGACGCACAGCGGGCTCTTGAGGTCGCGCCAGGCCTGCACGGCCTCGTCGACGGTCGTGGCGAGGCGCCCCTCGGGGACAGGCACGCCGAAGCGCTGCAGCAGTTCCTTGGCCTGGTACTCGTGGATCTTCATCGCGTCCTGGGTCGGCGGTGGCCGGAATAACGAAGGGCGGGAGTGTAGCGGCCGCGAGCGCGCCGCGGAACCGCCGCCGTTGCGATCGCCTCGCGCGGCTGGTTCCATCTGGCCCCATGCCCGCGCAACCCGCCCCCGCCGCCGCCGGCGCGCTCCTCGTCGACCGCGAGATCGGCGCCCTCGTCGGCGGCGCGATCTCGGTGCGCGCGGGCGGTCCGCCGATCGCTCGCGCCCAGATCTCGCCGGCCAGCCTCGACCTGCGCCTGGGCGCGCGCGCGTGGCGCATCCGCTCGGGTTTCCTGCCGGGCGGCGGCGGCGTCGAGGCGCGCATCGACGAACTCGCGCTGGCCGAACTCGACCTCGCGCGCGGCGCCGTGTTCGAGCGCGGGCTGCCGTACCTGGCCGAGGTCGAGGAGGAACTCGCGCTGCCCGCCGACCTGCGCGGACGCTTCAACCCGCGCAGTTCGACCGGACGCTGCGACGTTTTCACGCGCGTCCTGTGCGACGGCCACCCGCGCTTCGACGAGGCACCGGCCGGCTACCGCGGGCGCCTGTGGATCGAGATCGCGCCGTTGTCGTTCCCCGTGCGCCTCGCGCGCGGGGACCGGCTGTGCCAACTGCGTCTCGCGCGCGGCGAGCCGGCGCTCGATGCGGCCGAGCTGCGCGCCGCGCACGCGCGCACGCCGCTGGTGTGGTCCGGCGCAAGGCCCCTCTCGCTCGCGGAGGCGCGCATCGACGCGGAGGGCGCGCTGGCGCTGGGCGTGGGTCTCGCCGGACGCGAGCCGGCCGGGTGGCGCGCCGCCGCGCACACCGAGGTGGTCGAGTTCGCCACCGAGGGCGCGCACGATCCCGCGGACTTCTGGGAGCCGGTGCACGCGCGCAACGGCCGCTGCATCCTCGAGCCGGGCAGCTTCTACATCTTCGCCAGCCGCGAGCGCCTCGCGATCCCGCCCGAGCTGGCGGCCGAGATGCTGCCGATCGACGTCGGCATCGGCGAGTTGCGCAACAACTACGCGGGCTTCTTCGACAACGGCTTCGGCTGGAGCGCGGGCGGCGCCGGCCCGGGCACGCCGGCGGTGCTCGAGGTGC
Source organism: uncultured Planctomycetaceae bacterium (assembly GCA_964552795.1). Taxonomy (GTDB): domain Bacteria; phylum Planctomycetota; class UBA1135; order UBA1135; genus JAEUHZ01. Next base: position 15,791 of record CAZKIO010000013.1, read on the forward strand.
GTGCGCACGACGTTCCGTTCCTGGTCGAGGACGGCCAGCCGTTCTGCCGCCTGCGCTTCTTCCGCACGAGCGGCGCGCCCGAGCGCCTCTACGGCGAGGGCCGTCCGAGCTCGTACCGCGGCCAGGACCTGACGCTGGCGCGCTGCTTCCGGGAACACCGTGCCGGAGGCCTGCGCTGACGGCGTCGCGCGTGTCGCCGCGCGCGCCGGCGATCAGTGCTCGAGGATCCCCGAGCCCAGCCCGTTCACCAGCGTCTCCGTCGCCGCGGCGTAGTGCGCGTGGGCGCGCAGCGGTTCGTTCCAGGCGAACGGCGACGGATCGGCCGCGCCGCCCAGCGCGCGCACGGCGAGTCGGCGCCGCGCCGCCGGCGCGGTCGGATCGCGCGCCAGATCCGCCAGCACGTTGAGAGCGCTGGCGTCCCCCACCTCGGAGAGTGCGTTCAGCGCGATCTCGGCCGTCAACAGGCTCTTCGTCCCGGTCGCAGCCGCCGTGAGTTCCGGCACGACCGAGAGGTCGCCCAGCAGCGTCCGCGCGATCGCCACGTCGCGCGCGACCTCCGGCCGCGACTCGCCCGCCAGGGCCGCGCGCAGCGCCGCAAGCGCCTCGGTTCCGCCGGCGAGCCCCAGGCCCAGGGCCAGCGCGGCGCGCGCGCGCGGATCGCCCTCGCGCCCGAAGCGCTCGAGCGACAACGGCGTGCTGGTGATGTCCAGGCGCAAACCCAGCGCGAGCCCCAGCGCCGAGACGTCGCTGGGAGAACGCGTGCGTCCGAAGGCGTCCTTGAGCGCGCGGTTGCCGTCGGCGGCCGCGACCAGTGCGGAGTCATGCGACAGGATCCCCAGCGCGAGCGCCGCGAAACCGAACGAACCGCTGCGCGCGTTCTCCATCTCGGCGAGGAGCACGCGCTGGATCTCGAGCGCCGGCTCCTTCTCGCTCTCGTCGCGCGCGCGCCCGCCGATCTCGCCCTGGGCGACCAGGGCCAGCGCGCGCACGAGCCGGTCGGTGTCGCGACCCAGCGCCACGAGCGCGGAGCGCGCCGCGCGATCGTAGGGCGCGGCGGTCGGCCGCCCCAGCAGCCCCAGCGCGATGGCGCAACCCTGGCGCACGGCGGTGGGCCGCGCGGCGTCGGTGGCGGCCGTCGCCGCCCAGCCGATCGAGGCGGCGCGCAAGGCCTCGGGCCCCTGGCCCGCGGCGCGGCCGACGGCGGCCGCGCACTGCGCGCGCACCGCGAGATCGCGCTCGGGATCGTCCGCGATCGCCTGCAGGAAACGCACGAGCGCCGTGCGCGACGCGCTCGGCGGCAGGTTGCGCGCCTCGATCGATCCATCGCCGGTCACCATGTCGCTGGCGATGCCGTCGCCCGGCGGGGCGAGGCCGATCGCGGCCGCGCAGGTGGCGGCGAGGTCCTGGCGTTCGTGCGAGCGCTTCTCGAGCGGCCGCACGAGGGAGTGCACCGCGTAGCGCGCGACCTCCTCGCGGCCCGAACGGCGCGCGAGCAGGCCGAGCGCGGCCGCAGCCGTGGAACGCAGCGTCCCCGGCACCTCGTCGCGCCCGCACAGCGCGCGCCCGGCCGCCGAGTCGTCGACCAGCGCGGCGAGCAGCGGCGTCGACGCGGCGCGCGCCTGGATGCCCAGCGCCAGCGCCGCGCTGCGCGCCACGTCCAGTTGGCGGTGCGCGAGGTGCGCGACGAGCCGGCTGGCGATGCGCTCGCTCAGCGCGTCGGCATGGCCGCGCCCGGCGTCGGCGCGCGCCATCGCGATCAACGCAGCGGACAGGACGCCCGGATCGGTCTCCTGCTCCGCGATCGACGCCAGGATCGGCAGCACGCGGTCGGCGACCGAGTAGATGTCGGGCCGCCGCCGGCCCACGCTCGTGCCGCCCACCGAGACCGGACCGCGACCCGCGTCCGGCAGGTACAGCGCGGTCTTGACGTTCAGGAAGCGGTCGCGGTTGTAGGACCACCAGACCTCCCACGTCGCCGGATCCTCGCCGCGCGGGATCGACGGCAGCCCCAGGGGCGCGGGCCGACCCACCGGAGCGCTGCCGGCGCCCGGTCCGGGCACGCCGGGCACCACGGGGCCGGGCGCAGCAGGACCCGCGGTGCCCGGGCCGGAGCCCGGACCCTGGCCGGTGCCGGCGTCCGTGGGGACGATGTCCCCCGGACCGGTGTACGAGCCGCCGGCCGGGCCGGTCGGCGTGGGCCCGTCGTCGTTCTGCGGGACCTGCTGCCCGCCGATCTGCGTCTGGGCGTGGACGGCGAAGCCCGACGCCATCACGAGCGCGCAGGCGGCGAGAGAGATGCGGGTGGTGCGCAGCATGGCGTCCTCCGATCCCGGTTCTTGTTCCGGGCCGACGGATGATCCGTCGGCATTCCACGAGTCTCTAGGATAGTCCGACCGCGATGGTTGCAGGCAAGCGGATCATGATCCTCGCCGCGTGGGCCCTGTGCGCCGCGCAGGCGGGCCCCCGGACCGCGCAGGAGCTGTGGGCCGGCGGCCTGCGCGCCGAGGCGATCGAGCGGTTGCGCGAGGAGATCGCGAGCGGCGCAGACGCGGACGCTCGCCGCAGGCTGGTCGTGTGGCAGCTGGGCGTGCATCGCTACCAGGCGGCGCTCGCCGACGCGCGCGACTGCGGCTCCGCCTGCGACGCGCTGCGCGCGGAAGCGCTCTACCACCTGGGCGAGTACGCACGCGCGGTCGAGCTCCTGTCGGAGCGCGATCCGCTGCAGGTCCTGTGGAAGGTCGACGCGCTGGAGGCGTTGTCGCGCTTCGCGGATTCCGACGCGGCCCTGGCGCGAGCGCGCGCGCTGGTGGGCGAGGACGATCCGCGCGTGCTGGGCGCCGAGGGACGGCGCCTCGCGCGCGGCGGTCGGTTCGAGGAGGCGGCCGCGCGATTCCGCGCCGCCGTCGCGCGCGATCCCGTCGACGGCGAGGCGCTGTTCGGCCTGGGGCGCGCGCTGGTGCAGGCCGGGCGCCGCGAGGAAGGTCTGGCCGTGCTGCAACGCCACCGCGACCTGGTGCCGCTGCTCGACGCGTTCGAGTTCGCGCGCCGGGGCGTCGATCTCGCGCCCGCGCACGGACCCAACTGGACCGCGCTGGCGGACGCCGAGCGCGGATTGGGACGCCTGGACCGCGCCGAGCAGGCCTACCGCCGCGCCGCGGAGCTGTGCTCGGGCGAGGACCGCGTGCCGAATGCGCTGCGCTGGGCACGCCTCATGGCGCAGGATCGCGGCGACGTGCAGGCCGCCGTGGACCTTCTGCTGCGCACCGCGGCCGCGACGCGGGACGTGCGCCTGCACGTGCGCGCCGGCGACCTCCTCTTGTCGGCGCGGCGCGCGGGCGAGGCGGCCGCGCAGTACGAACGCGCGCTGGCGTTGCGGCCGGACGACGCGGAGATCCAGGAACGCCTCGCGCGCGCGCGCCGCGCGGCGGAGGCGCCGCGATGAGACGCGAGCGCGGCCCTGCGCCGGTCCTGCTCGTCGCGTTGCTGTGCGCCTGCTCGGGAGAGCGCGGGCCGGAGCGCGTGCCGGTCGCGCGGTCCGGGATCGCGTTCGAGGACGTCAGCGCGACGTCGGGCATCGACTTCGTCCACGACGCGGGCCCGACCGCCGAGAAGCACTTGCCCGAAACCATGGGCGCGGGCGCGGCCCTGTTCGACGCCGACGAGGACGGCGACCTCGACGTGTACCTCGTGCAGGGCGGTCCGCTGCCCGCGCCCGGGGGCGGGCCCGACCGGTTCGCCGATGCGAACGACGCGGCCCGCCCGGCGAACCGCATGTACCTGAACGACGGCCGCGGCCGGTTCCGCGACGCCACGCGCGAGTCCGGCGACGCCGCGGACCGCCGCTACGGGATGGGCGCGGCGGTGGGCGATGCCGACGGCGACGGCCACGAGGACCTGTACCTCACCAACCTGGGTGCCGACGTCCTCTTGCGCGGCGACGGGCACGCGCGCTTCCGCGACGTCACGCGCGCCAGCGGCATCGACGATCCGCGCTGGACCACGGGCGCGGCGTTCTTCGACGCGGATCTCGACGGCGATCTCGATCTGTTCGTGACCAGCTACGTCGCGGTCGATCTCGCGGACCCGCAGTGGTGCGGCGAGCGGCGCGCGGGCTGGCGCAGCTACTGCCACCCCGACCGCTACCCCGGCGCGGAGGACCGTTTCTGGCGCAACCGCGGCGACGGCACGTTCGAGGACCGCACGCGCGAGGCCGGGTTCGACGATCCCGGCGGCAAGGGCCTGTGCGTGCTGGCCAGCGACCTCGACGGCGACGGGATCGTCGACCTCTACGTCGCCAACGACAGCACGGAGAACCGGCTGTACCGCGGGCGCGGCGACGGCACCTTCGAGGAATCGACGCTGCTGTCGGGCACGGGTGTCGACCGCTACGGTCGCACGGAGGCGAGCATGGGCGTCGCCGCGGGCGACGTCGACGGCGACCTTGACCTCGACCTGTTCGTCACCGGCTTCGACGACGAGTCCGACACGCTGTACACGAACCAGGGCAGCGGCGTGTTCGAGGACCGCACCGTGCAGGCGGGGTTGGAGCTGGCGACGCGCCTGCCGGTGGGGTTCGGCTGCGCGCTCGAAGACTTCGACCTCGACGGCGTGCTCGACCTCGCGATCACGAACGGCCACATCGTCGACAACATCGCGCTGTATCACGACGGCAAGACGCACGCGCAGCGTTCGATCCTGTATCGGGGACTCGGCGGCGGACGGTTCGAAGACGTCTCGGAGGCGGAAGGCGTGTTCGCGCGCGAGGCGCTGGTCGGCCGCGGCCTGTACGCCGGCGACCTGGACGGCGACGGCGCGCCGGATCTCCTGCTGACGCAGTGCGGCGGCGCGCCGCGCGTCTTCCGGAATCGTTCGCAGGGGCGCTCGATCACCTGCATGGGGCTGCCGCACGGCGCGCGCGTCGAACTCCACACCGGGGACGGCGCGGCGGCGACGAAGGGCCAGGTCCGCGAGGCGCTCCCGGCGCCGTCGTACCTGGGACAGGGCGCGCGCGAGCCGCGCTTCGGCGTGCCCGCGGGCCAGCGCGCGGTGCTCGTGCGCGTGCGTCCGCCCGGCGGTGCGTGGTCGGAGTTCCGCCTCGATCCGCCGCTCGAGCGCGGCCGACTGCGCTTCGCGCGCGACGCGGACGGCGGACTCGCGCTCGCGCGTTGAGGCGCGTGCGCGCAGCGGCTAACGTCCCGCGCATGCAGCTCCCCGACTACGAGAAGCTCGGCGTCTTCTACCTGGGCAAGGACTACGACCTCGCGACGCGCACACGCCGCGCGACGCCGGTCCTCTACGACAGCCAGGACCTGACGACGCACGCCGTGTGCGTCGGGATGACCGGCAGCGGCAAGACCGGGTTGTGCATCGGCCTGCTCGAAGAGGCCGCGATCGACGGCATCCCCGCCCTCGTGATCGACCCCAAGGGCGACCTCGCCAACCTCCTGCTGCAGTTCCCCGAGTTGCGCCCCGCGGATTTCGCGCCCTGGATCGACCCCGAGGAGGCGCGGCGCAACGGTCAGACGGTCGAGCAGGCGGCGCAGGCCGCGGCCGAGCGCGCACGCCGGGGGCTCGCGGAGTGGGATCAGGATCCCGCGCGCATCGCGCGCCTCTCCGCCGCGGCGGAGTACAAGGTGTGGACGCCGGGCAGCACGGCCGGCGCGCCCGTCTCCATCCTGAGGTCCTTCGCCGCGCCGCCGCGCGCGCTGGTCGAGGACTCCGAGCTGTTCGCCGAGCGCGTCGCCGGCACGGCGACCGCGCTGCTCGGCCTCGTCGGCGTCGACGCCGATCCGCTGCAGAGCCGCGAGCACATCCTGATCGCCAACGTCCTCGACCGGGCGTGGCGCGCGGGGCAGGACCTCGACCTCGCCGCGCTGATCGGCGCGATCCAGGCGCCGCCCATGCAGCGCGTCGGCGTGTTCGAGCTGGAGGCGTTCTACCCGGCCAAGGAGCGCTTCGAGCTGGCGATGCGCCTCAACAACCTGCTGGCCTCCCCCACGTTCGCGGCCTGGCTGGAGGGCGAGCCGCTGGACGTCGGCGCCGCGCTGCACGCGCCGGACGGCCGGCCGCGGGTCTCGATCTACTCGATCGCGCACCTGTCGGACCCCGAGCGCATGTTCTTCGTGTCGCTGCTGCTCAACCAGACCCTGGCCTGGATGCGCACGCAGAGCGGCACGTCGAGCCTGCGCGCCATCGTCTACATGGACGAGATCGCGGGCTATTTCCCGCCGGTGGCGCGGCCGCCCAGCAAGGCCCCGCTGCTCACGCTGCTCAAGCAGGGGCGCGCGTTCGGCGTGGGCGTCGTCCTCGCCACGCAGAACCCGGTCGACCTCGACTACAAGGGGCTCGCCAACTGCGGCACGTGGTTCGTCGGCCGTCTGCAGACCGAACGCGACAAGGCGCGGCTGCTCGAGGGCCTGGAGGGCGCCGCGCCGGGCGCCTTCGACCGCGGAGCGCTCGAACAGACGCTCGCGTCGCTGGGCAAGCGCGTCTTCCTGCTGCACAACGTGCACGAGCCCGCGCCGCGCACCTTCGAGACGCGCTACGTGTTGTCCCACCTGTGCGGCCCGCTGACCCGCGCGCAGATCCAGCGGCTCAAGCCGGCGGCCGCCGACGCGGCACCGGGCGGTGCAACGCCTGCACGCGCGGCCGCAGGCATTCCGGCATCCGCCGCGGCACGACCCGCGCAGCCCGCCGCTGCTCCGGCGGCGACGGCATCTGCGCTGCCGGTCCTGCCTCCCGGGATCGTGCAGCACTTCCTGCCGGCGCGCGACCCGGCGCGGCGCGGAGCGCCGTTCGAGCCCGCGCTGTTCGCCGCCGTGCGCGTCTACTTCAGCGACGCGCGCCTGGGCGTCGCGTCCGAGGTCGAGAAGAACCTGCTGGTCGTCATCCGCGACGGACCGATCGCGGTGGACTGGGCCGAGGCCGTCGAGGCCGCCTGCGACGAACGCACGCTGACCCCGGCGGCGCCGGATGGCGCGGTGTTCACGGCGCTGCCCGGCGCCGCGGCGAAGCCGCGCAGCTACGACGCATGGAAACGCGCGCTCGCCGACCGGATGGCGCGCACCGCGACGCTGGAGCTCCCGAAGAGCCCCAGCCTGGGCCTCGTGTCGGAGCCCGGCGAGGACGAGCGCTCGTTCCGCCTGCGCCTCGCGCAGGCCGCGCGCGAAGAGCGCGACCGCGCGAAGGAGAAGCTGCGCGCGCAGTTCGGCAAACGGCGTGGGACGCTCGAGGAGCGACTGCGCCGCGCGCGCCAGGCGGTCGAACGCGAGGCCGAGCAGGCGCGGGACGCCAAGCTGGGCGGAGCGATCTCGTTCGGCTCCGCCCTGCTGGGCGCGCTGATGGGTCGCAAGGCGGCTTCCGCGGCCAACGTCGGGCGGGCGGCGACCGTCGCGCGCAGCGCCGGCCGCGCGCTGAAGCAGTCGGGGGACGTCGGCCGGGCCCGGGAGACGGTGGCCGCGCTCGAGGCGCAGCTCGCCGAACTCGACGCGGCGATCGAGGCCGAGGTGCGCGCGATCGAGGCGCGGACGGATCCGCTGACCGAGCGATTGGAGACGGTCACGCTGCGCCCGAAGAAGGGCAACGTGACCGTCCGTCTTCTGACGCTGGTGTGGGTCCAGTAGCCGCGCGACGTCAGCGCAGCGCGATCGACGGATCGCCGGCGGGCTTGGCGGGAGCCTTGCGCGGCCCTTCTTCGCCGCCGTGCGTGGCGGGCTGGCCGTCGAAGCGCTGCGTGTTCGTCAGCGCGCCCTTGGCATCGTAGACCGAAACGAAGGCCTGACCGTCCTTGTCCAGGCCCAGGCGCGCGCGCACGCGGCCGTCGCGGTCCTGGAACGCGAGCGACGGCGTGTCGGTGCGGTACGCGTCGATCGTGACGCGCGTGCGCCCGCCCTCGTCGCGCAGCACGAGCCGCTCGCCGTAGACGATGTCGCACACGGCCGGCGCCGCGGCGGCGAGTCCCAGCGTCGCCACGCCCAGCATCGCGATCAGTCCGGCGCCCCTCCAGCGGCGATGGGAGCGTTCGAGTCGTTCCAGGCGGGCGGTCAACGCGTTCATGTCGTGGTTCATGGTCTCCTCCTCGGGCGGCGCGGTTCGGGCGCTCGCTCCGCCCCCATCCTGCCGCCCGGCGGCCCGCAGGGAACCCCGGGGGTCCGGCCTTTCCGCGCTCTTGCCGATTCCTTGCGCCCGGCGACCGTTTCGCGCGGCGCGGACCTGTCGGCTCCGTGCCCGCGCGGGTATCCCTTGAGACATGGCCCGGTGTGCGCCGACGGTTGCCAGGATGCGCCTCCTCGCCCTCTCGGCTGCGTTGGCCGCGCTCGCGCCGCTCGCCCGCGCGCAGTGGCCGCCGGGCTTCGCCAGCACCCCTGTCGCGTCGGGCTGGGACCAGCCCACGGGCCTCGTCTACGCCGCCGACGGCCGCCTCCTGGTGTGGGAGAAGGCCGGGCGCGTGTGGCAGGTCGTGAACGGCGTGAAGTCCGCCGCGCCGCTGATCGACATCGCCGAGGAGGTCGGCAACTGGCGCGACCACGGATTGCTCGGCTTCGCGCTCGATCCCGCCTTCCTGCAGAACGGCCGCGTGTACCTCTTGTACGTGGTCGACTACCACCACCTGCGCTGGTTCGGCACGCCGAGCTACGACCCGAACTCGAACCAGTACTTCCGCGACACGATCGGGCGGATCACGCGCTTCACGCTCGATCTCAACGCGCAGCCGCCGACGGTCGTGCCCGGTTCGCGCGCCGTGCTCGTCGGCGAATCGATGAGCACGGGCATCCCGATCTGCAACCAGTCGCACGGCGTCGGTTCGCTCGTGTTCGGCTCCGACGGCACCTTGCTGGCCTCCACCGGCGATTCCGCCAGCTACGACGCGGTCGACACCGGCGGCAACGCGCCCGGCAGCAGCAACACGGCGCTGGCCGAGGGCATCCTGCGCGCCAAGGAGGACGTGGGCGCGTTCCGCGCGCAGCTCGTCGACGGCCTGAACGGCAAGATCCTGCGCATCGATCCCGCGACCGGCGACGGGGTCGCCGGCAACCCGTTCTACGCGGCGGCGGCGCCGCGTTCGCCGCGCTCGCGCGTATGGGCGCTGGGCCTGCGCAACCCGTTCCGCTTCGGGCGCGAAGCCGGTTCGGGCAGCGCGGACCCGGCGGCGGCCAACCCCGGGCGCCTGTGGATCGGCGACGTCGGCTGGAGCTCGTGGGAAGAGCTCGATCGCTGCGTGAAGCCCGGGCAGAACTTCGGCTGGCCGCTGTACGAGGGGCTCGAAGCGCACCCGCAGTACGCCGCGCAGACGACGGTGAACCTGGACGCGCCGAACCCGTTGTCCGGCGCGGGCGGCTGCGCGCAGCCCTTCCTGCCGTTCCGCAGCCTGCTCGTGCAGGATGTGCAGGGCACGCCGTCGTGGCCCAACCCCTGCGATCCCGCGCAGCAGATCCCCGCGTCGATCCCGCGGTTCGTGCACGCGCGCGGCGTCCTCGACTGGTTCCACGGTTCGGGGCCGGCGCGCGCGCCGGTGTTCCAGGGCGGCGCCGCGGCCGTCGTCCCGATCGGCGCGCCCGGAGCGCCGATCCAGGGCCCGCAGTTCGGCGGCAGCAGTTCGACGGGCGGCACGTGGTACGGCGGCACCGATTTCCCGCCCGCCTACCGGGACGCGTACTACTTCGCCGACTACGCGGCGGGCTGGATCCGCCAGGTCGTGGTCGACGGCCGCGCCGTCCCGACCGACGTGCTGCCGTTCGGCCAGGGCGGCGAGGTCTCCGGCGTCGTGGCGCTGGCCACCGATCCCGTGCAGGGCGGACTGACCTTCATCCGCTACTCCGAGACCGGCGGACCGATCGAGATCCGCCGCGTGTTCCACACGCCGAACCTGCCGCCGGTCGCCGTCGCGCAGCCGGGCGCGAGCCACGGCCCCGTGCCGCTGCAGGTGCAGTTCTCGAGCGCTGGGAGCAGCGATCCGGAGAACCAGCCGCTCACGTTCTCGTGGGATTTCGGCGACGGGACGACGAGCACGCTGGCCGACCCCGTGCACGTCTACGACGCGCTCGCCGACGTCACCGCCGCGGGCACGATCATCGCGCGCGTGTTCGAGTTGAACCCGCCGCATCCCACCGGCGGCGGGAGCTGGAACCCCGAGACCATCCGCGACGGCGACACGCCGCCCGCCGGATCGAACGACAGCGCGCGCCAGTACGACACCTTCCATTCGGGCGCGCAGGGCGACTTCGACTGGATCGGCTACGCCTTCCCCGCGCCGCGCACGTTCCGCGCGCTGCAGTTCCAGGAGGGCATCCACTTCTTCGACGGCGGCTGGTTCGACCAGGTGCGCGTCGAGGTCGGGAACGGAGCGTCCTGGACGCCGGTCGCGGGGCTCGTCGTCGCGCCGCAGTATCCCGGGAACAACGGGATCTCCTACGAGACGTTCCGGTTCGACTTCGCGCCCGCGACCGGCACGCACATCCGCATCGCGGGCGCGCCGGGCGGCTCCGCCGACTTCATCAGCGTGGGCGAACTGCGCGTGTGGGCCGAGGATCCGGTGCTCCTCACGCAGCCGGCGCGGCGCGACGTGACGCTCACCGTGCGCGACCCGCTGGGCGGCACTGCCACGGCGACGGTGCTGGTGTCGCTCAACAACACTCCGCCGCAGGTGACCATCACGAGCCCGGTCCACGGCTCGACCTACTCCCTGGGCGGCCCGGCCTCGATCCCGTTGACGGCGAACATCGTCGACGCGGAGCACGCCCCCGGCCAGCTCGCCTGCGCGTGGCAGACCATCCTGCACCACAACACGCACTCGCATCCCGAGCCGATCGACGCGTCCTGCGCGACGACCACGCTGATCACGCCCGAGGGCTGCGACGGCGACGCGTTCGCGTTCGAGATCGTCCTGACCGTCACCGATGCCGCCGGGCTGGCGACCACGGCGCGCTCCTGGATCCATCCCGATTGCGTGCCGGTGCGGATCTGCCCGGGCGACGGCAGCGGGACCGCGTGCCCGTGCGGCAACCCGGGCGCGACCGGCCGCGGGTGCGAGAACTCGTTCACGACCGGCGGCGGATCGCTGTCGGCCAGCGGCTCGGCGCGCGTCACGGCCGACACGGCCGCGCTGGCCGCAGCGGGCCTGCCTCCGGCCGCGACGGTGCTCTTCTTCCAGGGCGACGCGCTGGTCGCGGGCGGCCTGGGCGCCCCGTTCGGCGACGGCCTGCGCTGCGTCGCCGGGAGCGTCGTGCGGCTGGGCGTGCGGACCGCCGCCGGCGGCGCGGCCGCGCTGGGCCCGGCGGCCGGCGATGCACCGCTCTCCGTCCTCGGCGGACTCCCGCCCGAGGGCGGCGTGCGCAACTACCAGTGCTGGTATCGCAACTCGGCGGCGTTCTGCACCAGCGCGCTCTTCAACCTCTCGAACGCGGTGCGCATCACCTGGATTCCTTGACCTGGACGGCGCGGGTCCTTCCACTCTGCGTGGAGCACGCGTGGACCGCCGAGAGCTCATCCGCCGAAGCCGCGACGCCGTCCGCATCGCGCTGATCGTCGGCGTCCTGCTGCGCCTCGTCCGGCCCGAGGTGCACTCGTTCTGGTTCGACGAAGGGGCCACCCTGCTGGCGGCACAGGCCCCGGACCTCCTGGCGTTCCTGCGCCACGACAGCCATCCGCCGCTCGCCTTCCTGCTGGTGCGCGCCTGGTCGGCGGTGTTCGGCCAGGGCGACTTCGCGCTGCGGCTCCTGCCGGCGCTGGCCGCGTGCCTGGCGCTGCTCCTGTTCGCGCCGCTGGCGCGCCGCTGGCTCGGCGAGCGCCGTGCGCCGTGGGCCGTCGCGCTCTACGCCGTGTCCCCGCTGCTCGTCTGGTACGCGCACGAGGTGCGCATGTACGCGTTCGTCGAACTCGCGACGCTGGTCGTGCTGCACGCGGCGCTGTGGCTGTGGCGCGCGCCCGGGCAGTCGCGCTGGATCGCGGTGACGGCCGCCGTCGCCGTCGTCACGGGCCTGCACTACTACGGCGCGCTGGCGGGCCTCGCGGTGTGCGCGCAGGCGGCGCTGCGCTACGCCAAGCGGCGGCTCGCGCTGCTCGACGTGCTCGTGACCGCGGCGGCGTGCGCGCTGGGCGTCGGGGTGTGGACGCCCTGGCTCGTGACGATCCTGCCGGCGCAGTACGCCAACGAGTGGCCGCGCATCGCGCTGTTCGGCTGGCGCGAGGTGGCCGAGATGCCCGTGCGGCTCGTCGCGGTGGACCTGATCGTGCTCGTCGAGCACGGCGTGCCGTGGATCGGCTGGGTCCTGGGCGCCTTGTGCTCGCTGGGACCGGTGGTGTGGTTCCTGCGCACCGCCGTGCGCTTCAACCAGGGCGCCCTGGACGCCCTGTGCGTGGCGTTCGTGCCGCTCCTCGCGGCGCTCGTGCTGGCCTGGCTCGTCAACGGCGGCTTCCAGCCGCGCTACCTGACGGTCGCGGCCCCGGGGATGATCGCCTGCGTCGCGGGCGGCATCGCGACGCTGCCGCCGGCGTGGCTGGGGCGCGCCGCGGGCAGCGTGCTGCTGGCCGCCGCCCTCGCGACGACGGTCCTGCAACTCGCGGGCAACCGCCGCGAGGACTACCGCACCGCCTGCGCGGAGATCGTGGAGCGTTGGCAGAGCGGCGACCGCCTGCTGGTGATCGCCTGCGTCCCGCGTCCCTACGTCCGCGCCACCGTCGAGCACTATCTGCGCGACCGCCCCGACATCCTGGGAGCGACGATCGACGCCGAGGCCTACCTCGACGGCGGCGACCGGCCGCCCAGCGGCACGCGCCTCCACGTCCTGTGGCGCTCGGCCACGATCTGCTGGGAGCCGTTCGGCCGCCTGCGCTCGACGCACGTGTTCGAGGAGGAGAGCGAGGCGCGCTTTCGGATCACGCGCTTCCTGACCCGCGTACCCTGACCCGCGAACCCCGACGCGCGCGCGGCGCGCCGCCTCAACCGCAGGGGTCCAGGTCCAGGCTCTCGGCCCGTGCCTTGCCCGCGCCGGCGCGGCCGATGGCGCGCCGGAAGCGTTCGAGCAGGTCGCTGCGGCCGGCCTGCATCAGCGCCTCCTCGACGAGCGCGTGGCTCTCGGGCGCCTTCCAGCGCACGAGCGCCTTCTGCATCCGGCGCTCGCGCTCGCCCCGCGGAACGTGCAGTTCCTTCAGCGTCATCGGGTCCTTGCCGATCACGAACTGCACGCACGCGCGCGTCATCGGCAGCGGCAGGAACTCCTGCACCTGCTCGGGGCTGTAGTTGCGCTCGAGCAGTTTCTCGAACAACTCGATCGCCTCGGGAAGTCCCGTGCCGGGGTGGCCGACGATGAAGTAGTTGACCAGGTGCTGGTCGCGCCCCATCTCGCGGCACTCGTCCTTGTAGTCGCGCTCGTACTCCTCGTAGACCTCGAAGCGCGGCTTGTTCATGGCTTCCAGCGACGCGGCGCTGGCGTGCTCGGGCGCCAGCTTCATGCGGCCGGGCACGTGGTGCTTCACGAGGTCGTGGTGCAGCGGCAGGAGCTCGCCCTTGCGATCCCGCAGCATGTCGTAGCGGATGCCGCTCGACACGAAGGCGTGCTTCACGCCCTTCTGCGTGCGCACGAGCGACAAGAGGCGCCGGTAGCCCTCGGTGGTCTTGTCCAGGCGCAGCGCCGGGCACGGATCGGGCGTCAGGCAGTCGCGCCCCAGGCAGGGCTCGCCCTTCTCCAGCAGCTTGCAGCCCAGGCCCCACATGTTCGCGGTCGGGCCGCCGACGTCGGTGATCGTGCCGCGGAAGTCGTGGTGCGCCGCCAGCGCCTGCACTTCGCGCAGCACCGACGCCTCGCTGCGCGACTGGATCGTGCGGCCCTGGTGGAACGTGATGGAGCAGAACGAGCAGTCGGCCATGCACCCGCGGTGCGTGTTGACCGACCAGCGCACGGGCTCGAGCGCCGCGATGCCGCCGGCCGCGTCGTGGTCGGGGTGCCAGTCGCGCGTGAACGGCAGGTCGTAGAACGAATCGACCTCGTCCTGCGACGCGGGCGCGAGCGGCGGGTGCTGCACGACGAAGCGCGCGCCGTGGGCCTGCGCCAGCGGGCGCGAACTGGGGCTGTTCTCCAGCCGCACGGCGTGGAACAGCTCGATCAGCTTCTGATCGTCGGCGCACAGGTCCTCGTACGACGGCACGCGCAGCGCATCCGTCGGCACGTCCTCGGCGCGCACGATCTCGCACGTGCCGCCGATGCCGCTCAGGCTCTCGCCGCGCGCGAGGCGCTCGGCGATCGCCAGCGTCTGGCGCTCCCCCATGCCCCACACCAGGAGGTCGGCCTTGCTGTCGACCAGGATCGAGCGGCGCATCTTCTCGTCCCAGAAGTCCCAGTACGCCAGGCGCCGCGGTCCGGCCTCCAGGCCGCCGACGATCACGGGCAGGCCGGGGAAGTGGTGGCGCGCCAGTGCCGTGTAGGCGATCGTCGCGCGGTTGGGACGACCGGCGACCCCGCCGGGCCGGTAGACGTCGACGCGGCGCTTCTTCTTCGCGGCGGTGTAGTTGGTGACCATCGAGTCGATGGTCCCGGCGGTCACTCCCACGAAGAGACGCGGCGCGGGCAGACGGCGCCAGCCGGCGCCGTCCGGCTCCAGGTCGGGCACGTCGAGCACGCCGACGCGGTAGCCGCGCGCCTCCAGCACGCGGCCGATGACGGCCGCGCCGAAGGAGGGATGATCGACGTAGCCGTCCCCGGTCACGAGGACGACGTCGAGTTCGTCCCAGCCCCGCTGGGCCATCTGCTCGCGCGTGCGCGGCAGGAAGCGTACGGGATCGCCGGACATGGTGGTGCCTGGGGCCCCGCGGTCGCCGCACCGGGCGCAGGGGGCCGGCGGACCGGCGCGCGCCGGCCGCCGCCGGGTTCAGAAGCTGCCGTGGCGCGCGCGCTGACGACGGTTGACCTTGCGGCCGCCCTTCGTGCGCTGACGGGTGCGGTAGCCGGTCTTCTTCTTGTGCTTGGCGCTGCTCTTCCTGATCTTGACGTGCATGGCGGGTCGGCTCGCGGACTCCTGGCGCGTGGCGCCGATCCGCGCAGTGTAGCCGCCGGCACGCCGGGGACCACCCCAAATCGCCCGCGGCAGCGGACTTGGGCCCGCGGGCAGGCCTGCCCCGCAACGCCGCGGCGGCTGGTCGGGTCTTCAAGGTGCCATGGACGAGCACGCCGACCGCACGCCCCTCGCCTGCGACGACGCGCCGCCGCCGCTGCTCTGGACCTGGTTCCCGCGGCACCAGGCGGGGATAGGGACGCTCCTGGACGCGCTGGCCACCTTCGGGGACGCGCTGTGCGCGCGGACGATCCCGGCCGGACTGCGCGCGCGCGCGGCCCTGCGCGTCGCGGCGATCGAGAGTTGCCCGCGCTGCATCCAGGAAGCGGCGCGGCGGGCCCGGCGGGCGCGCGTGTCGCTGGCGGAGATCGGCGAGGCCGAGCACGGTCTCGCGGCGACCGCCCACGACACGGCCGCCCTGGAGTTCGTCCACGCGGTGGCCGGCTCCAGCGGCGAGGTTGGTCAGCCCGCGATCGACGCCGCGCGCGCCGCCGGTCTCAGCGACACGCAACTGGCCGAACTCGTGGCGCTCGCCGCGCTGGCGATGGCCAGCCACATGCTGCGCCACGGCGACCACGAGCCCGACCGCGCGGTCGGGGAGGATTGAACCGGAGTCGTTCCGGAACCTACGGCTGCCAGGTCGCCTGCACGCCGTTCGACAGGTTGAACGTGTCGGGCGTGCAGAACGCGGCCGCGTTGCGGTACCAGATCTGGTAGGTGCGCACGTTCCCGGCGGAGTTCGCGCCGCGCACCGAGATCACCGGATCGCCGCCCAGCGGATACTGCGAAGCGCCGCCCGCGTTGATCTTCGTGCCCAGACGGATCACCGACCCGCCTGCGCAGCGCAGGCCGTCGCCGAAGGCGCTGCCCAGGCCGCCGTTCTGCTGCGTCGTGCCCTGGAAGTAGAGCGCCGAGCTGTTGGGCATGCTCGTGCCCAGCAGCACGAACGTGTCCGTCGTGATGCTCGGATTGCCGCTCCACGCCAGGCGCGCGCCGTTGGCGTTCACCGAGCTGGCGCAGCCGTTGCCGGCGATGCCGCTGTTGCCGCACGGGCAGGCCGTGCCCGTGCCGTCGCCCGAGCAGAACGAGAGCACCGCCGCGCCGGTCCCGCCGGGGACCTCGGCCGGAACGGCCACGGCGCTCGGCGTACCCGGCTTGAACAACGTCAGCGTCGCGCTGCCGACCTGCGGCGCCGCGCTGGCGTCGAAGCGGAAGTTGTAGAGCGTGCCCCAGCGCAACGCGTTCGCGTTCTGGTTCTGCGCGAACGTCTGCGTCGACCAGGTCACGCTGCCGCCGGCCACGGTCGCGGTCCAGTCGACGGTCGAGTAGGGCTCGCCCGAGTGGCTGTGGACGTCCTTGAAGCCGACGTTCGAGAGCGTCACGCCGGCGGGCACGGGCACGCTGAACTGGCCCGCGGCGCGGTCCGAGTTCATGTTGTAGACCGCGTACTCGTAGTGCCACGTGCCGTTGCCGTTGTCGGTCGCGCGGCAGCCCACGATGAACAGGCCGTCCACCTGCACGTTCTCCAGGCGCACGAGCGGATCGACCACCTTCCAGGCCCGGATGGCCGGGTCGCGGCGCAGCGTGTTGCCGGTCAGGTTCAGGTTCCAGCCGCTGGAGTACGTACCGACCGTCATCGCGCGCCACGAGGTGTTGTTGTTGCCGTTGCCGGCCGCCGCGTCGTCGGGCGCGACGTAGTGCCCCTCGGCGTAGTACGTGGCGCCGGCGTTCAGCGCCGGATCGAGATCGGCGTTGGCTATCTGCACGCGCTTGTAGATGTTGTCGCCGCTCTGTCCCTGCGAGGAGTACGGGTACGGGAACGCGCCGGTCACGGGGTTGACCTGCGAGCGCGGGCCCAGGCCGCCCTGTCCGCCCGAACCGGCCTGGTTGCCGTTGAGCTGCGAGTCGTACGGATCAGAGCAGCCCACGCCCAGTTGCGAGCCGCCGCCCGGATTCTGGCACGGGCAGCACAGGTTCTGGTTGAGCGCCAGGAAGCCGTGCTTGAGCCAGCCCATCCCGATCTGCTCGAAGCGGCCGTTCTTCAGGCGGTAGGCGTTCTGCCCGATCACCGGGTGCTGGTTCGTCGTCGCCACCCAGCTCAGGGGCGCGGTGCCGACGTTGCACGAATCCGTGCCGATCGAGTAGCCGCAGACCGCTCCGACCAGACCCCACTTGGTGACGCCGGTCAGCGCGCCGACGATCACGTCCGGTCCGCTGCTGGGCGGCGTGCAGTCGTTGCCGCCCGTCCCCCCCGTCGAGATCACGACGTTGCCCGAGCCGCCGGCCGCCGAGGGATACACGCCCAGCCGGATGAGGTATTGCGCGCCGCTGGTCACGCTCACCGAGAACTCCGACTGGAGCTGGCAGGTGTCGTCGTTGCAGGCGATCGCCGCGCCGGGCGGGCACGATCCACCGGCGTACACCGCGATCTTGGTGTCGACCGACGTCTGGGCGCACACCGAGATCGTGTGAGCGCCGTTGGCGTTCGGCGTCCAGCGGTACCAGACGTCGCGCTCGATCTGGCTGCTGCCGAAGAAATTGCACAGCGCATCGGCCACGCCGTCGGTGGTCGCGAGGGCGTTGTTGAACGCGAAGGTCCCCACGCCGTTGATCACGGTGGCGCCGGCGCAGTTGTCGTTGGCCGGACCGCCCGTGCCGGTCTGCGTGACTGTCACCTGCCCCGCGCCGCCGGCCGCGCCCGGATAGTTGCCGACGCGCAGGAGGTAGACGCTGCCGGCCGTGCAGTTGAAGCCGATCGTCGTCTGCAGCGAGCAGTTGTCGTCGCTGCACGCGATCGGCGTGCCCGGCGGACAGCTCGCGCCCGCGTAGGCGGCGATCTTGGTGTCCACGGAAGTCCCTCCGCAGGTCGTGACCGAGACGGTGCCGTTGACGGTCGCGGTCCACGCGAACCAGACGTCGCGCTCGATCTGGCTCTGGCCGAAGAAGTTGCACACGGACGAGGCCGCGCCGTCGGTCGTCGCCGCCTGGTTCACGAAGTTGACGGTGACGTCGCCGAGGATCGGCTGCGCCGAGGCGCACGCGTCGCTGCCTTGCGCGAACGAGGATGCGGCCAGCGGAACGAGGGCGAAAAGCGCGGCGAGGGCCCGCGCGGAGAGGACGTTCTTCATGAGGGGGGGCTTCCGGAGGGGGTGCGCGCGAGCGTATTCCAGTCTAGCCGCCGGAGGAACGTCCCGCACGGCACCCGCGCAGACCGTTCCGCTGCCCGGCGCGCCAAGTGCGACGGCGCGACGCGCGGCGATGTTCCCCGGATGCGGGAGCTACTGCCGCGCCCGATTCCAGTCGGCGAACGACAGGCCCTCCACCAGCAGGTCCTCGACCGTCGCGCGCCCGTCGGACGTGATCCGCAGCCGCAGCGCCAACCCCAGGCGTTGCCCGGTCGGCCCGCGCGCCAACGAGGGGTCCTCTGCGGTCTCCGGGATGTAGAAGCGATCGATGCCGTAGGTGGCGCGCGCCGGCTCCCCCACCCACCAGCCGCGCAGGAACGGCTGCGCGCCCGGTTCGCGCGAGACCTCGACGGCTTCCCACACCCCACCGCGGCGCTTCAGGCTCACGCACACGCGCTCGCCGGGTTCCAGCTCCGGACTCGGCAGGCGCACGAGCGCGGGATCCATGTCCTCGATCACGAGCGGCGTCGCGACGTAGCGCCCCGAGAGCAGGCTCATCGGATCGTAGGGGCGCACCTCGAGCACCACCTCGGTCCCGGTCGCCAGGGCCTGCTCCTCGCGCGCCACGAGCGCCGCCACGACGGCGAACTGCGGCGCGATGCACAGGACGAACGCGTGCAGCCGCTTCATGCCGACGTCGGCGCCTCCCGCACGCGGTCCAGGATCGCACGGCGCCGGCGTTCGAGGAACCAGGCGAGGCCCAGGATCAGGGCGCCGGTCCCCAGGAACGCGTACGCGCCCTGCAGCTTGTCCCACAGGTATTCGAGGTACCGCGACACCACGAGGAGCGCGAAGTACGCGATGCCCAGGTTCACGCGCCACGTGTGGCGGCGGCGCAGCCCCTGGACGACGAGCCCGAGCACGATCGCGAGGCTCAGGGCATTGCCCGTGATCGCCAGCACCGTGGAGCCGCCGTAGATCGCGGCCGCGAGCACGAGGCCGCCGGCGAAACCCGCTCCGATCTCGAGGGCGGCGTCGCGCGGCATCCCGCGCGACAGGGCCACTCCTGCGACGAGCACCGCCGCGCCGGCGACCCAAGCGAACGGCAAGACCGCGGTGGCCGGACGCTCGGGTTCGAGCCAGGTCCAGGCGTCGTGGAACGCGAGCGCGAAGCTCGCGACCATCAAGCCCTGCGGCGCGAGCCCGGACCACAGCCCCGCGAACTCCTTCCAGCGGCTCCGCGCCGCCAGCGCTGCCAGCGCGGCGAAGAACGGCGTGAGGCCCGCCCCGACGAGGAACATCGCCTGGAACTCGTCCGCGTTGCGCGAGTTGCGCAGCGAGTCCAGCCACGCGCCGGCGTGCAGGTGCACCCACACCAGGAACAGCAGCGTGAGCACGATCTGCAGCGCGCGCGAGCGCGTCAGCAGGAGCAGCGGCACGTTGAGCGCCCACCACAGGAGGATCGACCAGGGGTACTCGGCGGTCAGGTGGTAGATCTGCGCGACCAGGCCGATCGCGGCGCCGAAGCACAGGACGCCCAGGATCGTGAACGCGCGACCCACGCGCGGGTAGCGCCCCGGCGCCTCGCCCAGCCACCAGCCCGCCCCGTGCAGCGCCGCCCACAGGCCGAAGATCAGCGCGAGCTTCGTGCCCTTGGCGAGCGCGTCCCAGTTGTAGCCGATCAGGTAGAGCACGCCCGCGCCCAGCAGCACCGCGCCGAACGTCGAGAGGATCGACAGGAACAGCGCGGAACGATCGGCGTCCGGGGCCGCCGCGACGAGGCGCGCCTCGAGCAGCGCACGCTGCTCCCCCGAGATGTGCCCCTCGCGCTCGAGGACCGAGAGCTCGTCGCGCAGGCGGTCGCGTTTCATGGGTTCCGCGGCACGGCGGTGCGCCGCGCGGGCCGCGCTCAGCCGCCGCCGGCGCCGGAACCGAACGGACCGATCATTTTCGTCGGCACGACCGCCTTGTCGAACTCGCCGGCGGACATGAGCTTGAGCTCCAGGACGACCTCCTTCAGCGTCTTGTCCTCGAGGTACGCCTTCTTGGCCACCTTCGCGGCGTTGTCGTAGCCGATGTGGCGGTTGAGGGCCGTGACCAGCATCAGGGACTGCTGCATCAGCGTCTCGATGCGCGCGCGGTCGATCTCCAGGCCGTCGATGCATTTCTCGCGGAAACTGTCCGAGGCGTCGGCGAGCAGCGCGATCGACTCGAGCACGTTGTGGATCATCACCGGCTTGAACACGTTGAGCTCGAAGTTGCCCTGGGAACCGGCGAAGCCCACGGTCGCGTCGTTGCCCATGACCTGCGCGCAGACCATGGTCAGGGCCTCGCACTGCGTCGGGTTGACCTTTCCGGGCATGATCGAGCTGCCCGGCTCGTTCTGCGGCAGCTTCAGCTCGCCGATGCCGCAGCGCGGCCCCGAGCCCAGCCAGCGCACGTCGTTGGCGATCTTCATCAGCGCGGCGGCCGTCGTCTTCAGCGCACCCGACAGGAACACCAGCGCGTCGTGGCCCGCCAGCGCCGAGAACTTGTTGGGCGCGCTGACGAAGGGTTGCCCAGTCTCCGCCGCGATCTTGGCCGCCACGAGCCTGGCGTACTTGGGGTGCGTGTTGAGGCCGGTGCCGACCGCGGTGCCGCCCAGCGCCAGCTCGAATGCGCCCTTCAGCGTCGCCTGCACCGCGCGCCGCGCGTCCTTCACCTGCTGCACGTAGCCCGAGAACTCCTGTCCCAGCGTCAGCGGCGTGGCGTCCTGCAGGTGCGTCCGGCCGATCTTGACGACGCTCTTCCAGGCCTTGGCCTTCTGGTCGAGCGCCTGCTCCAGCTTCTCCAGCGCCGGCAGCAGCCGGTGGACGCACTCCTCGGCCGCGGCCACGTGCATCGCCGTCGGGAACGCGTCGTTCGACGACTGCGCGCGGTTGACGTGGTCGTTGGGATGGATCGGCTGCTTGCTGCCGACGGCGCCGCCCAGGAGCTGGATCGCGCGGTTGCTGATCACCTCGTTGGCGTTCATGTTCGTCTGCGTGCCCGAACCGGTCTGCCAGACGACCAGCGGGAAGTGCCGGTCGAGGTCGCCGCGGATCACCTCGTCGCAGGCCTGGAGCAGCGCCTTCTGCTCCTTCTTGCCCAGCATGTCGAGATCACCGAGCTCGATGTTGGCCAGGGCCGCGGACTTCTTGACGATCCCCAGCGCGCGGATCATCGGCCGCGTGAAGGTCTGCCCGCCGATGACGAAGTTCTGCTTCGAGCGCTGCGTCTGCGCGCCCCACAGGACCTCGTTCGGGACCTGGATCGGTCCGAACGAGTCGGTTTCGGTGCGGGAGGCGGTCGGCTGCTGCTTGGTCATCGTCGGGCCCATGGCGTCCTCGGTGGAACGCGCAGGATAGCAGGCGCCGCGCGCCGGTTCCCAGCCCGGGGCCGTCCCGCGGCCCGCGCCTACATCAGGCGCTTGTCGCGCAGGAGCTCGATGTCGGCCTGGATGGCGCCGGCCGTCTTCTGCATCTGCATGCGCGCCTCGGTGTCCAGCGGCACCTCGACGATGCGCTCGACGCCGTCCTTGCCCAGGATCGCGGGCACGCCCATGTAGATGCCCTCGAAGCCGTACTGGCCGTTGAGGAAGCAGGCGCAGGGCAGCAGGCGCTTCTCGTCGTTCAGGATCGCCTTGGCCATCGCCACCGACGAGCTGGCCGGTGCGTAGTACGCGCTGCCGGTCTTCAGCAGGTTCACGATCTCGGCCCCGCCGTTCTTGGTGCGCTTGGCCATGGCCTCGATCTGGCCGCGGTCGACGAGGTCCTTCAACTGCACGCCGTTCACGGTGCAGTACCCCGGCAGCGGCACCATCGAGTCGCCGTGCGCTCCCAGCACCATGGCCCGCACGTCCTGAGCGTTCGAACGCGTCGC
The DNA here is from genome assembly GCA_964552795.1 of uncultured Planctomycetaceae bacterium. GTDB lineage: Bacteria > Planctomycetota > UBA1135 > UBA1135 > JAEUHZ01. The sequence goes on from CAZKIO010000013.1 coordinate 37,861, forward strand.
CTCGGCGATGAACCACGAGAAGCGCGCGCTGTCGAGCACGCCGGCCATGCCGGTCACGCGCTGCCCCGGGAAGCCCGACCGCGCGCGGAACAAGGACACCATCGGATCGAGCGGGTTGGTGACGACGATCACGTGCGCCTCGGGCGAGCCCTGCCGTACGTAGTCGCTGACCGACACGATCACCTTGGCGTTGACCTCCAGCAGGTCCGAGCGGCTCATGCCCGGCTTGCGCGGCACGCCCGCGGTGACGATCACGACGTCCGAGCCGTGCGTGTCGCGCGGGTCGTTGGTGCCGATCACCCGGCCGCCGACGCCCTCGACCGCGGCCGACTGGTTCATGTCCAGCGCGATGCCCTGCGGGCGGCCCTCGACCACGTCGATCAGCACGATCTGGCTGGCGAGCTGCTTCTGGAACAGGAGGTGCGCCGTCGTCGAGCCCACGTACCCGGCTCCGACCACGGTGACCTTGCGCTGGGCGATCGTCGTCATGGCGCCGGAACCCTACTCGCGCGAGCCCGGGCAGGGAAGCACCCCCCCCGCGGCACGCGCCGAGCGGTTAGTGTGGACGACATGCCGAGCCCCCTCCTCGCCCGCGTCGCGTCCCTCGTCCCCCTCCTCCTCGCCGCGACCGCCGGGCCCGCGACCGGGCAGACCGGCGCGCTGCCCAGCCAGGAGGTGCCCCAGGCGCACGACACGGGCCTCGTCGCCAACCCCACCGCACAGGAGCGCGTGGTCGCGTCGTTCGTGGTGCACGTCACCGGCGCGCCCTGGCTGCGCCTGGCGTTCGATCAGCTGCAGCTCGCCGGCGACGCGCTGGCCGGCACGGGCGCGCGCGTCCGCATGATTTCCGCGCTGGACGGCGGGACGCAGGAACTCGACGCCATCCGGGCCAGCCAGTGGCAGCTCACCAGCGCGTACTTCAACGGCGACACCGTGCTCGTCGAGCTCGTGGCTCCGCCCTTCGCTTCCGGCAGCCGCGCCGTCGTGAGCCAGGTCAGCGCGGGCCTGCCGCCGATCCCCGAGGAGTCGCAGTGCGGGGCGACCGACGACCGCGTGCTCTCCAGCGATCCGCGCGCGGCGCGCATCGTCCCCGTCGGCTGCACGGGCTGGCTGATCGACGATTGCCAGCGCTGCTTCCTGACGGCCGGGCACTGCACGGGCTCCAGCTTCCAGGTCGTGCAGTTCAACGTCCCGCTCTCGACGTCGGGCGGCACGATCCAGAACCCGCCGCCCGAGCACCAGTACGCGATCGACCCGGCCAGCCTGCAGGGCAACGGCGGCCAGGGCGTGGGGAACGACTGGGCCTACTTCGGCGTGTTCCCCAACGCGACGACGGGCCTCACGCCCGCCCAGGCGCAAGGTGCGACCTACACGCTCGTCGCGCCGCCCTCGTTCAACGCGTCGGAGGAGATCCGGATCACAGGCTACGGCACCGATTCCACGCCTTCCCAGAACAACCAGGTGCAGCAGACCCACACCGGTCCGTGGGCGGCCTTCACGGGCACGACGCTCTCGTACCAGGCGGACACGACCGGCGGGAACTCGGGCTCGCCCGTGATCCACGAGCCGACCGGGCTCGCGATCGGGATCCACACGCACGGCGGCTGCACCAGCACCGGCGGCCAGAACAACGGCACGGCGTCGACGCACGCCGGCCTGCAGGCCGCGCTCGCCAGCCCGCTCGGCGTGTGCGCCGCCGGGTTGCAGGCGGTCGCCCCGCCGCCGCTCGCGGTGCCTCCCGGCGCGCCGACGACCGTGTCCGTGCGCGCCGTCGGCCCGGTCGTCGCCGGCAGCGTGCAGTTGCACGCGCGCGACGGCGCGGGCGCGTTCGTCGCCCAGGTGATGAACAGCGCGGGAGGCGGCGTGTACACGGCGGCCCTGCCGGCGTTCGAGTGCGGCGCGACGCCGCAGTACTTCTTCAGCGCGCAGAGCCCGGCCTGCGGCCTGGTGACGTCGCCGTCAGGCGCGCCCGCGGCGTTCTTCGCCACGCAGGTCGGCGCGGTCGAAGGGATCTTCGCCGACAGCTTCGAAGCCGACCTGGGCTGGACGGTGAACAGCGACGCCAGCCTGACCACCGGCGCGTGGGAGCGCGGGATCCCCGTCAACAACAACCGCGGCGATCCGCCGAGCGACGCCGACGGTTCCGGCCGCTGCTTCGTGACCCAGAACGTCGCGGGCAACTTCGACGTCGACGGCGGCACGACGTTCCTCGTCTCTCCGGTGATCTCGGCCCCGGCCGGATCGCGGATCCGCTGGTCGTGGTGGCTCGGCAGCACGGGCAGCCTCGGCGCGGGTGACGGCCTGTTCGTCGCGGTGGCGACCGACCCGGCCGGCACGAACTGGCAGACCGTGCGCAGCTACACGAGCGCGACCAATGCCTGGACGACCGACTCGATCCAGGTCGGCGTGGACGTGCCCGCCAGCGCGACTCTGCGACTGCGCTTCGCCTGCGCCGACGCCGGCACGGGCCACGTGGTCGAAGGCGGTGTCGACGCGGTCGCCGTGGAGCGCGTCACGTGCTCGCCGGCCGGCACCGGACTGTGCTTCGGGGACGGCACCGGCACCGCGTGTCCGTGCGGCAACGCCGGCGCCACGGGCCGCGGCTGTGCCAACTCCGCCGTGGCGCAGGGTGCGCGGCTGCGCGCGTTCGGCACCGCTTCGGTGGCAAGCGACCTCGTGACGCTGGCTGCCGACGGTCTGCCCGGCACGGCGCCCGCGCTGTTCTTCCAGGGCACCGCGACGGTCGCGGACGGGGCGGGTGCGGTGTTCGGCGACGGCCTGCGCTGCGCCGCCGGCACCGTGGTGCGACTCGGCACGCGCAACGCGAACGCCGGCGCGGTCGCGCTCGGCCGCGGCATCAGCGGCGATCCGTCGATCGCCGCCGTGGGCCTCGTGCCCGCGGGCGGCGGGCTGCGGCACTACCAGGTCTGGTACCGCAACGCAGTCGCGTTCTGCACGGGCGACACGTTCAACCTCTCGAACGGTCTGTCGCTGACCTGGACACCCTGAGGGCACACCCTCCGCGTCCAGGAGCCGGGATCCCGGTTCCGATGGCGCTCGCCCGCGCTCAGACGCGGACGAGTTCCATCGCGCGCACGATCGCCTGGCCCATCTCGCGCGTGCCGACGGCGCTGGGGTCGTTGCGGTCGCTCTTGAGGTCGTAGGTCACGTCCTTGCCCTCGCGGATCACGTGCGCGATCGCCGCTTCGAGACGCTGCGCCGCCTGGTCCTCGCCCAGGTGCTCGAGCATCAGGACGCCCGAGAGCAGCATGGCCGTCGGGTTGACCTTGTTCTGGCCCTTGTACTTGGGCGCCGAGCCGTGCGTGGCCTCGAAGATCGCGATGCCGCCGTCGCCCAGGTTCGCTCCGGGCGCGATGCCCAGGCCGCCGATCAGGCCGGCGCACAGGTCGCTGACCACGTCGCCGTACAGGTTCGGCAGCACGAGGATGTCGTAGTCCTCGGGCTTCTGCACGAGCTGCATGCACATGTTGTCGACGATGCGGTCCTCGAAGGCGATGTCCGCGTAGGACTCGGCGACCTTGCGCGCCGTCGAGAGGAACAGCCCGTCCGAGAACTTCATGATGTTGCTCTTGTGGACGGCCGTGACCTTCTTGCGCCCGCGCTTGCGCGCGTACTCGAAGGCGGCCTTCACGATGCGCTCGGTGCCGCTGATCGAGATCGGCTTGATCGAGATGCCCGAGTCGGGACGGATCTTGGCGCCCGACAGGTCCTGGATGAACCCGATCAGCTTCCGGGTCTTGTCCTCGCCCTGCTGGAACTCGATGCCGGCATACAGGTCCTCGGTGTTCTCGCGGAAGATCACGAGATCGATGTCCTGGTAGCGCGAGCGCACGCCGGCGTAGGTCTTGCACGGCCGCACGCAGGCGTACAGGTCGAATTCCTTGCGCAGCGCGACGTTCACCGAGCGGAAACCGCCCCCGACCGGCGTCGTGATCGGCGCCTTGATGCAGGTCTTCGTGCGCCGGATGGACTCCAGCGTCTCGGGCGGCATGGGCGTGCCCAGCTTCTCCATGACGTCGACCCCGGCCTCGGCGATGGCCCAGTCGAACCCGACGCCGGTGGCGTCGAGGACGTCCTTGGTGACCGCGGCCAGTTCGGGGCCGGTGCCATCGCCCCGGATCAACGTGACGGAGTGCTTCTTCATGGGGTGCGCGTGCGGTTCTTCGGTGCTCGGGAGGAACCGAGCAGCCTAGCCGAGGTGCCTCGGGGGCGCAAACCGGCCGACGCGCGCGCGCGCCGTCCGCCCGCTCAGCCCTGGTCCGCCGGCGCCGGCGCTTCCTTGCGCCACCACTCGCGCCAGGCCTTCACGCGCTTGCCGCGTTCGGCGTCACTGGCGTAGGGATCGAACTTCAGGTCCTTGCCCGAGACGGTGCGCAGGGCGATCCAGGCGGTCTCGCGCACGGCCGAGTCGGGATCCTCCAGCGCGTCGATCAGGTTGGGGATCGCCTGGCGCGCGCGCATCTCGCCCAGCACGCGCGCCGCGGCCATGCGCACGAACACGCTGGGGTCGGCCAGCATCGGGACGATGTGATCGACGGCCGCCGCGTCGCCCGCCGCGCCCAGCGCGGTGACGGCTTCCCAGCGCAGGCTCTCCTCGGGGCTCTTCAGGTCCGGCAGGCTCTTGTGCCAGGCGGGCGCGCTCGGCGCCGGCGCGGGCTCCGCGGCCTTCGCGGCGGGCGCGGGGATCTCGGCCAGGCTCTTGGCCAGCGTGCGGCGCTCGTCCTCGGCGCGTGCGATGCGCGCCGTCAGCTCGTCGAAGCGTCGTTCCAGTTCCGCGTTCACGCCGGGACGCTCGACCAGCGCGCGCAGGCGCTCGACCTCGCCGCCCAGCGCCTCGAGGCGCCCCTGCAGCCGCGCCTGGTCCTCGCGCAGCGCGGTGACCGCCTCGCCCAGCGCGACGGCGCGCGCGGCCTGAGCGTCGAAGCGCTCGGCGATCCGCGCCTCGACCGCGGCCAGCGCGGGATGCACCGTCTGGATCTCGTTCTGCAGGCTGCGCAGCGCTTCGGCGCGGCGCTCGCCCTCCGTGCGCTGCGACGACTGCTCGCGGCCCAGCGCGGCCAGCCGATCGTCGGTGACGAAGATGGCGAGGGCCGTGAACGCCACCGCCAGCCCCGCCGCCCATACGGCGCCCGTGCCGGCCGGGGCGCGCACACCGTCGCCGCCGTCGCCCGCGCCGGACCCGGTCTGCGGCCGCGCCGGCGACGGCGCCAACGTCGTCGCGCCGCCCGCCGCGGCGGTGGAGCCGGCCGCGGCCGCCGCCGCCGGCTCGCCGTGGCTCATCGCGGACTCGCAGGCCGAGCAGATCGTGCGGCCCTTCACGACGCGGGCGCGGCCCGCGTCGAGGTCGGACTGGGGCACCGACTCGTTGCACAGATCGCAGAAGTGGATCTTCATCGCCTGGCATCCTCCTGGTTTGCGGCAGCCTCGTCCGCCGCAGCCGCCGCGGTCGTCCGGCCGGAGCCGCACTGCAGCCTACTAGCACGCGCGGGGCCGGAGTAGACCTGCAAGCCAGGGGCCGAGGGGTCCGGACCCGCGCCACGAATCCCCGCGCGGGCTCCCGATCCGCGCGCAGGGCGGCCACGAGCCGGAGCGCTTGCACCATCCGAACGCGCACCGGGCGCGGATCCGCTAACCTCGGCCGCGTGGAAGCCGGCCCGCTCAAGTTGACCGCGCCCGAGCTCGCGCAGGCCGACGTCCTGGGCCTGCGGTTCCTCGCGGAGTTCTACGCGACCGAGGTCGCGCGGCGCCCCGAGAACCTCGGCGCGTGGCTGGAGCTCGGCCATCTGTACACGCGCCTGGGCCGGCACGCCGAAGGCCTCGCGGCGGATCGCGAGATCGTCCGGCGCATGCCGGACGACGCGACGGCGCACTACAACCTGGCGTGCTCGCACGCCCTGCTCGCGCAGCACGACGACGCGCTGCATTCGCTCGCGCGCGCGATCGAGCTGGGGTACGACGACCGCGAGCACCTCCTGGCCGACGAGGACCTCGCCGGGCTGCGCGACGACCCGCGCTTCCGCGCGCTCGCCGACGGCCTGCGCTCGGACGCGAGCTAGTCCGAACCGCGGTCGGAAGCCTGGGCGGCCGGCGCCGGACGCGCGAGCAGCGGATCGCCCAGACGCTCGGAAGCCCAGCGATCCCAGCGTTCCACCGCGGCGGCGCGCTTCTCCGGCGTCGCGCGCGGATCGAAGCCCAGACGCTCGCGCGTCGCCTCCTCGAGCGCCTGGATGCACAGCGCGCGGATCACCATGCGCTCGTCCCGCAGGCCCGAGACCAGCACGGGCACCATCTGCCAGTCGCCCAGGCGCAGCAGCGTCCGCGCGCGTTCCAGCCGAAGGTCCTGGTCGTCCGCGCTCTCGGGCCAGGGGATCTGGCGCAACGGCTCGACCAGGCGGCTGTCGCGCGTCGAGCCCAGCGCCGCTAGCGCCGACGAAGCGACGTCCTTGCGCGGATCGGAGACCATCGAGAGCAGCGTGGGGTACGCCGGTTCGCCGATGCGCGCGAACCAGTGGATCAGCTCGATGCGCTCCATGCCGTGCGTCCAGGGCAGGCGCCGGCCCGCGTCCTCGATCTGCTGGCGCAGCGCCGGCGAGGGCTCGAGCCAGGGCGAATCGCTCTGGACGGAGGTGCGCGTCGAGCCGCAGCCCACCGCGAGAAGGGCCACGGGGAGGAGAAGGACCAGTCGTCGCAGCAGTCGGGTCATCGAGGGATGCGGGCTGCGGCTCACGACCGCGCTGCCCCGCTGCCGTTGTTTCGACCCCCGGGGCCGAGCCCTTGACGCCCGCGCGGACTCAGCCGCGCGACCTGGAAAAAAATCCCCGCCCGGCGCTGACCGCCAGAGCCGCCAGACCCGCGATCAGGAATGCGGGGGCGGCCGGGTGCGGGGCCGGCGCACCGCCGGCGGCCGGCGCCGCGGGAGGGGGGGGTGTGAACCCGCCCGGCGTACGTGCGAACTCGCTCGCCCGCGGCGCCGCGAAATCGAGCGTGATCCGGCCCGCCGGCGGGCCCGCGTCGACCTCGGCGGTCAGCGTTTCGCCGGCGCCCAGGCGCGCGAAGGCGGCGGGCAGCGCGACCGCGCGCGCCGCGATCGGATCGTGGCCGGGCGCGGCGCCCAGGAGTTCCACGGTGCCGAGGTCGTCGCCCGCGCGCGAACGCAGGCGGGCCGGCAGGATCGCCGGCGCGCCAGGCGGAGCGTTCTCCAGCACGAGTTCGCCGTCGCGTTCGACGAGGCGCGGCCGCGCGCGATCTTCGGGCGGCGCGACGGTGCGCAGCAGCGAGAACAGCGCCGCGCGGACCGGCCCGAGGTCGCCGACCCAATCGTCCGCAGGGACGACCGCGAGGCCGGCCGAGACTCCCAACCCCGCGCGCCGCACGGCCAGCACCGGTTCGCCGTCGACGAGCCAGACGGTCTGGGCGTCGACCGCGCGCGCGCGCGCCGCGCGCCGCAGCGTCGGCGGCGCGAGATCGAGGAGCGCTGCCGCGATGTCGTGCGCCCCCGTGGATCGCGCCACGGCCAGCGCATCGCCGGCGCGCACGCGGTCCGCCGCCGCGACGCGCGCGAACAGGCGCGCCAGCCGCGCCGCGCCGTCCGCGCGCCCCAGGTCGCCCGCTTCCAGGAGTTCGTCGTCGCCGAGCGCCGCAAGGACCTCGCGATCGGGGTCCGCGCCGGTCACGATCACCGCCAGTCGGACACGCGCGGCGGACAGCCGTTCGCGAGCGCGGCGCGCGCGATCGGCAAGGCCCGCGCGCTCGGGATCGCGTCCATCGCTGACCAGGATCAGCAGCGTCTCGCGCCCGGCGACGGCCTGGGCGGCGACCGCGTCCAGCGCCGGCCACAGGCGCGTGGGACCGCGCGGTTCGGGCGCGACATCCAGGCGGCGCGCGAGTTCGCGGCGGCGCGCGGGATCGGCGCGCTCGCCCGCCGCGCCCAGTTCGATGGGCGCCGAGACGTCGCCCGCGAAGAACCGCACGCGCAGCGCGTCCTCGACCGGTGCGCTCTCGATCATATCGGCCAGCGCCGCGCGCGCGTGCTCGGACGGCGCTCCGGCCATGCTGCCCGACGCGTCGACCAGCGCGACGACGTCCCGCGGCGCGCGGTCCGCACCGGCCGGCACCAACGCCGCCACGTCGGGCCGCGTGCTCGTCGTCCAGCGCCAACCCGCCAGGTCGATCCAGCCGCCGCCGGCGCGCACGAAGCCCGCGACGCGCGCGCGCGCGGACGCGTCGAGCGCCGCGTCCACCGTGATCAGCACGTCGATGCCGGCGAGGTCGCGCGCGGGATCCGCGGCGACGAGATCGAGATCGGCGGGCCAGGCGCCCAGCGCGGTGTGCAGCGCGTCGCGCTCGGCGGTCGAGCCCCACGCGCCGACCGTCGTCACGCCGCGCGCCACGAGTCCGGCGCGCGCCGCGTCGTCCTCCGGGACCGGGTCGGGCAACGCGCGCCCGTCGCCCGCGTGGAGCGTCGCGCGGATCTCGAGGTCGGCCCGCGCGGCGTCGAGCGCGGGCAGGCGCAACCGCACGCGCGCTTCGGATCCGCGGTCCGGCCCGACCGCGACGCGCGTCTCGCCGCGACCCACGCGGCCGTCGGGCGTGCTCCAGCGACCCTCGACCCGCATCTCCGCGGCATCCGTCGAACACCAGCGCACGCGCGCCTCGATCTCGAACGGCACGCCGCGGCGGAACGCGATCGGCGACGGCAGCGGGTCGACCGCCGCCGATCCCAGCGCGGCCTGCGGCAGGTCCGCGCGTTCGATGCGCACGCCGGTCGACGCGAGGCGCGCGGCGACGGGCGCGGGATCCGCGCCGGTGAACGTCCCGTCCCCCACCACCAGGATCCGCGACAGGGTCGCGCCGGCGCGCGGCACGGCGCACAGCGAGAGGCCCGCGGCGAGATCGGAAGCGTCCTCGCCGCGCGGCGCGGCGGGGTCGAGGAGTCCGTCGGCGTCGGCCGCCCAGCGCGCACCACGCCCGAAGCACGCGAGCACGAGATCCGCGCCGTCGCGGGCGGCGTCCGCACGCGCCTGCTCCAGCGCGGCCCGCACGGCGTCGCGCCAGGAACCCGCGCGCGTCGCCACCGCGCTCTTCGAGACGTCGACCAGCACGGCGTGGAGCGGCGCGCCGCGGCCGGCGCGCTCGCGCGGGACGGCGAGCCACGCGCCGAGCGCAAGACACAGGACGGCGCCCCAGGCCAGGGCGGGGTCGGTTCGTAGTCGCGGCAGCGGCACGGCGCGTGAGCCTAGCGTTCCGTGCGCGTGACGGGGACGCGGCGCGGTCCGCCTGGAGGTGCCGCCACTACTCGGCGGCCGGGCCGGACACTACAGTGGCGGCGCGGATGGAAGGGAGCTCGCAACCCGAGAACGCACCTCCGTTCCCCGAGCAAATCGGCCGCTACCGGATCGTACGCCGCATCGCCGACGGAGGCATGGGCAGCGTCTTCGAGGCGGAGCAGGACCATCCGCGGCGCAGGGTCGCGCTCAAGGTCATCCGCGCCGATCTCGCCTCGCACGAGATCCGCCGGCGCTTCGCGCACGAGGCCCAGATCCTCGCGCGGCTCCAGCATCCGGGCATCGCGCAGATCTACGACGCGGGTTGGGCGGACACGCCGGGCGGATCGCAGCCGTACTTCGCCATGGAGTACGTGTCCGGACTCCCGCTCACGACCTACGCGAACCAGCGGTCCCTGGACGTACGCGAACGGCTGCGGGTCTTCGTGCGCATCTGCCAGGCGGTGCAGCACGCGCACCAGAAGGGCGTGATCCACCGCGATCTCAAGCCGGGGAACATCCTGGTGGACGACTCGGGCCAGCCGAAGGTGCTCGACTTCGGCGTCGCGCGCGCCACGGACTCGGACCTGCAGCAGGTCACGGTGCGCACGGACGTCGGCCAGCTCCTGGGCACCCTGCCCTACATGAGCCCCGAGCAGGTGGCCGCCGATCCCGCGCAGCTCGACACGCGCAGCGACGTCTATGCGCTGGGCGTGATCCTGCACGAGCTGCTCACCGGCCGCCTGCCCTACGACCTGAGCCGCAAGATGCTGCACGAGGCCGTGCGCATCATCCGCGAGGTCGAGCCCACGACGATCGGCAGCGAGAGCCGGATCTTCCGCGGAGACCTGGAGACGATCGTCGCCAAGGCGCTCGAGAAGGACAAGGAGCGACGCTACGCCTCCGCGGCCGAGCTCGCCACGGACGTCGAACGCCACCTGAACGACGAGCCGATCGTCGCGCGTCCGCCCAGCGTCTTCTACCAGGCGCGCAAGTTCACGCGGCGCAACAAGGTGCTGGTCGCGGGCCTCGTCTCGGTGTTCGCTGCGCTGGTGACGGGCACCGTCGTGAGCCTCCATCAGGCGTGGATCGCCTCGGAGGCGCGCGCGCTGGCCGAGACCCGCCTCGGACAGGCCCAGGCCGAGGCGCGCAAGTTCCAGTCGATGAACGAGATCCTGCGCGGGATCTTCGGCTCGGCGCAGCCGATGACCCAGGGCCGCGAGGACGTGCGGCTGCACGAGTTGCTCGATCGGACGCTGGCGGACCTCGACCGGGGGATGCTGGGAGACCAACGCGAGGTCGAGGCACCGGTCCGCGCCACGCTGGCGGAGATGTACGACCGGCTGGGGCGGCGTGTGCAGGGCGAGGCCCAGGCCCGCAGGGCGATCGAGCTGTTCAAGCCGGTCACGGCGGACAATGAGCTCGAGGTGGCCCGCGTGCTCGTGCAGTTGACGCTCACGCTCATCCACCAGGTGAAGCTGGCCGACGCCGCCGAAACGCTGGAGCAGGCGTTCGAGATCCTCGAACGCCGACCCGACCGGCCCGAGCAGGACTACGCGCGCTGGCTGGCCACGCGGGGCCTCCTGCTGCACGACCAGGGTCAGCGCCGGGCCGCGCTGGAGTTCCTGCGCGACGCCGTCCGTTCCTACGAGGCGTCCCTCGGCGCGGACAGCGAAGCCGCACTGGCGACCGCGACTTCGCTGGCGTTCCAACTGAGCGAGCTGCACGACTACCCCGAGGCCGAGGAGATGCTGCGCCGCATCGTCGAGGCCCGGCGCAGCGCCGGGTTCGAGCGCCACCCCAAGATGGCCTACCCCAAGCTGCAACTCGGCCGCGTCCTGCTGGCCACCGGCAGGCTCGCGGAGGCCGAACAGAACCTGCGCGAGGCCCTGGAGATCTTCGAGTCCGTGGCCGAGGACGAGGTCGTGGCCGTCGCGGACGTGTCCGTCGAACTGGCGGCGCTCCACCTGCGCGGACGCGACGTGGACCGCGCGGAGCCGCTCGCCCGCCGCGGCCTGGAACTGCGCCGTCGGCGTCTCGGCGAGCATCGCGACACGGCGACCGCGCTGACCGTCGTGGCCGACGTGGAGATCCAGCGCGATCGCCTCGACGCGGCCGAGGCCCTGCTCGAGGAGGCGCGCGCCATGCGCGCGCGCGTGTATGGCGAGCGGCACGTCGCAGTCGGGGAGAGCCTGTCGCGGCTGGGGAGTCTGATGACGCGCCAGCGCCGGAACGCGGAGGCCGAAGCGCGCCTGCGCGACGCCCTGAGCATCCTCCGTGAGGGACTCGAGCCCGGCAACACCGACCTGGGGCGCGCGCTCCTGCCGCTGGGGCGACTGGTGCGACAGCGCGGCGCCGCCGAGGAAGCCCTGCCGCTCCTGCGCGAGGCGTTCGAGCTGTACCACGCGAAGTTCGGGCCTCTGCGGTACGAGACGATGGAGAGCCGCGACGAGTACATGCTTGCGCTGCTGGACTTGGAACGCTGGCCTCAAGCCGAGGCGCTGCTGCTCGCGACGCTGCCCGTGCTCGACGACAAGCTGAAGCCCGATCACCCGCTGCGGTTCTACGCGCGTGTGCAGTACGGCTACGTCCTGTCGGGGCTCGGCCGTCACGCCGAGGGGCGCCGCGAGGCGCTCGCGGGCTGGGAGCGCCTGCAGGAGAACCGCAGCCTGTTTCGCGAGACGCGCGTGCTGTGCCTGCGCTGGATCGCATCCATCCTGCGCGCGCAAGGCGATGAGCAGGCCGCGCTGGAGTGGACCGCGCGGGCCGACGCGGAGCAGGCCGGCCGCTGACGCGCGTCAGCGCGCGGGCGCGGCGGGCGCGACCGCGCGCTGCGCGGCGTCGATCCAGCCGCCGCCGATCAGGCGGTCGCCCTCGTAGAACGCCGCGCCCTGGCCCGGCGTGACGGAGAGCTCGGGCTCGTCGAACACGACCTCGGCGGCGGATCCGCGCAAGGACACCGTGGCCGGCGCGGGCGTGCAGCGGTAGCGGTGCTGCACGACGACCCGGCGCTCGCCCGACGCGGGCGCGTCGACGCCGATCCAGTTCACCTCGGTCACCGCGATCGAACGCACGCCGCACTCCTCGCGCGTGCCGAGCACGATGCGGCCCGCGCCCGGATCGATCTCGACCACGTACAGCGGTTCCTCGGACGAGACGCCGTGGCCGCGGCGCTGGCCGATCGTGAACAGCTCGGTGCCGGCGTGCTCGGCCAGCTTCCTGCCCGAGGTATCGACGACGTCGCCCGGATGCAGCGGCACCGCGTGCTCGCGCAGGAGGTTGCGGTAGTCGTTGGACGGCACGAAGCAGATCTCCTGGCTGTCCTTCTTGGCGCTGGTGCGCAGGCCGACCTTGCCGGCCAGCGCGCGCACCGCGCTCTTCTGCATGCCGCCCAGCGGCAGGCGCGTGCGCGCGAGGTCGTCCTCGGCCACGCAGAAGAGCTGGTAGGACTGGTCCTTGGTCTCGTCGACGCCGCGCCGCACCTCGACGCGGCCGTCGACGACCGCGAGGCGGGCGTAGTGGCCGGTCGCGACGCCCTCGGCGCCCAGCTCACGCGCGAAGCGGATCAGGCGGCCGAACTTCAGGTCGCGGTTGCACACCGCGCACGGGTTGGGCGTCCGGCCGCGGGCGTACTCGGCCAGGAAGTAGCGGATGATCCCGCCGAATTCCTGCTTCAAGTCCACGGCCTGGAAGGGGATGCCGAGGCCCGCCGCAACCATGCGGGCGTCCCGCGCGTCGCTGATGGAGCAGCACGACTTCTTGGCGGATTCGTGCTCCTCGACGTGGACGCCGTTGCGCATGAACAGGCCGACCAGGTCCAGACCCTCCTCGCGCAGGAGCCAGGCGGCTACCGAACTGTCGACGCCGCCGCTCATGGCGACGACGAAACGCGGGTGGGAGGACATGGGGTTCGTCGCGCGACGCCCACAGGCGCTACCACGCGGCCGGCGATTCTAGTACCTTCCCCGCCCATTTCGGCCGGCTCACCCCCCCTCCGGCCCCGAGCGAGCACGAACCATGAGCCCCATTCTCCCCCTGGCCCTCTGGCAGGACGCGCCCGCGGGTGCGCCGCAGGGCCCCACCGGATTCGTCGAGAGCCTGCTCAGCGGGATGTTCGTGCCGCTTGCGCTGTGCTTCCTGGTATTCTGGTTCCTGATCCTGCGCCCCGAGTCCAAGCAGCGCAAGCGCCGCAAGGAGATGCTCGAGGCCATGAAGAAGGGCGACCGCGTCGTCACCAACAGCGGCCTGTTCGGCACGGTCGTGCAGGTGCAGGAGAACGTGGTGACGCTGCAGGTGGACGAGGGCGTGCGCCTGCGCTTCTCGACGTCGGCGATCCAGACCGTGCTCGACGAGGACGGCAAGGAACCCGACCTCGCCAAGAAGTAGGCGCGGTCCCGGGAGCGCCGGCGTGAATGCGCCGGCCGCGTTGCGCGCGTGGATGCTGCGGCGGACGCCGCGCACCTTCGCACGCCTGTTCGAGCCCGCGCCGCACGAGCTGGGGCTCCTGGGCGAGGAGCTGGTGGCCCGCACGTTGCGTGCGCGCGGCGCGCGCATCCTGGCGCGCCGCCTGCGCACGCCCTGGGGTGAACTCGACCTGCTCGCGCGCGATGCGCGCGGCCTGGTGTGCGTCGAGGTCAAGAGCGGCCGCTGGAACGCGGGACCGCGCCCGGCCGGCAGCACCCCGCTCGCGCCGCCCGAAGGCGATCGGCCCGGGGTGCGCGCCGAAGGGCCCGCGCGCGAGCGCCTGGAGGACCTCGCCCGGCGCATCGGCCGGCGCGAACGCGCGCCGGCGCGCGCCGAGGTCTGGGAGGTCGTCCTCTGCGGGGCGGCCCGCCGGATCCGCGTCGCGCCGCGCGCGCCCGCCTGGGTACAGTGTGCGGAAGGACTTTCCGGCCGTCCGCCGCGCCGGGATCGGGCTTACACCACCAGCGGCCCGGCGGACGATCAGAGGGTTCCACGGCTCCGGCAGGTCCCCTCCGCGCGCGTCGATGTGCCGGTCCCGCCGCCAGGTCCGACCCTCATGCTGCGCGTCCTCCGCCACTACCTGCCGCTGCGCAAGGCCCTGTTGATCGGGAGCGAGACCGTCCTGCTGACGGCGGTTCTCTCGGCGTGGATGACCGCGCACCTGTGGCAGCCATCCGAAGCCGTGCTGGCGCAGCTCTACGAGCGCATCCCGGCCATGAAGGTCGAGGACGCGCTGCTGCGCTGCCTCTACTCCAGCTTCCTCCTGTCGGTGCTGGCGCAGATCGCGATCTCGTTCAACGAGCTCTACGACGTGCGCGTCTCGGGTTCACGCGTCGACCGCTCGGGACGCTTCGTCGAGTCGGCCGGGTCGGCGCTGGCCCTGGCGCTGCTCGCGGTGGTGCTGCTGCACACCTGGGAGCTGGGGCAGATCCTCGACTTCCCGCCGCTCTCGATCAGCCAGCGCATCCAACTCCTGGTCTTCGCGATGCTCTCGGGCTTCGCGCTCCTGTACGGCTGGCGCGGCGTGTTCCACTGGGCCCTGCGGCGCTCGAACTCGGGCGAGCGCGTGCTGATCCTGGGCGGGGGCAAGCGCGCGCGCGATCTGGAGCGCGAGATCCTGGAACGGCCCGACGTCGGTTACCAGCTCGTCGGCCTGCTGCCCGAACCGCCGCACGAGCGCACTGGCGCCGCGCAGACGCGCCTGCGCGACGGCAACACGCTGATCCCGGCGCGGCCGCGCGCCGTCGGACCCGCGCTCGCGGCGCAGGAGGTGCAGGTCGCGCCGCAGCGCTTCCAGCTCGAGCGTGCGGGCCCGCCCGCGCCGCCGCAGCCCAGCGCCACGCTGACGGAGCTGGTGGAGCGCGAACGGGTGGACATCGTCGTCGTGGCGCTCGAGGACCGCCGCCGCAGCCTGCCGGTCGAGGACCTCCTGGCCTGCCGCCTGGCGGGCGTCTCGGTCATGGAACAGGAGGCCGTCTACGAGCGCATCGCCGGCAAGATCGCCGTCGAGGCGCTGCGGCCGAGCTACCTGATCTTCAACGAGGGTTTCGCGCGCCAGCCGCTGGCGGAGCTCAGCAAGCGCGCGGTGGACCTGCTGGGCTCGCTCGTGCTGCTCTTCCTGACCTGGCCGCTGATGCTGATCACCGCGATCGCAGTGCGCCTGGACTCCAGCGGCCCGATCCTGTTCGAGCAGGAACGCGTGGGCCGCGAGGGACGGCTGTTCACGCTGCTGAAGTTCCGCAGCATGCGCGCCGACGCCGAGAAGTCGACCGGGCCCGTGTGGGCCACCGCCGACGATCCGCGCATCACGCGCGTCGGCCGCTTCATCCGCAAGACGCGGCTCGACGAGCTGCCGCAGCTCGTCAACGTGCTGGCCGGGCACATGTCGCTCGTGGGCCCGCGGCCCGAGCGCCAGCACTTCGTCGAGGACCTGGCGCAGAAGATCCCCTACTTCCGCCAGCGCCACATCGTGAAACCCGGGCTGACCGGCTGGGCGCAGATCAACTACCGCTACGGCAGTTCGCTCGAGGACGCGATCGAGAAGCTCCAGTACGACCTGTACTACATCAAGAACCAGTCGCTGCTGTTCGACCTCTCGATCCTGTTCAACACGCTCAAGATCGTGATCCTGCGCAAAGGTACGTAGGCGCCGCGGCGAGGCCCGAAGGCGCTCGCGCGGGCGGGGCGCCGCTGCTAGGAATGGAGGCACCATGACTCTCCTGGCAGCCACCGATTTCACGCTCTCCGCCCGCACCGCCTGCCGCGCGGCCGCGCGCCTCGCCACGATCCTGCGCACGCCGCTGCACCTGGTGCACGTCGCGCACCTGCCCGGCACCAGCCAGGGCACGCGCATGACGCCGTTCACGCTGAGCGCCGAGGACCTCGAGCGGCGGCGCAAGGTGCTCGAGACGCTGGCGGTCGAGTTGCGCGGCCTGGGCGCGGACGTGAAGACCGCGGTCGTCGAGGGTCTGCCCGACGAGGCGATCCTCGAGCAGGCGCGGGCGGTCGAGGCGCAGTACGTCGTGATCGGGCCCGAGGGCGACCGCAAGCACGCCGGCTGGAACCTGGGGAGCGTGGCCATCCGCGTCGTGAAGAGCGCGCCGATCCCCGTGCTCGTCGTGCGCGAGGAACAGAGCCTGGAACGCTGGGCGACCAGGGCGGGGCCGCTGCGCACCCTCGTCGGCCTGGACGGATCGCGGCTGACGCACGCGGCGCTGGGCTGGCTGCGCGCGTGGCAGGAGGCGGGGCCGCTGGACCTCCTCGCGGTCCACGTGCAGGAGGCGGACGGCGACGCGCTGGCGACCGTCGACCTCGCCGAGATGGTACGCGGGATCACCGCGGGCGATCCGCGCGTGCTCACGATCCCGTGCACGGACACGGTCGCCGAGCTGCTGGCCGCCACGGCGCGCAGCGAGCGCACGGAGCTCCTGGTCGTCGGCACGCACCGGCGCGGCGGTCTCGAGCGGCTGGTGCGCGGTTCGGTGTCGCTGGAGGCGGTCGCCGCGGCCCCCTGCAACGTGGTGACGGTGCCGCTGACGCAGGAGACGGCGCTGCTCGCCGCGCCGGATGCCGTCGACTGCGTGCTCGTGGCCTACGACGGCAGCGAGTTCGCACGCACCGCGATCCCGTGGGCCTGCGCGCTGGTGTCCGACGAGGGCGAGGTCGTGATCGTGCAGGCGCTCGTGCAGCACGGCATGGCGGTCCAGAGCGCCGCGGCCGCACCGCTGGGCGATCCGACCGAGGCCGAGCTGGGCCGCATCCGCAAGCAGATCGAGGAGGAGACCGCCGAGCACGTCCCCGCGGCCACGCGCGACCGGCGCGTCAGCGTCCGCGTCGAGCTCGAGCGCGGCATGGACCCGGCGCGCGCGATCGTGGCCGCCGCGCGGCGGCTGGACGTGGACGCGATCTGCCTGGCGACGCACGGACGCTCCGCGGTCGTCCGCGCGGTGCTGGGCTCGGTGGCGCAGGCCGTCGTGCGCCGTTCGCCGGTGCCGGTCGTGCTGGTGCCGCCGCCGCGCGCGTGAGGCGGAGCTCTGCTGCGGGCGCGCGGGCGCGCGCGTAGGATCGGTGGGCGGACGCGTGCCGTCCGTCCCCCATGCACAGCACGTCCACGCACGCGTTCACGGCGCTCGCCCTGGTCCCCATCCTGTTGCCCGTCGCGCGCGCGGGCGGCGGCCCCGAGACGGCGGTTCTGATCGTCGATCCGACGAACGCCGCGTCGCTGGAGGTCGCCAACCGCTACGCCGCCGCGCGCGACCTGCCGGCCACGAACGTGATCCACATGGCGGCGAACGCGGGCAGCTACGCGGCGTTCAACGCGACGCTGCGCGCGGGGTTCCTGGGCGCGCTCGAGCAGCGCGCGATCGCCGACCACGTCGACTTCGTCGTCCTCTCGGCCGGCGTGGGCTTCCAGGTCGCGGCGAGCGGGATCGTCACCGACGGCTGCTCGCCGGTGAACCGCTTCGCCGTGACGACGCCGTTCACGCTGGCGCGCGCCTACGGATCCGTGCCGGCGGGCACGAGCTCGCAGCTTGCGAACGGGTACTTCGCCGCCAACGACAGCGCGCTGGCCTTCGACGCGGGGACGCCCTGGGCGTCGGGCGGACCGTCGGCCGGCGGCACGCGCTACCTGCTCGCGGGCCTGCTCGGCTACGAAGGCGCGAACGGGAACACGGTGCCCGAGATCCTGGCCATGATCGATCGCAGCGTCGCCGCGGACGGCGCGCGCCCCGCCGGCACGTTCTACTTCTGCCAGACGGGTGACTTCGCCCGCTCCAGTCCGCGCCACGGGTTCTACCCGGCGGCGACCGCATCCCTGACGGCGCTGGGGCTCCCCGCGCAACACCTGATGGCGAACCTGCCCGCGCCGGGATCGACGGCCACGGGGATCATGACCGGGCTCGCCGATCCGGCGATCGACGCCACCGCGTTCACGCTGGCGCCGGGCAGCTTCTGCGATCACCTCACGAGCTACGCCGGCACGTTCGACGGCGGCGGACAGACGAAGATGTCGCGCTGGATCGCGAAGGGAGCGAGCGCGACGGCGGGCACGGTCGAGGAGCCGTGCAACTACCCGGGGAAGTTCCCGCACGCGCGCCTGCACGTGTACGCGGCGCAGGGCCTGTCGCTGGGAGAGGCCTGGTTCCGCAGCGTGGGTTTCGCGCCGTTCCAGGTGCTGTTCCTCGGCGATCCCCTGTGCCGGCCGTTCGCGTACCTGCCGCAGCCGTCGCTCGCCGGCCTGCCGCCGGGCCCGGGGAGCGGGACGCTCGCGCTCACGCCGAGCGCCACGACCCCGCACCCCACGGCGGGGATCGCGCGCTTCGAGCTGCTCGTCGACGGCGTGTCGATCGGCAGCGTGGCGCCCGGGCACGGCTTCGCGCTGGACACGCGCGTGCTGGCGGACGGCTGGCACGATCTGCGCCTCTTGTGTTTCGACGACAGCGGTGCGCAGAGCATGGGTCGCTTCCGCGCGCCGCTCGTCACCGACAACCACGGACGTTCGGCGACGCTGTCGGTCGCGCCCGCGGCCGGCGATCTCTCGACGCGCTTCGACTTCCAAGTCGCAGCGGCGGGCGCGCCGGTCCTGGAGCTGCGCCTCCTGCAGGCGGATCGTGTCGTCGCCGCGCGCGCGGGTGACGGCACCCTCGCGGTGCACGGCCGCGTGCTGGGCGCCGACCGCTCGCGCCTGCAGCTCGAGGCCGAGTTCGCGGACGGCCGGCTGGCGCGCAGCGTGCCCGTCTGGATCGACGTGGCCGGCGCGGCCGGCGCGCCGTCCGGCGCGGCACCGGTCGCGTACTCCGCGCGACGCGCGGCTCGCGCCGATCACGCGATCATCGTCGAGTTGCCGGCGACGTTCGACGACACGCTGTCCTCGGCGACCTGGACGGTGGTGACGCCGCCCGCGCAGGGCACGATCCTGGGCGGATCGGGTCCCTACCGCATCGTCCAGCCGCTGCCCGGCGCGGCCGGCGCGGACGCGCTGACCTTCCGCGTGACCACGCCCTCGGGGACCTCGGCCGACGCGACCGCGACGATCGTGTGGCGCGCACCGCCCGCCTGCCCGGCGCCCTTGAACTACTGCGTCGCGACGCCCAACTCGACCGGGCTGCCCGGGACGATGACCTGGAGCGGCAGCACGCGCGTGGGGCCGAACGACTTCTCGATCGGGGCCTACGGTCTGCCGCCCTCGACCTTCGGGGTCTTCTTCTACGGCGACAGCGCGATCCAGCAGCCGTTCGGCAACGGTTTCCGCTGCATCGCCTCGCCCGTCGTGCGCCTGGGGGTCCAGACGGTCAGCGTGTTCGGCGACGCCGCGCGCGCGATCGACTTCGCCGCCGCGCCGTTCGCGTCGGGGCCGGGCGCACTGACGGTGGGCGCCGAGAAGCGCTTCCAGTTCTGGTACCGCAACCCCGCCGGCGGCGGCGCGGGCTTCAACCTGACCGACGGCCTGGCCGTGACCTTCTGTCCCTGACGGCCGCGACTCAGGGCCTGTGAAGGAATCGGGGATGCCTGGCAGGGTCGCCCGGAGACGTCCCGGCAAGGCGCGACGACGACGCGGATTCGCCTGCAATCCTCGGGGGAGTCGCAAGGCAGCCGGGGCTTCTCCGGGTGAGCGTGGCGGGCGTCCCCGATTCCTTCACGGGCTCTCAGCGGCCTGCCAGCCAGAGCGCCTCGCGCGTGCGCGCGCGCTCGACCGCCAGCCACGAGGAGAAGATCGCGAAGCCGATCCACGTCAGCGGCCACGTCACGAAGCCGATCAGGACGAAGCACAGGAGGAAGTTGACCAGCGACGCGATCCAGTAGCCGATCAGGATGGCGATCCCGGCGCCCAGGTTGCCGACGTAGAGGTTCCCGATCCCGAAGGTCTGCAGGAACATCCCGGGCACGAGCTCGAGGATCAGCGCGACACCGGGGTCCTTGGGGGGCAGCACGCGCGCGGGCTGGAGGGTGGCGTCGGTCATGGCGAGCGCCGTACGCGCCCGCCGGCCGGATCTTCTGCCCGCCCTCAGGAATTCGGCGGCGCCGCGGCCCCGGCGCGCCCCGCGGCGCGGTCGCGGCGGCGACGCTCGACGTGGATCGCGACCAGGGCCACGTCCGGGGGGCGGACGCCGCTGATCCGGCCCGCCGCGCCCAGGGTGCGGGGGCGCAGGCGCGAGAGCTTGTCGCGCGCCTCGTTCGCCAGCCCCGCGATGCCCGCGTAGTCCAGGTCCGCCGGGATCTCGACCGCGTCCTGCTCGCGCATCCGCGCGACGTTGACGGCGGCGCGCTCGACGTAGCCGGCGTACTTGATCTCGACCACGAGCGACTCGGCGATCTCGCGGTCGAGGTCCAGCGCGCGGACCTCGGCGTGGCGCTCGAGCAGCTCGCTCCAGCCGATCTCGGGCCGCAGCAGCCACTCCGCCAGCGTGCGGCCCGCGTGACGCGTGCGCTGCAGCACGAGACGCGCCGCGCCGCGCAGCGCCTCGCGGCGCTCCAGCAGCGCGACGGCCTCGGGGCCGACCAGACCGGCGGCCCGGGCGCGCCGCGTCAGGCGCTCCTCGGCATTGTCGCAGCGCAGGAGCAGCCGGTGCTCCGCGCGGCTGGTGAACATGCGGTACGGCTCGTTGGGGTTCGACACCACCAGGTCGTCGACCATCACGCCGATGTAGGCCTCGTCGCGGCCCAGCACGAACGGCTCGCGGTCCAGCACCCACAACGCGGCATTGGCGCCCGCGACGAGGCCCTGCCCCGCGGCCTCCTCGTAGCCCGACGTGCCGTTGATCTGCCCCGCCAGGTACAACCCGGGCACGGCGCGCACCGCCAGCGTGTCGGCGAGCTGGCTGGGCTGCACGAAGTCGTACTCGACCGCGTAGCCGTGCCGGAGGAAGCGCGCGTTCTCGAGCCCCTCGATGGTGCGCAGCATGGCCTCCTGCGCGTCGGCGGGCAGCGACGTCGAGACGCCGTTCACGTACACCACGTCCGTAGACAGGCTCTCGGGCTCCAGGAAGACGAGGTGACGCTCCTTGTCGGCGAAGCGCATCACCTTGTCCTCGACGGACGGGCAGTAGCGCGGACCGACGCCCTGGATCCGGCCCGCGTACATCGGCGAGCGGTGGATGTTGTCGCGGATCACCGCGTGCGTGCGCGCGTTCGTGTGCGTCAGGTGGCACTCGATCTGCGGCAGCGCCGGGAACGCGGCGCGGTCGGTCCAGGCCGAGAACGGCGTGGGCCGCGCGTCGCCGGCTTGCGTTTCCAGTCGCTCCCAGGCGATCGAATCGCGCGCCAGGCGCGGCGGCGTCCCCGTCTTCAGTCGGCCCAGGACGAGGCCCAGCCGCGCGAGGTCCTCGGACAGGCCCGCGCTCGTTCCCTCGCCGACGCGCCCGCCCTGCGCCTGCGCCTCGCCGGTGTGCATCACCGCGCGCAGGAACGTGCCGGTCGTCACGACCACCGCGGGCGCGCGGATCTCGCGACCGTCCGCGCAGAGCAGGCCGCGCACCGCGCCCGCCTCCACGAGGAGCCCGCTGCCGGCGGCTTCGATCAGATCGACCCCGGGCGCGGCGCGCACGTCGGCGGTCACGCGCTCGCGGTACAGGTGGCGGTCGCTCTGGCAGCGCGGGCTGCGCACGGCGTGCCCCTTGCCCGTGTTCAGCAAGCGGAACTGGATCCCCGTCGCGTCGGCCGCGCGGCCCATCGCGCCGCCCAGGGCGTCGATCTCGCGCACGATCTGGCCCTTGCCGACGCCGCCGATCGCCGGGTTGCAGCTCATCTCGCCGATCCGGTCCAGGCGCAGCGACACCAGCGCGACCCGGGCGCCGATCCGCGCGGCGGCCAGCGCGGCCTCGACGCCGGCGTGCCCGCCGCCCACGACGAGGACGTCGTACGCGGCGGCGCGGCGCGCAGGTGCGGGGTGCGGGTGCGAAGGCATTTCCGGTGGTCGAGCGGCGGGCTCGGGCCGCTCATGGAATCCGATTCGCGCGGTTCCCGCCAGCGCGCGGCGGCCCGGCGCCCTTCCGGCCCGGAACAGCGAGCTCGCCTCGCTTCGCGCCGACCCGCGGACCGATAGCACAGGCCCGTGCGATCCTGGGTCACCCGCCACCGACTGCGTCTGCGCGCCCTGTACTCGGAGCGGACGATGCCCGACCAGGCGCACCGCCCGCGCCGGCTGCTGGGCCCCGACCGCGACGGCCTGCTGCCCGGCCACGCCGGCCGCCGCGGGCGACACTACGTGATCCGGCCGCCCGCGCGCGCCGCCTGACGCCGGCCCGCGCGGCGCGGGAAGCCGCGCATCACGCCGCGGACCGGGCCTTGTTAGCATCCCCGGAATGCCGCGCCGCGTGCTCCTCTTGCTCTCCACGTGCCTCCTCTCGGGCGTCCTCGCCCCCGCGGGCGCGGCGCAGGAGCGCGAATCGCTGCAGGCGCTGCTGCAGCGCCTGCGCCAGCAGCGCGACGTCATGCTCTCGTCGCTGCAGGGGTCGGTCGACACGGCCATCCAGGCGCTCGAGGCCCAGGCCGTCGTGCGCGACCTCGCCGGCATGGAGGCTTCGCGCGCGAAGCTGGTGCAACTGGGCCCGGAGATCGCGCCGCTGCTCGTCGAGAAGATCGACCCGGGGACCTCCCCCACCGATCCCGAGCGCCTGCGCGCGCAGTACGTGGCGCTGGCGCTGGCCGACCTGCGCGCGCGCTCGATCCTGACGCGCGTCCTGGAGATCGTGCAGGCCGGTTCGACCGAAGGACGCCAGAACGCCATCCGCGTGCTGGGCGCGTCGGCCGATGCCGAGCGCGCCGCGCCCGCGCTGGTCGGGATCGTGCGCGGGAACTTCCCGGAGCTGCGCGGCCCGGCGCTGGTCGCGCTGGCGCGGCTGGGCGGGCCGCTGGCCGAGAGCGCGCTGAAGGAGGCGCTCGGCGATGCGCGCCCCGAGGTCGTGCGCAACGCGCTGGAGGCGCTGGCCGCCGGCCGCAACGCCGCGCTCGCGGGCGGCGTGCTGCGCATCACGGCCTCGCCGGGCGACGCGTTCCGCATCCTCGACGCGCTGCTGGCCTACTACCGCGCGGTCCCCGAAGCCGTCGACGCCGCGCACGCGTCGGCGCTGGTGCGGCTGGCGACCGACCCATCCGCGCCCGCCGCCGACCGGCTGCGCGTGCTCGAGATCCTGCCGCGCTTCGCCGACAAGTTCGACGTCGAGGTGCGCAAGAGCCTCAAGTCGCTGACCGAGTCGCCCGCGCGCGAGATCCGCGAGGGAGCGCTGGTCGTGATGATCCTGGCCGGCGACAAGAACGCGCGCCGCGACCTCCTGGCGCCCTACGACGAGCGCATCGACCGCAACAAGGACTTCGCGGCCGCGTGGGAGGACCGCGGCAGCGTGCTCTACAGGATCGGCGACTACCGCGACGCGTTGAACGACTACAAGCAGGCGCTCAAGCTGTCGGAGAACGACCTGCGCATGCGCCAGGACACGCTCTACGTCGGCGTCGCGCGTTGCTACGCACGGATGGGCAAGCTCAAGGACGCCGGCCAGACCCTGGAACGCGCGCCGCTGACCCGCAAGCAGCTCGTCGAGCTCAAGACCGACCCGGCCTTCGACAAGCTGATCGAGGACCGCAAGTACCGCGAGCTGTTCGAGGAGAAGTGAGCCCGCGTCCGCCCACGGGCCTGGTCTCGCACGCGGCGTGCGAGCTGCACGACACCGGCCCGGGACACCCCGAACGGCCGGCGCGCCTGCGCGCCGTGATGGAGCGCCTCGACGGGTGCGGCCTGCGCGGCGAGCTGTCCTTCGAGGAGGCCCGGCCGGCCGCGCTCGCCGCCCTGGAACTGGCGCACGACGCCGCGCACGTCCGCGCCGTCGAGCGGCGCATCGCCGGCGGCGCGCGCCTGCTCGACCAGGGCGACACGCGCGTGTCGGCCGGATCGTGGCGCGCGGCCGTGCTCGCCGCGGGCGGCGCGATCCAGGCCGTCGACCGCGTGATGGCCGGCGCGTGGACCAACGCCTTCGTCGCGCTGCGGCCGCCGGGGCACCACGCCGAGCGCGCCGACGCCATGGGGTTCTGCGTGTTCAACAGCGTGGCCGTGGCGGCCGCGCACCTGCTGGCCGCCCACGATCTGGAGCGCGTGGCGATCGTCGACTTCGACGTGCACCACGGCAACGGAACGCAGCACATCTTCGAGGCCGATCCGCGCGTGTTCTTCGCCAGCCTGCACCAGTGGCCGCTGTACCCGGGCACGGGCGCCGCGCACGAACGCGGCGTCGGCGCGGGCGAGGGCGCCACGCTCAATTGCCCAGAGCCGCCGGGCGCCGGCGACCGCGAGTGGCTGGAGGACTTCGAGGGGGCCGTGCTGCCGGCGCTGGAGGCGTTCCGTCCCCAGTTCGTGCTGGTTTCGGCGGGTTTCGACGGGCACCGCGCCGACCCGCTGGCGCAGACCGAGCTCTCGACCGAGGCGTACCGGCGCATGACGGCCGGGATCGTGCAGTTCGCCCGCGCGCGGTGCGCCGGCCGGGTGGTCGCGCTGCTCGAGGGCGGCTACGACCTCGGGGCTCTGGCCGACTGCGCCGAGGCGCACGTGGCCGAGCTGGCGCGCGCCTGAGCGCCAGAGGACGGCCGGCGCGCGCGCGCGTCGACGACCAGCGGCGAGAAGAACAGCGCCGCCGGATCGGCGCTGCGTTCCGTCCACTCGCGCCGGAACCGCTCGAGCTCCTGCGTCGAGAGCAGGCCCTTCTCGTGCATGACGCCGGCGAAGTGCGGGAAGAAGAGGTCCGCCCAGCGCCACGCGGCCGAACCCGGGCCGCCGCAGATCGCCTGCGGCCGGACTTCGAGCACCTCCAGGCCCGCGACGGCGAACAGCTCCAGCGCGCGGCCCATCACGAAGGTGTCGCCGCCCATCCCCGCGTACAGGGCGCGCGTGGCGCGCACGACGGCGTGGAACCCCTGGCTCGGCGGGAACAGCGAGATGCCCTCGTGGTTGTAGTCCTGGATCACCAGTTGCCCTCCCGGCCGCAGCCAGCGCGCGGCCGCGCGCGCGACCGCCGCGGGGTCGGGCAGGAAGCTGAACACCCAGCGCGCGAACACGAGGTCGAACGCATCCGGCTCGAACGCCGCGTCCTGGATCCGCGCGGTGACGATGCGCAGGTTCTGCGCGCCGCGCGCGGCACGCGCGCGCTCCAGGACGTCGCTCCACCGCGGCGACTCGTCGAGCGCGACGACGGCGCCCTCCGGCCCGACCGCGTCGAGGATGTCGAGCGTGACCAGGCCCGGCCCGGCTCCCAGGTCGAGGACGCGCAGGCCCGGACGCAGGCCGGCGCGGCCCAGGCACGCGCGCGTGGAAGGCCCCCAGACCGCGTGCTGGAACCGCAGGCGCTCCAGCTCCGCGTCGGTCGTGCCCAGGGGGTACGCGTCGGAGCTCATCCGGGCGAGCATGCCAGCGCGCTCGCCGCGTGGCGAGGGCCGGCGGGACGCGCCGGCGACGCGCGGGACCGCCGCGTGCCGGATCCGGAGGAATCCGGGGAACTTCCCCGCACCGGCGGGGAACGCACCCTCGGAGGCTCACCGCACGGCGCCCCTGCGGCGCGCGGCCGGCGACGCATTCCCCTGAGCATGAACTCCTCCATCCCCTCCGCAGCCATCCTCCTCCTGTGCCCTGCCGCAGCCGCGCAGGGGGCTGCGTTCCAGACCCCGGGCTCGTCCGCGATCGCCCCGCTGCCGCGCCCGCAGCCCGAGACCGGACAGACCGACCGGTTCGCCGCGGTGTTCAACCCGGCCTTCTCGTTCATCGTCGACGGCGTGTTCGACCACGTCGACGCGCGCGGCGACGCGGAGACGGAAGAGGGCCTGAACCTGGAGATGCGCACGTTGGAGTTCATGGCGCAGTCCTGGGTCGACCCCAATGCCTGGGCCTACTTCATCGCGGCCACCGAGGGCGAGGAGCTGGCGGTGGAGGAAGCAGCGGTGCACTACACCGGCCTGGGCGGAAACCACACGCTGCGCGTCGGACGCTTCTTCCTCGACTTCGGCAAGCAGATGCAGACGCACGTGCACGAGTTGCGCACGCTCGAGCGGCCGCTGGTCCTGCGCACGTTCCTGGGCGACGAGGTCAAGGGCGACGGACTGCAGTGGGACTGCTGGACGCCGGTGGGCGACACGGCGGCCGTGCGCTGGTCGCTCGGCGGCTTCGCGACCCTGCTGCCGGAGGGCGAGGAGGACGGTCCGGAGTTCGCGGTCGCCACGCGCCAGGACGCCAAGGACCTGTCGGGATCCGCGCGCGTCACCGGGTTCATGGACGTCGGCGAGCGCGGCGTCCTGCAATTGGGCGCCTCGGCCCGCTGGATCCCCCGCTTCGACGTGTCGGACGACACGGGCACGCAAGAGGATCTCTCCAGCACCGTGTGGGGCCTGGACCTGACGTACGGCTGGACGAGCGACGACGCGTTGACGGTCGTCACGGTGGGCGGCGAGTACCTCCTGAACTCGGGGGACACGATCCTGGAGTTCGACGGCGGAGGGGCGCTGGTGGGATCCTCGCGCGCCAGCCAGTCCGGATTCTTCGTGTTCGCGGAGTATGCCTGGGACAAGCGGCACGCGGTCGGGCTGCAGTTCTCGCTGCTCGAACTGCCCCTCGCGGACGAGCCCACGGCATCCGAGACGGAGCTGTACTACTCGCGCTGGTTCTCGGAGTACCACCGCCTGCGCCTGGCTCTGGCCGATCACCGATCGGACGGACCCGAGGGCGACTCCGTGCGCGTCGCGTTGCAGTACACCGCGACCCTGGGCGCGCACGGCCACGGGGTGAATTGGTAACCTCGACCGACGTCATGCGAACCAGCCGGATCCTGTGGACGCTCTGCCTGTTCCTGTGTCTGCCGCTCGGCGGCGCCCGGGCGGGCGAGACGCTGCGTGTGGTGGCCACGATCCCCGACGTGGCCGACGTCGTGAAGCGGATCGGCGGCGACCGTGTCGACGTCACCACGATCACGCGCGGGCGCGAGAACCTGCACGCGGTGGTGGCCCGCCCCTCGCATCTGGTGGCGATGAGCCGCGCGGACTTGTTCGTGCAGATCGGGCTCTCGCTCGAGACCGTCTTCGTGCCGGGCCTGCTGGAGGCCAGCCGCAATGCGCGCATCCAGCCCGGCAAGCCGGGCTTCGTGAACTGTTCCGAGGGCTGGGAGGCTCTCGACGTTCCCGAGAGCGTCTCGCGCAAGGACGGCGACCTGCACCCGCAGGGCAATCCGCACATGAACCTCGATCCGCGCGGCGGACGGCAGATGGCGGAACGGATCCGGGCCGCGCTGGAAGCCGTCGATCCCGCGGACAAGGCCGGCTACGCCGCGCGCGCGCGGACGTACGGCGAGGAGCTCGACGCCGCCGAGGCACGGTGGGCGCAGCAGGGCAAGGCGTGGAAGGGCCGCAGGATCGTCGTCTACCACAAGGAGTACGACTACCTCGCGCGCCGCTACGGCCTGGAGATCGTCGGCTCGATCGAGGTGAAGCCCGGCATCCCGCCGACCCCCAACCACGTGGCCGCGTTGATCCAGCGCGCGCGGGAGATCCCCGGCATCGTGCTGCTGACCGCGCCGTGGTCCAACAACGACCAGGTGGCGCAGATCGCCAAGGCCACCGGCGCCAGGGTGGTCGAGTTGCCGAACCAGGTCGGGGGCCTGCGCGGCGCCGACACCTGGATCGCGATGATGGACCTCGTGCACCAGCGGCTGGCGGAGGCGTTCGACCCCGCCGATCCCGCCAAGTGACGACCGGGGACGCAACGCGCGACGCCGATGACCCGCTGCTGAGGGTCGAACGCGCGGGATTCGGCTACGGCGAGCGCAGCGTCCTCGCCGACGTCGACCTCGCGGTCCGCGCGGGCGACTTCCTCGGCATCGTCGGGCCCAACGGCGCGGGCAAGACCACGCTCTTCCGCGGGATCCTGGGCCTGATCCCGCTGCGCGCGGGGCGGATCGAGCGCGCCGGCGCGCGCCTGGGCTACGTGCCGCAGCGCGAGGTCCTCGATCCGATCTACCCCCTGCAGGTGGAGGAGGTCGTGCGCATGGGCGCCTACGGACGCACGCGGGGCCGGCTGCGCCTGCGCCTGGAGCCGCGCGACGAAGCGCTCGCCGCCCTGCAGCGCGTCGGGCTCGCGGACCGCGCGCGCGCGCCGTTCGCGGCGCTCTCCGGCGGCCAGCGCCAGCGCGTGCTGATCGCTCGCGCGCTGCTGGCGCGGCCGAACGTGCTCCTGCTCGACGAGCCCACCAGCGGCGTGGATCGCTCGGCGCAGCGCCGGATCCTCGACCTGCTGGCCGCGCTGCACCGCGAGGAGCGCATCGCCATCCTGCTCGTGAGCCATCAGATCGGACTCTTGCGCCAGACCGTGCGCGAGGTGCTGTGGGTCGCCGACGGCCGGGTCTCTCGCGGTACGGTCGACGCGATGCTGTCGGCCGGGCGCCTCGATGCGCTGTTCGAGGCCAGCGCCCCGGTCGAGGAGGATTGAGGCTTGGACAGCGTCTCCTGGGCCGAGCGCTTCGAACTGTTCCTGTGGCCGATCCTGTCGGCGGTCGCGGCCGGACTCGTCGTGCCCTGGGTCGGCGGCCTGCTGCACGTGCGGCGCACCAGCTTCCAGGCGATCGTCCTGCCGCAGTCGGCCGCGGCCGGCGTGGTCTTCAGCTACGCCATCCTGGGCTGGTGGATCGAGACGCTGGGGCTGGGCGGCCTGACGCTCGACGAGGCGCTGGCCGACCCGCACGCGGCCTCGACCTTCAGCCTGCTGTGGGGAGCGGGCTTCACGGCCGCCACGCTGGCGGCGCTGGCCGGTGCGAGGCGCGGCGGCGCGACGGAGCTGGCGCGCGCTGCCGCGCTGTTCGCCTTGGCGAGCGCGCTGATCGTCGTGTTCGGGACCATCTCGCCGTTCGGACGCGGCGAGGTGGACGACCTCCTGCAGGGCAAGATGCTGGGCATCAACGAGCACCACTTCGAGGTCCTGGCCGCGGCGCTGGGACTGTCGGCGCTGCTCCTCGCCTGGTTCGGTCGCGAGATCCTGCTCGTCAGCTACGACCGCGACACGGCGATCGTGCTCGGCCTGCGCGCGACCCTCGTCGACCTCTTGTTCCACGGGATCGTCGGCCTGACGGTCGCGGCGGCGACGCTGACGCTGGGGCCCGTGCTGCTGTTCGGGCTGCTCGTGCTGCCGCCGCTGGCCGCCCGGCCCTTCGCGCACTCGATGCGTTCGTTCCACACGATCGCCGCGGGGCTGGGCGTCGCGTCGGTGCTGCTGGGCATCGTCCTGTCGTTCGAGTGGGACCTGCCGCTGGGCCCGGCCGTGGTCGTCGCGGCGTCGCTGCTGCTGCTGCCGACGCTCGCGCGCCGCTGAACCGGCGCCGGAACGGCGCGCGGCGGCCCCGAGGGACCGCCGCGCGCGTTCAGCCGCGTGGAGCGCGGATCACATGCCCTGGATCCGGAACGGGAAGCGGACGCGCTGCTGTCCGTTCTCCGTGTAGACCTGGGCGCGGATGCCGATCCCGTTCTGGGTTCCGCTGTACTCGGTCGACAGCGTGCCCAGCGGGCTGCGGATCACGCGCATGGCCTGCGACCACTGGCTCGGGTTCGAGGGGAACGCGAGCGGGTTGTACATCACGACCTGCACCACGAACGCCTGCGGCAGCGCGTTGAAGGCGAAGGACGGGTGGTCGACCATCGTCACCGGGTAGAACGTGCGCACCGCGGCGAGCTGCGTGTCGTACAGGTGCCCGAACGCGTTGAACGTCGAGTTGCCCGTGCCCACGCCGAACATCATGTGGCACTCGGCCACGTCGACCGTCACCGTGCAGGTCTGGCTGCGCTGGTGCGTGTCGATCGCGGTCACCGTCATCAGGAAGCTGCCGACCTGGTTGGACGCCGGCGTCCACGTGATGGTGGTGCAGGCCGGGTTGCCCACGACGGGCAGCGGCGGGTTGGCCACCGCACCCGCCGGCAGGCCGGCGATGTCGAGCGTGACGACGTCGGCCGGATCCACGTCCGAAGCGCAGATCTGGAAGCTGATCGGAACGCCGACGCTGGCCATCAGCGGGCCGGGGCACTGCACGCTCGGCGGCGTGTTCGGCGCGTAGGTGTAGCAGACCGTCACCGTGGCCGAGGCCTCGGTGTTGAACTGCGTGATCAGGTTGCCCGAGCCCGTGGCGATCGAACTGCCCTGCGCGGCGACCGGCAGGACGATGTTCCCGACGCCGGTGAAGAGCGCGAGGTCGCTGACGGGCGGCGGCGAGGTCACGACCTGCGAATCGGTCGCGCTGATGCCCGAGTGCGTCACGCCCGACGTGCCGCCGAAGTCGATCGTGCCGTCGAAGGCGGTGAAGTTGTTGACGAAGTTGGCGACCGGCACCGAGACGACGATCGTCGACATGTCGGGGCGCGTCAGCGCCAGGTTCGCCGAGAACTGGGTCGTGACCGTGGTCGGCGAGGCGTCGAGGCTCTCGGCGCGCGCGCTGCCGCGGATGTCACCGCGCAGCGTGAACTGGATCGACAGCAGCGTGCCCAGCGTCGGGTTGAACTTGGGGACGCTGACGCTGCTCGACCAGTTGGTGATCGCGAAGGGGATGGTGTCGGTGTGGCACTGGGTCTGCGGGCCGCCCGGATTGCCGGCGAGGGCCGTGCCGGCGAGGGCGAGGGAAGCGAAGAGGGAACCGAGGGTCTTCATGGTGGTGGGCCGGAGGCGGGCCTGGAGGAAGCCAGGTCCCGGGAGGACTCGAGTCGGCGGACGGGACTGCCGGGGGGGTGCCGCCGCACACCCCGAGCATTCCATTCTCCCCCCGCGGCTCCATGATTGCAACTTCTTAAGAAACCATCATGGATTTGCGGCTTCTTCGAGACACCAGAGCGGTGTCCGGGATCCCGTCAACCGTGGGACAGCAGCCGCGAGAGCGCCGTCCTGGCCTGCTCCACCGTGCGTCCGGACGTCTCGAGGACCAGTTCGCAGCGCGCGTACAGCGGCGCCCGGGCGGCGAGCAGCGCCTCCAACTCGTCCCGGGCCCGCGGCCGGCCGGCCATCGGCCGACGGTCCCCCTGGGCCAGGACGCGCGCGTAGTGCTCTTCCGGGCGCGCGCGCAGCCAGACCGTGCGGCAGGTCCTGCGGAGGCGCTCGTAGTTCGCGGGGTTGGCGACGATCGAGCCCCCCACCGCCAGGACCAGACGCTCGCCTTCCGCCAGCACCTGCTCCAGGGCCTCGGCCTCGTAGCGGTGGAAGCCCTCCTCGCCCTGAAGGGCGAAGATCTCGGCCAGGCGCAAGCCGGCGAGCGCTTCCACGCGCTCGTCCAACTCGACGAACGGCGCCTCCAGGTCGAGCGCGAGTTGCCGGCCGAGCGTCGACTTGCCCGCGCCGCGCAGGCCGACCAGCGCGATGCGCTCGCGCTGGACCTCCGGGCGGCGCAGGAGGTCGCCGGCATCCAGGTCGAGGGACTCCGCGAGGCCGATCAGCTTCAGCACGCTCAGGTTGGCCCGGCCCGCCTCGGCCTCCGTCAGGTACCGGCGCGAGACGCCAGCCCGCAGCGCCAGGTCGGACACGGAGAGGCCGCGTTCCTCGCGCGCCTGCCGCAGCCGGCGGCCCAGTTCCGTCAACGAGCGTTGGCTTGGAAGGCTTCGAGCGTTATGATGCTCACTCATCGCAGGCTGGGGCATTATATTGCCCAGCGCCGCCGATGCCAGACCCGATCGCCCGAGGCCCGCGCACGTACACCGGATGGCAACCCTCCAGACAGCCCGCCCCCCCGTCCAGCTCGAGACCCACCCCGACCGCTACCGTCACTGGAAGCTCGGCTTCGAGGGCGACGTGGCGACGCTCACCATGGCGGTCGACGCGCAGGCCGGCGAGCGCGACGGCTACGAGCTGAAGCTCAACAGCTACGACATCGGAGTCGACGTCGAGCTGTGCGACGCGATCCAGCGCATCCGCTTCGGACATCCCGAGGTGCGCTGCGTCGTGCTGACCGGCGCCCTCGACCGCGTGTTCTGCGCCGGCGCGAACATCGTGATGCTGCGCACGTCGAGCCACGCGTTCAAGGTGAACTTCTGCAAGTACACCAACGAGACGCGCCTATCGATCGAGGACGCCAGCCGCGAGAGCGGCATCCGATTCCTGGCCGCGCTCAACGGAACGGCGTCAGGCGGCGGCTACGAGCTGGCGCTGGCCTGCGACGAGATCCTGCTCGTCGACGACCGCAACAGCGCGGTGAGCTTCCCCGAGGTTCCGCTGCTCGGCGTGCTCCCCGGCACCGGCGGCCTCACGCGCATCACCGACAAGCGCAAGCTCCGCCGCGATCGCTGCGACGTGTTCTCGAGCCTTGCGGAGGGCATCAAGGGCAAGCGCGCGGTCGAGTGGAACCTGGTCGACGCCATCGCGCCGCTGTCGCGCTGGGACGCCGCAGTCGCCGAGCACGCGCGCAAGCTGGCCGACTCGCAGCCCAGGAAGGCCGGACCGGGCGTCGCCCTGGACGCGCTGGAGCCCGCGGAGTCGCCGCTCGCGTCCGGCGTGCACTACGCCTACCGCCACGTCGAGCTGAAGACCGACGCGGGCGCGCGCACGGCCGAGCTGACGATCACCGCGCCCGACAAGGCCCCCGCCGACGAGGCAGCGGCCGTGGCCGAGGGCGCGCGCTGGTGGGCGCTGCGCGCGTTCCGCGAGCTGGACGACGCCGTCTGCCGCCTGCGCCTGAACCATCCCGAGGTCGGCCTCGTGCTGCTGCGCTGCAAGGGCCCGTCGGCGACGCTGCGTGCGACCGACGCCCTGCTCGCGGGCTCCCGGCACTGGTTCGTGCGCGAGGTGCGCGGCCAGGTGCGGCGCGCGCTGAAGCGCGTCGACCAGAGCGCCAAGAGCTTCTATGCCGTCGCCGACGAGGACACGACGTTCGTGGGCAGCTTCCTCGAGCTGCTGCTGGCGTGCGACCGCTCCTACGTGCTGTGCGATCCGGAAGCGAAGATCGTGCTGGGCGCCACGGCCGTCAACGGCGGCGCGTTCCCGATGGCCAACGGGCTGTCGCGCCTCGCGACGCGCTTCCTCGGCACTCCGGACGAGGCCGCGGCGGTGTGCGCCGAGAAGTCCGACTTCGACGGCGCGCGCGCCGACGAGCTGGGCCTCGCGACCTTCGCGCCGGACGACATCGACTGGGAGGACGAACTGCGCCTCGCCATCGAGGAACGCGCGGCGTTCTCGCCCGATGCGCTCACGGGCATGGAGGCGAACCTGCGCTATCCCGGACCCGAGACCATGGAGACCAGGATCTTCGGGCGCCTGTCCGCCTGGCAGAACTGGATCTTCCAGCGCCCCAACGCCGTCGGCGATCGCGGCGCGCTGACCTGCTACGGCACGCCGCACAAGGCCGAGTTCGACCACAACCGCACCTGATCGAGGCACACGAGCATGACCGGCATCGACTATTCGCAGCGGATCCCCAACAACGTCGACCTCCACAGCGACAAGCGCCTGCAGCGCGCGCTGGAGGCCTGGCAGCCCAACTACCTGGAGTGGTGGGCGTCGATGGGACCGACCGACTTCAACACCAAGGACATCTACCTGCGCACGGCGGTCAGCGTCGACAAGGACGGCTGGGCGCACTTCGGGTACGTCAAGATGCCCGAGTACCGCTGGGGCATCTTCCTCAACCCGCCCGAGCAGGGGCGCGTGATCGGCTTCGGCGACCACATGGGCCAGCCCGCGTGGCAGCAGGTGCCGGGCGAATACCGCAACTGGCTGCGCCGGCTGATCGTCACGCAGGCCGACACGGAGCCGGCCAGCGTCGAACAGCAGCGCCTCCTGGGCCACACCGCGCCGTCGCTCTACGACCTGCGCAACCTGTTCCAGGTCAACGTCGAGGAAGGCCGCCACCTGTGGGCCATGGTGTACCTCTTGCACACCTACTTCGGCCGCGACGGGCGCGAGGAGGCCGAGGAGCTGCTGCAGCGCCGCAGCGGCAACCCCGACCACCCGCGCATCCTGGGCACCTTCAACGAACCCTGCCCCGAGTGGTTGTCGTTCTTCTGCTTCACGATGTTCACCGACCGCGATGGCAAGTTCCAACTGCTGGCGCTGGCCGAGTCGGGCTTCGATCCCCTGGCGCGCACCTGCCGCTTCATGCTGACCGAGGAGGCGCACCACATGTTCGTGGGGCAGACCGGCATCGGCCGCGTGATCGAGAAGACCTGCGAGGTCGAGAAGGCCCACCCGGGCAAGGACGTGCGCGAGTACGGCGCGATCCCCTTCGAGATCATCCAGAAGTACGTGAACTACTGGGCCAGCTCGTCGACCGACCTGTACGGCGCCGAGGTGTCGAGCAACTCGGCCAACTTCTTCTCGGCCGGTCTCAAGGGTCGCGCGTACGAGGACCGGCACGAGGACCACACGGCGCTCGAGCAGGTGTACGCGCTCGAGCGCTTCGTGGACGGCCGCCTCACCCCCGAGGAGGTCCCGCTGCGCAACGCGATGAACGAGGTCCTGCGCGACGAGTACGTGAAGGACAACGAGAAGGGCATCGACTACTGGAACCGCATCTGCGAGCGACACGCGATCGACTTCCGCTTCCGGCTGCCCCACCGCCGCTTCAACCGCAAGATCGGCGACTTCTCCGCCGGACGCTTCGACCTCGACGGCAACCTCCTGACCGAGGACCAGTGGAACGCCGGGGTGTCCGCGTGGCTGCCGACCGACGCCGACCGCGACTTCGTGAAGTCGCTGATGAAGCCGGTCCACAAGGCCGGCGAGTTCGCGTCGTGGATCGCCCCGCCTCCCAAGGGCATCGACAACCAGCCGCTCGACTTCCCCTACGTCAAGCTCTGAGCGGCGAGCGCAGGCCGCAGGGCACCGCGCCCGCCGCGGTGCCCTGCGCGCTTGCCGGATGGCCCGCCGCGCCGGAGACTGGACGCCCGAAGAATCATGACGCCCGAACAACGCCCCCACCAGGACCCTCTGTCGCGGGAGATCGATGCCGCGCTCGAGGGCGTCAACCTCCAGGACATCGACCAGCCCGCGCGTCCCGCGGCCAGATCCGGCGGCGGCGACCGCGGCGAGCGCGCGTTGCGCGGCAGCGTCGTCGAGGTGCGCGGCGACGACGTGTTCATCGAGCTCGGCCCGCGCCAGCAGGGCGTCGCGCCGCTCGCGGACTTCGACGACGCGCCCGCGCCCGGGCAGGTGTTCGAGTTCCAGATGCGCGGCCGCGAGGAGAGCCTGTGGCTGCTCTCGCGCAAGAAGGCGCAGGCGATCGCCACCGAGATCGACGTCCAGCCCGGTGCGCTCGTCAAGGCGCGCATCACCGGACAGAACACGGGCGGACTGGAAGCGCGCGTCGGTTCGCTGTCGGCGTTCCTGCCCGCGTCGCAGGTCGGCCTGGGCCGCGAGGACAACCTGGGCCAGTACCTGACGCAGACGCTCACCTGCGAGGTGGTCGAGGTGGATCCCGCGCGCCGGCGGATCGTGCTCTCGCGGCGCAAGGTGCTCGAGCGCGAACGCGAGGAATCGCGCAAGGAGACCGTCGGCAGCCTGAGCGTCGGCCAGGTCGTCAAGGGCAAGGTCACGCGCGTCGAGGAGTTCGGCGCGTTCGTCGAGATCGGCGGCGGCCTCGAGGGCCTGATCCACGTCTCGAACCTGTCGCACAAGCGCGTCGAGAAGGCCGGCGAGGTGCTGCAACCCGGCCAGATGGTCGAGGCGCAGATCCTCAAGATCGAGGACGGCGGCAAGCGCATCGGCCTGGGCATGAAGCAGCTCCAGCCCGACCCCTGGAGCGACGTGGGCCGCAAGTACCAGCCCGACAGCGTCCTCACCGGCAAGGTGACGCGCCTGATGGAGTTCGGCGCGTTCGTCGAGCTCGAGCCGGGGGTCGAGGGCCTGGTGCACGTCAGCCAGCTCGCCAAGGACCGCGTGCGCCGGCCGTCGGACGTGGTGAAGCCCGGTCAGGAGATCACGGTGCGCGTGCTGGCGGTCGAGAAGGACCGCTCGCGCATCTCGCTGTCGCGCCTGGACCCGCGCGGCGCGCTGATCGGATCGGAGGACTCGGTCGACTCGGAGGTGATCGATCAGGCGCTGCGCGAGCAGAACACGAAGCCGATCGGGACCAACCTGGGCGCGCTGTTCCAGCGCATGAAGAAGCCGGCCAAGTGAGCCGGCCGACCCCCGCGCCTCAGTAGCTCTCCTCGTCGGAGGGGAACGCGCGGCCCTTGACGTCGCCCACGTAGCGGCGGAACGCGCCCATCATCTCCTCGCCCAGTTGCGCGTAGCGCCGCACGAAGCGCGGGTGGAACCGCGTGTAGAGGCCCAGCATGTCGTGGCTGACCAGGATCTGGCCGTCGCAACCGGGCCCGGCGCCGATGCCGATCACCGGGATCGAGATCTTCCGGGCGACCTCGGCGGCCAGCGCCGCGGGCACTTTCTCCAGCACGATCGCGAACGCGCCGGCGTCCTGCAGCGCCAGGGCGTCGCGCCGCACCTGATCCGCCTCGTCCTGCGTGGTCGCGCGCACCTGGTACGTGCCGAACTTGTGGATCGATTGCGGCGTCAGGCCCAGGTGCCCCATCACGGGGATGCCGACCTCGACGATGCGCCGCACGGTCTCGCACACCGAGCCCGCGCCCTCGAGCTTGACCGCCTCGATGCCCGACTCCTTGACCATGCGGCCCGCGTTGCGCAGGCCCTCGTCGGCGTTCACCTGGTACGACATGAACGGCAGGTCGCCGACGACCAGCGCGCGCGTCACGCCCACCGACACCAGCGACGCGTGGTAGAGCATCTGCTCCATCGTCACGGCCACGGTCGTCTCACGGCCCTGCACGACCATCGCCACCGAGTCGCCGACGAGGATCACGTCCACGCCCGCGCGGTCGATGAGCTGCGCCATCGTGTGGTCGTAGGCGGTCAGCGCGCTGATCGGCTCGCCGCGCTCCTTCATGCGCTGCAGGCTCTTGGTCGTGACCTTGCGTCGGTCGGCGGGGTCCTTGCTCGCGCTCTTCTGCTGGGTCATGGGCTCGGTTTCCGGTGCGGCACTCTAGTGTCCGGCGTCGCCGGCGCGCCACCCGCAACCGGACCGGCCCGGTCCGCAGCGCCGACGCCCTGCTCGGCGACCGCGAGCGCCGTCCGCGCGCCGTCGAGCGCCGCGCTCATGATGCCGCCGGCGTAGCCCGCGCCCTCGCCGACCGGGTACAGGTTCAGGAAGCCCGATGCGCGCCGCGTGAGGGGATCGCGCGGCATGCGCACGGGCCCCGAACTGCGCGACTCGACGCCCACCAGCAGCCCCTCTTCGCCGGCGAAGCCCGGGATCGAGCGGTCGAAGCGCGAGAGAGCGCGCGCCAGCGCCGCGCGCAGCACGGCCGGCAGCAGGAGGTCGATGCGGCCCGGCCGCAACCCCAGCACGTACGACGAGCGCAGCGCGCCGGCCGACTCGCGGCCGGCCAGGAAGTCCGACGCGCGCTGCGCCGGCGCCCTGTAGTCGCCGCCGCCGGCCTCGAAGAACGCCGCCTCGATCCGGCGCTGGAGCTCGACGCCGGCGAAGGGCCCGGCGCCCGCCTCGCGCGGGCCGAGCGTGGCGACGATCGCCGCGTTGGCCCACGGCGAGCTGTGCGTCGAGTTGCTCATCCCGTTCGTGCACAGGTACCCCGGCTCGTTCACGCTGGCGACGATGCGCCCGCCGGGACACATGCAGAACGAGTGCGCTCCGCTCGCGCCCTCGTCGGCCCTGCAGATCAGCGCGTAGCTCGCCGCCCCGAGCAGCGCCGCCTCGGGCCCCGTGCCGTGCTGCGCGCGGTCGATCAGGTCCTGCGGGTGCTCGATGCGCACGCCGACCTGGAAGGGCTTGGCCTCGAACGCGACGCCTTGCGCATGCAGGCGCGCCCACGTGTCGCGCGCGCTGTGTCCGACCGCGAAGACCGCCGCATCGCAGGCGATCTCGCCCGCGCTCGTCGCCAGCGCGCGCACGCGCCGCTCGGCGCCCTCGGCGATCACGAGCCCCTCGACGCGCGTGTTCCACGCGAACCGCACGCCCAGGTCCGCGAGGCGCGCGCGGAAGCGCGGCAGAAGGAAGTGCAGCTTGTCGGTGCCGATGTGCGCGCGCGCGTCGTACACGATCGCCGGGTCGGCGCCGCACACGACCAGCTCCTCGAGCAGCGCGTCCTCGAGCGGATCGTCGACGCGCGTGTAGAGCTTGCCGTCGGAGTACGTGCCCGCCCCGCCCTCGCCGAACAGGAGGTTCGACTCGGGGTTCGGTACGCGCGTGCGGTGGAACGCGACCAGCTCCTTGCTGCGGCGCTCGACCGGGCTGCCGCGGTCGATCAGGGTGACCGACGCCCCGGCGCGGGCCAGCACGAGCGCGGCGTACAGGCCGCCGGGCCCCGCCCCGACGACCGCGACGCGCGCGCGCGCCATCGACGCGTGCACCCGGGTCGCGCGCGCCTCGACGCGCGCCGGCGCCGGCACCACGCGCCCCGCTTCGAGCGCGCGGAGGAGGCGCGCACCGCGGAACGACGCATCGATCGTCACGTCGGCGTGCACCAGGAAACGCAGGCGGTGCTGGCCGCCGCGGCGCCGCGCATCGAGCGAGCGGCGCGCGATCTTGAGCCCGCGGACCGCGGCGGGATCGACGCCCAGGACGGTGGCCGCCAGCGCCGGGAGGCGCGCCTCCGGCTCGCGCACGCCGAGCTCCAACCCGAGGACGCGCCAGGTCGCGAGCGGTCGTTCCGCACGTGCGCTCATGGCGCGATCGTACCGGTACGGTGTCAGGACGACTCGTACATCTCGACCTGACGCGAACGGGCCGCGACGGCGGCGCAGCCCGTTCGCGGCAGGTCGAGTTGTGCGAGTCGTGCCGGCGCCGCACCGGCCCTGGTGGAATCGATCCCGAGCGCGTATCTACTCCGGGCGATGCCTCCCTCCCGACCCGAGCCCGCGCCGCGCGACGATCTCCTCGCCGAGATCCTGTCGGCGCCCGACCGCGACGGCTGTCCGTTCGCGCGGCCGGTCGTGTCGTGGTCGGACCAGGACGAGGAGGCCTACCTCGCGTCGATCGAGGCAGCCGCGCTGGCCAGCGTGACGCTGCAGCGCCGCGGCGTGGACCACGGCGACTGGGCCGAGCTCGACGCCGCGCGCGCCGGCGTGACGCTGCCCGACGACGGCGACGACGCCGCCTTCGAAGGGTTTTGCTCCGTGCGCTGGCAGGCCGCGCGGCCGATCGTGCTGCCGGGCGTCGCTGCGTCGTTCCTGCCGGAGCTCGCGCCCGAGCTCGACGACGCGGCCAGCCTGTTCGAGGAACTGTGCGAAACCGGCGGCCTCGCGGGTTGGCTCACGTCGCGCGCGGCCGACCTCGCGCCGGAGTTCGAGCCGCTGGCGCGCCGCGCGCCGCTGGCCGATCCCGAGCGCGACCTCGAACGGATGTTCGTGGCCGCGCACCCGCCGCCCGGCGGAGGCGGCCGCACCATCGACGACCTGTGGATCAAGTCCGCCTGGCTCTCGACGCACGAGGACGAGCGCAGCCTGCGCGTGCGGATGTCGTTCGGCCGCGAGGGCGACGACGACGGCAGCGCGGATCTCCTGCGCCACCGCCTCGTCACGCAACTGGGCGAGCGCCTGTTCCCCGAGACCGTCGTGGCGGGCGGCAACCCCGACCTCGTGCGGCTCGTCGAGCGCCTGTGCGGCACGTCGGTGCTGTTCACGCAGATGCTGGCCTACTGGAACGCGCCCGGCGGCGGCGCCAGCTTCCACCACGACGCGTTCGCCGAGGACGAGCTCGACGGCGGCGCGCAGCGCCAGCTCGGCGTGTGCTACGTGCAGCTCACCGGCGCGACGGCCTGGCTCGCGCTCTCGACCGCCGACCTCGCGGCCCGCATCGCCGAGTTCGCCGAGGCGCTGGAGGAGGGCGAGCTGCCGTGGTTGCGCGCGCAGCTCTTCGAGGCCGGCCCGCACGCGTTCCCCGGCGGCTGGCGGCGCTTCCGCGCGCTGCTCGCCGACGGGCCGCGCCTCGCGAGCGAACTGTCCCTGCCGGGCTGCGGCGCGCTGGGTCCGCTCGTCAACCGCGGCCCGGAGTTCACTTCTTTCCTTGCGGACGCCGGCCACGGCTGCATCCTGCGCGCCGGGGATGCCATCCTGCTGCCCAACTTCGGCCTCCGGTCCACCTGCATGCATTCGGTCTTCTGCGCCGGCGACGACGTCGCCTACAGCCTGTCCTTCGCCCTGCGTCCCGACCGCGAGTCCCCGGCGGCGCTGCTTGCCGAGGAGGCGCGCCGCCGCGAGCGCGTCGAGAGCGCGCGCGCCGCCGCGGCCGCGCGGCGCGAACGTCGCCGGGAGCGCCGCCGATGATCGCCGGCTTCGCCGCCCTGTCCGCGCGCGTGCTGGTCCCCGTGCTCGAGGACCTGCCCGTCGCCGCCGACCGCGTGCGCGTGCTGGGCGATCCGCCCTCGCCCGGCGCGAGCGCGAACCGCAGCGCGCTCGCGGTCGTCGACGCCTCCGCGCCCGACCTCGCGGCGCTGGCGCCGGCCATCCTGGAGCACGCGCGCACCGAGGGCTCGCCCGACGGCTGGCTGCTGGTTTTCTGCCTGGGCGCGCGCCGCG
The DNA here is from genome assembly GCA_964552795.1 of uncultured Planctomycetaceae bacterium. GTDB lineage: Bacteria > Planctomycetota > UBA1135 > UBA1135 > JAEUHZ01. The sequence goes on from CAZKIO010000013.1 coordinate 78,634, forward strand.
ACGCCGAGCTGGCGCGCCTGCGCGACGCGCTGTGGCCCGCGTGGCACGTCGGGGCGCTGTACACGACGTCGCAGAACGGCGTCGAACGCCGCAGCCTCGAAGGCACACGCCACCTGCAGCGCGGCATCGGCAAGACCGGCATCGTCGTCGCGGCGCGCACGCGCGCGGCGGTCCTGGCGCCCGACACGACGGTGGCGAAGTTCGACAAGAACGCCGCGGGCTGGAACGGCGAGCCGGGGCGTCCCGGCTACGCGCACTTCCGCTGGATGCGCCGGCACGTCGCCGATTTCGCCGGCGCGCACGCCGCGCAGCGCATCCTCGACTTCGGCTGCGGCGCGGGCTGGGTCGGGATCGAGGCCGCGCTGGCGTCGCGCGCGCGCGGCGGCGACCCCGAACTCGCGCTGTTCGATCCCAGCCCCGAGATGGTCAGGATCGCCGAGGAGAACGCCGCCGCGCAGGGTCTGAAGCGCTGCGTCGGGCGCACGGGCTTCGGCGAGGAGCCGCCGTTCCCCGCCGCGGACGAGGCGCCGTACGACCTCGTGCTGTCGTCGGGCGTCGTCAGCTTCGCGCGCGACCGGACCGCCTGGTTCGACGGCCTCGCGCGCGCGGTCGCGCCGGGCGGCACGCTGGTGATCGGCGACATCCACCCCGGATCGAAGGGCATGCGCAAGCGGCGCGCCGAACGGCCGCTCCTGCCCGTGCGCGAGATGAACGCGCTGACGCGTGAGGAGGCGCGGGCCGAACTCGAGCGGCGCGGCTTCGCGTTCGGAGCCTGGAGCGGCTACCAGCGCAGCGATCCCCTGCCGCAGCTCCTGCACCTGGACGCGACGCGCCTCAAGGGCGCGATCGGACCGCTGCTCGTCGCCTGGAACCGCCGCTCCGCCGCGTCCTCGCTGCGGCGCGGAGGCGCCGGACAGGATTGCTTCGACTCGTGGGTGATGCGCGTCACCCGGGCCGGATAGATCAGCGCACGCGCGGCGCGAGCAGTCCCAGGCCCAGGTCCTGCTCGGCCGGCGAGTGTTCCAGCACCAGCAGCGCCGCGCGCTCGTCGAGTTCCTCGCGCTCCGCGAGCCGCAGCGGACCGCCGCCGCGCTGCAGGGCCGCGGCCACCTCGGACGCGCTGAACGGCGTCCCGCCCGCGCGACGCACGCGCTCGAACTGCGCCGCGGCGGCGTCCGCCGTGATCGTCTCGGGCAGGTCGTCGGGTCCGAAGAAGAACACCACCGAGGCGAGGTCGAGGGACGGCATCCCGTCGGCGCCGCGCGGCGACGGGATCACGCCCACCACGCGACCTGCCTCGTGGCCGTGGTTCACGCGCTCGACGGTCTCCGCGCCCGCGTACAGGACGGGCTCGGCGACCTGGTGCGGCTCGACGAAGCGCGGATCGACCGACAGGACGACGATCCAGCCCGCGTCGTAGCGCGGCTGCTCGGCGCGCCACCAGTGGGTCGCGGGACGCTCGAGCGTGAACGGCGCCGCGGACACCAGCTCGCGCACCGGATCGGCGCTGCGGTCGGGCGGCGGGGCCTGGCCCGTGCGCAGCGCGACGGCGCCGGCGGCGGCGAGAGCGGTGAAGATCAGGATGGCGATGAAGAGGCGCATGCGTGGTCCCTCGCGCGGTCAGTCGCGCACGTACTCCAGATCGTCGAAACCCAGGCGACCCTCGGCCGCGCCCCACGTCGGCCCGAACAAGAGGTCGATCGCCACGAGGTCGGAGAGGTTCACCGGCGTCGCGTCGCGCGCGAAGTCGTCCAGGCGGATGCGGATCGTCTCGAACTCGTTGGCCCAGCCCGCGCCCGTGCCGCAGCCCGTGCGCTGGTACGGCTCCTCGATCCCGCCGCCGTAGGCGCCGATCGCGATCGCCGAGAGGCCGCCTTGGCTGTCGCGCACGCGCACGGTGAAGTCCAGGTCGCCCAGGACCGCGCCAGTCAGCGCGTGCCGCGCCGCCTGGGCCGCGCGGAACGACAGGTACGTCGAGGACGTCGCGTCGCGCAGTGCCGGCACGAGGTCGAACGTGATCACGCGGTCCGCGCCGTTCCACTCGAACACGATGCCGCTGGTCGTGTCGGCGACGCCGCCCGACAGGGTCATGCCGTTCATCGGCTCGCTGGCGCTCGCCGTGAACACGGTTCCGGGATCGTCGAACCGGCCCTCGGTGAGGTTGGCGACGTCGAACGTGACGAGGCCGCCGGAGCTGCTCAGGTTGACGCCGGGGTTGCTCTGGAAGTCGTCGATCACGCGGCGCACGCCGGGCGCGGCCTGGTGCATCAGGTCCACGGTGACGCACGTGCTGACGGGCGCCCCCGGCGTGCTGAACGTCTCCCACTGGCGCCACAGGCACTCGTACCCGGCCCGGTTGCCGCGCGCGTGGTACTCCAGGAGCGGCAGCAGGTACCCGCGCATGATCTGGTTCACGTCGCCGCGCGAGAGCTGGCACGGCCCGGCCGCGAACAGGCTCGACGAGGAGTTGTTGTGGAACGCGCCGTGCCCCGCGCCGTGCAGCGAGATCGAGGAGCGCACGCCGGTCGCGCGCTCGTGCAGGTGGAAGGTCTGGCACAGGTTGCAGTCCGCGCAGCCGTTGACGTCGGAGTCCGCGCCGCCGGTCCACAGGCTGTAGGGCACGCCGTGCGGGTTGGTGTTGGCGTTGCCCTGGAAGTCCGTGGGCGCGATGCTCGAGACCAGGACGATGTCGGAGAGCGTGAAGTTCACCGGCGTGTAGGCGCCGTCGAACATGCGGTCGTAGGCGCGCACGACGCCCTCCCCGCCGCGGCTGTGGCCGATCCACACGATCTTGTGGCGGTCCACGTGGCCCAAGAGCGCGCCGCCCGCGATCGTCGCCAGGTTCCCCAGGAAGTAGTCGGTGTTGGTCAGCGTCGTCGTGGACGCCGTCTCGGTGCCGGGCGCCGTGTTGTTCTGGTGGCTCATCACGATGTAGCCCCAGGACGCGAGGTGGAACCCGATGTGGTCGTACCACTGGTAGTTGTGCCCGTTGCCGTGGCTGACCACGACCAGCGGCAGCTCGCCCAGGCTGGCGATGTTCGACGGGTAGTACAGGTCCTGGCCGAGCCAGGTGCCGCCGCTGTACAGCACCTCGGTGATCGGGTGAATGCCCTGCAGCACGGTCGGATAGAGCATCCAGAAGCCCGGATCCGCGCCGGCGCCGTCGACCCAGTCCCCCGCCGACAGGTTGCCGTCGCGATCGAGGTCGAGCACGACGTCGTACGCGCGCCCGAGGCTGTCGCCGTTGAAGCCCGACAGCGTGCCGATGTCGAGCGTCAGCCGGTTCGGCAGCACGCCGCCGGCGACGAACGTGATCGTCTGGAACGCGCCGCGCACGTCGACCAGCGTCGGCACCGCCTGCCACCCGGCCGCGTCCTTGTGCTCGCACAGCCACACGTCGGCCGTGCGTCCGATCAGCTCGGGCCGGCGTCCGGTGTCGAACGCGGCTTCGACCTGCGAGCCCTCGTAGAACGAGCGCACGTGGTCGAAGTGCGGGAAGCGCGGCAGGCTGCGTCCGGCGATCTCGACGTGGATCGGTTCGTTGCTCTGCGGCGCGAGCGGCGCGCGCGGGGCGCTGCGCTGCACGTCGACGATCGTCTGGGCCGCGGCCGGGCCGGCCAGCGCCGCGCCGGCCAGGCACAGGAAGGCGATGGATGCGAAGGACATCCGAGGAAGCTACCACGGCGCACGCGCGCCGGGGATGGATCGCCCCGCCGGGCCGCCCGGGCGGGCCGACGGTCAGCGACCGGCCGCCCCGCGGCCGAAGTCGATCAGGCTCGCGAGCGTCGGGCGCAGGTCCTTGCGCCGCACGATGGCGTCGACCTGGCCCTTCTCCAGCAGGAACTCGGCGCGCTGGAAGCCCGGCGGCAGCTCCTGCTTGATGGTGGAGGCGATCACGCGCGGCCCCGCGAAGCCGATCAGCGCGCCCGGCTCGGCCAGGGTGATGTCGCAGACCGAGGCGAAGCTGGCCGTCACGCCGCCGGTCGTGGGGTTGGTCAGCACGCAGATCGAGAAGCCGCCGGCCTCGTTCAAGGTCGCGAGCGCCGCGCTGGTCTTGGCCATCTGCATGAGCGACAGCATGCCCTCGTGCATGCGCGCGCCGCCCGAGCTGGTGAAGATCAGCAGGGGGCGCTTCTCCAGGCGCGCGATGTCGCAGGCCAGCGCGACCTTCTCGCCGACGACCTCGCCCATCGAGCCGCCCATGAAGGCGAAGTCGAGCACCGCCAGCACCACCGGCCGCTGCTCGATCGTGCCCGTGCCCAGGATCAGCGCCTCGCTGCGCTTGAGCTTCTCGGTCGTGCGCCGGATCTTCTCGGCGTAGGGCACCGAGTCCTGGAACTTCAGGCGGTCGCGCGCCTCCAGCCCCGCGTAGCGTTCCTGGAAGCTGCCCTGGTCGAGCACCATGCGCACGCGGTCGGGGCCGGGCAGCGTGAAGTGGAAGTCGCAGGCGGGGCACACGTGCCCCTTCTCCTCGAGCTCCTTGCGGTAGATCATCTGGCTGCAGCTCTCGCACTTCAGCCACAGGCCGCCGGGCATCTCCTTCTTCTTCCACAGGCGGCGGCGCCGCTCGCCCTGCGCCTCGGGTTCGCCATTGGGCTCGCCCGCGTCCGCGGGCAGGATCGGCTCGACATCGGTCACGCGGGGAACCTCCATGGCCTTGCGGTCGGCCGTGGACTTCTTGGGATCGCCGTGGGGCGAGCTGGTCGCGAACTCAGGGGGCATGGATCGTCTCCCGTTGCGCCTCGGCGGACGCGCGGAACCTGGACACGGCCGCGGCCATGTCGGGAGCGCCGAACAGGGCCGTGCCGGAGACCAGCACGTCGGCACCCGCTGCGGCGCACAGCGGGATCGTCTCGGCGTTGAGGCCCCCGTCCATCTCCAGGAGGCCGTCGTAGCCGCGCGCGCGAATGGCGCGCGTCTTGGCGAGCGTCTCGGGCAGGAAGCGCTGGCCCCCGAACCCCGCGAACACGCTCATCACGAGCACGAGGTCGACGTCGGGGAGCAGCGGGAACACGCGCTCGACCGGACAGTCGGGGTTGAGGGCGATGCCGACCTTGGCCACGCCCTCGCCGCGGAAGACCGCGATCACCTCGCGCGCGTCCGCCGGCGTCGGGCAGACCTCGACGTGGAAGGTGAGCACGTGCGCGCCGGCCCGGGCGTAGGCCCGCGCGTACTGCCGCGGGTCGCTGATCATCAGGTGGACGTCGAGCGGTGCCCGGGCCACCCCGGCGATGCTCTGGACGACCGGCGGGCCGATCGTGAGGTTCGGCACGAAGTGGCCGTCCATCACGTCGACGTGCAGCCAGTCGGCCCCGGCGGCCTCGGCGCGGGCCACCTCCTCCCCCAGGCGCGCGAAATCGCAGGCGAGGAGCGAAGGCGAGATCAGGATCGGGCGTTGAGCCATGCTCGACGTGCAGCGGGGGGACGGTCGCCCGCCCCCGGCCGGGCCGATTCTAGCGGCGGCGGGAGGGCGTCTCCCAGGGGCTAGGCCTGCCCCGGGCCATTCCGCGGTCCCGGGGCGCCCCGCAGGGCCTCGATTCCCGGCAGCGTGCCGTTCTCCAGCAATTCCAGGGAGGCCCCGCCGCCGGTGGAGATGTGGCGGATCCGGTCGGCCAGGCCGAGCAGTTCGACCGCCGCGACCGAATCCCCGCCCCCCACCACGGTGTAGCCCTTGGAGGCCGCGACCGCCCGGCCGACGGCCTCGGTCCCGGCCCGGAACGCGGGCCACTCGAACACCCCCATCGGCCCGTTCCACAGCACGGTCCGCGCCCCGGCGATGCGTTCGGCGTAGGCCGCGCGCGAGCGCTCGCCGATGTCGAGGCCCATCAGGCCCGCGGGGATGTCCGCGCCGGTCGCGATCGGCCGCGCGCCCTCCTCGAAGGCCTCGGCGCAGACGTGGTCGCCCGGCAGCAGCACGTCGACGCCGCGCACCTTGGCCTGCGCCAGCGCCGCGCGCACCGCGTCGAGCTGGTCGTTCTGCACGAGCGAGCGGCCGACCGCTCCGCCGCGCGCGGCCAGGAACGTGTAGGCCATCCCGCCGCCCACGAGCAGCGCGTCGACGCGCTCGATCAGGCGCTCGACGACCTTGAGCTTGTCGCTGACCTTCGCGCCGCCCAGGATCGCGACGAACGGCCGCTCGGGCTTCTCGAGCACGCGCGCGAACGCGGCGATCTCCTTCTCCATCAGCCGGCCCGCGCACGAAGGCAGGAGGCGCGCGACGCCCGTGACCGAGGCGTGGTCGCGGTGCGACGCCCCGAAGGCGTCATTGACGAACACGTCGCCGTGCCGCGCGAGCGCCGCCGCGAGCTCCGCATCGCCCTTCTCGTCGCCGGCGTGGAAGCGCACGTTCTCCAGAAGCACGACCGCGCCGGCGGGCGCCGCGCGCGCGGCGGCCTCGGCGGCGGGCCCGGTCGACTCCTTCAGCGCGACGACCGGCGAGCCGAGCAGCTCCGCGAGCCGCGTGCCCATCGGCGCGAGGCGCATGGACTCGACCACCTTGCCCTTGGGCCGGCCCAGGTGGCTCATCAGGATCGGCCTTCCGCCCTGCGCCAGGATCTCGCGGATCGTGGGCAGCGCGGCGCGGATCCGCGTGTCGTCGGTGATCGCGCCGGACTCGTCCTGCGGGCAGTTGAAGTCCACTCGCACGAGCACGCGCTTCCCGCGCAACTGCAGGCCGTCGAGGCCGGGCACGTCGAGGCTCATGGTCGGCGGGACCGCGCGCTCAGGCCTTGGCGGGCGCGGGTTGGCCGGGCTTCCCGGCCTTCAACTGGTGCGCGTACACGACCAGGTCGGCCACGCGCTGGCTGTAGCCCCACTCGTTGTCGTACCAGGAGACGACCTTGACCAGGTTGTCGCCGATCACCTGCGTCGAGAGCGCGTCGAAGATCGAGCTCGACGGGTTGCCGATGATGTCGGCCGACACGATCGGATCGACGCAGTACTCCAGCACGCCCTTGAGGCCCTTCTTCGCGGCGGCCTCGACCGCCTGGTTGACCTCCTCCTTGGTGACCTTGCGCGCGACGACGCAGGTCAGGTCGACGACCGAGCCGTCCGGCACCGGCACGCGCATCGCGAGGCCGTGCAGCTTGCCCTTCAGGCGCGGGTAGACCTCGCCGATGGCCTTCGCGGCGCCGGTCGACGTGGGGATGATCGACACGGCCGCCGCGCGCGCGCGGCGCAGGTCCTTGTGCGGCAGGTCGAGGATGTTCTGGTCGTT